>DASULV010000083.1:0-40920 GCA_036277955.1 Solirubrobacterales bacterium | reverse complement strand
CCAGGCGGACCCCGATCCGGCTGCTGGGTTGAAGATGGTTGAGCGGGTGATTCGGGAGGGCGCGGCTCGGGGTGGGAAGGTTGCTGCTGACGTTGGTCCCGAGGATGCTCGGGCGTTGCTGGAGGCCTGGCTTGAGGGGATCGGGCTCGATCTGCGAGGGCGTGAGCTGATCGACTACCTGCAGGCGGATGAGTTCTCCCACGCCGATCTCTACCGGCGTGCCCGCCGCGTTCACGACCGGCGCCTGCGGGCTGCGGTTGAGGGGGGCGCCCGGGCGGTGGCGGAAGGCGACCTGCAGAGCGCCGTCAACGGCCTTTTCGAGGCTCTTGTTCCTGCTGTGCCCTACGCGCCCGCAACCGCCTTCCTCGGCGCCGAGAAGGCGAAGCTGCGGGACCGCCGCGGCGAGCGTCGGCGGGTCGCCGTGATCGCGGACGGGATCGGCTCGATGCACGGGGTCACCCATACGATCGAACAGGTCCGCGAGCGGGGCGTGCCTGGCTTCGAGGTCGACATCGTCGGTACCGACCCTGGCGTCGACCGCCGTCTCCCCGCCGCCGCCGAGCTCGAGGTCCCCTTCTACGAGGGGATGAAGCTGGGCGTTCCCGGGCTGCCGGACCTGGTCGAGGTGCTCGCCGATGGCTGCTACGACCTCGTCCACGTCACCGCCCCCGGCCCCGCCGGGATCGCGGCGACGCTGATGAGCCGGATCACCGGGGTGCCGCTGATCGCCAGCTACCACACCGAGATCGCCACCTACGCCGGGATGCGGACGAAGGACGAGGCCCTGGAGGCGCTGACCCGCGCCGGCCTCGGCGCCTTCTACACGGCCCCGGGCGCGGTCCTCTCGCCGAGCCCCTCGGCCGACGCCTCGGTGATCGCGCTCGGCGCCGACCCGGCCCGCCTCGGCCGCTGGGAGCGCGGGGTCGACACCGCGCGATTCGATTCCGCCAAGGCCGACCCCGACGCCTTCCCCGGTGAGATCAAGGTCCTCTACGCCGGCCGCCTGACCCGCGAGAAGGGCGTCGACCTGCTCGCCGAGAGCTTCATCCGCGCCCACGACCGCGACCCGCGCCTGCACCTGCTGCTGGCCGGCGGCGGGCCCGAGGAAGCGGAGCTGCGTGAGCGACTGGGGGAGAGGGCGACCTTCCTCGGCTGGCTCTCGGGCGAGGATCTGCCGCGCGCCTACGCGAGCGCCGACGTCTTCCTCTTCTGCAGCGGCACCGACACCTACGGTCAGGTCGTCCTCGAGGCCGCCGCCAGCGGTCTGCCGGTGGTCGCGGTCGCCGAAGGCGGCCCGGCGACGCTGATCGAGAACCGCCATACCGGCCTGCTCTGCCGCCCCGACGCCGACCAGATCGCCGGCACCCTGCTGCAGCTCGCCTCCTCGCCCGAGCTGCGCCGGCAGCTCGGAGCGGCCGCCGCCAAGGCCGCGCGCGAACGCTCCTGGGAGCGCTCGCTGGGGCAGCTGGCCGCCGGTTACCGGCGCGCTCTCGACGCCGCCGCGGCCGGCAGTTCGCAGGCTCTCTCGCGTGTCGCATAACGCGCCGTCCCAAGAGGCGGCATCCGGCGATCAGCCAGATGCCCCTCAGTACGATGGGTGCATCGACGATCCCGCCCTCTACTTCAACCGCGAGCTCTCCTGGCTCGACTTCAACAAGCGGGTCCTCGAACTCGCCGAAGACGCCGAGACGCCGCTGCTCGAGCGGGTGCGCTTCTGCAGCATCTACGCCTCCAACCTCGACGAGTTCTTCATGGTCAGGGTCGCCGGGCTCTTCGACCAGCTCGATGCCGGGATCGAAGCCCGCGGCCCCGACGGGCTGACCCCGAAGCAGCAGATCGACGCGATCCAGCAGCGCGTCCTCGAGCTCGACGACCAGCTCTGCCACTGCTTCGGCGCCGACCTGCGGCCGGCCCTGGAGGAGCAGGGGATCAGGATCGTCACCCTCGACACCGCAACCGACGAGGAGCGGACCGAGATCGACGACCGCTTCGAGCACCAGGTCTTCCCGGCGCTGACGCCGCTGGTGATCGGCCTCGGCCGGCCCTTTCCCTACATCTCCAACCTCTCGCTCAGCCTCGGTGTGCTGCTCCGCGACTCCGAGAGCGGCAACGAGATCATCGCCCGGGTCAAGGTCCCGAAGGAGCTGCTCGGCCGCTTCCTGCCGCTCGGCGACGGCGGCCTCACCTTTGTGCCGCTGGAGGAGGTGATCGCCGCCAACCTCGACGCGCTGTTCCCGGGGATCGACGTGATCGACCACGGTTACTTCCGGGTCACCCGCGACGCCGACTTCAACGTCTCCGACGAGGCCGACGACCTCCTGCAGGCGGTCGAGGACGAGCTCCGCCGCCGCCGCTTCGGCGAGGTCGTCCGGCTCGAGGTCGAGGACGGGATGAACCCGAAACTGCGCGCCCAGCTGGTCGAGGCGCTGCGGCTCGAAGACCGCGAGGTCTACGACATCGACGGGCTCCTCGATCTCGCCGACCTCAACGCGATCGCCGACGTCCCCGGCCACTCCGAGCTCCGCTACCCCCCCTGGACCCCGGTCACCCAGCCGCGCCTGCAGGGAGAGGACGACGAGCCGGTCGACATGTTCGCCCAGATCCGCCAGCGCGACATCCTCGTCCACCACCCCTACGACTCCTTCAACACCTCGGTCGAGCGCTTCGTCACCCAGGCCGTCGCCGACCCCGACGTGCTGGCGATCAAGCAGACCGTGTACCGGACCAGCGACGACTCGCCGCTGGTGCCGTCGCTGATCCGCGCCTCCGAACGCGGCAAGCAGGCGGTCTGCATGGTCGAGCTGAAAGCGCGCTTCGACGAGGAGGCGAACATCCACTGGGCGAAGTCGCTGGAGGAGGCCGGCGTCCACGTCGTCTACGGCATCCCGGGCCTGAAGACCCACGTGAAGGCGATCGTCGTCGCCCGTCGCGAGGGCGAGCAGGTGCGCGAGTACGTCCACGTCGGCACCGGCAACTACAACCCGAAAACGGCCCGCCTCTACACCGACCTCGGTCTCTTCACGGCCGATCCCGATATCGGCGCCGACGTCGCCGAGATGTTCAACTTCCTCACCGGCTACGGCCGCCCGGCGGGCTTCCGCAAGGTGCTGGTCTCGCCGACGACGATGCGCGACCAGATCGTCGAGGAGATCGAGCGCACGGTCGAGGCGCACGAGTCCGGGGAGGAGTCCCGGATCGCCCTGAAGATGAACTCGCTGGTCGACGCGAAGTGCATCCAGGCCCTCTACGACGCCTCGCAGGCGGGAGTCCGGATCGATCTCAACGTGCGGGGGATCTGCTGCCTGCGCCCGGGCGTGGAGGGGGTCTCGGAGAACATTCGCGTCACCTCGATCGTCGGCCGCTTCCTCGAGCACTCGCGGATCTACGCCTTCCGCCGCGGCGAGGAGACGCGGGTGCTGATGGGCTCGGCGGACCTGATGCCGCGCAACCTCGACAGCCGCGTCGAGCTGGTGGCGCCGGTCGAAGACGCGGCCCTGAAGGCGGAGCTGCTGGACGTGCTGGAGCGCTGCCTCGCCGACAACGCCAGCTCCTGGGTGCTCGGCGCCGACGGCTCCTGGGTCCGTCAGCAGCCGAACGGGGAACTGCGCAGCGTCCAGGAGGAGCTGATGGCACGACATTCCGCACGTGCCGCAGAGCATCTGGCCGCCTCCGCCGCCTGAGCGGCGCTCCCGCTCGTCGTATCTCTAGGATGCGGCGGCAGTGGCGCGCTTCTCGCTCCTTCCCCGCGATCAGACCTTCTTCGACCTCTTCATCGAGGGCGGGCAGAACGCCGTTCGGGCCGCCAAGCTGCTCGACGAGATGATGAACAGCTGGCCCGAGAGCGGCTCGCTCTCGCGGGAGATCCTCCTGGCTGAGCAGGAGGGCGACCGGATCACCCACGACATCGTCCGGCGCCTGAACACGACCTTCGTCACCCCGATCGACCGCGAGGACATCTACGCCCTGGCGACGCAGATGGACGACATCGTCGACTTCACCGAGGAGGCCGCCGACTTCCTCGGCCTCTACAAGATCGAGGCGCCGATGGAGCAGGCGACGGCCCTGACGAAGGTGCTCGTTGCCTCCTGCGAACAGCTGGCGATGGGGCTGGAAAACCTGCCTTCGTTCAAGGATCTCGACAAATACTGGATCGAGATCCACCGGCTGGAGAACGACGGCGACCGGATCTCCCGCGACGCCGTCGCCTCGCTCTTCTCCAACGGCATCGACCCGATGGTCGTGATCCGCTGGAAGGACATGTTCGCGGTGCTCGAGGAGGCGATCGACGCGACCGAGACGGCCGCCCAGATCCTCGAGGGCATCGTCATAAAAAACTCCTAGCTCGTGGACTCGGACCTGATCCTCGTCATCGTCGTCGCCACCGCGCTGGCGTTCGACTTCACCAACGGCTTTCACGACACCGCCAACGTCGTCGCCACCTCGATCTCGACCGGGGCGGCGCGGCCGCAGGTGGCGATCGGGTTCGCGGCTCTGCTCAACTTCGTCGGCGCCTTCATCTCGATCAGCGTCGCCGCGACCGTCGCCAAGGACGTGGTCGACGCCGAAGTGATCACGCCGACGATCGTCTTCGCCGGGCTGATCGGGGCGATCGCCTGGAACCTGATCACCTGGTACTTCGGGCTGCCCTCGAGCTCCTCGCACGCCTTGATCGGCGGCGTCGTCGGCTCGGCCGTGGCGGCGGTGGGCTTCGACGCGGTGATCGCCGAAGGGCTTGTCGGCAAGGTTCTGATCCCCGCTGTGGTGGCACCGATCCTCGCCTTCCTCGTCGCCGGGATCGCGATCGGGATCTCCTACCGGGTGGTCGGCAAGCAGCGGCCGGGGATCGTCAGCCGCGGGTACCGCTACGGGCAGATCGTCTCCGGCGGGCTGCTGGCGCTCGCGCACGGCACCAACGACGCCCAGAAGACGATGGGCGTGATCACGCTGGCGCTGATCGCCGGCGGCAAGCTCAGCGCCGACGCCGATCCGCCGACCTGGGTGATCGCCTCCGCCGCGGTGGCGATCGCCCTCGGCACCTACAGCGGCGGCTGGCGGATCATCAAGACCACCGGCACGAAGATCATCAAGATGGACGCGGCGCAGGGGTTCTCCGCCCAGGGCGCGGGCGCGGCGGTGATCCTCGCCTCGACCCACTTCGGCTTTCCGCTCTCGACCACCCACGTGATCAACGGCGGCATCATGGGGTCCGGCGCGGCGAAACGGCTCTCGGCGGTGCGCTGGGGCGTCGCCGGGAACATCTTCGTCGCCTGGCTGCTGACGCTGCCGGCGGCGGCGGCGATCGGCGCCCTCACCTACGGCTTCACGCGGATCTTCGGCACCGGCGCTCTCGGGCCGGTTCTGGTGACCCTGATGGCGCTCTCGCTGATCGTCGCTGCTTTCGCGCGGCGGGCGAGAGAGGGCGCTCCCGTGACGGCGGCCGGCGGATGATCGCGACGATCGTCGAGACCAAGGAGCTCTGGCAGACCGTGGCCGCGGCGGCCGTGGCCGGTATCGGTGTCACCTTCCTCTTCTCGTTGGGGATCTGGGGCTCGGGGCAGTTCCTCGAGCTCAGCCGCAGCGATCGCCAGGTCGCGGCGACGGCGGCGGGGATCGTCGGTCTGCTGGCCTTCGCCGCGGTCGCCGCCGCGGTGATCATCGGCATCCTCGTGATGACCCAGAAGTAGCTGCTTCGCGGCCGTCCTCCTACACTTGGGGAGTGCGAACCGCGCGCAACGTAGCGATCGTGATGCTGCTGGCCCTGGGGGTCGCCTTCCTGCCCGGCGGCGGCAATCTGGCCGCAGCCGTGATCACGGCCCTGACCATGGCCCTGCTGGCCGGGATCGCCTGGATGCTCTACGTCCTCAGCCGTGAGAACCAGCTGACGCTCTCGACCCTGACCGACGGCCGCCGCGCGATCTTCTACGGCGCCTTCGGGATGCTGGCCCTGCTCGTCGCCGGCAGCGACAAGATGTTCGCGACCGGCGGCGGCACCCTGCTCTGGATCGTTCTGCTGGGCATCTCCGTCGCCGCGATCTGGAAAGTCTGGATGGAGGCGAGCTCGTACTAGCCAGCTCCTATTAGGGGCTGAGTCACGCTTTCGCGCGTGAGCTGATCCACAAGATTTTGTTTTTGCGCGCCATGTGTGCGCTTTTGCCTGTGACGGTCTCGGCATGCCGCCGAGGGCCGAGAACGCAGTGCACGGGGAGGAGGGGACCGCTTCGGTAGAGCTGGTCGCGGTCGTCCCCTTCCTGCTGCTGGCGGTGCTGGCGGTGGCGCAGATCGCGCTCGCCGGCCAAACCCTCTGGTCGGCGAGCGTGGCCGCGCGAGCGGGAGCGCGGGCGGCGGTGGTGGGTGGGGACCCGGCCGCTGCTGCCCGCGCCGCTTTGCCGCCTGCGATGCGGAGCGGCTCGAAGGTCGAGTCCGAGCACGGGGTCGAGGTCCAGGTCGAGATTCCGCGGCTGATTCCCTCGCTGCCGCCGGTGCGGGTCGGCGCGACCAGCTCCTTGGAGGCCGAAGGTGGCTGAGCGGGGGCAGGCGACGGTGGAGCTGATCGCGGCGCTGCCGGCGCTGCTGCTGGCTGGACTGGTGGCCCTGCAACTGCTGGCGGCGGGCTACGCGATGACGCTTGCCGACGGCGCGGCCGAGGCCGGCGCGCTGGCGCTGGCTTCGGGCGGCTCGGCTGCCGAAGCCGCCAGGGCGGCGCTGCCGGGCTGGGCGGAGGACGACGTCTCTGTCTCGGTTGAGGAGGGCGGGGTGTCGGTGCGTCTGCGACCGCCTTCGCCAATTCCGGGATTGGCCGAACGGCTGACGATCAGCAGCAGCGCCACCGCGAGGGCCGCTCGATGAGTGGGCCGACCACCCTTCTCAATCCGCTGCAGACCGGTCCGATGGTGGTCGTCTCCGCGGTCGGCGAGGCCGAGGGGTCTCGCGGAGCCGCGGCAGCACTGGCCTGCGCCGGCGCTGACGTAGACCTGGCGGCGCTGCTGATCGACCTCGGCGGCAGGGCGCCCCGGCCGGCCCTGCTCGCCTCGGCGGCTGCCCAGAACCTGGAGGAGCGACTGTCGGCGCACCTCCCGGACGTGAGGGTCGCGGCGCGCGGGCAGGTATGCCATCTCGCGGTTCCCGCCGATGCGGAAGGGCTTGCGGTTGCCGCGGCGGCGGTGACCGTCGCCCGCGGTGCGACTTCGGTCCTGCACGTCCCGCCTCAACTTCTGCAGGAGACGCTGGCGCCGGAGGCAGATCTGCGGCCCACCGGCGTGCTGCTGCGGGGCGATCTCCAGAGGGACCGGCCTTTGGTCGCCCTGGCGGTTCGGGACCTTCTGCTCCGCGAATTCGACGTCGGGGTTCTGAAACGGCGGCTGAGCTGGGTGGCGGAGCGGCGGGCGCTGTTCGGAGCGCTGCCGGCCGGCGCTCCAGGCGGACTCTCGGAGCGGTTCGCCGCCCGTCTTCTGCGAACGGTTCGATGAAGCCGCGTGACGAGTCGGGCCAGGCGCTGATCCTGGCGCTCGGAGGGGCGCTTGCGTTGATCGCAGGGGCCCTGGCGCTGGTGGCGATCGCCGGGGCGGTGACGGGGAAGGGCAGGGCACAGCGTGCCGCCGATCTGATCGCCATCTCGGCGGTCAGATCGATGCGCGACGACCTGCCGCGGCTCCTCTCTCCGTCTCGGCTCGCAGATGGGCGGCTGAACCCGAACCACCTCATGAAGGCGACGTACCTGGAGCGCGCAAAGGCAGCCGCGCTGATCGTCGCGCGCGCGAACGAGGTCGATCCCGACCGCGTCCAGATTCGCTTTCCCGACGCCGGCTCTTTCGCCCCGGTGCGGGCCAAAGCGACGGTTGTCGCTGGCCTGCGCGAAGGCGAAGGCCAGCGCGTGGAAGCTTCTGCCGTCGCCGAAGCAGCAGCCCCTTACGGCGCCGTTGGCGGCGGGGGTATGGGGATGGCAAGCGGCGGCGGCTACAGCGGTCCCTTGATTTACCGCGACGGCAAGGGGATGAGGCCTGACGTCGCGGCGGCCTACGACCAGATGGCTGCCGCCGCCCGCAACGCCGGCATCGTCCTCATCGTCGTCTCCGGCTTCCGCTCGGACGCCGAACAGGCGGAACTGTTCGCCGCGCATCCCGACCCGACCTGGGTGGCGCCGCCGGGCCACTCCCTGCATCGCTGCGCCACCGAGCTCGATATCGGTCCTTCCTCCGCCTACGGATGGCTGGCCGCGAACGCGACCCGGTTCGGCTTCGTCCAGAGGTATTCGTGGGAGGCCTGGCATTACGGGTTCGATGCGGGCCCGGCTCCTTGCTCGCCGGCGGGAGAAGCTGTGGACGCGGGCGGGGGAGGAGCGATGAGCGGTTCCTCGACCAGTCTGCCGTCTTTCGTCCCGGCGCAGTACCGCGAGCCGATCCTTCGCTCCGCCGCCCATTGGGGTGTTCCACCAACGCTGATGGCCGGCCAGTTGATGGCCGAGTCCGGCTTCGACCCCACCGCCGGCTCGCCCGCCGGCGCCCAGGGCATCGCCCAGTTCATGCCCGGCACCGCCGCCTCCTACGGCCTCACCAATCCCTACGACCCGGTCGCCGCGATCGACGCCGAGGCCCACCTGATGCACGACCTCCTCACCCAGTTCGGCTCTCCCGAACTTGCCCTAGCCGCCTACAACGCCGGCCCCGCCCCCGTCGAAGCCTGCCACTGCATCCCGCCCTACCCCGAGACCCAGGCCTACGTCACCCGCATCCTCGCCCTGATCGGCGGCGCCGGCGCCATCGTCATGCCCAGCTTCGAAGTACGGCTGGTGGCGTGAATTTTCGTGTCAGAAGAATGCGCGACGTACACCCGGAGGCGCTGAAGCATGGAGTCGCTGCCGCTGACATCAGGCATGCGCTTCGACACGCTCTCAGAGTGCAAGAGGAGGATGACCGGCGACGCCTCTACCTCGGTCCGGCACGTAACGCGGAACTTCTAGAGGTGGTCACCGTATTGCGACCGGACTTGTCGGAGGTCGCTATACATGCAATGACGATGCGGTCGAAATATTCGTACCTGCTGCCGAGGGAATGATGGCGAAGCCAAAGAACTACGGACGCTTGGTGACCGGTGAGCTTCTCACCGACGAGCTGATCGAGAAGCTGTCGAAAGAAGCGGAGGAAGGTTGGGAGGTCGAGGAGCTGCTCACTTGGCGGCAGGTCGACGAGAACCCTCCGCCGGCTCCAGATGCTCGTGCACGAACCGCACCACCGCGGCGCCCTCGCCGACGGCGATAGCGCAGCGCTTGATCGAGCCGGAGCGGACGTCGCCGGCGGCGTAGACGCGGGGGACGGTGGTTTCGAGCAGGCCTTCGGCGCCGACTTCGGAACCGGTTTTGATGAAGCCTTTCTCGTCGCGGGCGACGGCGTCGCCGAGCCAGTCGGTGCAGGGTGAGGCGCCGAGGAAGAGGAAGAGGAACGAGTAGGGAAGGCGGTTGCCGTCGCTGAGGGTGACGGCTTCGAGTCTGCCGTCGCTGCCGTGCAGCTCGGTGATTTCGCTGCGATCGCGGACGTGGACGCCGTAGCGGTCGAGCTCCTCGATCAGGTAGTTCGACATCGTCTCGCCGAGGTCGGCGCGCCTGTGCAGGAGCGTGACCAGGGCGCCGCCGCGGGCGAGCCAGACGGCGGCCTGGCCGGCCGAGTTGCCGCCGCCGACCACGCCCACCCGCTGGCCACCGCAGATCTGCGCCTCCGGCGGTCCCGCTGCGTAGAAGATGCTGAAGCCCTCGTAACGCTCGAGGTCGGCGACCGGCAGTTTGCGGTATTCGGCGCCGGTGGCTAGGACGACGGCGCGGGCGGCGATCTCGTTTCCCTCCTCGAGCCGGACGACGTGATGGCCGTCGCCAGGCTCCAGCGCCTTTGCCCGGTAGGGGGTGGCGGTGCGGGCGCTGAACTTGCGCGCCTGGGTGACCGCCCGGCTGGTCAGCTCGCTGCCGGTGATCCCGGCCGGGAAGCCGAGGTAGTTCTCGATCCGCCGCGAACTGCCTGCCTGGCCGCCGAGCACGGTGCTCTCGATCACCAGCGTGTCCAGCCCCTCGGAGGCGCCGTACACGGCGGCGCCGAGCCCGGCCGGCCCGCCGCCGATCACCAGCAGGTCGACCTCCTCCCGCGGCTTCAGCTCCAGCCCGATGCCGAGCGCCCGCGAGAGCTCGCCGTCGCTCGGCGCCCGCAGCTCGGCCCCGCCTGGGAGGCGCACCAGCGGGATCTCGTCGGGATCGAGCCCCTCCAGCGCCCGCGCCGCCTCCTCGTCCTCCGAGGGATCGACCCAGGTGTGAGGGAGGCGCTGCCGTTTCGCGAACTCGACCAGCTGCCGCGTCGCCTCCGAGTGCCGCGGACCGACGATCTCGACCCCGATCCCCTGTCGCTGCTGCAGCAGTTCACGCCGCTGGACGAAGGCCGAGAGGAGGATGTCGGAGAGCGGCGCGTCCTCGAGCAGCAGCTTGCGCAGCTCTTCGCGCTCGACCGCGATGTAGCGCATCGGCTCGGTGGCCACCGCGGTGAGGAAGACCGTCTGCCCGGAGAGCAGGTTCATCTCGCCGAGAAAGCCGGTGGCGCCATGGCGGACGATCTCCTGGCCGTTGCCGTCGAGCACCGCCGCCTCGCCCTCGAGGATGGCGATGAACGGGTAGCTCTCGTCGCCGATGCGGAACAGCTCCTCGCCGACCGCGGCGGTCCGCTCTTCGCCATGCTGCGCCAGCGTCGCCAGCTGGCTCTTGGAGAGGACACGACCGACGGGACTGGCCACGCCCGTAGGCTACTCGGCCGTGAAGCCCGTTCTGCTCGCCCAGCTCAGCGATCTCCACCTCGGCGCGGCGTGGGAGGGAGTGGACCCGGTACCGCGGCTGGAGCAGGTGATCGAGGCGGTCCGCTCGCTGCCGAACCCGGTCGACGCGGTGATCGTCACGGGCGATCTCAGCGATTCAGGCAGCGGGGAGGACTACCTGCTGGCGCGCCGGCTCCTCGATCGCTTCGACGCGCCGGTCCATGTCCTCCCCGGGAACCATGACCTCCGCGGGCCGCTGCGGCAGGTCTTTGGGCTGCCGGGGGAGGGAGAGGAGCCGATCGACTACTCGGTCGAGGTGGGGGAGCTCCGCCTCGTCGTCCTCGACTCGATCGTTCCCGGCCAGGACCCCGGTGGCTTCGCCGCCGAGCAGCTGCGCCGGCTCGACGAGGAACTCGGTAGGCAGCCCGAGCAGCCGACCCTCCTTGCCATGCACCACCCGCCGCTTCCCACCGGCCACCCCGAGTGGGACGCGATCAACCTGGCGGCCTCCGAGCGCGCGGCGCTGGCCGAGGTCGTCGGCCGGCACCCGCAGCTGCGCGCGATCGCCGGCGGCCACCTGCACCGCGTCGGCGCCTCGGCGCTCGCCGGCTGCCCGGTCCTCGCTGCCCCCAGCACCTACCTGCAGATGCTGCCCGACTACGTGCCCGCCGACTTCGAGGACGACGACGCGGTCGTCTGGACCGACCCGCCCGGCTTCGCCCTCCACGTCCTGCTGGACGGCGAGCTCTCCTCGCAGGTCGAAATGCTTGGGCGAAATCACGGCGGGTAGCGGAACTCACTCAGCAGCGACGAAAGGAGCGTCATGCGCAATCCCTTCACCCACAAGAAGCTGACCGAGGTCAAGAACTCGGCGCCGGAGTTCGGCTTCGGCGACGAGATCATGGAGGCGCGCTTCGCCAAGGACGATCTCGAGGCGGAGGACACGGGCTTCAGCTTCCACCGGATCATGCCGGGCAAACGGCAGCCGTTCGGACACGTCCACGACGAGGCGGAGGAGGTCTACGTCGTCGTCCGCGGCAGCGGGCTGCTCAAACTCGACGACGAGATCATCGAGGTCGAGACGCTCGACGCGATCCGCGTCTCGCCGGAAGTGACGCGCGCCTTCGAGGCCGGCGGCGATGGCCTCGAGGTGCTCGCCTTCGGGCCGCGGCGCGACGGTGACGGCCGGCTCGTCCCCGACTGGTGGAGCGACTGAGCGCGAGTCTGTCTCAGCCCCTGCATTACGGGGGTTTTCACAGACTCGCGAGCTAGACTGCGCGCCGATGGCGACGGAGGTCCAGGGAATCGAGGGGATGAAGGCGCTGGTCGGCCAGGAGGTCGGGCCGAGCGAGTGGCGCACGATCGCCCAGGCCGACATCGACGCCTTCGCCGAGCTTTCCGGCGACCACCAGTGGATCCACGTCGATCCCGAGCGGGCCAAGAGCGCGAGCCCCTACGGGACCACGATCGCCCACGGCAACCTCACCCTCGCCACCGTCGACGGCTTTCGCGGCGAGCTGATCTCCTCCTCCGGCTTCGCCCTCGGCGTCAACTACGGCTGGAACAAGATCCGCTTCCCGGCCCCGGTCCCGGTCGACTCACGCATCCGCGCCAAGGCAGAGGTCGTCTCGGTCGACGAGAAGGGCGGCGGCTGGTACGAGGTCGTCACCCGCTTCACCCTCGAGGTCGAGGGCGGCGAGAAGCCCTGCTTCGTCGGCGACTCGGTCACGCGGGTGATGGCGGAGAGCGCCTAGCGCCACCCGCCTCAGGTGGGGTTGCCGGTCAGTTCGCCTTCCTGCCGCCACTGCCGCTCCAGCTGTCGCAGCAGCGGTGGGTAGACGACGAGGTGGCGGAAGGGCTGGATCGCTGCCAGGTAGGCCCTGCCGAGCAGGCCGTTCGGCTTGACGTAGACGGCCATCTGTCCCCGGTAGCCACCCTGCCTGTCAGGGACCCAGGAGAGGTGGAGGACGCCGTGGACGGTCTTGTTGGCGAGCTCCGCCGCCCACTCGTCGTCGAGCAGGTAGACCGGCTCGAACGGGAGGGTCTCGAACTCGGGTCCGGTGGGGCCGTCGCGCAGGTCGTCCGGCAGGCGGTCGCGGAGCATCCGCCACTCGCCCGGCAGATCGCCTTCCTTCACCTCGTCCCAGCCGAAGATCTCGCCCAGCTTCCACCGGATCGTCCACAGGGCCTTGGAGGCGCGAGAAGGCGATTCGGCGGTGTCGCCTGAAGCGAAGAGGGCCACCAGCCGGGGGAAGGCGTCGGGGCCGCCCGGGGTGGGCAGCGCCCAGACGTCGAGGAGCTGGAAGTCCCGAACCAGCTCGTGGATCCGCCAGGGCCGAGAGGTCTGCTCAGAGTCGGGGAGCTTCGACATGACCCCATTCTCCACCCGAGGCAGCGACTCCGAACTTGAGCCCGCTATAGGGGGCCGAAGTTCGGAGTCGCGAGTGGCGGGCGCTACTTGACGGTGAGCGTGCCTTCCATGCCCGCCTGGCGGTGGCCCGGGACGGAGCAGAAGTAGGTGTAGGTGCCGGGCTTCAGTTCGACTTCGGCGGATTCGGCGCCTTCGGAGAGCACTTCGGTGCCCCCGACCTCTTTGCCGCTTTCGTCTTCGATGCGGACGTCGTGGGGGACGGGCGAGGAGTTGGTGAAGTTGACGGTGTCCTTGCCCGCCTTGGCGCTGATCGTGTCGGTCGTGAAGGCGAGGTTGCCGCTGGGGTCGGCTTCGACGTCGATGGACGCGCCGGAGCCACCGCTGCCGCCTTCGGCTTCCTTCTTGGCTTCTTCGGCCTTTTCCTTGGCTTCTTCGCCGACTTCTTCGGCCTTTTCACCCGCTTCTCCGGCCTTGTCTTCGACTTCTTCGACGACGCCGGCGGCCCCGGTTTCCGCGTCGCTGGAGCTGTCCGAGCCGCAGGCGACGAGCGCCAGCGCAGCGAGGAGCAGGGCGAACAGGGCAATAAGCTTCTTCATCTTGTTCCTTTCCCGCGAAGGACTCGTGGCGGATTCTGTTGCTGGGATGCTGTTGCTGGTTTGGGTGGCTGACTCTAGTCGCGGTACGTAAAGAGCCGCTACCCCGTTCAGCAGTGCCTGAACGCGTGTGTCACCGCCCGTGGAACTCGGGCGTGCCGCCGCTGAAGAAGGTCTCGACACCCTGGCGCAGGTCCTCGGTCGCCATCGAGTCGGCGATCCCGTGGCGCTCGAGCTGGAGGTGGTCGTTGATGCTGTTCTCGATGCTGACCCCGACCAGCTTCTTCGCCATCCGCACGTAGTGCGGCGCCTTCTTCGCCAGCTCCTCGGCCTTCGCCCGCGCCGCCCCCGCCAGCTCGTCGGGCTCGACGACCTCGCTGACGATCCCCAGCTCCTTCGCCGCCTCCGCCTTCAGGTTCGGGTCTTCGAGCAGCAGTTCGAGCGCCTTGCTCGGCCCGACCACGCGCGGCAGGAAGTAGGTCATGCCGCCGTCGGGGGAGGCGCCGATCCGCCCGTAGGCGGGGGCGAAGAAGGCGCTGCTGGCGGCGATGCGGATGTCGCAGGCGAGCGCCAGCGAGAAGCCGGCTCCCGCCGCCGGTCCGTTGATCGCGCCGATCACCGGGTAGGGGATCCGCCGCAGGTCGATGATCGCCTGGTGCAGGACCTCGGCCCCGCGCCGCACGTCGCTCGGCAGGTCGATCTCCCCCGATTCGACGCCTTTGCGGAACCAGGTGACGTCGCCGCCGGCGCAGAAGGCCTGTCCGGCGCCGGTGATGACCAGCGCCCGCAGCGGCGCCCGGTCGGCGAGCCAGCCGAAGGCGACCGTCATCTCGCCGATCATTTCCGGGCTCATCGCGTTGAAGGCGTCGGGCCGGTCGAGGGTCAGCGTCCCGATCTCGCCGTCGATCTCGATCCGAATCGTGTTCAGCTGCGGCGGGTTGACGGTCTCGGGGCTCATTGCGGTCTCCTCGTGGGCGGGTTGGCCAGGTGGCCAGCAGCCTACCCTTAGATCGATGGCCAAAGGCAACGGAAAAGCGAAGGACGAGGGCGCGCTGAGCCGCGCCGAGCGGATCGCCCAGCAGCGCAAGCAGCTGCCCGACCAGCCCGGCGTCTACCTCTTCTACGACCGCGACGGCGAGCTGCTCTACGTCGGTAAGGCGCGCTCGATCCGCAAACGGATCTCCTCGCACTTCTCCGGCGGCAACACCCGCCTCACCTCCCGCATCGACCGCATCGAGAGCCTGGTCACCGCCAACGAGGCGGAGGCGCTGCTGACCGAGCAGAGCTTCGTCAAGCGCCACCGCCCCCGCTTCAACATCCGCCTGCGGGACGACAAGTCCTACCCCTACGTCGCGGTCAGCCTCGACGAGGAGTACCCGCGCGTCTACTTCACCCGCGAGAAGCACCGCAGCGGCCGCGCCTACTTCGGCCCCTTCTCCAGCGCCAAGCGGGTGCGGGAGACGCTCGACCTGCTCGGCAAGCTCTTCCAGTTCCGCACCTGCGAGGGCAGGGAGCCCGGCCGCCGCTCCGGCAGCCCCTGCCTCGACTACTACATCAAGCGCTGCGGGGCGCCCTGCGTCGAGTACATCTCCCAGGAGGAGTACCGGCGCAACATCGAGGCGATCGTCGACTTCCTCTCCGGCCGCTATCGCCAGGTCGAGCGCGAGGAGGAGGGGAAGATGAAAGCGGCCGCCGAGGCACAGGAATTCGAGCGGGCGGCGATCCACCGCGACAGGCTGAAAGCGATCCGCTCGCTGTTCGAGCGCCAGCGCGTCGCCGGGGCGACGATGGGGACCGCCGACCTGATCGGCGTCGCGGTCGAGGGCCAGGACGCCAACGCCCAGGTCTTCCAGGTCCGCGACGGGATCCTCGCCGAGCGCCAGAGCTTCTACCTCGAAAACCAGGGCGAACGCGAGCCGGCCGAGGTCGCCGAGGAGTTCATCTCCCAGTACTACGCCGCCTCGCCGTCGATGCCGCGGACGATCATCGTCGGCCCCTACCTGAGCGACCGCACCGAGGTGCTGGCCGAGGCGCTGGGCGAGCGGCGGGGGGCGCCGGTCGAGGTCCGCGCGGCCGAGCGCGGCGACAAACGGCGGCTGCGCGAGCTGGCCGAGCGCAACGCGCAGCTGGCACTCGACCAGGACCGGCTGCGGCGCGAGCACCGGCGTACCCAGCGGGTCGAGGCGCTCGGCGCCCTGGCCGAGGCGCTGGGGATGGAGGAGCTGCCGGTGCGGATCGAGGGCTTCGACATCTCGACGATCGGCGGCGAGCACACCGTCGCCTCGATGGTCGTCTTCGAGGGGGGTGCTCCGAAGAAGTCCGACTACCGCCGCTTCAAAGTCCGCGGCGACCTCCGGCTCGACGGCGTCGGCAACGGCGGCCCCGACGACTTCGCCTCGATGGAGGAGGTGCTCTCGCGGCGGATGGCACGCTACCTCGAACAGGCCGACCTCTCCCCGCACGACGGCAAACGCGACGCCAGCTTCTCCTCACTCCCCTCGCTGATCCTGATCGACGGTGGCAAAGGCCAGCTGGCGGCGGGGGTGCGGGCGCTGCAGCCGTTCACCGAGCGCGGCGTCACCGTCGTCAGCCTCGCCAAGCGCCTGGAGGAGGTCTACGTCCCCGGCCGCTCCGCGCCGCTCGACCTCGCCGCCGACTCGGAAGCCTCGCGGCTGCTGCAGCGGGTCCGCGACGAGGCGCACCGGTTCGCGATCGACCACCATCGCGGCCGCCGCGACCGCGGCATGCTCGAAAGCTCGGTCTTCGACTCCCTGCCTGGGATCGGGCCGGCGCGCAAGCGGGCGCTGCTGCAACACTTCGGGACGCCGGAGCGGTTCCTCGCCGCCACCCGCGAGGAGCTCGAGGCAGTGCCCGGTCTGCCTGGCAAAGTAGGCCGCGAGATACACGAGCAGCTCAACCGGACCAACTGAGGAAGCAGATGGCGGAGCGGGTGGAAACGAACACGCAGAGCGGGGGCGGCGGCAACGGCGCCGGTCCCGCCAAGCCGGTCACGCTCGTCGTCATCACCGGCCACTCGGGCGCGGGAAAGTCAGAAGCGATCGCCGCCTTCGAGGACGGCGGCTACTTCTGCGTCGACAACCTGCCGCCGCGGATGATCGCCAGCCTCGGCGAGCTCTTCCGCCACGAGGGCAGCGGGGTGGAGCGCGCCGCGATCGTCTCCGACGTGCGCGGCGGCGAGTACTTCGAGGAGCTGGTGCAGGTGATCGACGACCTCGAGGCCGAAGGCCTGAAGCCGATGGTCCTCTTCCTCGAGGCCGACGAGGAGACCCTGCTCGACCGCTACAAGGAGACCCGCCGCCGCCATCCGCTGGCCCCGGAGGGGCGGATCGTCGAGGGGATCCGGGCCGAGCGGGCGCTGCTGGCGCCGCTGCGCGAGCGCGCCGACAAGGTGATCGACACCAGCGACCTGACCGGGGCCGAACTGCGCCGCCAGATCAAGGAAGAGCTGCTCGGGCAGGAGGAGAGCGGCAAGCTGGCGCTGACCCTGCTCACCTTCGGCTTCAAGAACGGGCCGCCGCGCGACGCCGACCTCACCCTCGACGTCCGCTTCCTGCCCAACCCCTACTACGACAAGGTGCTGCGGCCGATGACCGGGATGGACGAGGAGGTCCGCGCCTACGTCGAGAACGGCACCCAGGCGGGCGAGTTCTACGGCCGCCTGCTGCCGCTGCTCGAGTTCCTCGTCCCCGCCTACGTGACCGAGGGCAAGAGCCACCTGACGATCGCGATCGGCTGCACCGGCGGCCGCCACCGCTCGATCACCGTCGCCGACCGCATCCGCCGCGACCTCGCGGCGCGCGACGACGTGATCGTGCGGGTGAAGCACCGCGACGTCGAGCTTGGTTGAATCGCCTTTCTTGGCTGAACCCGTCATCTCCATCAAGGGCCTGCGGATGAGCTACGGCTCGACCGAGGCGGTCCGCGGCATCGACCTCGAGGTCGAGCGGGGCGAGGTCTTCGCCTTCCTCGGTCCGAACGGGGCGGGGAAGACGACGACGGTCGAGATCCTCGAGGGTTACCGGCGGCGGACCGGGGGAGAGGTGAGCGTGCTCGGCGAGGACCCGGAGCGGGCGGGGCGCGAGTGGCGCGAGCGGATCGGGATCGTCCTGCAGAGCGGCCGGCTCGACCCCTACCTGACCGTGCGCGAGTCCCTCGACCTCTACGCGGGCTACTTCCGGGCGCCGCGGGCGACGGAGGACGTGATCGGGCTGATCGGGCTGGAGGGGAAAGCCGACGAGCGGGCAAGCCGGCTCTCCGGCGGCCAGCAGCGCCGCCTCGACGTCGGCATGGCGCTGATCGGCGACCCCGAGCTGCTCTTCCTCGACGAGCCGACGACCGGCTTCGACCCTTCGGCGCGGCGCCAGGCCTGGGACGTGATCGCCGGCCTCCGCGACCTCGGCAAGACCGTCTTCCTCACCACGCATTACATGGACGAGGCGCAGCGCCTCGCCGACCGGGTGACGATCATCGCCGCCGGCCGCATCGTCGCCCGCGGCACGCCTGCCGACCTCGGCAACCGCGAAGGTGGCGAGACGACGATCCGCTACCGCAGCGGCGGTCGCGAGGTGAGTCTGCAGACGACCGAGCCGGTGAGGGCGCTGAACGAGCTGACCGGGGCGGCGCTGGCAAACGGCGAGGAGCTGGAGGCGCTTGAAGTGACGCGGCCCTCGCTCGAGGACGTCTACCTCGAGCTGACCGCCGCCGCCGAGGCCGAGACCGCCGAGGAGACCACCCGATGAACGGCTTCGCCCTGGTCGGCCACCAGTTCCGCTACGACCAGAAGGCCTTCTGGCGCAACCCCGCCTCCGTCTTCTTCACGGTGATGTTCCCCGTGCTCCTCTTCCTCATCCTCGCCGTCGTCTTCAGCGGCGAACAGGTCGACGTCCGCGGCGGCATCGACGCGACTACCTATTACGTGCCGGCGATCATGTCGCTGGCGATCATCTCGGCGACGATGCAGACGCTGGCGATGACCCTGGTGATCGCCCGCGAAGACGGCCGCCTCAAGCGCGGCCGCGGCACCCCGATGCCGCCCTGGGTCTTCATCGCCGGTCGCGTCGGCAACTCGATCGTCGTCGCCCTGATGATGCTGGCCCTGCTGGCGGCGATCGGCGCCCTCTTCGGCGCCGACGTCCCCTGGGACCGCCTGCCGGCGATCCTCCTTGCGCTCGTGATCGGCGCCGCCTCCTTCTGCTGCCTCGGCATCGCCCTCACCGCCGCGATCCCCTCCCAGGACGCCGCCGCCGCGATCGTCAACGCGCTGCTGCTGCCGCTCTACTTCCTCTCCGGCGTCTTCATCCCCGAAGACCAGATCCCCGGCGGCGTCCTCGGCTTCGCCGACCTCTTCCCGGTCCGTCACTTCTTCGACGCCTTCTTCGACGCCTACGTCCCCGCCGGCGGCTCCGCCGTCTCCTGGGACAACCTCGCCGTCGTCGCCCTCTGGGGCGTCGCCGGCCTCCTCCTCGCGATCCGCTTCTTCCGCTGGACCCCGCGCTCGGGCTGACCGGGCGGCTTTCCCGGGAGGCGCCCCTATAGCCTCTTCAGTCCAATGCTCCACCACGTTCTCCTGGAGGTCGGCGATCTCGACCGGTCCGCCGCCTTCTACGACTCGATGCTGGCCCCGCTGGGCTGGCGGCGGCATTTCGAGCAGGACCAGACGATCGGGTGGGGCATCGCCAAACCGGTCTTCTTCGTCTCCGGCAAGCACGATCCCCAGCCTGGCTTCGGCCTGCTGAGCTTCTCGGCGCTCGGGATCGTCGCGGTTAAGGCGGCGTGGGAGAACGGGGTCAAAGCGGGCGGTACCAGCGTCTCCGATCCGGGTGAGCAGCGCTCGCACGGCTCGGGCTCCTACTCCGCCTTTCTCAAGGACCCGGACGGGTACGAGATCGAGATTACGATCGGTTCCGACTGAGTCTGAGCCGAACGCGCCGACCCCATAGGATCGGCTTCCCCAAACCCCGCTTCACCAACACGAATGTAGGAGGAATTGGTTCATGGCTGTGAAGGTCGGCATCAACGGTTTCGGCCGCATCGGGCGCAACGTCTTCCGGGCCGCGAAGGAGAACAACGCGGACATCGACTTCGTCGCCGTCAACGACCTCGTCGACACGGCCACGATGGCCCACTTGCTCAAGTACGACTCGATCCTCGGTCGCTACCCGGGCGGCGTCGAGGTCGACGGTGACACGATCGTCGCCGACGGCGACGAGCTCAAGGTCCTCTCCGAGCGTGACCCCGCCAACCTCCCCTGGGGCGACCTCGGCGTCGATGTGGTGATCGAGTCGACCGGCTTCTTCACCAAGCGGGCCGACGCCGCCAAGCACCTCGATGCCGGCGCCAAAAAGGTGATCATCTCGGCCCCGGCCACCGAACCGGACGTGACCGTCGCCCTCGGCGTCAACTTCGACTCCGACTACGACCCCGAGAACCACCACGTCATCTCCAACGCCTCCTGCACCACCAACTGCCTGGCGCCGCTGGCGAAAGTCCTCAACGACGCCTTCGGGATCGAGCAGGGCCTGATGACGACGATCCACGCCTACACCGCCGACCAGCGCCTGCAGGACATGCCGCACAAGGACCTGCGCCGGGCGCGCGCCGCGGCGCTCAACCTGATCCCGACGACGACCGGCGCCGCCAAGGCGGTCGGCCTGGTGCTGCCGGAGCTGAACGGCAAGCTGAACGGGTTCGCGATGCGGGCCCCGGTGCCGACCGGCTCGGTCGTCGACCTCACCTTCGACGCGGCCAAAGCGACCAACCCGGAGGAGGTCAACGCCGCGGTCAAAGCGGCGGCGGAGGGCCCGCTGCAGGGGATCCTCTCCTACACCGAGGACCCGATCGTCTCCACCGACATCGTCGGCGACCCGCACTCCTCCATCTTCGACTCCGCCCAGACGATGGTGATCGGGGACGGCAAGCTGGTGAAGGCCGTCTCCTGGTACGACAACGAGTGGGGCTACTCGAACCGCTGCGTCGAGCTGGCCGGCAAGGTCCTGCCGTAGCCGTCGGTCTCGTCCATTGAGAGGCTGTCGCCTGATGGGTCTGTACTGATGTCTTTCAGCAAGGCAAGCGTCCGCGACGCCCCGGTGAAGGGGCGTCGCGTCCTCGTCCGGGTCGACTTCAACGTTCCGCTGAAGGACGAGGGGGGCGAGCGGGTCGTCGCCGACGACACCCGCATCCGCGCCGCCCTGCCGACGATCGAGCTGCTGCGCGAACGCGGCGCGGCCCTGGTCCTGATGTCCCACCTCGACCGGCCGAAGGGCAAACGCGACCCGGCGCTCTCGATGGCGCCGGTCGCCAAGCGCCTGGGGGAGCTGCTGGGGACCGAGGTGAAGCTGGCCCCGGGGGTGATCGAGGGTGACGTCGACCTCACCTGCGGCGCCCTCGGCCCCGGCGACGTCCTGATGCTGGAGAACATCCGCTTCGAGCCGGGGGAGACGAAGAACGACCCGCACCTGGCCGAAAACCTCGCCCAGCTGGCGAGCGTCTACGTCAACGACGCCTTCGGCGCCGCCCACCGCGCCCACGCCAGCACCGCCGGCGTCGCCGACTACCTGCCCGCCTACGCGGGGCTGCTGCTGGAGCGCGAGGTGACCGAACTGACCAAGGTTGTCGACGACCCGCAGCGGCCGCTGGTCGTCGTCCTCGGCGGCGCCAAGGTCTCCGACAAGGTCGGGGTGATCGACCGCTTCCTCGAAGTCGCCGACCAGATCCTGATCGGCGGCGCGATGTGCTTCGGCTTCTTCAAGGCCCAGGGGATCCCGGTCGGCGACTCGCTCGCCGAGGGGGAGGGCAAGGCGAAGGAGGCGCTGGAGCGGGCCGAGGGGTCCGAGTGCGAACTGCAGCTGCCGGTCGATCTCGTCCTCGGCCGCGAGTTCGCCGCCGACACCGAGCGCAAAGAGAGCGACGGGGTGGAGGTGCCCGACGGCTGGATGGGCCTGGACATCGGTCCGCGCAGCGCCGAGAACTACGCGAAGGCGATCGCCGCGGCGGGCACCGTCCTCTGGAACGGCCCGATGGGCGCCTTCGAGATGGAGCCCTTCGCCGGCGGCACCAAGGCGGTCGCCGAAGCGGTCGCCGCGGCACCCGGGACCACCGTGGTCGGCGGCGGCGACTCGGTCGCGGCGCTGAACCAGTTCGGCTTGGAGGACCAGGTCGACTGGGTCTCGACCGGCGGCGGCGCATCTTTGGAGCTGTTGGAGGGAAAGAAGCTGCCGGGGGTCGAGGCCCTGCTAGACGCCGAGGAGGGGGAAGTCGATGCCTGATCGCACGCCGTACATCGCCGCCAACTGGAAGATGCACAAGACCGTCGCCGAGGCGGCGGAGTTCGTCGACGCGCTACTGCCGCGGATCGCCGCGACGCAGTCCGACGTCGTAATCTGCGCGCCGTTCACGGCCCTGACCGCGGTGGTCGAGCGGCGTTACGGGACCGCCGTCAAGGTCGCCGCCCAGAACATGCACGAGGAGGACTCGGGCGCCTTCACCGGCGAGGTCTCGCCGCCGATGCTGGTCGAGCTCGACGTCGAGGCGGTCGTCCTCGGCCACTCCGAGCGGCGCCAGTACTTCAACGAGACCGACGAGGCGCTGGCGCGCAAGGTGCCGGCCGCCTTGGCTGCGGGCCTGGAGCCGATCCTCTGCGTCGGCGAGAGCGAGGCCGCCCGCGACGCGGGGGAGACCGAGGAAGTGCTGGAGCGCCAGCTGCAGGCCGACCTCGGCGGGCTTGAGGCCGACCAGATCGCGGGCGTGGTGATCGCCTACGAGCCGATCTGGGCGATCGGCACCGGTCGCACGGCTACGCCTGAGCAGGCGCAGGAGGCTTGCGCCTTCATCCGCGACGTCTTGCGGGCGCGCGGTGCCGCAGCCGACGAGGTGCGGATCCTCTACGGCGGCTCGGTCAAGCCCGGGAATGCCGAGGAGCTGCTCTCGCTGCCAGACGTCGACGGCGCGCTGGTCGGCGGCGCCAGTCTCGACGCCGAGGACTTCGCCGCGATCGTCGAGGCAGCAGGCTAGGCCGATGCCCGAGCCCGTCCCCTCGCTGGCGCTGATCATCCTCGACGGCTGGGGGCTGGCGGAGCCGGGGCCGGGGAACGCGATCTCGTTGGCGGAGACGCCGGTCTTCGACCGCCTCTGGGGCGAGTACCCGCACACCCAGCTCTCCGCCCAGGGACCCGACGTCGGCCTCCCCGAGGGCCAGATGGGCAACTCCGAGGTCGGGCACCTCAACCTCGGCGCCGGCGCGATCGTCAAGCAGGACCTGGCCCGGATCGACGACGCCGTTGCCGACGGCAGCTTCTTCGAGAACGAGGCGCTGCTCGCTGCCTGCGAGCGCGCCCGCACCAGCCCCCGTGGCCGCCTCCACCTGCTCGGCCTCGTCTCCGACGGCGGCGTCCACTCCGGCTGGGAGCACATCGAGGCGACGATCGAGCTTGCCTCCCAGGAGGGCGTCCCCGACATCGTCTTCCACGCCTTCACCGACGGCCGCGACACGCTCCCGCACGGCGGCAAGGGCTACCTGGAGGAGCTGGAGCGCTGGCTGCGCGCGGCCGGCCGGGTAGCCACCGTCAGCGGCCGCTACTACGCGATGGACCGCGACACCCGCTGGGAGCGGACCAAGCTCGCCTACGACGCGATCGTCCACGCGCGGGGCCTGCACGCCCCCAGCTCGATCGCGGCGATCGAAGAGTCCTACGAGCGCGGTGAGACCGACGAGTTCGTCAAGCCGACCGTGATCGGCGACTACGACGGCGCCGCCGAGGGAGACGTCGCGATCTTCATCAACTTCCGTCCCGACCGCGCCCGGCAGATGAGTCGCGCCCTCGCCGATCCCGAGTTCGACGAGTTCCCCCGCGACGCGGCGCCGCTCGACCTGACGACGATGACCGAGTACCGCAAGGGATGGCCCTACCCGGTCGCCTTCCCAGAGCAGCGCCCCAAGACGACCATCGCCGAGACGATCGCCACTGCGGGCGGTGACCAGCTCCACGTCGCCGAGACCGAGAAGTACGCGCACGTCACCTACTTCTTCAACGGCGGCAAGGAGCAGGAGGTGGACGGCGAAGAGCGGGCGCTGGTCGAATCGCCCCGCGACGTCCCCACCTACGACCACAAGCCGGAGATGAACGCCGAAGGCGCCGCCGGGACCTTCGTCTCCCACTGGCGCGAGGGCGACTACCGCTTCGGGATCATCAACTTCGCCAACCCCGACATGGTCGGCCACACCGGCGTGATCCCCGCCGCCGTCAAGGCAGTCGAAACCGTCGACACCCAGCTCGGCAAGGTGGTCGAGGCCGTCACCGCCAAAGGCGGCGCCTGCATCATCACCGCCGATCACGGCAACTGCGACCACATGCTCGAGCCCGACGGCTCACCCAACACCGCCCACTCGCTCAACCCCGTGCCGCTGATCGTCACCGAGCACGGCTTCGAGCTGCGCGACGGCGGCATCCTCGCAGACGTCGCCCCGACCGCCCTCGACCTGCTCGGCATCGAGCAGCCGGAGGCGATGACGGGGCGAACGCTGGTCGAGTCGGAGTAGCGTCGGCTACTGCAGCCAGTAGCCGACCACAGCGCCGACCCAGCCGGCTGCGAGTTTCTGGGTGGCCGCATCTCCCGTTTCCAGAACCAGGACGCTGAGTCCCGCAAATAGAAGGGCGCAGGAAATACAGACCTGCGTGATCAGGCGGATCAGGTCTTCGTTCATCGACCCTCCACCGGATGGGGGTAACTAGAAGAGCTTCTCCTGTCGGTTCCGGCGGCGCGCACGTTCGGCGCGGACCACCGCAGCCGCATAGCGCAGGCGATTACCGAACCAATGGCGATGTTCCATGACCGGACGGGAAGGCTCCCCGGGGCGCGGGTTTCCCTGGATGTGAATATCGGGCTGCTCCATCGTGGGCTTCACATTTCAGAGGTTAAAGGGTCTGCGGACAGAAAATCTCCCCCTGTCTCGAGGGCCGGGGAGATCACTTTCGCGCTATTTCCGAATGAAGACGCCGCGTCAGGACCCGCTCGACGCCACCTGGGGCTCGGAGGCCTCGACCTCGATCCGGGGGAGGATCCGCTCGAGCCAGTCGGGGATCCACCAGTTGCGCTCGCCGAGCAGCTGCATCACCGCGGGGACGAGGACCATGCGGACGAGGGTGGCGTCGAGGAAGATCGCCGCTGCCAAGCCGATCCCGAAGAGCTTGAGGAAGACTTCGGGCGAGGCGACGAAGGCGAGGAAGACGACGACCATGATCGCCGCGGCGGCGGTGATCACGCGGGCCGTCTTCGCGAGGCCGTCGGCGACCGCCCGGCGGGTGTCGTTGTCCTTCAGGTACTCCTCGCGGATCCGCGAGATCAGGAAGACCTCGTAGTCCATCGAGAGCCCGAAGAGGATCGCGAACATCATCACCGGCATGAACGGCGCGATCGGGACTTCGTGGTCGATCCCGATCAGTTCGCCGACCGCGCCTCCCTGGGCCACCAGCGTCATCACGCCGTAGGCGGCGCTGACCGAGAGCAGGTTCATCACACCCGCCTTCAGCGAGATGAACGGCGAGTGGAAGGCGACCAGGAGCAGGAGGAAGGAGAGCCCGACTACGCCGGCGATGAACCACGGCATGCGGTCGGTGATGTATTCGCTCTGGTCCTCCAGGGCGGCGTTGACCCCGCCAACGAGGGCGTTGACGCCCGAGTTGCCGACCGCGGCCGGGATTACGACCCCACGCAGGTGTTCAACCAATTCCGAGGTCGCCTCGTCCTGTGGGGAGGTGGTCGGGATTACGGTGACGATCGCCGCGGTGCCATCAGAGTTGAAGCGGGCAGGCGGTACGTAGGCGACGCCATTTTCCTGCCGCAGGTCGGCGACGAGGGAATTCACCGTTGCCTTGGCGCCAGGGTCGGGCAGTTCGGCAGCGATCACCAGCGGGCCGTTGGCTCCCGGGCCGAAGCCCTCGCTGATCAGGTCGTAGGCCTGGCGGGTCATCGTGTCGCTCGGGTCATTGCCGGCATCCGGGAAGCCGAGGCGCATGCCCAGCGCCGGCGCGGCGAGTGCGAGCAGGATCGCGGTGGCGACGATCGCCGCGATCCAGGGGCGCCGCTGCACGGCGTGGCTCCAGCGGGCGGCCGGGGATTCACCGTCGTCTTCGACCTTGTCGAGGCGGCGGCCGAGGATCGGGATCCGCAGCCGGTCGACATTCGGCCCGAGGTAAGAGAGCAGCGCCGGGAGCAGGGTGATCGAGGCAAACATCACGACCAGCACCGCGAGCGATGCCGAGATCGCCACCCCGTACATGTAGGGGAGACCGGTGATGAAGAGGCCGAGGATCGCGATCACCACGGTTGAGCCGGCGATCAGGACGCTGCGACCAGCGGTCGTGACCGCCTCGACGACCGCGTCGTGGCGGTCGTTGCCCGCCTTCAGCGAGGTGCGGAAGCGGGTCAGCACGAGCAGCGCATAGTCGATGCCGACGCCGATCCCGATCAGGCCGGAGACGGCCAGGGTCCAGTCGGGAACGGCGATCACGTTGGCGAGGAGGGCGATCAGGCCGCCGGCTGAGATCCCCAGCCCGACCAGGGCGATCGCCAGCGGCAGGCCGGCGGCGACCAGCGAGCCGAAGGCGATCAGCAGCACGATTGCCGCCGCAAATAGGGCGATGAAATCTTCGTTGGAGCTTTCCTGTGCGCGGAGGATCGGGTCGCCGCCGAGCTCGATCCGTAGGCCGTCGCTGCTGTTGTCTTCGGCCGCCTCTACGAGCGTTTCGCCGTCCTCCTTCGGGACCTCCCAGCCGGGCACCGTCAGAGGCAGGGTGGTGGTGGCGATCGTGCCGTCGTCGGAGACGCGGATCGCCTCCCGCTTCTCGATGTTCTCGACGCCTTCCGCCTGCTTGAAGAAGGCGCCCACCTTCTTCATGGCCGCGGGGCTCATCGCCCCCGCGGGGGACTGCCAGACCACGTTGACTTCCTGGCCCGAGTAACCGCCGAACGCGCTTTCGGTCAGCTCGCTGGCCGCCTTCGAATCCGAGCCGGGCGTGTTGTAGTCGGCTTCGTACTCCCCCGCGAACGTGGAACCGAGGCCGATCAAGACGACGGTGGCGACGATCCAGGCAAGGACCATGCGGCCGCGGCGGCGATAGGAGAGGTCGGCGAGGCGGGCGAGACGACGGGTCATGCGGCGGTTCCCCCTTGTAAATATTCTTCACGACTGGAAAGGTTCAACGCGTGAACGATTCATACCATAAATGAGCGAGTAGGCTGCCCCTCGTGAGCGAGAACCGGATCAACGGCGACCACGCCCCGCAGACCCTTGCCTTCCTGCTTTCCCAGGTGGGCATCCATGCCTCGCGGCGCTTCGCCGAACGGATCGCCGCCGTCGACCTCAACCCACCGCTTTTCCGCGTCCTCAACCTCGTCGCGGCCGCCGAGGGGCAGTCGCAGCAGGCGATCGGCGCGGCGATCGAAATCCCGCCCAGCCGCATGGTCGCCCTCGTCGACGAACTCGAGCAGCGCGGCCTGGTCGAGCGCCGGCCTTACCCCGAGGACCGCCGCGTCCGCGCCCTCTACCTCACCGCGAAGGGCAAGCGCTGCCTCACCCGCGGCCGCAAGATCGCCAAAGAGCACGAGGACGAGCTGACGAAGGGCATGAGCGCGACCGACCGCAAGCTCCTGATCTCGATGCTCCAGCAGATCGTCGACCAACAGGCGCTGGGCAAGGGCGTCCACCCCGGCCTCAGCGAGAAGGGCGCAGCCAAGTAGTGCGAAGCGATCCGCAGCGCCTCAGGTTCGAGATCGATGCCCGCGACGGCGACGCCCGCGCGGGGCTCATCCACACCGCCCACGGGCCGATCGAGACGCCGGCCTTCATCCCACTGGCGACGAAGGGGTCGGTGCGGGGGCTGGAGTCGGCGGAGGTGGCGGAGCTCGGCTACCAGCTGATCCTCGGCAACACCTACCACCTGTTCGTCTCGCCGGGGCCGGAGCGGATCGCCGCTGCCGGTGGCCTCCACGGCTTCATGAACTGGGAGCGGGCGATCATCACCGACTCCGGTGGCTTCCAGGTCTTCTCGCTCGCCCACGGCGGCGTCGCCAACGAGGTCAAGGGCAGCGGCCGCTCCGGCGATCACGGCTCGGAGGTCGAGATCAGCGAGGAGGGGGCGCGCTTCCGCTCGCCACGCGACGGGGCCGAGCTGTTCATCTCGCCCGAGGTTTCGATGAGCGTGCAGGCGCGGCTGGGCTCCGACATCGCCCTCGTCTTCGACGAGTGCACGCCCTTCCACGCCGACCGCGAGTACACCGCCCGCTCGACCGAGCGCACCCACCGCTGGCTCGATCGCTGCCTCGCCTGGCACGGCGAGAACGGGCCGGAGCGCCAGGCGGTCTTCGGGATCGTCCAGGGCGGCACCCACGAGGACCTGCGGCGGGAATCGGCACAGGCCATTTCCGCGGCCGGCGTCGACGGGATCGCGATCGGCGGCACCCTCGGCCGCGACAAGGAGGAGATGGCCTCGGTGCTGGCGATGACGGCGCCGCTGTTGCCCTGGGAGGCACCTAAGCATCTGCTCGGGATCGGCGAGGTCGACGACCTGCTCGGCGGCATCGCCCTCGGCCTCGACGTCTTCGACTGCGCCGTCCCTACCCGGCTCGCCCGCCACGGGGTGGCCCTGGCCCCGAGCCCCGAGACCCGCTGGCGCCTCGACATGCGCAAGGGCAGATGGGTCGGCAGCCGCGAGCCGCTGGTCGAGGGCTGCCCCTGCCCGGCCTGCCAGCGCCACGACCGCGACTACATCAGCTACCTCTCCCGCGCCGAAGAGCTGACCGCCGTCCGCCTCATCGTCCTCCACAACCTCACCTACATGCGCGAGCTGACCACCCACGCTCGCGCGGCGATCGCGGCGGGACGCTTCGACGCCTACCGCGCTGCGGTGCTTGGCGGCGCCACCCCCTGGGCCGCCTAATCCCTATTCCTTGTTGTTGTTGACGATGTCTTTGAGTTCTTCGACGACCTTGTCGACGGTGTCGCCGGCCACCCGGCTGACCTTGACGCCGGCCGCCTTGTCGGTGGTGACGATCACCGCGGTCGCGACCGCCGCGGCGACGAGAACCAAGGCGACCAGGGCGAGGACGAAGCGGACGAAGCGCGAGAAGGCGCCGCGGCGGCGCGGTTCGGCGGCCCGCGGCGCCGGCGCCGGGGCGGGCATCGGCGCGGCCGGACGCGGCGCCGGCCGGGCCGGCCGGTACTCGGTGTGCCCGGTGTCGCGGCCCATGTGGCGCGTCGCCGCGGTCTCGCCACCCAGCATCCGGGTCGCGGCGGTGCCCTCCTCGTGCGGCAGCGTCACGTCCTCGCCTTCCAGGCCCAGCCGCAGCCCCGTCGCCAGCTCCTCGGCGCTGGCGTAGCGCCGGTTCGGATCCCCCTCGAGCGCCCGCAGGACGGCCGCCCCGAGCGGCTCGGGGATGTCGCTGTCGTAGGTGCTCGGCGGCAGCGGCTTCTCGTTCTGCTGGCGCACCGCCAGCTCGGCCAGCGAGGAGCCCTCGTAGGGCAGCCGGCCGGTGAGGAACTGGTAGAGGACGACGCCGAGCGCGTAGACGTCGGTCGCCGGCGTCGCCTCCTCGCCGCGCACCTGCTCGGGCGCCAGGTAGGCGGCGGTTCCGACCACCGAGCCGACCTGGGTGATCCGCGTCTGCTCGATCGCCCGCGCGATCCCGAAATCGGTCAGCTTGACGACCATCTCACCGCCGCCGACCGGGCCGCCGACGATCATCAGGTTCCCCGGCTTGACGTCGCGGTGGATGATCCCGCGGCGGTGCGCGTAGTCGAGCCCGGAGCAGGCCTGGATCCCGATCTCGGCGGCGAGATCCGGCTCGACCGGCCCCTGCCGCTGCAGGATCTGCGCCCCCGAGCGGCCCTCGACGTACTCCATGACGATGTAATGGCGCCCCTCGTCGACGCCGGTGTCGTAGACCTGGACGATGTTGGGGTGGATCAATTTCGCCACCGCCAGCGCCTCGCGTTTGAAGCGGGCGACGAAGCGCTCGTCGTCGTGCAGGTGCTCGGCGAGGATCTTCACCGCGACCGTGCGCTCGAGGATGCGGTCGGTCGCCTTGTAGACGCTCGACATCCCACCGGTGCCGAGGCGTTCGCCGGTTTCGTAGCGCCCTGAGAGCGTGCCCGCCTCCATCAGCCGACCCCTTCGCCGGGGCTGACGCCGCCCGATTCGGCTTCCCCGGGTTCGGGGGCGGGTTCGGGTTCGGCGGCAGGGGGAGGAGTTTCTTCGTGGCCTTTGGCTTTGCCTTCGCCTTCGGACTGGGGCGGCAGGTTCCCTTCGTCCACTGCCGGGGCTTCCGCCTTTTCTTCTTCCTTCTGCTCGTTCTTTTCGGCCTTTTCCTGCGCCTTTTCGGCCTTTTCTTCGGCTTCCAGCTGTTCGGCTTCCAATTCTTCAGCTTCAACATCAGCCGCGGCCGAAGGTTCCGTTTCTTCCTCTTCGCCGGCTTCTTCTTCGCAGCGGCCGACCACTTCGCGCAGCTTCTCCGTCCCTTCCTGCAGGGCCCCCTTCAGCTTCGTCGCGACGTTCAGTTCTTCGACCTCGGCGCTGACCTCGGCCACGGCGTTTTCGGCCCCGACGCAGTCGCCGCTGTCGACCAGGGTCTTCACCTGGTCGAGGTTGGATTCGATCTCGTCCGCCGTCTTCCCCGGCAGCAGCTTGGCATCGCTGCCGCCACCGCAGGAGGCCAAGGCCACCGCGCTGACTCCGAGGAGGAGGGCGAGCATCAGTGCGCTGAAGCGGCCCATGGTTCGAGTCTAGACAACGTTCGCGGGTCGATATTTGCCCTGCATTTTCCGATCAACGGCCGACCTCCAGCCGGTCCGCGAGGGCAGGCGGGAGGCCGGCGGCGCGGATCGCCGTCGCGGCGGCGACGATGTCGTAGTCGACGCGGTGCCAGCGGGCGGTCCAGGCCTCGGTGTCGAGCTCGAGCCAGGCGGCGCGGGGGTCGCCGTCGCGCGGCTGCCCGACGCTGCCGGGATTGAGCAGCCACTGGCCGTCGCTCAGCTCGATCTCCAGTCCGGCGTCCGCCTGAGCGCCGTGCGCGTAGCCGGGGCGAGCCTCGGGATCGCGGCAGAAGAAGAGGGCGATGTGCGAGTGGCCGATCAGTCCGATGCGCTCTTCCTGGGCCGCGAAGCCCGCTTCTGCCTGGTCGGTGGAGATGACGTACTCCCAGATCGGGTCGCGCGGGGAGGCGTGGAAGAGGCCGACGCCGCCCTGCGAAGCGGTCGGCTCGAGCTCGCCGAGGAAGGCCAGCGTCTCCTCGCTGACGTTCTCCCGCGTCCACTCGACCGCCGCCGCCGCGGTATCCGAGAAGGTCGAGATGTCCAGCGCCCCCAGCACCGCGAGGTCGTGGTTGCCCGCCAGGCAGGTGTCGCAGCGCTCGCGGACCAGCGTCGTGCAGGCGTCCGGATCGGCGCCGTAGCCGACCATGTCGCCCAGGCACCAGGTCTGGTCGACGCCGGCCTCCTCGACCGCCGTGAGGACGGCTTCGAGTGCCTGCCGGTTGGAATGGATGTCGCTGAGGACGGCTACGCGCAAGGCGGGCAGCGTACCCGGCCCGAGCCCCGGTCCATACGATGGGCCCGTGACCGCCACCGATTCGATAGCCGCGCTGAGGGCCGCGGTCGAGGGCGCCGCGCGGACCCTGCACGAGGCCGACCCCGGCGAGCAGCGGCCTACCCTGGAGCGGCCGCCGAAGCCCGAGCTCGGCGATTACAGCTCCAACGCGGCGATGCTGCTGGCCCGGCATCTCAGCGACAACCCGCGCACGGTGGCCGAGCGCCTGCGCGGCGAGCTGGAGGCAGACGCGGGGCTGGCGCCGAACCTGGAGCGGATCGAGGTGGCGGGGCCCGGCTTCGTCAACTTCTTCCTCTCCGACGGCTGGTACCTGAGCGCCCTGCGAGATCTCATCGAGGCCGGGGAGAACCTGGGACCGGCCCCGACCGAGGCGCCCGAGAAGATCCTGGTCGAGTTCGTCTCCGCCAACCCGACCGGGCCGATCCACGTCGGCACCGGCCGCCACGCCGCCTACGGCGACTCGCTGGTGCGGCTGCTGGAGGCGGCCGGCCACGCGGTGCAGCGCGAGTACTACGTCAACGACGCCGGCAGCCAGATCGAGCGCTTCGCCGCCTCGATCGCGGCGCGGATGCGCGGCGAGGACCCGCCCGAGGACGGCTACGCCGGCGAGTACGTGGGCGAGCTCGCCGAGCGGCTGCGGGCCGAGGGCGTGCAGCCCGACGACCTCGAGACGCTGCGGGAGCGCGGGGTCGAGCTGATGCTCGACGGGATACGGGAGACGCTGGCGCGCTTCGGCGTCCGCTTCGACAACTTCTTCTCCGAGCGCAGCCTCTACGAGAAAGGCGAGGTCGACACCGCCCTCGCCGACCTGGAGAAGCGCGGCCACACCTACCGCTCCGAAGACGCGCTCTGGCTGCGGACCACCGATTTCGGCGACGACAAGGACCGCGTCCTGATCCGCTCCAACGGCGAGGCGACCTACTTCATGCCGGACATCGCCTACCACTGGGACAAGCTGCAGCGCGGCTTCGACCGCCTTATCGACGTCCTCGGCGCCGACCACCACGGCTACGTGGCGCGGATCCGGGCCGCGATCGAGGCGCTCGGCGGCAACCCGGACGCCTTCGAGGTGCCGATCATGAGCCTCGTCCACGTCGTCGAAGGGGGCGAGCGGGTGCAGATGTCGAAGCGCACGGGCGACTTCATCACCCTCGACGAGCTGCTCGACGACATCGGCGTCGACGCGACCCGCTGGTTCATGCTCTGGCGCAGCCACGAGACGACCGTCGACCTGGATCTGGAGGTTGCCCGTAGCCAGTCGAGCGAGAACCCGGTCTACTACGTCCAGTACGCACACGCCCGGATCGCCGGCATCCTGCGCAAAGCGCACGAGGAGGGCTCGGCGGCGGAGCCGCGCATCCCGGCCGTTCCCGCGCAGCGACCGCCGCTGCAGGAGAGCGAGAAGCTGCTGGTCAAGCGGCTGCTCGAGTTCCCGGAGGAGGTGCGGACGGCGGCGGCGCGGCGGGCGCCGCACCGGATCTGCGCCTACTCGACCGCGGTCGCCGCCGACTTCCACGCCTTCTACCGCGATTGCCAGGTCGTCGGCGCGGAGGGGGAGGGCGTCGAAGCCTCGCGGCTGGCGGTGTGCCTGGCGACGCGGCGGACGATCGCCGCCGCCCTCAGCCTGCTCGGGATCTCGGCCCCAGAGCGGATGTGATGCTGCGGGGGCGCACGAAGCTTCCCGTCCTCGCGCAGGTCTCCGGCCCCCCGGGTGGGGAGCGGGCGTGGGCGCTGCGGCGCAGCGACTTCGAGGCGCTGGCGGAGGCGCTGCCGCGGCTGGCGGAGCAGCGGGTCGTCCTGGTCAGCGGCGAGCGGGAGTCGGCGCCGGTCGCTGCGATCGCTCTGGCGGCCGCGGCTTCGGCCTCGGGAAGGCGGACGATCCTCGTCGAGTGCGACCTCGGCCAGCCGCGCCTCGCCGCCCACGTCGGCCTCGCCGCTGCGCCCGGGCTGCACGAGTACCTGCGCTGGGAGGCCGAGCCCGCCGACGTCTTGCAGCCGGTGGCCCTCGGGGGCCCCGCCGTAAACGGCTCGACCGATCCGCTCGCCTGCGTCTGCGGCGGCCGGCCCGCTTCGAAGACCGAGACCCTGCTCGGCCTCCAGAGCTTCGCCCACATGATCGAGAAGCTGCGGGCGGCCTACGAGCTCGTCGTGCTCAGCGGACCGCCCCTGCTCGACGAACCGCGCCCGTGCCTCGCCGCCGCCCGTCAGGCGGACGCGATCGTGGCCGCGGCGCCTGCGTCAGCGGCGGCCGACCGCGCGTTCGGCAAGGCGATCAAGCGTCTGCCGATCCCGGCACTGGGCACGATCGCGGTTCAGAGGTCGTAGCGGGCCAGGTCGGCGTCGAGCCGCTCGGCGTCGTCGCCTTTGGGTCCGGCAGGAGCGGGCTCTCCGCCTGCGCCTCCGCCACCCGCGCGGCGCCACTTCAGCACTCCGAGCGCCAGGGCCACCGCGGCAACGACGAAGGCAATGATGGGCACCAGGTAAGCCGAGAGGCTGAAGCCCGAGTCCTGCGGCAGCGCCAGCACCTCGTCGCCGTACTCGGCGACCAGCGCGTCCTTGATCTGGTCTTCGGTCTTGCCTTCGGCGATCAGCCGCTGGATGAAGGCTTTCTCCCGTTGCGCCTGCGGCGATTCCGCCAGCTGCAGGAGGGTCCCGCAGACGGGGCACATCACCTGCTTTTCGATTTCGGTCAGCGAAGCGCGCTCGGCGGCGACGGTCGGCGCTGCCGTCAGCGCAGCCATTGCCACCACCAGCAGACAGAGGCCAACCGTTTTCAAGACCGCCCTGCTCACGACTTCTCCTGCGGCAGGAACGGTTCCACCTGCTCGCGCAGGTACTCCTCGTCGACGGGGCCTGGAAGCAGCCACTGCACTTTCCCCTTCGGGTCGACGAGGAAGTTCTCCGGCACACCCGTGGTGCCGTAGTCGTGCGCGTAGCCGCCGTCGCCGTCACGCAGCTGTGGATAGCTGAGCCCGTACTGGCGCACGAAGTCGCGCCCGTCTCCGGTCAGATCACGGGTGTCGATGCCGAGGACCGTGAACTTCGCTCCGCCATGCCGGCGCTGGAATTCCTCCAGCGCCGGCGCCTCTTGCTTGCAGGGCAGGCACCAGGAGGCCCAGAAGTTGACCAGCACCCAGCGGCCCCTGTACTGGGCGAGGGATTCCTCCCCGCCGCCTTCGAGCTGCGGCAGCGAGGTGGTGGGCACGGGATCGCCGACCGCCACCCTCGAGCCTCCCTTACTGACCAGCCCGAAGACGAGGAGGCCGACGAGGGCCAGCACGGCCAGCACGGCTATAGAAGAGCGAACGCTCACAGACGCCGAACTCTAGTTCCAGCGCCGCCCCGGCACCCCCGCCACGCCCTAGAATCAGCGCAGCGCGGACGTAGCTCAGTTGGTAGAGCGCAAGCTTCCCAAGCTTGAGGTCGCGGGTTCGACCCCCGTCGTCCGCTTCTCAGCCCAGGGCGTCGCGGATCGGCGCGTCGGTGGGCGTCGTTGCGATCAGCTTGCGGTTGGCGAATTCGAGGATCCCGAGGTGGGAGAGCTCGCGGCCGAAGCCGGAGCGCTTGACTCCGCCGAAGGGCAGGCTCGGCTCCGAGGCGGTGGGGTGGTTGACGAAGACCATCCCGGCCTCGAGCCGGTCGGCCACCGCCTGGGCGCGCTCGCCGTCGCTGCCGAATACCGCCCCGCCGAGCCCGTACTGCGAGCCGTTGGCCAGGGCGATCGCCTCCTCGTCTGACTCGACCTGGTAAACGGCAGCGACCGGACCGAACAGCTCCTCGTGGTAGGCGCGCATCTCAGGGGTGACGTCGACCAGGATCGTCGGCTCGACGAAGGCGCCGGGGCGGTCGATGCGCCGGCCGCCGGTCACCACGCCGGCGCCCTTCTCGATCGCCTCGTCGACCTGCTCGATCACCAGCTCCGCCGCCCGCTCGGAGGAGAGCGGCGCCAGCGTCGTCTGCTCGTCGAACGGGTCGCCGGGTTCGAGCTCGGCCATCCGTTCGGCGAGGCCGTCGACGAAGTCCTGGAAGACGTCGGCCATCACGATCATCCGCTTGGCGCTGGTGCAGACCTGGCCCATGTTGTGCATCCGCCCGACGAACGCGGCCTCCACGGTGCGCCCGAGGTCCTCGCCGTCGAGGACGATGAACGGGTCGCTGCCGCCGAGCTCGAGCACCACCTTCTTGAGCGCGCGGCCGGCCTCCTCGCCCAGGGCGGAGCCGGCCCGGTCGCTGCCGGTCAGCGAGCAGCCCTGCACGAGCGGGCTTTCGACCATCCGCGCGATGTCCTCCACCTCGACGAAGACGTTGGTGAAGACGCCCTCGGGAGCGCCGGCATCCGCGAACAGCGCCTCGATCGCCAGCGCGGACTGGGGCACGTTCCGTGCGTGCTTGAGCAGGATCGTGTTGCCGAGCACCAGGTTCGGGGCGATGATCCGGATCGCCTGGTAGGCCGGGAAGTTCCACGGCTGCACGGTCAGCAGAACCCCGATCGGCTCGCTGCGGATGATCGCCGAGCCCTCGTCGTCCATCTCCAGCGGCTGGTCGGCGATCTGCGCCGGGCCCTTCTCGGCGTAGTACTCGAGGATCCGGATCGTCAGGTCCAGCTCCGCCCGGCTGTGGCGGATCAGCTTGCCCATCTCGAGCGTGATCGTCCCCGCCAGCTCCTCGTAGCGCTCCCGCATCAGCAGCGCCGCCCGCGCGACCACCGCGGCCCGCTCGGCCGCCGACCGCTGCCGCCACGGCCCCGACGCGCGGTGGGCCCGCTCGATCACCCGATCGATCTGCCCGCCCTCCAGCGCTGGGAACTCCCGCAACACTTCGTTGGTGTACGGGTTGACGGTTGCGTAGCTACTGTGGGTGCCTGCCTTGGTATCTGCCATCGCCGCGGCGTTGCCCTCCCTACGCCCGCAGCGCGGAGATGTCGATTCGCAGCGCGACCTGGTCGCCGACCAGCAGCCCGCCGCCGGCAAGTGGCTGCTGCCAGGTGAGATCGAAGTCGGTGCGGTCGATCGAGCCGCGGACCGCGACGCCGACGCGATCTTTGCCCCAGGGGTCGACGGCCGCGCCTTCGACGTTGGCCTCGACCTCGATCTCGCGGGTGACGCCCTTGATCGTCAGATCACCGATGACCCGGTAGCTCCCGCCCTCGACGTGCTCGATCGCCGTCGACTCGAACGTAATCGACGGCCAGCGCTCGGCATCGAAGAAATCCGGCCCCCGCAGGTGTTCGTCGCGGTCGGCGTTGTTGGTGTCGATCGAGGCGACCTGGGCGCTGCCCCAGACCCGTGAGTCGTGGTAGTCCTCGGCCGCTTCCAGCGTCCCCTCGTACTGCTTGAAGTGCCCGCGGACGGTGGAGATCATCATGTGCTTGACCTCGAAGCCGACGCTGGAGTGGAGCGGATCCACCGTCCAGGTTCCGGTCGGCACCCGCACGATTCCCTGTTCGGTCTGCAGCTGGGTCGTCATCTGTCTCTCCGGTAGGCCGCCGCGGACCTGCTGTCAACCAGCCGCTCCTGCGAAGCCGGCTTCCGGGTGCTTCGCGGTTGACAAGCTGCCGTCACCGGCCTACCCACGGTCCAGATGGGCGCCGCCGAGCCGACCGAGACCCCCGACCGCGACGGCGCCTTCCCGCGGCTCAGCGAGGGTCAGATCGAGACCTTGGCGGCGGGCGGCCGCCGCTCGCCGACGACGGTGGGGGAGCGCCTCTACCGCCAGGGCGACTCTCCCTACGACTTCTTCGTCGTCCTCGAGGGCCTGGTCTCCGCCCACGCCGACGCCGAGGGAGACGAGCTCGCGGTCGCCGTCCACGGTCCCCGCCGCTTCCTCGGCGAGCTCAGCCTGTTGATCGGGCAGCCGGCCTTCTACACGACGGTCGTCCGCGAGGCCGGGGAGGTGTTGCAGGTGGCCCCGGAGACGCTGCGCCGCCTGGTCGGCGAAGACTCGGCGCTCGCCGACCTCGTACTGCGGGCCTTCCTGCTGCGCCGAGAGCTGCTCAGCGGCCTCGGCGCAGGGCTGAAGATCGTCGGCTCGCGCTACCTGCCGGATACCCGCCGCCTCTGCGACTTCGCTGCCCGCAACCGGCTGCCGTTCCGCTGGGTCGACCCAGAGCGCGAACCCCGTGCCGAGGAGCTTCTCGAGCGGCTCGGGGTCCAGCCTGAGGAAACCCCGGTCGTGGTCTGGGGCAGCCGGGTCTGGCGCAACCCGGGCAACGCCGAGCTGGCGGCGGCGGCCGGGATGCGCGAGGAGCCGCCGCGCGACCGGGTCAGCGACCTCGTCGTCGTCGGCGCCGGGCCGGCCGGCTTGGCGGCGACCGTCTACGGCGCCTCCGAGGGCCTGCTCACCGTCGCCATCGACGGAATCGCCGTCGGCGGTCAGGCCAGCACCTCCTCGCGGATCGAGAACTACCTCGGCTTCCCGTCGGGGATCTCCGGCGCCGAGCTGGCCGAACGAGCGACGATCCAGGCCCGCAAGTTCGGCGCCCGGATCGTCGTCGGTGCCGCCGCGGTCGGGCTCGAGCTCGGGGACGGAGCCCACACGATCTCGCTCGAAGACGGTTCGACGCTGGAAACGCGGGCGCTGCTGATCGCCACCGGCGCCCGTTATCGCCGCCTCCCGGTCGAGCGGCTCGAGCACTTCGAGGGCGGCGGGGTCCACTACGAGGCGACCTTCATGGAGGAGCAGCTCTGCGTCGGCGCTCCGGTCGCCGTGGTCGGCGGCGGCAACTCGGCCGGGCAGGCGACCGCCTTCCTCTCGCGCCGTGCCGGCAAGGTCTACCTGCTGCTTCGCCATGACGAGCTGACCCGCGACATGTCGCGCTACCTCGCCGACCGGATCGAGCGCCTGCCCAACGTCGAGGTGATTCACAACACCGAAATCCGCGAGCTGTGCGGGGACGACTCCCTCGAAGGCGTCGTCGTCGAGGACCTGGAGAGCGGCGGGCGCCGCCGCCTTGAGGTCAGCGAGCTGTTCGTCTTCATCGGCGCCGAACCGTGCACCGACTGGCTCGAGGGCGTCGTTCCGCTCGACGACCACGGTTACGTGCTGACCGGGCCGGGCGCGGAGCCGGAGGGCCGCAACGGCGGGGCACCACCCGCCGTGCTCGAAACCGGGGTGCCGGGGATCCTCGCCGCCGGCGACGTCCGTGCCGGCTCGATCAAACGCGTCGCCTCGGCGGTCGGCGAGGGCGCGATGGCGGTTCGCCTCGTCTACGCCCGGCTCAATCCCTGAGCGGCGGGCCCCAGAACTTGATCCGCCCCCGGCCCGCAGGGACTCAGAGCGCGGCGACCGCCGCCTCGACGGGCGTCTCGCCGGAGACCACCTCGAACGTCTTGCCGACCGCGTTGTCGGCGGTGAGGACGGCAGCTAGGATCGCGACCACGTCGGCACGCGGGATCTCGCCTCGCTCCACCCGGTCGGCGATCGTGACCAAGCCGGTCGGCGGCTCGTCGGTGAGGCTCGCTGGACGCACGACCGTGTAATCGAGGCCGCTCGCTTCGAGCTCTCGGTCGGCTTTTGCCTTGGCCCGCAGGTACTCGCCGAAGACGCCGCCTCCCTCGGCCGGCGGATCGCCGGCGCCGATCGAACTGACGATCACGTAGCGGGCGATCCCCTTGGCCTTGGCCGCCGCGATCAGCTTGACGGCGCCGCCGTAATCCAGGGACCACTTGCGCTCGGCCCCGCTGCCGGGACCGGCGCCGGCCGCGAAGACGATCGCATCGGCGCCCTCGACCGCCGCTCCCACGTCATCGTCGGCCTCGAGGTCGCAGAGGACCGGCTCGATGCCGTCGGCAACCAGGTCCTCGGCCTGCTCGGGCTTGCGGATCAGCCCTTTGACCCGGTCGCCGCGCGCGGCCAGCAGCTTGCCCAGCCGCAGACCGATCTTCCCGTGTCCACCAGCAATAACCACGTCCATTACGCCACCTCCATCGTCGGATCAGCCTGCCATCTCGCCGTGCACCCAGGCTGCCTCGCGGAGCTTGGCGAGGGCGCGTTCCTCCAGCTGCCTGACTCGCTCGGCACTGAGGTGAGACTCCCGGCCGATCTCGCGCAGCGTCTGCTGCCGGCAGCCGATCCCGTAATGGGCGAAGACGATGCGGCGCTCGCGTTGCTCGAGGCAGGCGGCGAGTTCCTGGATGTGCTCCCCGTCGGCCAGGTCGACGATCCGTTCGTACTCCTCCTCGGTGGCCGGGTCGGCCAGTCGTTCGGTGAGGGTCGTCGGCGTCTCCTCCTCGCCCGGAGCCGGCGCCTGCAGACTGCTCGGAGCGCGCTCGACCGAGACCAGGTGCTGGACCTGGTCCAGCGGCATCCTGGCGCTCTCGGCGAGCTCGGAGTCGGAAGGCTCGCGCCGGTTCGCCTGGGCGAAGGCGGCCCGCGCCCGCTTCATCCGGACGAGGCTGCGGGCGGCCCGGTCGGAAAGGACGACGGGGCTGGTCAGCTCGGCGACGAGCTGCTGCATCGCCTGCCGGACCCACCACGAGGCATAGGCCCAGAACGGCGTCTCGCGGCGGCTGTCGTAGCGCCGCGCGGCGCGCAGCAGGCCGACGACACCCTCCTGCCGGAGCTCCTGGCGTTCGAGGCTGCGGAAGCTCCGGTAGAGGTTCGCGATCCCGTCGATCGCCGGCATGAAGGCGGTAACCAGTTCCTCGGTGGCGGCCCGGTCACCGGCCTCGCTCAGGGCCAGAAGATGGCGCTCTCGGGCCATGGTGAGAGGCGAGCTCGCTGGATGCGCGCGGTCGCGCATGCGCCTTCTTCTTCCGGTCTTGCAGTCTTTTGGTCCGGGCAGTCCCGGAGCATCGGACGAGTTGCTCAAGGTGCTCGAGGTCGCCGCCCGGTATCCGACCGCTTCCCTTCGGCAGCCCGCCCTAAACCCTCTTGACGCCGACCCTTGCCGTCCTACCTGGAGACGTGCAAGCCCGCAATCGGCCCGAGCACTCCCCGGGCCCTGGGAGGAGGCACCCATGGCGAAAGCAGTCGGAATCGACCTTGGCACGACCAACTCGGTCGTGGCCGCGACGATGGAGGGCGGACAGGCCGAGGTGATCCCGAACTCCGAGGGGTCGCGGACGACGCCGTCGGTGGTCGCTTTCACCGACGACGGCGAGCGGCTGGTCGGCCAGATCGCCAAACGCCAGGCGATCCTCAACCCCGAGGCGACGATCTACTCCGCCAAGCGCTTCATCGGGCGCAAGTGGGGCGAGGTCGACGAGGAGGCGAAGATCGTCTCCTTCAAGGTCGTGAAGGGCCCGAGCGACGCCGTGCGCTTCGAGGTGCGGGGCAAGCCGTACGCCCCGGAGGAGATCTCCGCGCAGATCCTGCGCAAGCTGGCCGACGACGCCGCGAAGTTCCTCGGCGAGAAGGTCACCGAGGCCGTCATCACCGTGCCCGCCTACTTCAACGACGCCCAACGGCAGGCGACCAAGGACGCCGGCAAGATCGCCGGCCTCGAGGTGCTGCGCATCATCAACGAGCCGACCGCCGCGGCGCTCGCCTACGGGCTTGACAAGAAGGGCTCGGAGACCGTGCTGGTCTACGACCTCGGCGGCGGGACGTTCGACGTCTC
>DASULV010000082.1:0-3106 GCA_036277955.1 Solirubrobacterales bacterium | reverse complement strand
ACCATCTCCTGGTAGTTCAGGAGATGGTGGGTCCCCTGCGGCGACAGGACCCGTGCGCCCGGAGCGCGAATACCCTGCCACCACCCCATGAAGCTGATCATCCAGATCCCGTGCCTTAACGAGGAGGAGACCCTCCCGCAGACGATCGCCGACCTCCCCCGCTCCCTGCCGGGCATCGACGAGATCGAGCTGCTGGTTATCGACGACGGCAGCACCGATCGCACGGTTGAGGTGGCGCGGGAGTGCGGGGTCGAGCACGTCGTCCGCCTGACCAACAACAAGGGTCTGGCCGCCGGCTTCCAGGCCGGGCTCGACGCTTGCCTGAAGCTCGGCGCCGACATCGTCGTCAACACCGACGCCGACAACCAGTACCAGGGGGCCGACGTGGCGAAGCTGGTGGCGCCGATCGTCGCCGGCGAGGCCGACATGGTCGTCGGCGACCGCCGAGTCACCGACATCGAGCACTTCTCAGGCAACAAAAAACGGCTGCAGCGGCTCGGCAGCTGGGTCGTCCGGCGCGTCTCCGGCACCGAGGTCACCGACGCCACCTCCGGCTTCCGCGCCTACAACCGCGAGGCCGCCCTGCAGCTGCTCGTCGTCGACAACTTCACCTACACGCTGGAGAGCCTGATCCAGGCGGGGAAGATGCTGGTCGCCGTCGACGAGGTCGAGGTCGGCACCAACCCGAAGACGCGCGAGTCCCGCCTCTTCGACTCGACCGGCTCCTACGTGCGCCGCAACGCGCCCGCGATCCTCCGCATCTACGCCCGCTACGAGCCGCTGCGCGCCTTCTCGCTCGCCGGCCTCGTCGTCCTGGGCCTCGCCTTCCTCGCCTGGCTGCCGTTCCTGCTCGACTGGATCCTCAACGGCGACAGCACCGGCCACGTCCAGTCGCTGATCCTCGGCGCCGTCCTCTTCATCGCCGCGATCCAGCTCTTCGCCCTCGGCATCATCGGCGACCTGCTGGCGAGCCAGCGGGTGATGACCCAGCGCGTCTTCGAGCGGGTGCGGCGGGTCGAGCTGGCGCTCGGCGTCGAGCCCTCCCACTACGAGCCGGGCAGCAAACGCGAGTGAGCGCGGGACCGCAGGGGACGGCCGCCCCTCAGGGCAAGGGCACCGCCAGCAGCGCCGAATACGGGAAGACCGCGAGCTTCCTGGCGATCGGCGTCGGCCTCACCGGCATCATCACCTACGCCTACTTCCTGATCGCCTCCCACGTCCTCTCCAAACCCGACTACGGGCAGATCACGGTGCTGTGGTCGGCGGTCTTCATCACGATCTCGACCCTCTACCGGCCGGTCGAACAGCTGCTCAGCCGCCACGTCTCCGAGCGGCTGACCAGGGGCGAACCGCTGGCGCAGGAGATGCGGATCGCCTCGACGATCCAGATCGGGCTGGCGCTGTTCTTCGCCGTCGTGGCGCTGGTCCTGCGCGGTCCGATCCAGGACGACCTCCTGGAAGGCAACGAAACGCTCTACTGGGTCTTCTTCGGCGCCGTCCTCTTCTACGCCGCCAGCTACTTCGCCCGCGGCTTTCTCGCCGGCCAGCGCACCTTCGGCCTGTTCACGGCGCTGATCCTCAGCGAGTCCTGCTTCCGCACCCTCTTCGCGGTCCTGGTCGCGGTCGGTTTGCTCAGCGGGCAGTCGTGGGTCGCGGTCGGGATCGTCGCCGCCCCGAGCCTGAGCCTGCTGGTCGTCCCGTTCGCGTTCGCCCGGCGGGCGAAAAGGGCCCAGGCGACGTCTCCGAAGGACTCCGCACTTGAGGCGGAGGAGGCCCGGTCCGAGCAGATGACGATGAAAGAGGGCTCGGGTTTCGCCGCGGCGGTGCTCGTGATCATGTTCAGCGAACAGGCCTTCCTCAACGCCGGGCCGCTGGTCACCCGCGGCCTCCAGGGAGCGGCGGCGGCCGGGTTCATCTTCAACGTGCTGATGATCGCGCGGGCTCCGCTGCAGCTGTTCCAGGCGGTCTCGACCAGCATCCTCCCCCACCTCACCAGCCTCCACACCTCGTCCGATCCCGACAGCGAGCGCGAGTTCCACCGCTCGGTCCGCGGCGTCCTCCTCGGCGTCGCCGGATTCGCCGCCTTCACCGCGATCGTCGTCCTAATCGCCGGGCCGAAGCTGATGCAGATCGCCTTCTCGAACAAGTTCACCTACGACCGTGCCGGGCTGCTGCTGGTGACGCTGGGGATGGGGCTCTACCTCGGCTCGGTGACGCTGAACCAGGCCTGCGTCGCCCAGGGCCAGGTTCGGCGGGCGGCGGCGCGCTGGCTCGGCTGCGCGGCCTTCTTCATCCTCTGGAACTTCCTCCCGATCGTCGGCAACGAGTTCCGCCGGGTCGAGATCGGCTTCGCCCTCACCGCCGGCGTCCTCTTCGCCCTGCTCTACCTCGTCTACCGCTACCCGCACGGCCGCGCCGAGGACATCCCGCGCGAGGGCTCGACCGAGGAACTCGAGCTGCGGCTGGCGTCGATCGACGAGAACACCTAAAGCGCAAATGCCCGTCAAGCGCTGCAGGTGTTTTGAACCATAAATAGCCGGTCGAACATCCCGCTAGGGTCAGCCGCATCGGAGCACACGACGCGCACCTGATCCTGATCGCCGGCGCCCTTCTGGCGGCGGGGATCATCGGGGCGCTGGTCGCCGACCGGATGCGGGTGCCGGGCCTGCTGCTCTTCCTCGCCCTCGGCATGGTGGCCGGCTCGGAGGGGCTCGGCGGCATCCACTTCGACAACGCCGAGCTGGCGCGGACGCTGGGGACGATCGCCCTCGTCCTGATCATCTTCGAGGGCGGTCTGACCGCCGGCTGGGGCGAGATCCGGCCGGTGCTCGGCACCGCCGCCTCGCTGGGGACGATCGGCACGGCGCTGACGGCGGTGATCGCCGGCTTCGCGGCGAAGCTGCTCTTCGGTCTCAGCACCCTGGAAGGGATGCTGGTCGGCGCGGCGATCGCCGCCACCGACTCGGCCGCGATCTTCGCCGTCCTGCGCCGAAGCACGCTCGAGAAGCGCCTGGCGCGGTCGCTGGAGGGCGAGTCGGGGATGAACGACCCGGTCGCGCTGCTGCTGGTGATCGGCTTCATCGAATGGATCCAGCAGCCCGGCTAC
>DASULV010000081.1:0-7729 GCA_036277955.1 Solirubrobacterales bacterium | reverse complement strand
GGTCCTGGTCGAGGAGTCGGTGATCGGCTGGGGCGAGTTCGAGCTCGAGGTGATGCGCGACCGCAACGACAACGTCGTGATCATCTGCTCGATCGAGAACGTCGACCCGATGGGCGTCCACACCGGCGACTCGGTCACGGTGGCGCCGGCGCAGACGCTGACCGACCCGCTCTACCAGGACCTCCGCGATCAGGCGATCAAGGTGATCCGGGCGATCGGGGTCGAGACCGGCGGCTCCAACGTCCAGTTCGCGGTAGATCCCGAGAGCGGCGAGATCGTCGTCATCGAGATGAACCCGCGCGTCTCGCGCTCCTCCGCGCTGGCATCGAAGGCGACCGGCTTCCCGATCGCGAAGATGGCGGCGAAGCTGGCGGTCGGCTACGCGCTGGAGGAGATCCCCAACGACATCACCCGCGCCACCCCCGCCTCGTTCGAGCCGACGATCGACTACGTCGTCACCAAGATCCCGCGCTTCGCCTTCGAGAAGTTCCCCGGCTCCGAGGGCCGCCTCTCGACCTACATGCAGAGCGTCGGGGAGGCGATGGCGATCGGCCGCACCTTCCGCGAGTCCTTCTCCAAGGCGATGCGCTCGCGCGAGCTCGACTCGCCGGCGGAGATCCCCGAGTCCGACGAGGAGCTGCTGGCCGCGCTCGAGGTTCCGTGCGCCGAGCGCTTCGACCAGGTCCTCGCCGCCTTCGCCCGCGGGCTCGACGTCGAGGCGGTCCACGAGCGCTGCCTGGTCGACCGCTGGTTCCTGCGCGAGCTGCAGGCGCTCGCCACCGAAGGCGACGGCACCGACGGCCTCGCCCGCACCTACAAGGCGGTCGACACCTGCGCCGCCGAGTTCGAGGCGGCAACGCCCTACTACTACTCCGGCCATGAGCGCACCCGCCACGACGGCTCGCCGCCCGCCTCGGAGATCCGCCGCGGCGACAACGACTCGGTCGTCATCCTCGGCGCCGGCCCGAACCGGATCGGCCAAGGGATCGAGTTCGACTACTGCTGCGTCCATGCGGCGATGACCGCGCGCGAGCTCGGCCGCGACGCCGTGATGGTCAACTGCAACCCGGAGACCGTTTCCACCGACTACGACACCTCCGACCGGCTCTACTTCGAGCCGCTGACGGCCGAGGACGTGCTCGCGGTCTGCGCCCAGGAGAACCCGGAGGGCGTGATCGTCCAGTTCGGCGGCCAGACGCCGCTGAAGCTCGCCCGCACCCTCGAAGAAGCGGGCGTGAAACTGCTCGGCACGCCGGTCGACGCGATCGACCTCGCCGAGGACCGCGGCCGCTTCGGGGCGATGCTGCGCCGGCTCGGCGTCGAGCACCCGCCCTACGGCACCGCGCTCTCGGCCGAGGAGGCCGAGGTGATCGCCGAAGAGGTCGGCTTCCCGTTGCTGGTCCGGCCCAGTTATGTGCTGGGCGGCCGGGCGATGGAGATCTGTTACTCGACCGACGACCTGAAGAAGTACCTGAAGGCGAACGTCAAGGCCGATCAGGAGCACCCGCTGCTGCTCGATCGCTTCCTCGAGGACGCGATCGAGGTCGACGTCGACGCGCTCGGCGACGGCACCGACGTCTACGTCGCCGGGATCATGCAGCACGTCGAGGAGGCCGGCGTCCACTCCGGCGACTCGGCCTGCGTGATCCCGCCGCTCAGTCTCGGCGAACCGATGCTGGAGCAGATTCGCGCCACCACCGAACGGATCGCCCTCGAGCTCGGAGTGATCGGGCTGATCAACATCCAGTACGCGGTCGCCGGCGGCAGGCTCTACGTGATCGAGGCCAACCCGCGTGCCTCCCGCACCGTCCCCTTCGTCTCCAAGGCGATCGGGGTGCCGCTGGCAAAGCTCGCCTGCAAGCTGATGCTGGGGGAGAAGCTGGCCGACCAGAAGCTTCCCGAGGGCATGCCCGAGCACGTCAGCGTCAAGGAGGCAGTGCTCCCGTTCGCCCGCTTCGCCGGCGCCGACTCGGTCCTCGGGCCGGAGATGAAGAGCACCGGCGAGGTGATGGGCATCGCCGGCGACTTCCCGACCGCCTTCGGCAAGGCCCAGGCCGCCGCCGGGGTGCGGCTGCCGGAATCGGGCTCGGTCTTCATCACCGTTACCGACACCGACAAGGCAGCCGCCACCCAGCTGGCGACCCGGTTCCACGACTTGGGCTTCGAGGTGATTGCTACCCACGGAACCGCCCAGGCAATCGAGCGGATGGGGGTGCCGGTGACCCCGATCAACAAGCTGCAGGAAGGCTCCCCGCACGTCCTCGACCTGATCCGCAAGCACCAGTGCGACCTCGTGATCAACACCCCGACTGGCTCGGGCGCCCGCACCGACGGCTACGAGATCCGCACCGCCGCCGTCCGCCAGGGCATCCCCTGCGTGACGACGATGACCGGCGCCACCGCTGCCGCCCGGGCGATCGCCGCCGCCAAGCAGGGCGACGCCGAGGTCCGCTCGCTGCAGGAGATCCACGGGACTGTCGCCGGAGAGCCGCAGCCGCGATGACGGCACCGTTCGGCCGCCGCCTCTGCGAGGTCGCTGCGAACAAGGCGACCGGCGGCTACCGGATCTTCTCCCTACTCGATCGTGACGGCCCGACACCCGCGCCCGGCCAGTTCTACATGCTCGCCGGCGAGCACAGCTGGGGAGAGGACGGCGGCCGCCCCTTCCTGCCGCGGGCGATCTCGGTGGCGGAGGCGGCGCGGGCCAAGGAAGGCGTCCGCCTCGACTTCCTCGTCGAGGCCGTCGGGCCGGGCACCGACCGGCTCTGCGAGCTGGAGGCGGGGGAGGAGGTCTGGGTGGCCGGTCCCCTCGGAAACTCCTTTTCGACCCCCAAGCAGGTCAACCCGGATGCCGCGGGAGCGGTCCTCGTCGGCGGCGGCATCGGCATCGCCCCGATGGCGATCTGGCGCCGCCACCTGGTCGAACGCGGCATCCCCCTGCGCGTCCTCCTCGGCTTCCGCAACCAGGAGCATTCCGGCGGCCTCGACGAGCTCTTCTGCGCCGGCGGCACCCTCTGCCCCGACGTCCGCCTCGCCAGCGAGGACGGCCACGCTGGTCACCAGGGCTACGTCACCGATCTGCTCGCGACGATGCTCGCCGGCGACGACGCGACCTCGGCTGTCGTCTACAGCTGTGGCCCGCCGGCGATGCTGGAGGCGGTTCGTGCCCTCTGCTCTGAGCACGGCGTCGCCTGCGAGCTGGCGATGGAGTCACCGATGGCCTGCGGCTTCGGCGCCTGTTTCGGCTGTGCGGTGCCGAAGGTGGACGGCGGATACCTGCGGCTCTGCGTCGAGGGGCCGGTACTGCGAGGGGACTCGGTCGCCGAGGTGGCGCATGCCTGACTTCTGCGGGATCCAGCTGGAGCATCCGGTGATCAATGCCTCCGGGACCTACGACGCGATCGCCGCCCGCAAGGTCTTCGGCGAGGCGGTGCTGGAGGAGTTCCCCTTCTCGGCCTTCGTCTCGAAGACGATCACTCCCGAGCCGCGGGCCGGGAACGAGCCGCGGCGGATCTGGGAGACGCCGGCGGGGATGCTCAACTCGATCGGGTTGCCGAACAAGGGCCTGGAGGGATTCCTGGCGGAGGACCTGCCGCGGCTGGCGGAGTTGGCGGTGCCGCTGATCGTCTCGGTAATGGCGACCAACCGCGAGGAGTTCAGCCGGCTGGTGGCGGCGGTCGAGGCGCGGGATGAGGTGGCGGCGATCGAGCTGAACGTCAGCTGCCCCAACGTCCACTCCGGGCTGATCGTGGGGGAGCAGCCGAGCGAAACCGAGGCGCTTCTGGAGGTGCTGCGGCCGCTGACCGGGAAGCCCTTGATCGTGAAGCTGACGCCGAACGTCGCCGCCCCCGAGGCGGTGGCGGTCGCCGCCGAAGCCGGCGGTGCCGATGCGGTCTCACTGATCAACACGCTGAAGGCGAGCGCGATCGATCCGGTGGCGCGGGCACCGGCCCTGGCGGCGGGCCACGGCGGCCTCTCGGGGCCGGCGGTGCGGCCGATCGCGCTGCAGCAGCTGCGCGCGGTCGCCGCCGTGACCGAGATCCCCGCAATTGGTATGGGCGGAATCTCCTGCGGAGCCGACGCGGCGGAATTTCTTACCGCCGGTGCGACCCTGGTGGCAGTAGGAACCGAGAGTTTCCGCGACCCGCGGGCCGGGTCGCGTATCGCAAATGAGCTGGAAACCGGGGTGTATGCGGCGCCGTCGCGCCTGTAGACCATCGACCTCGACTAGAGGTTCACACGAATTTTGGGGCAATTTGACGTTGTCACCTTGCACGCCCCCAAGCCGCGGCTATACTCGCCGCGCACATGACTGCCCCTCCAGTCAAATCCTCGCTCGCGGCCCCGGAGCGTTCGCTCGATCAGCGAATGGAGGCCCTCAAGCGAGCCAACGACATCCGCACCGCGCGGGCGAAGCTGAAGAAGGATTTGAAGGCCAACCGGGCAAGCATCCAGACGATCCTGCTCGACCCACCCGAGTACGTGCAGACGGCGAAGGTCTTCGACATGCTCCTCGCCGTCCCCAAGTACGGCCGGGTGAAGACGAACCGGATCCTCAACCAGTGCCGGATCTCGCCGTCGAAGACGATCGGCGGCCTCTCCGAGCGCCAGCGCGCAGAGCTGATCTCTCAGCTCCGTCGCTAATTACCGACCGCCGCAGCGGTCAGTATCCCGGCCCGCATGGCCAAAGTCTTCGTCATCACCGGCCCTTCGGGAGTTGGCAAGGGAACGCTGATCCGCGAGCTCCTGCAGCGCGTGCCCGATCTCGAGCTCTCGGTCTCGGCGACGACGCGGGCGCCGCGCGAGGGGGAGGTCGACGGGCGGGATTACCACTTCCTCACGCCGGAGCAGTTCGAGCAGCGCAAAGAGGAAAACGACTTCCTCGAGTTCGCCACCTACAGCGGCAACCGCTACGGGACGCTGCGCAGCGAGGTCGAGCGCTGTCTCGAGCACGGCCGCTCGGTCGTCCTCGAGATCGAGGTCCAGGGAGCCCAGCAGGTGCGCGCCACCGACCTCGCCTCCGTCCAGATCTTCATCGCCCCACCGGACCCAGCCGTCTTACGCGAACGCCTGATCGGCCGCGGCACCGACTCCACCGAGGCGATCGACGAGCGCCTCAAAGTCGCCGAACAAGAGCTGGCCGCCCAAGACGACTTCGACCACCAGATCGTCAACGACGACGTCACCAGAGCCGCCGACGAGCTGGTTCGGGTGGTTCGCTCCGAGCTGGGTCTGGCGCCGGCGGGCTGATCCTCTAGACTCCGCCGCCGATGATTAAGCCACGTGTAGACAAGCTTCTGGACCACGCCGATTCGCATTACGCCGCTGTCGTTGTCGCGGCGAAGCGGGCTCGGCAGATCAACAGCTACTTCCACAACCTTGGTGAGGGCGGCTTCGGGGAGTACCCGCCGCCGATGGTCGAGACGAATGCCGAGAGGAATTACCTCTCGATGTCGCTCGAAGAGCTCGCCGAGGGCAAGCTGAAATACGAGTACCGCGCCTAGGTTCGGGGCCGCCTGCGTAGCGGGCGTGCTTTAAAACCGGGGCATGGCCCGAATACTTCTCGGCGTCAGCGGCGGCATCGCCGCTTACAAGGCCTTGGAGCTGGCCCGGCTGGCGACGCTGGCCGGGCACGGCGTGCGGGTGCTGATGACCGAGACGGCGACCCGTTTCGTCGGCGCCTCCTCCTTCGAGGGAATCGTCGGAGCGCCCGTCCTTGTGAACGAGTTCGAACGCGACCCACTGCGGGGCGCCTTCCCCGGCGAAGAGGCGGTCTCCCATGACCCGATCGGCCATCTCGAGCTGGCCGGGCGCTGCGACGCCTACATCGTGGCGCCGGCCTCGGCCAACACGATCGCGAAGCTGGCAAGCGGCAGCGCCGACTCGATGCTGACCACCTCCTTCCTCGCCTGCACGGCGCCGCGCCTGGTCGCGCCGGCGATGAACGACCGCATGTACGCCGATGCGGCAACGCAAGCGAACCTGGCGACCCTGCGCGAGCGCGGGGTCGAGGTGATCGAGCCCGAGGAGGGCAAGCTCGCCTCCCGCGGCGAGTACGGCCGCGGGCGCCTACCCGACCCCGAGCTGCTGCTGGCGCGGGTCGAGGCGTCGCTACCGGGCGGGGACCGGCCCTGGGACGGTCTCCGCGTCCTCGTCACCGCCGGCGGCACCCGCGAGCCGATCGACACGGTCCGCTTCATCGGCAACCGCTCCAGCGGCCGGATGGGGATCGCCCTGGCCGCGGCGGCGGCGAAGCGCGGGGCGGAGGTGACCCTGATCGCCGCCAACGTGGCGCTGCCGGCGCCGCCGGGGGTGCGACGGCTCGACGTCGAGACGACGGCCGACCTCGCCCGCGCCGCGACCGAGGAGTTCCCTCAAGCGCACGTCCTGCTGATGGCCGCGGCTCCAGCCGACTTCCGCGCCGCCGATCCGACCGCTGGCAAGCTGCAACGCTCGGATTCGCTCGACCTCTCGCTTGAGCCGACCGAGGACATCCTCGCCTCGCTCAGTTCTCAGCGCACGGAGGAGCAGACGATCGTCGGCTTCGCCGCCGAAGCGGGCGCCAGCAGGGAGGAGGCGGTGGAGCGCGCTCGCGGCAAGCTCGAGCGCAAGGGCGCCGACCTGATCGTCTTCAACGACGTCTCCGACCGCGAGATCGGCTTCGAGAGCGAGCGCAACGCGGTGACGCTGATCGGCAAGGAGAGCGAGACCGACGTTCCGATCGCCTCCAAGGACGAGATCGCCGAAGCGATCCTGCAGGAGGTCGACCGCCTGCGCGAAAAATCCCGCAGGCCCACGCACTAAGCGGGCTATACTGGTCGCAAGCTTTTCTGTCCCTATGCGGTGTCGAGGAGTGGGCCTGGCCCACTTTTTTTACGCCCAGACCCGAAAAAAGACCCCAAGAGCAGCGCACCACCCCAAGCATGGCCGACCCCAGCGAGCAAGAAATTCAGCAGCAGCTCACCGAGCTTGACCCAGGCATCGACCTGGTCGCCCTCGAGAAACCGAGGACCGACGGGCTGCGCCTCTTCATCGATCACCCCGATGGAGTTGACCTCGCCCTCTGCGAACGAGTCACCAAGCACCTGAAGCACCTGCTGGTCGATTATTCGCTCGAGGTGTCCTCGCCGGGTCCCAAGTACAGAGACCGCCGCAAAGCCACCAGTTCCGAGACCAAGGAGTCGCTTCAGTGAGTAAAGAGATCGTCGACGCAGTCAAAGCGCTCGAGCAGGAGAAGGGGATCTCGGCCGACCGGCTGATGGACGCCCTCGAGGACGCCCTCCTCTCCGCTTACAAGAAGACTCCCGGCGCCGCCAAATACGCGCGGGTCGACCTCGATCACGAAACCGGCGACTTCCGCGTCTTCGAACTGATCCTGCCTCCCGAGCTGGAGGAGAAGCTGCTGGCCGAAGCCGCCGAGCAGCAGGAGGAGCCCGAAGTCGATCCCGAGACCGGTGAAATGAAAGAGCCGGAGGACCCCGAGCTCGACCCGGAGATGATCGCCCCCTACGAGGACCAGATCGACACCCGCGACGTCACCCCCGAGGACTTCGGCCGGATCGCCGCCCAGACCGCCAAGCAGGTGATTCTGCAGCGGATCCGCGAGGCCGAGCGGCAGATGATGTACGACGAGTACCAGGACCGGGTCGGCGAGCTGATCACCGGGATCATCCAGCAGTCCGACAAGCGCTACACGCTGGTCCAGCTGCGCGAGCGGGTCGAGGCGCTG
>DASULV010000080.1:0-4587 GCA_036277955.1 Solirubrobacterales bacterium | reverse complement strand
GTCCTTTAGGCGCACGTTCATCAGCTCCGCTTGGCGGCGTGCGCGGCGCAGGAGGTACGAAGGGACGGTGTCTTCGAGATCGTCGATGGTGCGTTGGATGGTGGTTACGGGTATTCGATCTCGGTAGGTGGTGAGCCGTCTCCCTCGCCCTCCTTCTTGATCTAGGTAGGAGGGCGAGGGAGACGGCTCTGCGGGCGTGAAGAGGGAGGGACAGCGGTGGAGGTGGATCCACGGCGGGAGCGGCAGCCCGAGGCAGATGGGACCGAGACGTGGACGGGGCCTTCGATCGGCTTGAGCAGCTTCCAGAGAGCGGCCGCGGAATGGTGGCTCAATACAGCCCCTTCTCCACATGCAAGTACCGCGGCCATCCAACGCTCGTGCCAATCAGGGGCGCGATGACCTACCGCATAAACGCCGCGGTGGAGGCGGTGGAGTCGCCCGCTGCGAGTGCGTTCCGAAATCGCGGAGCGCCCTAGTCCCACCTCCGCGAGTTGCTTCGCGGTCACGACTCCGTGCTGTCGCGCCGCCAGGCGAGCCATCGCGCCGTCGACCGTGTCGCTTTTGTTCGGCATATCCGAACAAAGTCGACAGGGCCTCTCGACTCGCCCCCCTTACATGCTGCTGTTGTCGCTCTAAGCGGCTATGGGGAGTGTTAGGCGCTCTTGGTGACCTTGCCGGCCTTGAGGCAGCGGGTGCACACGTAGGCGCGCAGGGGGCGGCCGTTCTCTTGGATCCGGACCTTTTGGAGGTTCGGGTCGAAGCGGCGCTTGGTGGCGACCATCGAGTGGCTTCGGGACTGGCCGAACGCGGGTCCCTTGCCGCAGCTGTGGCATACCTTGGCCATAAGGAGCGAGGATGGTACCGGAGTCAGCCGATCTGGCGCTTGAGCAGGGCCATGCGGGCGATGGTGAGGGCGGCGTTGCGGCCCTGGTCGCGCTTGTCGCCGCCGGAGCGGGCCAGCGCTTGGTCCATGTTGTCGCAGGTGATGACGCCGAAGGCGCAGGGGACGCCGGTCTCCAACTGGACCTGCTGGATGCCGCGGGCGGCCTCGGCGCAGACGAAGTCGTAGTGGTCGGTCTCGCCGCGGATGACGACGCCGAGGCAGGCGACGCCCGCGTATCCGTTCTCGGCGAACTGCTTGGCGGCGAAGGGGAGCTCGTAGGCGCCCGGAACGGAGACCTCGGTGACGGAATCGAGCGAGACGCCCGCCAGCTCGAAGCCCTGCCGCGCCCCGCTCAGCAGCCGCTGCGCCAAGTCCTCGTAGAAGCGGCCGACGCAGACGCCGAAGTGCAGAGGGGCGAGGTTCCCCCGCTCCTCCTCGCTGAACTCCTCCAGGAACGCCCCGGCTTCAGCCATTGCCGTCCTGGGCGCCGCCGGCGCGGGCGTCGCGTTCCTCCTCGTCGTGGATCATCTCCTCGTCGAGGGCCAGCCCCTGGTGGTGCAGCGAGTGGCCCATCTTCTCCCGCTTCGTCCGCAGGTAGGCCTCGTTGTGGGTGTTGGGGACCGATTCGATCGGCACCTGCTCGGTGACCGAGAGGCCGTAGCCCTCGAGGCCGACGATCTTTTTCGGGTTGTTGGTGAGGATGCGGATGCTGGTCAGGCCGAGGTCGCCGAGGATCTGCGCCCCGATCCCGTAGTCGCGCAGGTCGGCGGGCAGGCCGAGTTTGAGGTTGGCCTCGACGGTGTCGGCGCCTTCCTCCTGCAGCTTGTAGGCGCGCAGCTTGTTCAGCAGGCCGATCCCGCGCCCCTCCTGCGAGAGGTAGAGGAGGACGCCGCGGCCCTCGCGCTCGATCATCGAGAGCGCCGCTTCCAGCTGTTCCCCGCAGTCGCAGCGCATGCTGTGGAAGACGTCGCCGGTGAGGCACTCGCTGTGGACGCGGACGAGCACGTCCTCGGCCCCGTCGACCTCGCCTTTGACCATCGCCACGTGGTGTTTGTCGTCAACCAGGGAGCGGTAGCCGACGGCGGTGAAGTCGCCGAAGGAGGTCGGCAGCGCGGTGTCGACCACCCGTTCGACCAGCTTCTCGGTCCGCCGCCGGTAGGCGATCAGGTCGGCGACGGTGATCATCTTCAAGCCGTGCTTCTCGCAGTACGGGATCAGGTCGGGGACCCGGGCCATCGTCCCGTCGTCGTTCATCACCTCGCAGATCACCCCGGCAGGAGTGAGGCCGGCGAGGCGGGAGAGGTCGACGCTCGCCTCGGTGTGGCCGGTGCGCTCCAGCACGCCGCCCTCCTTGGCCCGCAGCGGGAACATGTGGCCGGGGACGACGATGTCGCGCGGTCCGGATTCGGGGTCGATCGCAACCTGAATCGTGTGGGCGCGGTCGTGGGCGGAGATGCCGGTGCTGACGCCGCCGGCTGCCTCGATCGAGACCGTGAAGGCGGTCTCCAGCGGCGCCTCGTTCTTCGCCGTCATCAGGTTCAGCCCAAGCCGTTCGCAGCGCTTCGCGGTCAGCGCCAGGCAGATCAGCCCGCGCGCCTCCTTGGCCATGAAGTTGATCGCCTCCGGCGTCGCGAACTGCGCCGCCATCACCAGGTCACCCTCGTTCTCGCGATCTTCGCCGTCGCAGACGACGACCATGCGGCCGGCGCGGATCTCCTCGATCGCCTCCTCGATCGAAGCGAACGGGCTCTTCTCCGTCTCCGTGCTCTCTTGTCCTCTGGTCTCAGTCATCTGGCTCACGCCTGCTCCTTTCCGGCGAATGGTGCCACCAATCGCTCCACGTACTTCGCGACGACGTCGCACTCGACATTCAACCTGCTTCCTGCTGCGGCTTCGGTGAGGTTCGTCCGCTCCAGGGTCTCAGGGATGAGGGAAACCTCAGCCCAAGAATCGCCCAAATCGGCGACCGTGAGGCTGACCCCGTCGAGCGTGATCGAGCCCTTGTCGACGACGTAGCGCAGGAGCTCGGGCGGGAGCTCGACGCGGATGCGCCGGGCGAAGCCGTCGTCCTCTACCGAGGCGACCGTGCCGACCCCGTCGACGTGGCCCTGGACGATGTGGCCGCCGAGGCGGTCGCCGGCCTTCATCGCCAGCTCGAGGTTGACGCGGCTGCCCTCGTCGACTGAGCCGAGCGCGGTGACATCCAGCGTCTGGTTCATCGCCTCGGTCTCGAAGCCGGCGGGGCCTACCGCGGTTGCCGTGAGGCAGCAGCCGTTGACGGCGACGGAATCGCCCTCGGCGACCTCGGAGGCGAGCGAGGTCGAGATGCGGAGACGGGCGCCGTCTTCGCCGCGTTCGACGGCTTCCACGGTGCCCAGGTCTTCTATGAGGCCGGTGAACATTTCACCACTCCTTGTAGCGGGCGGTGATGAGGACGTCGTCGCCGATGGTCTCGGCTGACGACTCTTGGGCGGGTAGGCGCGCGGGTCCTGCCGCCGCAGGGGACCCACCATCCCCTGCAACTGCGCAGGGGATGGTCCCCCCTACGACGTCACCCACGCGTCGGGGCGGAGATGGTTGACGGCCTAGAAGCACTGGGGCGATGAAGGTACGGGATTCGTCGATCAGGTCTGCGGAGAGGAACGAGGTGGCTAGGGTCTTGCCGCCCTCGAGGAAGAGGCTCGTGATGCTGCGGGCGCCTAGTTCGCGGAGGGCGGGTTCGAGGCCGTTGGCGAGGAGGATCTCGGCGCCTGCGTCTTTGAGGGCGGAGATGCGGTCGCTCGGGGCGTCGGAGGCGGCTACGACGAGAACCGGGGCCTGGTCGAGGGTTTGGAGGAGCTGGGAATCCAGTGGCAGGCGGGCTTGGGAGTCGAAGATGACTCGGAGGGGCTGCCGGGACGATTTCCGCTCTACGTATCCGGTTTTCGTCCCGTCGGTGGCCGGGCGCGCCGTGAGCAGGGGGTCGTCGGTTAGGGCGGTGCCGATGCCTACGGCGATCGCGTCGGATTCGGCGCGCCATAGGTGGACCAGCTCGCGGCTCTTGGGGCCGGAGATCCAGGGCGAGTCGCCTGGGACGGTGGTGGTTTGGCCGTCGAGGGACATCGCCATCTTCAGGACGACCAGGGGGAGGCCGGTGCGGGCGTGTTTGCGGAAGGGCTGGTTGAGGCGGCGGGCGGCGGTGGCCTCGGCGCCGGTGGCGAAAGCGACCTCGACGCCGCCGTCGCGGAGGATGCCGGGACCGCGACCGGCCGCCTTCTCGCTGGGGTCATCCGAGGCGACGACGACGCGGCCGATCCCCGCCTCGAGGATCGCCTCCACGCACGGCGGCTGCCGCCCCTCGTGCGCACATGGCTCCAGCGTCACGTACATCGTCGCCCCCGCCGGCTCCTCCCCGCGCTCCTGACAGTCGGCCAAGGCGGCTCGCTCCGCGTGCAGATCGCCCAGTTCGGCATGAAACCCCTCGCCGATGACTCGGCCGTCGCGGACGATCAGGGCGCCAACCAAGGGATTCGGGCTGACCCGCCCCCGCCCGTACTCCGCCAGCTCCAGAGCGCGCTGGAGATGCGCCTGATCCGTAGGGGTGATCTGGGTATCCATACGGTTGATTGACTCGTCAATCAGTCTACGCCCCTCGCACGGGTGGCGTCGTAGGGGGGACCATCTCCTGGTAGTTCAGGAGATGGTGGGTCCCCTGCGGCGACAGG
>DASULV010000079.1:0-26458 GCA_036277955.1 Solirubrobacterales bacterium | reverse complement strand
CGCGCCGACAGCGCGCCGGATCAAGATCTCGCCCGAGACGCGCACCGCGATCCTCGAGGGGCTCCACGGCGCGGCGAGCGCCCCCGGCGGCACGTCGACCCCCGTGTTCCAGGGCTTCCCGATCCCGATCGCCGGCAAGACCGGAACGGCCGAACGGCCCGGCCACGGCGACCAATCCTGGTTCGCGGCGCTCTCTCCGTACCCTGACCCGCGTATCGTGACTGTTGCCACCGTCGAGGAAGGCGGCTTCGGAGCCGAATCCGCGGCCCCCGTCGTGCTCGACATCCTCGAAGCGTTCTACGACAAGCAGGCTGCGGCGGTCTCGAGCGGCGGTGGCGCCGAATGATGTACGCGACCAAAACCAGACAAGCCCGTCCCGAGCCCTTCGCGGTCCACATCGGCATCGGCGAGCGTCTCGGCCTCGCCCACATGGACTGGCCGCTGACGATCGCCGCGGTCGCTCTCGTCGCCTTCAGCATCTTCACCCTCGGCGAGGCGACGCAGAACGACGTCCCCGGCAGCCCCCACTACTACCTCGACCGGCAGGCGATCTACGCGATGCTCGGGATCGTCGGGATGCTGGCGCTGACCCGGATCGACTACTCGCGCTTCCGCGAGCTGCGGGTCGGCATCTACACCTTCCTCTGCGCCAGCGTCTCGCTGGTCTTCGTCTTCGGGTTCGCCGCCCGCGGCTCGCGCCGCTCCTTCGAACTTCCCTTCTTCAGTTTCCAGCCATCGGAGCTCGGCAAGCTCCTGCTCGTGCTTGCGCTTGCCGGGTTCGTGATCGATGGCGCCAGGCGAGGTTCGCCGGTCCAGCGGACCGTGCGCTACCTGTTCCTCGGCCTGGCACCGGCTGCGCTCGTCTTCCTGCAGCCCGACCTCGGCACCTCGATGGTGTTCGTGGTCGCCACCCTCGCCGTCATGTACTTCGGAGGCGTCCCCTGGACGCACTTCGCGGTCATCGGCGGCGGCATCGCTGGAATCATCGCGCTGGTGCTGGTCATCGCTCCGATGGCCGGAACCCCGATCCTCCACGGCTACCAGGAGGAACGGCTGACGTCGTTCCTCCAACCCCATGAGCACGAGGCAGGGGCGGGGTACCAGCAGAACCAATCAGTGATCGCCTTCGGCTCCGGGCAGTTTTCCGGCCGTGGCGACAAAGCCACCCAGACGCGGCTCGACTTCGTTCCCGAGCGGCACACCGACTTCATCTTCGCGGTGATCGGTGAGCGCTACGGGTTCATGGGCGCCGCGTTCGTCCTATCCCTTTACGCCCTGCTCTTCTGGCGGGCGCTGCGGATAACGACGCTCTCGAAGAACTCCTACGGGACCCTGGTAGCGGGCGGCATCGCCGTCTCGCTGCTGTTCCAGACCTTCGTCAACGTGGGGATGAACCTGGGGATCATGCCGATCACCGGGATCCCCCTGCCGTTGATGAGCTACGGAGGGTCCTCCGTGCTCGCTACTTTCCTGGCGATCGGAGTTCTTCAGAGCATCAACGTCCAAGCGCATCTCAGTCAGAGGGGAAGGTTCGCCTGGTGATCTCTGGAAAGAGGTCCGGCATTGCGTACCTACTTGAACTGAGCTGAACAACAAATGAAGAAAACGATTCTGGTCTCCGCCGAGCGCGGCGAGACCCGTGTGGCCGTCCTCGAGGCAAAGCAGAAAGGCGGCAAGAGCAACGTCGCCGAGCTCTACATCGAGCGGCGGGGCCGGCGATCGATCGTCGGCAACATCTACAAGGGCAAGGTCGACAACGTCCTGCCCGGGATGGAGGCCGCCTTCGTCGACATCGGGCTCGAGCGCAACGGCTTCCTCCACGTCGACGAGATCCTCACCGCCGACGGTGAGCAGGCCCCGCGCCGCGGGCGTGGCGGCGGCCGCCGCATCAACGAGCTGATCAAGCCCGGCCAGGAGATCCTGGTCCAGGTCGTCAAGGACCCGCTGAAGAGCAAGGGCGCGCGGCTCTCGATGAACGTCTCGATCGCCGGCCGCTACCTCGTCTTCGCCCCGAAGGGGAGCGGCGTCGGCGTCTCCCGCCGGCTCGCCGACAAAGAGCGCGACCGCCTGCGGAAGATGGTCGACCGCACCTACAAGGGGCCGGGCGGGCTGATCGTCCGCACCGCCGCCCACGGCGCCAAGAAATCGGACTTCGTCCGCGAGATCAAATACCTGGAGAAGCTGAACGAAGTGCTGGAGCGACGGTCCGAGTCGACGAAGGCCCCGTCGCTGGTCTTCCAGGAGGCCGATCTCTCGATCCGCGTCCTGCGCGACGTCTTCCTCAGCGAGTTCGAGAAGGCGATCATCGACTCGCCGAAGCAGTTCGAGCGGGTGACGAACTTCTTCCAGCGCACCGCTCCCGAGCTGGTCGACGGCGTCGAACTCTACGAGGGCAAGAAGCCGCTGCTGGAGAAATGGAAGGTCGACGAGGAGATCGAGTCGACCCTCAACCGGCGGGTCGACCTGCCCTCGGGCGGCTACCTGATCATCGACTACGCCGAGGCGTTGACCGTGGTCGACGTCAACAGCGGCTCCTTCACCGGCCGCGGCAAAGGCGGGCTCGAGGAGACGATCACCAAAGTCAACACCGAGGCGGCCGAGGAGGCGGTGCGGCAGCTGCGGCTGCGCGACATCGGCGGCATCATCGTCATCGACTTCATCGACATGGCCCGGGCGAGCAACCGCGACAAGGTCCTGAAGACGATGCGCAAAGCCCTCGACGCCGACAAGTCGAAGAGCTACGTGGTCGAGGTCTCTCCGCTCGGCCTGGTCGAGATGACCCGGCAGAACGTCACCGACGGGGTGCGGGAGATCCTCACCGAGCCCTGCCCGACCTGCGCGGGGGAGGGGGTGGTCCTCTCGGCCGAGACGGTGGCCCTGGAGGGACTGCGGAAGATGCGCGACATCGCCGCCGAGAACGGCGACAGCGAGGCCTTCCTGATCCGCGTCAACCCCAAGGTCGCCCACGAGCTGACCGACGAGGACAGCGGCCTGGCCGAGCTCGAGCAGGAGACCGGCAAGCGGTTCCACTTCGAGGGCGGCGACGCGCTCTCGATCGACACCTTCATCGTGATCGAGCAGGGCAGCCGCGAGGCGATCGAGGAGCGGGCGCTGCCGTTCAAGGTCGGCGAGGAGGTTCTGGTCGACATCGACGAGCCGCACATGTACAACGACGCCGACGCGGTCGCCCGGATCGATTCCTACATCGTCAGCGTCACCGGCGGCGGGCCCTTCGTCGGCGAGCGCAAGATGGTGCGGATCGACGAGGTCGAGCGCTCCTCGGCGATCGCCTCGCTGCTGGGCGGGGATTCGCCCAACGGATCCGGAGCGAGCGGCGAAAACGGGTCCGAGCTAGAATCCGGCGCTCCTTCGCGCAAACGCAGTCGCGGTCGCCGTGGTGGCCGAGGGCGTTCGCGCGCCAAACAAGGCAGCAACGGACAGGATTGAGCATGTACGCGGTAGTCGAAAGTGGTGGCAAGCAGTACAAAGTCGAGGAAGGGACCTCCCTGCTCGTCGACCGTCTCGACGTCAAGGAGGGGGACAAAGTCCACCTGCGTCCGGTGATGTTCCGCGACGACGACGTCCTTGCCGCCGGCGCTGACCTGGAGAAGGTCAAAGTCGAGGCGACCGTCGCCGAGCACGTCCGCGGCAAGAAGATCAAAGTCTTCAAATACAAGGCGAAGAAGGGCTACCGGCGGCGCGCCGGTCACCGCTCCGAGTTGACCAAACTCGAGGTGACCGAGCTGAAAATGCTGAGCCGCAAACCGGCCCCCACCAAAGCCGAAAAAGAGGAGGGATCCGATGGCTCATAAGAAAGGTCTCGGCTCCAGCCGCAACGGCCGCGAATCCAACCCCAACATGCTCGGGGTCAAGGTCTTCGCCGGCCAGCGCGTGAGCGGCGGCGAGATCATCGTCCGCCAGCGCGGCACCCGCTTCTGGCCCGGCGACGGTGTCGGCATCGGCCGCGACCACACGATCTTCGCCACCCGCGAAGGCGTGGTCGACTTCAAGCCGTCCCGCAAGGGCCGCACCATCAGCGTCCTCGCGGACTAGCTGTCACGCCGAGCGTTTGGTGAGTTAAGGCCCCTATAGGGGCCACAATTCACCGAAGGCTGATGTTCGACAAGGCGAAAATCTGGGTCGAGGGCGGTGGCGGCGGTGACGGGTCGATCTCGTTCCGCCGCGAGGCTCACGTGCCGCGAGGCGGCCCGGACGGCGGTGACGGGGGGCACGGCGGCGACGTCGTGCTCGTCTGTGACCCGTCGAAGCGGGACCTCGGGGCACTGAAGGGGAGCAAGCACTTCCGGGCGCAGCGGGGGCGGCACGGGGAAGGGTCGAATCGCCAGGGAGGACGGGGGGAGGATCGCGAGATTCCAGTTCCCCCCGGTACCCAGGCGACCGCGGTCGATGGCAGCCAGATCGACCTGGTGACGCCGGGGCAGCGGGCGGTGGTCGCCCACGGCGGACGTGGCGGGCACGGGAACCGGCGCTTCACCACCTCGACCCGGCAGGCGCCGCGGTTTGCGGAGAAAGGCAGCTCCGGCGAGGCCGACTGGATCGAGCTACGGCTGAAACTGCTTGCGGACGTGGGGCTGGTGGGGCTGCCGAACGCGGGCAAGTCCTCGCTGCTGGGCCGGCTGACCCGGGCGGCGCCGAAGGTGGCCGACTACCCGTTCACGACGCTTTCGCCGGTCCTGGGGACGATCGAAGGCGAGGACCGCCAGGCCGTCGTCGCCGACATCCCCGGGTTGATCGAAGGCGCGGCGGAAGGAGCGGGTCTCGGTCACGAGTTCCTCGCCCACGTCGAGCGCTGTTCGATGCTCGTCCACCTCGTCGATATCGCGCCGACCGAAGGCGATCCGGTCGCCGATTACGAGACGGTGCGGGGCGAGCTGGCCGCCCACGGCGCCGGTCTCGAGCGCCTGCCTGAGCTGGTGGTTCTAAGTAAACGTGACCTGCTGCCGGCCGAGGACGTCGAGGCGGCAGTGCGGGAATGGGCAGATCGCCTGGGTGGGGAGGCGCTTGGCGTGATGGCGGTCTCCTCGGCTACCGGGGAGGGACTCGACGAACTGCGCCAGCGGATCCTCGCCGAGCTGCCCGAGATCGTTCCGGCCGCCGCGTCAGCGGCGCCCGAGATCGATCAGGAGTTCGAGGCCGAGCACCGGGTCTACCGGCCCGCCGGCGAGGGCGGCTACTGGGTCGAGCGAGAAGACGATGGCGCCTTCCGCGTCCTCGGCCGCGGCGTCGAGGTGCTGTTCGAGCGCCATGACACCAAAAACGAGGAAGCGCTCGCCTACCTGGAGCAGCGGCTGCACGAGATCGGCGTCATCGCCGCCCTCAACCGTGCCGGCTTCGAACCCGGCGACGACGTCCGGATCGGCGAGCACGAGTTCGAACTGTTTCCCTAGCTGAGGCTGGAGAGGCCGGCAGCGACGGCGAAGCCGAGCACCGTCACGAGCCCGGCGCCGCGGCCGGCGTCTTCGCGCGCGTCGGGGATCATCGAGTCGATCAGCATCACCAGCAGGGCGCCGGCGGCGAAGCCGTCGATCGCCGCCTTGGCGTCGCCGGAGACCGCATCGGCCACCAGATAGCCGACGACGGAGGCGACCGCGCAGATCGCCGCCACCAGCACCCACAGCCGCAGGATCGCCTCCCGGGAGCGGCCCGCTTTGCGCATGTCGCTTGCCGAGCCGAGCGACTCCGGCAGGTTGGAGACGAAGATCGCGACCAGCAGCGAGACGCCGACGCCGGCGCCGGCGGCGATGTTGATCCCCAGCACCATCTGCTCGGGAATGCCGTCGAGGAAGGCGCCGAGGGCCAGCGCGGTGCCGCTGCTCGAACCTTCCGAACGGCCCTGCCGGCCGCGCCCGGTGGCGCTGCGCCGGGCGATCAAGCCGTCGAGGAAGAAGTAGGTGAGCGCCCCGACCGCCAGGCCGATGCCGGTGAGGTCGGCGCCGCCGACCGCGATCCCCTCGGCGGCGAGCTCGAAGCTGACGGCGCTGATCAGCGCCCCGGCGCCGAAGGAAAGCACGTAGCCGACCTGGCGCTGCGGCCACTGGCGGCCGAAGCTGAGCAGGGCGCCGATGACGAGCGAGCTTGCCGCCAGCGTTCCCCACCCGATCGCTTCGCCCATCTGGGCTACTTTCCCCGACGTGACCGTGGTAATCAAGCTCGGGTCTTCGATCGTCGCCGCCGACGACGGCGAGCTGCGCGCCGACGTGCTCGACTCCGTCTGCGCGCAGGTGAGCGAGCTGGAGCGGGGGGGAGAGCGGGTGGTGATGGTCACCTCCGGCGCGATCGCGCGGGGGATGCGGCTGATGGAGCTGCCGGCCCGCCCGAAGGCGATGGACGAGCTGCAGGCCGCCTCCGCCGTCGGCCAGGGCGACCTCTTCCGCGCTTACGAGAGCCGCCTGGCGAAGGGCGGGACCCGGGCGGCGCAGGTGCTGCTGACCGCCGCCGACATCGCTGCCCGCACCAACTACCTGAACGCGCGGCAGACGCTGCAGCGTCTGATCGCCTGGGGGGTGGTGCCGGTGGTGAACGAGAACGACACCACCGCCACCGACGAGATCAGCTTCGGCGACAACGACTTCCTCGCCGCCCAGGTGGCGCTGCTGCTCGATGCGCGGCTGTTGGTGCTGCTGACCAACGTCGACGGCCTCCTCTCCGGCGACCCGCGCACCGAGCCGGACGCCGAACTGATCGGGGAGGTGAGCGACTTCTCCCAGCTCGAGGGGCTGGAGATCGGCGACCGCACCTCGGTCTTCGGCTCCGGCGGTATGCGCAGCAAGGTGGCGGCGGCGGAGATGGCGAGCGAGGCGGGGATCCCGGCGGTGATCTGCAACGGGACGAAGCAGGGGACCCTGCTCTCCGCCTCCGCGGGCGAGCCCTGCGGCACCCGCTTCGCGCCGGGAGAGGGAAAGACCTCCAGCTTCAAGCTCTGGCTCAAATACGCGAAGCCGGCCCGCGGCCGGCTGATCGTCGACGCCGGCGCCGCCCGAGTCCTGCGCGAGCGGGGCTCCAGCCTGCTGCCGGTCGGGATCGCCGCTGTCGAGGGAAACTTCGAGCCCGGCGATGCGATCGACGTCGGCAGCGACGGTGAGACGATCGGCAAAGGCATCAGCAACTACTCGGCGCGCGAGCTGCAGCGGGTGATCGGGATGAAGAGCGAGCAGGTGCGGGAGCTGCTGCCGCACGCCGCCGACGAGGTCGTCCACCGCGACCGCTTCGTGCTGCTCTGAGCCCCCGGTACCCTTTTCGAATGGCAGTCACGGAGACCACCGTCGTCGAGAGCTGCGCCGCGGCCAAGCGCGCGGCGCGCTCCCTCGCGACCGCCTCGACCGAGGCGAAGAACGCCGCCTTGGAGGCGACTGGGCGCCTGCTCGAGGAGCGGGCGGAGACGATCCTCGAGGCGAACGCCGGCGATCTCGCCGATGAGCGCGCCGCCGGGCTGACCGAGGCGCTGCGCGACCGGCTGCGACTGACCCCGGAGCGGGTGGCGGCGATGGCCGAAGGCGTGCGCGTCGTCCGCGATCTCGGCGATCCGGTCGGCGAGGAGCTGGAACGGAAAACGCTCGCCGGCGGCCTTGACCTGCGCAAGGTGCGGGTGCCGCTCGGCGTCGTCGCCGTCGTCTACGAGGCGCGGCCGAACGTGACGATCGACTGCGCGGCGCTGACGATCAAGAGCGGCAACGCGATCGTCCTCCGCGGCAGCTCGTACGCCGAACGCTCCAACGCGGCGCTGGCGGCGGTCGTGCGCGAGGCGCTGGCCGAGGCGGGGCTGCCGGAGGACGCGGTGCTCTCGCTCGGCGGCGGCGGCCACGAGGAGCTGGCCGAGCTGGCGACCCAGGAGGGCTTGGTCGACCTGCTGATCCCGCGGGGAGGCGAAGGCTTGAAGGCGGCGATCAAGGCGGTGGCGACGGTGCCGGTGATGTACGCGGCGGCGGGCAACTGCCACGTCTACGTCCACGCCGAGGCCGATCCCGAGATGGCGCGGCGGATCGCCGTCAACGCCAAGGTCCAGCGGCCCGGCGTCTGCAACGCGGCCGAGACCCTGCTGATCGACGCTGCCGTCGCCGAGCGCGTGGCGCCGGCGATCCTCGGCGACCTCGCCGCCGCCGGCGTCGAACTGGTCGGCGACGAGCGCATCCGCGCCGCTGCCGGCGAAGTTGCGGTCGGCGCCGCGACCGACGAGGACTGGGACAGCGAGTACCTCGGGCTGAAGATGGCGGTCGCCGTCGTCGACTCGGTCGAGGACGCGATCGAGCACGTCAACCGCCACGGCACCGGTCATTCGGAGGCGATCGTCACCGCCGACGAGGCGGCCGCGGAGCAGTTCGTCGCCGGGGTCGACGCCGCCGCCGTCTACGTCAACGCCTCGACCCGCTTTACCGACGGGTTCGAGTACGGGATGGGGGCCGAGATCGGCAACTCGACCCAGAAGCTGCACGCTCGCGGCCCGATCGGGATGCGCGAGCTGACGACCTTCAAGTACGTCGCCCACGGCAGCGGCCAGGTGCGTGAGTAGCCATACCCACGGGGAGGGCGCGATCGGCGTGCTGGGGTCGGCGTTCAACCCTCCGCACCTCGGCCATCTCGCGCTCGCCCAGGAGGCGGCCTGGCAGCTCGGCCTGGCGGAGGTCGTCCTGGTCCCGACCGGCGAGGCGCCGCACAAGCGGATCGCCGACGACCCCGGCAAGGAGGAGCGGATGGAGATGACCCGGCTCGCCGCCGACGACGACGAGCGCTTCTCCGTCTCCGCCCTGGAGGTGGAGCGCGAGGGACCGTCCTACACGTATGAGACTTTGGAGGCACTTGCAGAGGAACGGGGCGACAGAGGGCTGGTGTTCGTGATGGGTGCGGACGCTGCCGTGGGCCTCGAGAGCTGGCGCAACCCCGAGCGGGTGGTCGAGCTGGCGAGCCTGGCCGTGGCGCGGCGGGCCGGGGTATCCGACGCCGACGTCGCCGCCGCGATGCGCAGCCTCGGCTGCGAGGGGCGGGCGACGATGCTGGAGATGCCGCAGTTCGGCGTCTCCTCCTCGGCGGTGCGCGAGCGGGCCAAGCAGGGCAGGCCGCTGCGCTATCTCGTCCCGGACGCGGTTGCCGATTTCATCGCCGAGAGGGGGATCTACAGGTGAACGAGGCGCAGTCGGAGAGCCTGGCGCGGCAGCTCGCCGCGATCGCGGACTCGAAAAAAGCCGAGGACCTGGTCGTCCTCGACATGCGCGGGCTGGTCGCCTACACCGACTTCCTGGCGATCTGCACCGCCCGCAGCGAGCGGCAGGCGAAGGCGATCGTCGACGAGGTGAGGCTGCGGGTGAAGCGCGAGACCGGCATCCTGCCGGGCGGGGTCGACGGCGGCGGCGACGCCGGCTGGACGATCCTCGACTACCTCGACTGCGTCCTCCACGTCTTCACGCCGGAAGCGCGGCAGCGCTACGCGCTCGAGGATCTCTGGCACGAGGCGCCGCGCCTCGAGCTCGACTTCGACGCTCCGGAAGCCTCCTCCGCCGCCAGCGCATAGCCACCAGCAACAAAATTGACGTCCGACCGGCTGCTTAGGTTGCCCGTCCATGGGTTTCAAGAGGGGGTTCCTCGGGTATCGCCGCGCCGAAGTAGAGGCCGCGATCTCGTCGCGGGATGCGCGGATCCTCGGCCTCGAGCTGAGCGCTGACGCGCAGCGGGCGGCGATGGCTGAGCTCGAGTCCGAGACCACTTCCCTGACCGGGATGGTGCTGGAGCGCGAGCGCGAGATCCGCTGCCTGAACGAACGGCTGCGCGAGGCCAACGAGTGCCACGACCGCAGCATCGCCTCCCTCGACGCGATCACCTCGCGCCTGGAGGAAGTGGAAGCGCAGGCGCGTGGACAGGCGACCCGGATCCGGATGAAAGCGCTGCGCGAGGCGGTCGAGGTCAGCAAGAAGGTGAAGGAGCTGACCGAGATGGAGCCCGCCCTGCAGGCGGAGGCCGAGGGCAGGCAGGAGCCCGCCGCGGCCGACGAGGGTCTCTACGAGGGCGAGGTCAAGCTCGAGATCGGCCCGCTCGGCGACTTCTCCCAGCTGGTCGGCTTCGAGGACGCGGTCGGCCAGATCGGCGCCTCCGAGATCAAAGTCGACCGCTTCTCCGAGGGCCGCGCGACCTTCTCGATGCAGCTCAACGAGCCGACCGACCTGCTGAGCGAACTCGAAGAGCTCTCCAATCTCGACTTCAAAGTCCGCCACACCGCCCCGGACAACCTGATCCTCGACGTCGACGAGGAGCAGGGCCCGGAACAACGGGCGGCATAGGAGTCGGCTCTTTTTTTATGTCCGAAGGGAAACGTATAGTCCGACAGACGATGGAGCACAACCCGAACCACAAGGGGAATATCGCTGAGCTGGCGATTGCGGCCGAGGCTGCAAAGTGCGGGCTTGAGGTCCTCAAGCCCCTGACCGAGCATGCTCGGTACGACCTGGTTCTGGAGATCGGCGGCAGCCTCTACCGCGTCCAGTGCAAGTGGGCCAGTTGCAGGGACGGCGTGATTCGGGTCCGTCTCTACTCCTCGTACCACTCACCTACCCGCGGCTACGTCAACTCGAAATATGCTGCAAGCGAAGTTGATCTTGTCGCTGTTTATTGTGAGGAGACGGGCCGTTGCTACCTGGTGGCTGCTGAGCTCTTCGACGGCCGGGCAGCGTTGTACCTGCGTGTCGCTGAGACGAAAAACAATCAGCGGGCAGCGCTAAACTGGGCGACTGACTACGAGTTTCCCGGGGCTGTAGCTCAGCTGGCAGAGCGTTCGGATGGCATCCGAAAGGCCAGGGGTTCGAATCCCCTCAGCTCCACTTCTCAAGCCGAAGCTGCGCCGACCGTCGAAAGCGTAGGCGCGCACGAGTTCCGCAACCACTTCGGCTACTACATGGAGCAGGCCGCGCACGGCACCGAAGTCCTGGTCTCGAAGCGCGGCCGGCCGTTCGTTCGTCTCCTTGGTGCGGCCAAGACTTCGCCACTCGAGGCACCCGGACCGGAAGAAGAGATTCGCTAGGCTCTTGAGCCCATGCCGAGGATCTTCGAGCTCGCCTGTCCACCATCTCTGCGGCTAGAGCTGCAGTCTCGGCGAGCTTCCTCCGTGCACCTCTAGTCGCCTACGCGCACCAGTCCGAATCGTCCCCTTTGCCGGGGCTCGCACCCTGTGTTCGTCTGCAAGACGGCGAAATCCGAGATACCGAAATACGCATAGCGCGGTTTTCCCCTCGCAACTTGACTTCAACTCTATGGACCTGGCGGGGGCAGGCCAATTCGCTCCGCTAGATGCCGCGTCGCGACGACCCCCAACCCGGCCTCGGCAAGGCCATCCGCACCCTCCGCCACCGCGCTCAGCTGAGCCAGGAAGCACTGGGAGAACGGGCGGAAATCCACCCGACCTGGATCTCCCACATCGAGTCCGGCCGGATCAACCCCACCTGGGGCAACGTGCGCCGCATCGCCTATGGCCTCAAGGTCCCGCTGTCGCGGCTGGCCGAGCTCGCCGAGAAGTTCGAGCGGGAACCGGGCGCTACCTGACTCAAAGCCGCGCCGGTCGCTGCCGATGTTCTAGGCGATGAGCGTTGCCAACCAGCACGTGTTCTCGCATGGAATGCGGGACACGCGGGACACCCTCGAGGCCTGGAGTCGGCACCCGTGGAGGGTGCTGGGGAGCTGGGCCGCGCTCAGCCTCGCGATCGCCCTCACCCTCCTCGCGGCGGTGTGGGTGGTCGCCGGCCTGCTCACCCCGGACCTGACGCCGATCCACCTGCCCGGCTTCGACGAACCCTCCGAGCCGGGCGACCTGCTGCCGATCCTCTGGCGCAACTCGCTGGTCCTGGCGCTGCACGGCACCGCCTGCATCGCCGGGTTCATCGCCGGCGCCTCGATGCCGATCGCCGCGGCGCAGCGGACCGGCCTCTCCCGCTGGATCCACGTCAAGGCGGGCGAGTTGGCGATCCTCTTCGTCTGCGCCGTCACCCTCTTCTCACTCTCCACCCAAGCGCTCTACCTCGGCTTCCAGGGCTCGACGATCGCCTCTCAGCTGCAGATCTCCCGCTTCGAGCTGATCATCAGCGTCCTCCCGCACGCGATACCCGAGCTGACCGCGCTCTTCCTCCCGCTCGCCGCCTGGCTGATCGCCAGCCGCCGCGGCGAGTGGAACCAGCTGCTCGCCGCCACCCTCGTCACCGTGCTCCTCGCGATCCCGACGCTGCTCTTCGCGGCGACGGTCGAGGTCTACGTTTGGCCCCACATCCTCCAGGCCCTTTCGCCGGTGGATCACCCCGTCGTCTTCCTCTAGCCGCGCCAGGCAGCCGCTGCCCTGGCGGCCTCCCCTCGTAAGATCGCCGGTCGATGGCCGGTTACGACCCGAAGACGATCGAGCGCAAGTGGCAGCAGGTGTGGGCCGAGGAGAAGACCTGGGAGGTCGCGAACCCGGGGCAGCCCGGCTTCGACGACGCGAAGCCGAAGTCCTACGTGCTGGAGATGCTGCCCTACCCCTCCGGCGAGCCCCACGTCGGCCACCTCAAGTGCTACGCGGTCGGCGATGCGATCGCCCACTTCCGCCGCCGCGGCGGCTTCGAGGTGATCCACCCGATGGGCTACGACTCCTTCGGCCTGCCGGCGGAGAACAACGCGATCAAAACCGGCGAGCCGCCGCGGGTCGCGACCGAGCGCTCGATCGAGTCATTTCGCCGCCAATTCCGCGAGTGGGGCATATCGATCGACTGGTCGCGCGAACTCGCCACCCACACGCCCGAGTACTACCGCTGGACCCAGTGGATCTTCCTGCAGCTGTTCGAGAAGGGCCTCGCCTACCGGGAAGAGGCGGAGGTCAACTGGTGCCCGAAAGACGCGACGGTGCTGGCCAACGAGCAGGTCGTCGACGGCCGCTGCGAGCGCTGCGGCACCGAGGTGATCCAGAAAGACCTCGAGCAGTGGTTCTTCCGCATCACCGAGTACGCCGACCGCCTGCTGGAGGACTTCGACGCGCTCGAGTCCTGGCCCGAGCACGTGATCACGATGCAGCGCAACTGGATCGGCCGCTCGGAGGGAGCGCAGGTGGTCTTCCGCTGCGAGGAGGTCGACCTCGACTTCCCCGTCTTCACCACCCGTCCCGACACCCTCTTCGGCGCCACCTTCTTCGTGCTGGCGCCCGAGCACCCCGAGCTCGAGCGCCTGGTCGCCGGCACCGCGGCCGAGCAACCGGTGCGCGAGTACGTCAACCGGGTCGGGCGCGAGTCGGCCGAGGAACGGGGGGCGGAGGACCGCGAGAAGACCGGCGTGCCGCTCGGGCGTAGCGTCGTCAACCCGGTCAACGGCGAGCAGATCCCGATGTACGTCGCCGACTACGTGCTGATGGAGTATGGGACCGGGGCGATCATGGCCGTTCCCGGGCACGACAGTCGCGATTACGAATTCGCCCAGAAGTTCGGCCTGCCGGTAAAGCGCGTGATCGAAGGTGAAGACCCCGAGACCGCCCGCGACGGACAGGGCCTGCCCTTCGCCGGCGACGGCCAGATGACCGGCTCGGGCCGCTTCGACGGCAAACACAACCGCGAGGCCTACGACGAGATTGTCGCCTGGCTCGAGTCGGAGGGACGGGGCAGGCCCGCCGTCAACTACCGCCTCCGCGACTGGCTGGTCTCCCGCCAGCGCTACTGGGGCGCGCCGATCCCGGTCGTCTACTGCGACGGGTGCGGGATCGTGCCGGTCCCGGCGGAGCAGCTGCCGGTCGAGCTGCCGGAGATCGAAAACTACGCGCCGCAGGGCAAGAGTCCGTTGGCGGCGGCCGAGGACTGGGTCGCGACCGAGTGCCCGCGCTGCGGCGCCGCCGCCCGCCGCGAGACCGACACGATGGACACCTTCGTCGACTCCTCCTGGTACTTCCTGCGCTACCTCGACGCTCACAACGCCAGCGCCGCTTTCGACCGCGCCGCGGCGGATCACTGGATGCCGGTCGACCAGTACATCGGCGGCGTCGAGCACGCGATCCTGCACCTGATGTACGCCCGCTTCTTCACCAAGGCGCTGGCCGATCTCGGCCACGTCGGCGTGCAGGAGCCGTTCGCCAACCTCTTCACCCAGGGGATGATCACCCGCGACGGGGCGAAGATGTCGAAGTCGAAGGGCAACACGGTCAGCCCCGGCGACTACGTCGAGCGCTACGGCGCCGACACCGCCCGCACCTACGTCTGCTTCATGGGCCCCCCCGAGCGCGGCGGCGACTGGACCGACGAGGGCGTCGAGGGGGTCAACCGCTTCCTCTCACGGCTCTGGCGGCTCTGCGAGGAGGTCGGGGAGCGGACCGAGGCGGGGGCGGCGAGCGCAGCGATCGACGGCGAGGCGCGCGAGCTGCTCGCCAAGTCCCACTGGGCGATCGACAAGGCGACCCGGGACTTCAACCGCGGTTTCCAGTTCAACACCGTGATCTCGGCGGTGATGGAGCTGGTCAACGACGCCTACCGGCTCAAGGACGGGCTCTACGGCTCCCCCGAGGGCGGCGCGGCGGTCCGCTTCGCCACCGCCACCGCGGCCTCACTGATCTTCCCCTTCGCTCCTCACCTCGGCAGCGAGATCTACGAGCGGCTGACGGGAGAGCGGGTCTGGGAGCAGCCCTGGCCCGTGGCCGACCCGGCCCTGCTCGTCAGCGACACCGTGACGCTGATCGTCCAGGTCAACGGCAAGCTCCGCGACCGGATCGAGGCGCCGGCGGAGGCGCCGAAGGAGGAGCTGCTGCGGCTGGCGCGGGAGAGCGAGAAGGTCGCCCGTCATATAGACGGCCAGCAAATAGTCAAAGAAATTGTAGTTCCAGGCAAGCTGGTCAACCTGGTGGTCCGGTAGGGCCCTCCGCGGGGCCCGTCCCGTCTGCTAGAAAGCCGCCGAATGCTCGTCCGACGACTCGACGAAGCCGCGGTGGAGGAATGGCACCGGTTGCGAGCCCACGTCCTTATGGACGCGGGCGAACTCGGCTCGCGCAACCTCTCGGTGACCTGGGTGACGGTGCCGGGCGGCGCCAAGCAGACCTTGCGCTCCTCCGGCGAGGCCGAGCAGGCCTACGTCGTGGTTCGCGGCCGCGGCACGATGTCGGTCGCCGGCGACACGCAGGAGGTCGGCGAGGGGGACCTGATCCTGGTCCCGCCCGCGACCGAGCACTCGATCGGCAACGAGGGCGACGCCGACCTCACCTGCGTCTCGATCCAGTCCCCGCCGGTAGCCGCCGCTGAGCTTTACAGCGACCAGCTGGCCGAGGTCGCGGGTTACGACGACGACGATGACTACTAGTCGTCGCTAGTCACACCTTCGCGCGGATCCCGTTCCTGAAGATTTGATCTGTGCGCGCCATGCGTGCGCTCGGGCCGTCGATGATCGCGCCCGATGCCGGAGCTGAGCCGCAACCAGGTTGTCGTCTACGCCGCGATCGCGGTGGCGCTGCTCCTGGTCGGAGCACGGGCGATCCGCGGCGAGGGGAGCACGGACGCCTCCTTCGCCGCGGCTGACGCGCACGGTTCCTCCTCCCGCGGGAGCTTCTCGATCGGCGGCGAAAGCGGCGACCTCGTCGTCGACGTGACCGGGGCGGTGCGGCGGCCGGGGGTCTACCGGATGCCGGCGGGAAGCCGGGTCGACGACGCGGTCGCGCGGGCCGGCGGCCCCACCGGGAAGGCCGAGCTGGAAGCGGTCAACCGAGCCGCTCGGCTCGCCGACGGCCAGCAGGTGGTGGTGCCCGAACGTGTGCCCGGAGGAGCGGCGGGCTCCGCGGCAGCGGGTGCCGAAGACGGACCGATCAGCCTCGGCACCGCCACGATCGAGCAGCTGGAAGAGATCGAGGGGATCGGGCCGGTGACGGCGGGCGACATCGTCGAGTTCCGCGACGAACACGGCGGCCTCGCCTCGGTCGACCAGCTCGACCAGGTGTCGGGAATCGGCCCGGCGACGATGCAGGCGCTGCGCGAGCGGCTGCAGCCGTAGCCCGTGCGCTCGCCGCGACCGTCCCTCTGGGTCCTGCTCGGCATCGTGCTCCTCGTCGCGCTGGCGCTCGCCGACAGCGGCGAGATCCGCGCCAGGGCATCGGCGGGCCTGGGGCGCGGGATGCCGCCGCGCGAGGCGGAGCTGGCGCGGGGCTTCGTGCTCGGCGAGGACGAGGGGATCGACGAGGCGACGAAGGAAGACTTCCGCCGCTCCGGCCTCAGCCATCTGCTCGCCGTCTCCGGTGAGAACGTCACCCTGCTGGCGCTCCTGGCGATGCCGGTGCTCGGCCTGCTCGGCATCCCGCTGCGCGAGCGCCTGCTCTGGGTGCTGGGCCTGATCGCCGTCTACGTGCCGGTGGCGGGGGCGGGCCCGTCGATCCAGCGGGCCGGGGTGATGGGCGCGGTGGGGGTGCTGGCGGTTCTAGGAGGGCGACGAGCCTCGCGGCTCTACGCCCTGGCGCTGGCGGCGCTGGTGACGCTCGCGGTCGACCCGTCCATCGCCGGCGACGTCGGTTGGCAGCTCAGCTTCGCGGCCGTGCTGGGAATCCTCTTCGTCGCCGCGCCGCTGCGCCGGGCGCTGGCCGGGTGGCTCGGCGACGGGCCCTGGCGGCGGGCGCTGGCCGAGGGCCTGGCGGTGACGATCGCGGCGACGCTGGCGACCGCTCCCCTGATCGCCTTCCACTTCGAAACCATCTCGACCACGACGCTGGTCGCCAACGTCCTGGCGATGCCCGCGGTGGCGCCGGCGATGTGGCTGGGAATGTGCAGCGCGGCGCTGGCGCAGGTGCCGGGGCTGCCGCCGGAGCCCTTGAACGGGCTCAACGCGCTGCTGCTGGCGTACGTCGCCCAGGTCGCTTCCTGGTGCGCCGCGCCGAGCTGGGCGGAGCTCCATTTGCGGCTCGGCGGGCTCGGGCTGGCGCTCAGCTACCTCGGCATGGCCGCCTCCGGGCTCCTGGGTCTCTACCTGGCCCGCCTCAGGCTGCTGCGCCCGGCGCTGAGCGCGCTCGGGGCGGCGGCGGCAGTCGTCCTGGTCCTCCTGATCGGGTGGCCGAGCGGGGGGCGGGCGGCTGTTCCGACTGCCGGCCTGCGTGTCGAGGTCCTCGACGTCGGCCAGGGCGATGCCATCCTCCTCCAGCCCGCCGCCGCCCCTGCGATCCTCGTCGACGGAGGGCCGCCTGGGGACGGACTGGCCCGCAAGCTGGCGGAGGCGGGCGTTCGCGAGCTGGGCGCCGCGGTGATCACCCACGACCAGTCGGATCACGCGGCCGGGGTGGAGGAACTGCTCGGGCGGATGCCCGTGGGCCGGCTGGTCTTCGGACGGCTCGGCCGCGAGACCCTCGCCGAGGCGAAGGCCGCGGGGGTGGAGCACGAACGGGTCGCCGCCGGGCGCGAGCTGCGCTCGGGGGCGCTGAGGCTGAAGGTCCTCTGGCCGCCGCGGGAGCTCCTGGCGGAAGTCGCGCCGGGCAGCGACCCCAACGCGCTGGCGCTGGTGCTGGAGGCGCGCTGGCGCGACTTCACGATGCTTCTCACCGCCGACGCCGAGGCGGAAGCCGTGCCGCTCGATCCAGGGCCGGTCGACGTGCTCAAGGTCGCTCACCACGGCAGCGACGACGCCGGCCTCGGCGATCTGCTGGACAGGATCCGCCCGCGGCTGGCGGTGATCTCCGTCGGCGACGACAATCCCTACGGGCACCCGACGCCGGGCACCCTCGCGACCCTGACGGGCCGTCGCGTGCCGACCCTGCGGACGGACCGGGACGGAGACGTCGTCATCGACGTCAGCGACGGCTCCTTTCGGTTGGACGGATGACCGAATCGATACTTGAGGAAGCTCATCCAATCGCTCGTCGGGGGTCTCGCGCCTGCCGATGCACGAACTGGTGCGCTCCACCTTCAACAGCAAGCTGCTCTCCGCGCTCCGGCTGCCGAGCTTCGCCGGCGAGGGCTTGCCGGAAAGGATGCGCAGCATCAGCTTCGCCCTGCTCGGGCTGACCGCGGCGGCCGGTCTCGCCCTGGTCGCGATCTTCGCCCAACCGAGCTTCAGCGTGCTTTCCCCGGCGCCGTTGCCCGACCAGCCCTCGGCTGGGCAGTCGATCGCGGAGGCCAGGAAGCTGGCCCCTCGGCGCCACCTCGCCTCCCTCGTGCCCGCGCAGCCGGCGCGCTCGCAGCAGGGGACGGGCGGCTCGGCCGTCCGATCTCCTGCCGATACGCCCGAGAGCTCCTCCGGCGACGGCGGGGAAGCGGCACCGGCGCCCGCGGGGGTCGGTGCCCCCGCCCCGAGCGGCCCTACCGGATCTTCACCTGGGAACGACGGCGGCGGTGGAGGCGGGAGCGGGTCGGGGGGCGGCTCGAGCCCGGCTCCCACCGCCGCCCCCGAGCCGTCGGCAGCTCCCGCGCAGGGGGCTGCACCCACCGCTCCGGTCGCCTCGCCGCAGCCGACCCGTCCCAAGCCGGAAGTGACGACCTCTAACCCCCAGCCCGAATCTGCCCCCGCGCCGGGCAACTCCAATTCCGCGGCCGCCGCTGAACACGCGAGCGAACGCGGGATCGAAGCCTCCGGTGGCGGCGGTCCCGCTGCGGGCGGCGGGGCGACTACCGCTGTCGTCGCGCCTGAACCAACCGCGCCCGGCAACGGCAACGGCCTCGCCAAAGGCCACGACAAGTAGACGCGGCGGACAAGCCGCGGCGGGATCTAGACTCGCCACATGGCCGCTGAGATGCAGCCCCTGTACCTGATCGCCGGCACCGACGGAGCGAAGATCGACGCCACCCGGGCGCGGCTGCGTGCCCGGGCCGAACGCGAGGGCGGCTCGGCGGCTCTGGAGGTCTTCGAGCCGGGCGAGGGGAAGGGCATGCCCGACCACGAGGCGCTGCTGGCGGCGATCCCGGCGATGTCGCTGATGGGCACGCGGCGCTACCTGCTCGCCGACGGGATCGAGCGCTGGCGCGACAAGCAGCTCGAACCGGTGCTGGCGGTGTTGGGGGAGTTACCGCCCGACCTGACCCTGGTCTTGATCTGCCGCGACAAGGCGCCGGCGAAGCTGGCGAAGGCGGTTAAAGCAGCGGGGGGCGAGATCCACGAATTCGAGGCGCCGAAAGCGCGCGACATGCCGCGAGTGCTGGTCGGCGAAGCTCAGCAGCTCGGCTTCCGGCTCGATCCGGCGGCGGCGCGGATGCTGGTCGAGCGGATGGGCGCCAACCCGCAGCGACTGCGAAACGAGCTTGAGCGGCTGGCGCTCTGGGCCGGAGAAGGAGGTGCGGTCTCCGCCGCCGACCTCGAGGAGATGGTCGCAGACACGTCCGAGGCGGCGGTCTGGTCGCTCTCCGACGCCCTGATCGAAGGCGACGCCGCCGCGGCGCTGCGGATCGGCGAGCGGCTGATCGGCCAGGGCGAGAACGTCACCGGCCTGATCTACGGCCTCGCCTCGCGGCTCCGCGGCGCCTGCGCCGCTGCCGCCCAGCTGGAGGAGGGAATCCCGCCTAAGCAGGTCGAGTCGTCGCTGAAAATGCACCCCTATGCGGCCAAGCAACTGGTCCGCCGCCTCGGGGCCACCGACCTGGCGAGCCTGCGGATGGCGACCGAGACGCTCGCCGACCTCGAGCTCTGGTGCCGGGGCGGCGCCGATTACGGCGACGAGCTGGCGCTGACGATCGCGCTTAGAAGAGCGGCAGCAGGGGCTGCTTGATCAGGTTTTGGCGCCGGCGGCGATGCGCGCGGCTTTGGACTTCTTGCGGGCGCCGGTGTTCTTGTGGAGGGCGCCCTTCTGCACGGCCTTGTCAACCTTCGAGACCAGCTCGCGCTGCTCGGTCGCGATCGCCTCGGCGTCGCCGCCCTCGACCGCGGCTTCGAGCCGGCGGAAGTGGGTCTTGACCGTGCTGGTCAGCAGCCGGTTCTCGGTGCGCTCGCGCTCGCTGCGCAGTATCCGCTTCTTCTGTGAGGCTATGTTGGCCATGTTTGAGTGCCCTAGCAGGCGTTTGCCAGCTCCGGGCGGCCGCCGACTATAGCGACTGAGACAAAGCTTGGAGACGCCCAGGGCACCTGACACCCCCGATCCCGACGAGCGGCCGATCAACGCGGAGGAGGCGGCGACCGCTTCCGACGTCGGCGTTCGCGAGGCCGAGGGCTTCGAACCGGGGGAGGAATTCGGCGCCGACCCGGCGCCCGGACGGCAGGCGGGGCGGATCGCCCGCTCGACCGCGTTCTTCTCGATCGCCACCGCCGCCTCGCGCGTCGCCGGCCTCGCCCGCGAAGTCGTCGCCGCCGGCTACTACGGGATCAGCGGCCCGATGTCGGCGTTCACGATCGCCTTCCAGGTCCCGAACCTGATCCGCGCCCTCTTCGCCGACGCGGCCCTGCAGCCCGCCTTCGTCCCGGTCTTCACCGAACTGATCGGCAAAAAGGCCTACAAAGAGGCCTTCCGGCTGGCCTCGACGATGCTGCTGCTGGTGACGATGGTCCTCGGCGCGATCACCGCGCTCTTCGTCCTCCTGGCGCCGGTGGTCATGCCCCTCTTCGCACCCGGTTTCGAGGGCGAGATCCTCGACCTCACCGTCTCGCTCTCGCAGGTGCTCTTCCCGATCCTGGTCCTGCTCGGGATCAGCGGCATCGTCGTCGGCATCCTCAACAGCTACGACCGCTTCGGCGCCTTCGCGATCTCGCCGCTGTTCTGGAACCTCTCGATCATCCTCGTCCTCGTCGTCCTCGAGCCGCTGTTCAGCGGCCAGGACCGGATCTACGCCTACGCGATCGGGATCCTGGTCGGGACCCTGATCCAGCTGCTGATTCCGGCCTGGGACCTGCGCCACACGCCCTACCGCTTCAGCTTCAGCTTCGACTGGCGCCACCCGGGGGTGCGGCGGGTGCTGCTGCTGATGCTGCCGGTGACGATCAGTCTCGGGCTGATCAACTTCAACCTGCTGATCAACAGCTTCTTCGGCAGCCTCGTCTCCGACGAGGCGCCGGCGGCGATCGACAAAGCCTTCCGCATCTACCAGCTGCCGCAGGGGATCTTCTCGGTGGCGATCGCCACCGTCCTCTTCCCGACTCTGGCCCGCTTCGCCAACGCCGGCGAGATCGAGAACCTGCGGGCGACGATGGCCAACGGGATGCGCCAGATCCTCTTCGTCCTGGTTCCGGCAGCCGCGGCGATCCTCGCCCTCTCGGACCCGATGATCCGCCTCATCTACCAGCGCGGCGAGTTCGATCCGGCGGAGACGGCGGTGGTGGCGACGGCGCTCTTCTGGTTCGCCTTCTCGCTGCCGACCAACGGCCTCTACCTGCTGCAGACCCGAACCTTCTTCAGCCTCCAGAAGCCCTGGCAGGCGACCGCGCTGGCGACGATCGACCTCGTCGTCTCTGCCCTGGCGGCGCTGGCGCTCTACGAGCCGTTCGGGGTGGGCGGCATCGTCGCCGGGACCGGCATCGGGACGACGGTGGCGGTGATCGCCCAGGCCGTGATCCTGCGGCGCCGCTTCGGCGGCCTCGAGCTGCGGCGCCTGCTTTCGACCGGGGCGCGGATCACGATCGCCGCCGCCGCCCTGGCGGGTGTCGGCTGGCTCGTCTGGGACGTGCTCGACGAGGCGCTCGGCCGCGGGCTGCTCGGGCAGATCGTCTCGCTGGGGGCCGGGCTCGGCGCCGGAGGCCTCGTCTACGTGGCTGTGGCGAAGCTGCTCCGGGTCGAGGAGCTCGAGCAGATGACCCGCCTCCTGCGGCGGCGGTAACGCGTGCTCGGGCCAGGGCGGTACCTGCTGGGCGTGTTGGAGGTCTTGTGGCTGGGAGGGTTTGCCTGGCTGGGAGGGACGGTGCTGCGGCGGTGGCTGCTGCCGTCCTTCGGGGGAGCGCCGGCGGTACTTGCCACCGCTGTACTCGCTCTGGCGCTCTTGATCTGGCCCGCCGAGCTGCTCGGGAGCTTCGGAGCCTTCGAGCCGGTGCCGTACCTGCTCCTCGTTGCTCTTGTGGGGCTGCTGCTTTGGAGGTTCGCGCCACGCCCGCCGGAGAGAGGGGAGTCGCACCCTTACTTGCAGGTGGGGGTGCGACTCCCCTCTCTCCGGCGGGACGGGCGCGAGTGGAGGGAGGCCATTCCGACCCTGATCGCGCTGCTGGTAGCTGCGGTCGCCATCGTCCACTTCGCCGCCGGGGTGAAGACGCGCCTCAGCACGGGGATGACCGGCTTCGACAGCACCTGGTACCACGGGCCTTTCGCGGCTGGGTTCTTCCAGAGTGCCGACACCTGGGACCTGCACTTCATCGCTCCGCAGTTCTTGGCCTGGTTCTATCCCGCGAACGGCGAAATCTTCCACGCGGTGGGGATGGTGGCGTTCGACCGCGATGTCCTCTCGCCGCTGCTGAACTTGGGGTGGTTCATAGGCTGCCTGTTCGCCTGCTGGTGTATCGGGCGCCCGTACCGGGTGGCGCCCTGGTCGCTTGCGCTGGGCGCGATCGCTCTGAGCGTTCCGGCGCTGGCCGATCAGGCGGGCGAGGCGAGGAACGACATCGTCGGGATCTTCTTCCTGCTGGCTGCGGTGGCTATCGCCCTGAACGTCTGGGGCGGGGCGGAATCGGAACAGAAGCGGGGTGGGGAGGGGGGTGCTGCCGGCGTCGGCCCGTACCTCGTCGTCGGTCTTGCCGCGGGCCTGGCGGCGGGGACGAAGCTGAACTTCCTGCTCCCGGCCGCGGTGCTGATCATCGGTCTCGGGGTTGTCGGCGCGACCGGACGCAGTTCTCCCCGGTATGCGGGGACGACTGCGTCCGCTTGGCGCGGAGCCGGCGCCGCGGCGCTTGCCGCTCTGGCCGGCGGCGGCTACTGGTACCTCCGCAACCTCATCCATGCCGGCAACCCGCTGCCCTGGATCCACCACCTGGGCCCGATCGACCTCCCGGCTCCCGAGCAGGCCCTGGGCGGCCGCGAAGCCCACTCCGTCCTCGGCTACCTGACCGACGGCAGCGTCTGGTCCGACTGGTTCCTCCCCGGCCTCCACGGAGGCTTGTGGCTCCTCTGGCCGCTCCTGTTCCTGGCGGCATTCGCCGGGGTGGCCCTGTGCCTGGCGCGGGGGACCCCGAGCCAACGGGTCGTCGCCCTTGCCGGTCTCGCTTCGGCCCTGGCGTGGCTAGTAGCGCCGACTTCAGCATCCGGCCCCGAGGGCATGCCCCGCGGGTTCGAATCCGGCCTCCGCTACCTCGCTCCCGCTCTCGTCCTCGGACTCGCGCTGCTGCCGGTGGCCCTTTCCCGGCCGCTCAGTCGTGTGCTCCCCGCATTTGTTCCGTATAGCGAGACAAAGGCGGGGAGCACCTCCGCGATCCGGACCGTTTGGGTGGTTGGAGCCCTTCTCGTCGTGGCGATCGCGGTGGGGTACCCGATCCAGCGGCACTACCTGGCTGACCGCTACAAGGACCCCACCTTCACCGCCCCCGGCCTCAACGCCGCCTTCGCCTGGTCCCGCGACATCGGCGACGCTCGCATCGCCACCACCAGCACCCGCCAGTACCCCCTCTACGGCACCGACCTGACCAACGAAGTCCAGTACCTAGGCCTCCACCGCCCCCACGGCGGCTTCGAAGCTCCGACCAGCTGCCGCCAATACCTCCAGCTCCTGCGCGACGGCGACTACGACTACGTCATCGCCACCAAGGACCGCGTGGAACCCGGCATGCCCCCGTACCCGCCTCTCGCCACGTGGCTGGACCACGGCGGAGCCCGAGTCATTCTGCGAAAGCCGCCCACGGTCGTCTTCGAGCTGGACGGCCCGCTCAGCCCCTCCGCGTGCCGCTGAGCGCTGTCGGCCATACTCCCTCCGCCTCATGGACCACATCCGAAACTTCTCGATCATCGCCCACATCGACCACGGCAAGTCGACCCTGGCCGACCGCATCCTCGAGCTCACCGGCGCCGTCGACCCGAAGAAAATGCAGGCGCAGCTGCTCGACTCGATGGACCTCGAGCGCGAGCGCGGAATCACGATCAAGGCGCAGGCGGTGCGGGTCGAGTACACCGCGCAGAACGGCGAGACCTACCACCTGCACCTGATCGACACGCCCGGCCACGTCGACTTCTCGTATGAGGTCTCGCGCAGCCTCGCCGCCTGCGAGGGCGCGCTGCTGGTCGTCGACGCCGCCCAGGGGGTCGAGGCGCAGACCGTCGCCAACACCTACCTGGCGATCGAGAACGGGCTCGAGCTGATTCCGGTGATCAACAAGGTCGACCTGCCGGGGGCCGAGCCCGAGCGGGTCGCCCAGGAGATCGCCGACCTGCTCGGCGGCGACCCCGAGGAAGCGCTCTGGATCTCGGCCAAGACGGGGAAGGGAGTGCCGGAGGTGCTGGAGGCGATCGTCGAGCGAATCCCGCCGCCGCAGGGGAAACCCGACGCTCCGACCCGCGCCCTGATCTTCGACTCCGAGTTCGACCCCTACCGCGGCGTGATCGCCTATGTGCGGATGGTCGACGGCTCCTTCCGCAAGGGGGACCGGATCCTGGCGATGCAGAACGGCACCGAAGCCGACATCGACGACATCGGCTTCTTCCGCCCGACGATGGTCGGGGTGCAGGGGATGGACGCGGGCGACGTCGGCTACCTGATCACCGGGATCAAGGACGTGACCAAGCTGCGGGTCGGCGACACGCTCACCTCGCAGGGAAACCCCGCATCCGAGCCGCTCGAGGGCTACCGCGAGGTCCGCCCGATGGTCTTCTGCGGCCTCTTCCCGATCGACACCGACCGCTACGAAGACCTCCGCGACGCGCTCGAGAAGCTGTCGCTGAACGACGCCGCCCTCTCCTGGGAGCCGGAGACCTCCGAGGCGCTCGGGTTCGGCTTCCGCTGCGGCTTCCTCGGTCTCCTCCACATGGAGATCGTGCGCGAGCGGCTGGAGCGCGAGTACGACCTCGACCTGCTGGCGACGACCCCGAACGTGCGCTACCTCGTCAACCTCACCAACGGCGAGACCAAAGAGGTGCACAGCCCGACCGACCTGCCGGACCCGGGCACGATCGAGACGATCGAAGAGCCCTACATCCGCGCCACGCTGATCTGCCCGAAAGAGCAGGTGGGGGCGGTGATGGAGCTCTGCCAGCAACGCCGCGGCACCCACGTCGATATGCACTTCCTCAGCCCCGAGCGGGTGCAGATCCGCTACGACCTGCCGCTGGCCGAAATCGTCCTCGACTTCTTCGACCTCCTCAAGTCCAACACCCGCGGCTACGCCTCGCTCGACTACGAGCCGATCGGCAACCGCGTCTCCGACCTGGTCAAGGTCGACATCCTCCTCGCCGGCGAGAAGGTCGACGCGCTCTCGATCATCGTCTTCAAGGACTTCGCCTACGACCAGGGCAAGCGCCTCGTCGGCCGCCTGCGCAAAACGATCCCCCGCCAGCTCTTCGACGTCCCGGTCCAGGCCGCCGTCGGCTCCAACATCCTCGCCCGCGAGACGGTCAAGGCCCTGCGCAAGGACGTCACCGCGAAGCTCTACGGCGGCGACGTCACCCGCAAGAACAAGCTGCTGAAGAAGCAGAAAGCGGGCAAGAAACGGATGAAGGCGGTCGGCCGGGTGGAAGTGCCGCAGGAGGCCTTCCTCGCCGTGCTCGAGATCGACGAGTAGCGCCCTGGCCAGGCGGCCAGTTAGAGTGCCCGCCCATGGCACTAAAGACTGATGCGGTAGGCAAGGAATGGCCCGCCAGCACCTACCAGGTGGGGCGGGAGAAGATCAGGGAGTACGCGAACGCGCTGGGGATCGACAACCCCGTGCACCTCGACGTCGAGGCGGCGCGCGCGGCCGGCTTCCGCGACGTGGTGGCGCCGCCGATGTTCGCGGTCGTCTACAGCAGCCCGGCCGTCGGCCCGGCGATGTTCGACCCCGAGGTGGGGATGAACTTCGCGGCGATGGTCCACGGCGCCCAGGAGTTCGAGTGGGGCGAGCCCGCCTGCTCCGGCGACGAGATCACGACGGCGGCGAAGTGCCTCTCGATCGAGGAGAAAGACGGCAAAGGCTTCTACGTGTTCGAGACGAACGCGGTCAACCAGGACGGCGCCCAGGTCGCGCGCGGCACCTGGACGCTGATCGTGAGGGGGGTCTGAGATGGCTGATTTGAACGTCGGGGACGCGGTTCCAGAGCTGCGGGTCACCCCGGACAAGTACCTGCCGCACCGCTACGCCGGTGCCTCGGGTGACTTCAACCCGATCCACATCGACGAAGAGTTCGCGAAGGCGGTCGGCCTGCCGCGGACGATCCTCCACGGCCTCTACGGGATGGGCCTGACCGCCAAAGCCAACGCGGCGCTGGCCGACGGCGACCCGCGGGCGCTGAAGCGGCTGAAAGTCCAGTTCCGCGGCATGGGCTTCCCCGAGCAGGAGATCGTCGTCTCCGGGACCGTGAAATCGGTCGAGGGGGACCGGGTCGTGGTCGACACCGTCGCCAAGCAGGGCGATACCGAACTGATCAAGAACGCGGAAGCCGAACTTCAGCTGTAAGGGCGTAGGGCCGGGGGTGGGGGAC
>DASULV010000078.1:0-10881 GCA_036277955.1 Solirubrobacterales bacterium | reverse complement strand
TTCCATCCAGTCCATGACGGCAGCGCCCTCGTGGACCTCGCCCATTTTGTGGGTGCGGCCGGTGTAGTAGAGGATGCGCTCGGTCGTCGTCGTCTTACCGGCGTCGATGTGCGCCATGATCCCGATGTTCCGGGTTTTCTCTAGTGGAAAGCTGCGTGCCATGGTTCCTAAGTCGAGTAGTCGTAGTAAGCCGCAAAAAAGGCCCCAAGGGGGCCCGGCGAAGCGTCCTGCGAAAAAACAGCGAAAACTGCCTGAGCGAGGGGCGATGATAGCAGCGCTTCGTCGCTGGTCGCGACAGGTCGATCGGGCCGGCAACCGCGGCTTGGAGCGAGCCCATCCGGCGGTCGTGCGGGCGCGGCATTATGCCGCTCTGGGGTGGGCCTGGCTATGGCCGCGGCTGCGGCCGCTGCTCGCCCTCCTCTTCCGGGCGGTCGCCCGGCTCGAGGGCGGGGTCCGCCGGCTCTGCCGGCTGCTGGTGCGCCTGGCGACTGCTGCCGCCGAGGTCGTGACGCCGGCTCGCGCCGCGGCGGTGGTCCTGATCGCCGCGGGCGCCTGCCTCGCCGTCTCCCAGTTCATCGACTACCGCGCGGTCGAGATCGGGCAGCCCGGTTACGCCAACCTTCCCGGGGTCGCCCACGCGCCGACCGTCGAAGCGCGCGCCGCCGGCGCCGCCCACGCCTACCTGCTGGTTCCGATCGGGCTCGCCGCCGTCGTCGCCGGGCTGCTGGCGCTGGTCCGGGAGCGGCGCAACCTCGGCCTCCTGGTAGCGGCGCTGGGGCTGCTCTCGATCGCCGTGATCCTCGCTATCGACCTCCCTGCCGGCCTCGACGAGGGCAGCCAGACTTCCCGCTTCGCAGGGGCTACCGCGGTGCTCGAGGACGGCTTCTACGCCGAGCTCGCGGCGGCTGGGGGGATGCTCTTGGCCGGCTTGCTCTACTATGCGCGGCCGTGCCGAATACGAATCAGCTTGTCAGGAAGGGCCGCAAGCGCCCGAAGAAGAAGACCACGACCCCGGGCCTCAAGTCGGGCCAGGGCCGCAAGAAGCGCGTAGCCGCCCCGCAGCGGCGCGGCGTCTGCACCCGTGTCGCCACGGTGACGCCGAAGAAGCCGAACTCGGCTCTACGCAAGATCGCCCGTGTACGTCTGACCAACGGGATGGAGGTCACCACCTACATCCCGGGCGAGGGCCACAACCTGCAGGAGCACTCCGTGGTGCTGATCAGGGGTGGTCGCGTCAAGGATCTGCCGGGCGTCCGCTACAAGGTCGTCCGCGGCACCCTCGATGCGGCCGGCGTCTCGGATCGCAAGCAAGCCCGCTCCCGCTACGGCGTCAAAGCTTCGTAATGCCCCGCCGCTCCGCAGCACAGATCCGGCCGATCGAACCGGACGCCAGGCACCGCAACCGCCTCGTCCAGCAGCTGATCAACAAGGTCATGAGCGATGGCAAGAAGAGCCTCGCCGAGCGGATCGTCTACGACGCCCTGGCGATCGTCGGCGAGAAAACCGGCGAGGACTCGGTCGAGACGCTGGAGGCGGCGATCAAACAGCTGACCCCGGTGCTCGAGGTCCGCTCCCGCCGCGTCGGCGGCGCCACCTACCAGGTGCCCGTCGAGGTCCCGGCCCGCCGCGCCCGCACCCTCGCGGTCCGCTGGCTGGTCCAGTTCGCCCGCGCCCGCCGCGAGTACTCGATGGCCGAGCGTCTGGCCGGCGAGATCCTCGACGCCAACCAGCAGCAGGGCAGCGCCTGGAAGCGGAAAGACGACATCTACCGCATGGCGCAGGCGAACAAAGCGTTCGCCCACTACCGCTGGTAGCTCCGAAGCCCCTCCTGGCCGTCGACATCGACGGCGTGATCAGCCTCTTCGGGTTCGAGGAACGGCCCGCGCACACGCGGCTGCAGCTTGTCGACGGCGTCCCCCACTGCATCTCGCTGCCCTGCGGCGACCGGCTGCTGCGGCTCTCCGAGCGGTTCGAGCTGGTCTGGGCGAGCGGCTGGGAGGACAAAGCGAACTTCTACCTGCCCGACCTGCTCGGCCTGCCGGAGCTGCCGCACATCGGCTTCGACGTCGCTCCTCGCAGCGGCGGCGCCCACTGGAAGCTGGCGGCGATGGAGGCCTACGCGGGCGAGCGGGCGATCGCCTGGGTCGACGACAACTTCGACGAGAGCTGTTATGAGTGGGCCGAGCGGCGCGAGTGGCCGACCCTGCTCGTCCCCACCGAGCCGCAGCTGGGGCTCGAGGAGGGGCACGTCGCGGCGCTCGAGAGCTGGGCGCTTTCGCTGCGCTGACGGCGGCGCTGACGGAGGTCTCTACACTGCTCTAGATGACGGGGTTCTGGCCGATCTTCTTCCTCGCCGTGGTCCTCAAGATCCCGGTTCTGGCGTCGATGTGGCTCGTCTACTGGGCGGCCAAGCAGCACGACGAACCCGAGGCCGTGACCGACGAGGACGGCGGCAGCGGCAAACGCCGTCGCCCGCAGCCGCGGCTGCCTCGCGGCCCGCGGCGGGGCCCGCATGGTGGCGGCGCCGCGATGCCCCTGCCCGACTGTCCCCCCGGCGGGCGTACCCGCGTCGTCAAGCCGGCTGCCCAACCCGCTTTCGCTCGCGCCGGATCTCGCGCAGGTAAGGGTGGAAGTCGACCTCGACGGTATGACGCTTAGAGGCAACGAAGCGCTTCGCCTGCTTCCTTTCCTCCCGCGCGATCTCCCGCTTCATCTCGCCCGCCGGCGGTAGCTCCGCCCGCTCGGCCAGCAGGTCGGCAATCCATTCGCACTGCGCCTCGGCCAGCGGCATGATCGGGCCGAGCGGCTGGATGAAGCCGATGAAGTAGAGGCCCGGGCGCTCGACCGAGACGACGCGTCGGTAGAGCGGCAGCCGGTTGTCGGGGGCCGAGAGCACCTTCGGGTCGAAGAAGGGGAAGGTGATCTTGTAGCCCGTGCAGTAGACGACGAGGTCGATCTCCTCCTCGGTGCCGTCGATGAACCGGACCGTGCGCCCTCCCGTGTAGCGGTCGATGTTTGGCTTCGGCGTGATGTCGCCGTGGCCGAGCCGGGGGAGCAGCTCCGAGGAGACCGTCGGGTGCGCCTCGAACAGCTTGTGGTCCGGCTTCGGCAATCCGTATGCGGTGGGGTCGGCGGCGGAGGCGACGGCCAGGGCGCGCATCGCGAAGAATCGCTGCACCGCCAGCGGGGTCATCGACGTGACCGGATTCGAGAGCTCGTCGATCGGCTTACCGTTGACGTACTTGGGGATCACGTAAGCGCCTCGGCGGGTCGAGAGGAAGGTCTTGTCGGCGATCCGCGAGGACTCGACCGCGATGTCGGTCGCCGAGTTGCCGAGGCCGAGGACGAGGACGCGCTTGCCGCGTAGGACGTCGGGCTCGCGGTAGTGGTGGGCGTGCAGCTGCTCGCCCTCGAACTCCTCAGAGCCGGGGAAGGCGGGCTCGGGCCAGCGCGGGTCCCAGTGATGGCCGTTGGCGACGAGGACGGCCCGATAGCGCTCGGTCGCCTCTGCCCCGCCCTCGGCCTTCGTGGTCACCGCCCACTCGCCGTCGGCCGGCTCGACCTTCGTCACCTCGGTCCGAAAGCTGATCTTCTCCCGCAGCCCGAAGTGGTCGACGAATTCGTCGAAATAGGCCGCCATCTGGAAGTGGTCGGGGTAGTCCGGGAAGTGGTCGGGCATCGGCAGGCTCTTGAAGGCCATCACCCGCCGCGAGGTGTTGATGTGCAGCGAGCGGTACGCCGAGGACATCCCGTTGTCGTTTTCGAAGCGCCAGTTGCCGCCGACGTGTGAGCCCTTCTCGAAGCAGTCGAAGGGAATGCCGCGCGCATCGAGCACCTGCGCGGCGGCGATCCCGGAGCTGCCGGCGCCGATGATGCAGACCTTCCGCGTCGAGGGCATGGCGGCAATCTAACGAACTGGCTGGGTGGCCAGTCGCTGGCAGCGGCCTCCTAAAGGAACGGCCGGGGCATCAGCCCCGGCCGTTCGCCATCGCAGCTCCTCTGGGGCTGCCCTATTTCTTGGGGCCGTGCTTTTTGCCTTTCTTCGGCAGCTTCACGGTGTAGGTATGGCTCAGCACCTTCGGGCTCCCGCCGTTGGGCGTGAAGGTGAAGCGAACCCGGAGTTTCAATTTGCCTTTTTTGTTGAGCGCGGCAATCGCCGGACCGGTCAGCTTCAGCTTCAGGGTGTTCTCCCCGGCGACGACCGGCTGGCTGAGCTTCTTGATCAGGGCAGGGGCTTTGCATTTGCCTTTCTTCTTCCCTTTGCCCTTGGCGCAGGGTTTCGCCTTGCCGGCCGCGCTGGCCACCGCGCTGGCACCGGCGCCTTCCTCCTCCGGGATGCTTTCGCCGGTCACGTTCCCGGCGCTGTCGAAGGTGATTTTCACCAGCACGACGTGGCAGCCTTTCGCGCAGCTGATCCGCGGCTCGAATTTGAAGTTGTTCGAGGGCGGAGGTGGCGGCGGGGGCGGGGGCGTCACGCACTGCTCGCTCGCGTTGCGGACCAGGCCCGCGGGACACGGCGGGAGCGCTGCGCTGGCTCCTGCTTTGACCGCCTCGACGATTTTTTCGGCCAGCCCGGCACCACCTGCCTGCACGACGGTTCCGCCCGTGCGGCCCGTCCAGTTCTGCCAGTAGGGGAAATATTCCGGTTCGCCGAAGTAGTCGACGTACTCGAGCGGCCGACCGTCGGTCACGAGCCGCTGCAGCACGGTTTTCTGCCAATCGAGATCGTCACCGGTGCCGACCGTGTTGTCTGCTCCCGGGTCGACCCCGGTGTCGAAAGGCGACGGTTGGGCAAAGACCTCCGGTGGGATGCCTTCGTTCAGGTCGTTGTCGTGCGGCACGTCGTCGGCGACCAGGACGATCACTCCGCGGGCGCCGGCCCGCCAACCGATCGCGGGGTTCGCCGCGCTCTCGAAGAGCGCCCTGCCGTAGGCCTCCGGGCTGTCGCCGCCGCCGCTGGCCGACAGTTTCAGGAGGCCTTCGCTGACCTGCGACTGATTCGGGGTGATCGGCACGTGCAGCGTCCAAGGCGCGTGACCACCGCCGATGTCGTATTCGAATTCACCGGGGTTCACGACTTCGTCGTAGTCGCTTACCTCGACGAGCCCGAACTGGGGGTCGGGCACAGCCGTGGCGATCTGACTCATCGCTTCCTGGATGTCTGACTGCGCTTCGCTGATCGCGCCGCCCATCGACCCCGTCGTATCGAAGACGAACAGGACATCGGTATGGGGCGGCGTGTCCGCCTGTGCGCCCGTCGGAGCGGATACCGCGGCGACGCCTACGCAGAGCAGAAGCGCAGCCGTGACGCGCATGCGCCGGTTGGTGATTGGGAATCTCACGAACTCTCCCTCCAGTCAGATGTGTGCCTCTGATCGAGGCCAGCCAGATGCTCTAAAGGAAGAACGCGGGTGGGAAGCGCTTTTTTTCGGGCAGCGGCCCCAAAACTCAAACGCCGAGAGGTCGGGATTGGGGTCCCAACCTCTCGGCGCTCAAGGAGAAATGAAGTACCTCAAGATGCGGAAGCTCTCTTCGTTGTCTTGGGGTAGTTCGTATTTACCCACGAATAGGGGTGCGTACACATCCGTACGCACCCCCACCGCGGACTACTTCGAACTACTTATTTAGCTTCTTCGGAGCTCGACTCGATCTCCTGCGCGAGCTCCTCGAGCTCCTCCGCGAAGGAGGTGCCGAAGCCCTCTACAGGCGCCTCGACCCCGTCGACGCCGAGTTCGGCGGCGAGCTCGTCGTCTTCGAGCAGGTCGTCGGCCGGCGGCTCGATCGGTTCGGCGGGCTCGATCGCGACCGTGCGGTAGTGCTTGAGGCCGGTCGCGGCCGGGATCAGCTTGCCGATGATCACGTTCTCCTTGAGGCCGACGAGGCGGTCCCGTTTGCCCTCGAGGGCAGCGTCGGTGAGCACCTTCGTGGTCTCCTGGAAGGAGGCCGCCGAGAGGAAGGACTCGGTCGCCAGCGAGGCCTTGGTGATCCCGAGGATGACCTCCTCGCCTTTGGCCGGCGTGCCGCCTTCTTCCTTGGTCTTTTTGTTGAGCCGTTTGAGGCTGCCGCGATCCTCGAGCTGGCCCGGCAGGAGGCTGGTCGAGCCCTTCGACTCGATCCGCACCTTCTTCAGCATCTGGCGGGCGATCAGCTCGATGTGCTTGTCGTTGATGTCGACGCCCTGGGCGCGGTAGACCTTCTGCACCTCTTCGACGAGGTAGAGCTCGGTCGCGGTGCGCCCGCGGATCGCCAGCAGGTCGGCCGGGTAGAGCGAGCCTTCGTTCAGCTGCTGGCCGACCTCGACGCGGTCGCCGTCGGCGACGTGCAGCCGGGTCCGCAGCGGGAAGCTATAGGAGTGCTCCTCGCCGCTCGACTCGGTGACGATCACTTTCAGCGCTTTGTCGGTTTCCTCGATCGAGACCTTGCCCGCGGCCTCGGCCATCTGGGCAAGACCCTTCGGTTTGCGCGCCTCGAAGAGCTCGACGATGCGCGGCAGACCCTGGGTGATGTCCTGGCCGGCAACACCTCCGGTGTGGAAGGTGCGCATGGTCAGCTGGGTCCCCGGCTCCCCGATCGACTGGGCGGCGATGATGCCGACCGCGTCGCCGATGTCGACCGTCGACCCGGTCGCCGGCGAGATGCCGTAGCAGGAGCGACAGACCCCGGACTCGGCCTCGCACTTGAGCGCCGAGCGGACCGGGATTTTCACGCCCTCCTCGTCGCCGAAGGCCTCGGCGATCTCCTCGACGTCGGCCTGGGTGATCTCCTGGTTGCGCTTCAGCAGCTCGCGACCGCGTTTGGTCTCGAGCTTTTTCGCCGCCAGGCGACCGAACAGGTTGTCGTTGAGGGACCCGTCGTCCTTGCGCAGGTCCATCTCGATGTGGTCTTTGGTTTTGCAGTCCTCCTCACGCACGATCACGTCCTGGGCGACGTCGACCAGGCGACGGGTGAGGTAGCCGGAGTCGGCCGTCCTCAGCGCCGTGTCGGCGAGGCCCTTTCGGGCGCCGTGGGTGGAGATGAAGTACTCCAGAACCGAGAGCCCCTCCATGAAGTTGGCCTTGATCGGCCGCTCGATGATCTCCCCTTTCGGGTTGGCCATCAGGCCGCGCATCCCGGCCAGCTGGCGGATCTGTTTGAACGATCCGCGAGCGCCCGAGTTGGCCATCATGAAGATGGGGTTGAGCTCGTCGAGGTTGTCCTCCATCGCCTGCGCGACCTCGTCGGTGGCGCGGTTCCAGTGAGCGGTCACGGCCTCGTGGCGCTCCTCGGCGGTGATGTAGCCCTCGTCGTACTGCTGCTGGATCGCTTCGGTCTCCTTCTCGTAGCGATCGAGGATCTCCGGCTTCTCGGGCGGAGACACGACGTTGTTCTTGGAGACCGTGATCCCGGCCTGGCTGGCGTAGTGGAAGCCCAGGTCCTTGAAGGCATCGAGCACCTGCGAGACCGCCGGCGCGCCGTAGGCCTCGACCAGGTCGGAGACCATCTGGTTGATGTCCTTCTTCTTCAGCGAGTGGTTGACGAACTCGAACTGATCGGGATCGAAGTCCTCTTCGAGAGCGTCGGCGAGAGCGCCTTCGATCTTCTCGTTGAAGATGATCCGCCCGACCGTGGTCAGGAAGTGCCCGCGCCCGGCCCGCCGGTACTCGGCCTGATCGTGCAGCTTGCAGCCGCCGTTCTCGTAGACGAGCTCGGCCTCCTGGGCGGAGCGGAACACCTTCACCGCCGGCCCGGAACCGTTGCCGCCTTTACCGGCCTTCAGCTCCTCGTCGACTTTCGCCAGCTCATCCGCTTCGGGCCCGTAGGTCAGGTAGTAGATGCCGAGCACCATGTCCTGGGTCGGGGTCGCCAGCGGCGCCCCGTGGGCCGGGGAGAGGATGTTGTTGGCCGAGAGCATGAGGATCCGCGCCTCGGCCTGAGCCTCGGAGGAGAGCGGCACGTGCACGGCCATCTGATCGCCGTCGAAGTCGGCGTTGAAGGCGTGGCAGACCAGCGGGTGGACCTGGATCGCCTTGCCCTCGACCAGGACCGGTTCGAAGGCCTGGATGCCGAGGCGGTGGAGGGTCGGTGCCCGGTTGAGCAGGACCGGGTGCTGGTGGATGACTTCCTCGAGCACGTCCCAGACCTCCGGGATCATCGACTCGACCATCTTCTTCGCGGCCTTGATGTTCTGGACCGCTTTGCGCTCGACCAGCTGGGCCATGATGAACGGCTTGAAGAGCTCCAGCGCCATGAGCTTGGGCAGGCCGCACTGGTGCAGCCGCAGGCTCGGCCCGGAGACGATCACCGAGCGGCCGGAGTAGTCGACGCGCTTGCCGAGCAGGTTCTGGCGGAAGCGACCCTGCTTGCCCTTGAGCATGTCCGAGAGCGACTTCAGCGGCCGGTTGCCGGGGCCCGTGACCGGGCGTCCGCGACGGCCGTTGTCAAACAGGGCGTCGACGGCCTCCTGCAGCATCCGCTTCTCGTTGTTGACGATGATCTCGGGCGCGCCGAGGTCGAGCAGCCTTTTCAGCCGGTTGTTGCGGTTGATCACCCGGCGATAGAGGTCGTTGAGGTCGGAGGTCGCAAAGCGGCCACCGTCCAGCTGCACCATCGGCCGCAGCTCCGGCGGGATCACCGGCACCGCGTCGAGGATCATCCAGTCCGGCTTGTTGTCGGAGTTGTGGAAGGCGGAGGCGACTTTCAGCCGCTTGACCGCGCGGGCCTGTTTCTGGCCTTTGGAGCTGTTGATCGTCTGCTCCAGCTCCTCAATTTCGGCCTCGAGGTCGACCTGCTCGAGCAGGTCGCGCACCGCTTCGGCACCCATGCCGCCGCGGAAGTACTCGCCCCATCCGAACGGCGAACCGAAGCGGTCCTTGAGCTCACGGAAGACCGTCTCGTCGTTGATGACGTCCTTCGGCTTCATCTCCGTGAAGATCTTCCAGACCTCTTGCATCCGCTCCGCGGCCTCTTCCAGGTAGGCCTCGGTGTCGGCGATCTCCGCGTCGAACTGTTTGCGCAGTTCTTTGATCATTTTCGCGCGGTCGTCGTCTTTGAGCTTGCGCAGCTGCGCCGCCGTCAGTTTCAGCGAGTCGGCCCAGATGTGGTCTTCGTCGTCGAACTTGTCCTGGGTGCCGTCCTCCAGGTAGGCGATCCGGCGCTCGAGGGACTCGTTCAGCTCCTGGGTCCGTTTCTGTTTTTCGGACTCGTAGGAGTCGACGACTTTTTTGACCTCTTTCTCCAGTTTCCCGACGTCTTTGTCACGGGCCTCCTCATCGACCCAGGTGACCATCGAGGCAGCGAAGTAGAGGACCTTCTCGAGCTCTTTCGGAGCCATGTCGATCAGGTAGCCGATCCGGCTCGGGACGCCCTTGAAGAACCAGATGTGCGAGACCGGGGAGGCGAGGTCGACGTGCCCCATCCGCTCGCGGCGGACCTTGGAGCGGGTCACCTCGACGCCGCAGCGCTCGCAGACGATTCCCTTGTAGCGGACCCGCTTGTACTTGCCGCAGTAGCACTCCCAGTCCTTGGTCGGACCGAAGATGCGCTCGCAGAAGAGCCCGTCTTTCTCGGGCTTCAGCGTCCGGTAGTTGATCGTCTCGGGCTTCGTGACCTCGCCCCAGCTCCAGGAGCGGATCTTCTTCGAGGACGCGAGCCCGATCTCGATCGCGTCGAAATTGTTGATGTCGATCATCAGTCCTCCACCTCGGCCGGCGCGGCCTCTTCGGCTTTCCCGGCACCATCACCATCAGTTCCAGCCTCGCCCTCGGCGACCACCTGCTCCTCTTGCTCGTCGGCGGCTCCGTTGGAGGAGTCGGCGCGAACGCCGGTCAGGTCCATCCCCAGCTCCTCGGCTGCTTTCAGCAGGTCGTCTTCCTCGTCGGAGATTTCGACGTCGGAGCCCTCGGAGACCACGTTGGCGTCGAGCGAGAGGCTCTGGATCTCCTTCAAAAGCACTTTGAAGGACTCCGGGATCGAGGGCTCGGGAATGTTCTCGCCCTTGACGATCGCCTCGTAGGCCTTAACGCGCCCGACGGTGTCGTCGGACTTGACCGTGAGCATCTCCTGCAGGGTGTACGCGGCGCCGTAGGCCTCCAGGGCCCAGACCTCCATCTCCCCGAAGCGCTGGCCGCCGAACTGCGCCTTGCCACCCAGCGGCTGCTGGGTGACGAGCGAGTACGGGCCGGTCGAGCGAGCGTGGATCTTGTCGTCGACCAGGTGCAGCAGCTTGAGGATGTACATGTAGCCGACCGTGACCTTGCCCTCGTACGGCTCGCCGGTGCGGCCGTTGTAGAGCTGGGCCGTGCCCGAGGCGCGAGCACCCGGACGGGCGCTCTTGTCGACCCCGAGGTCGATCCCGCGCTCGGCGTTCTCCTCTTGCCAGGAAACGAGCGCGTTGTCAACGTCTTCGACGGTGGCGCCGTCGAAGACCTGGGTCGCGACGTAGACGCGACCGTCGCCTTCGGAGTGGGCCTGCTTGTAGGCCTCTGAGCCGTCGTCGTACCAGCCGTTCGCCGCGACCCACCCGAGGTGGGTCTCGAGGATCTGGCCGATGTTCATCCGGCTCGGCACGCCGAGCGGGTTGAGGATGACGTCGACGGGGGTCCCGTCGGCGAGGTGAGGCATGTCCTCCTCGGGCACGATCTTCGAGATCACACCCTTGTTCCCGTGGCGGCCTGCAAGCTTGTCGCCCTCGGCGATCTTGCGCTTGGTCGCGACGTAGACGCGGACCAGGTCGTTGACGCCGGGCGGCAGGTCGTCGCCGTCGTCGCGGCTGAAGGTGAGGACGTCGATGACGACGCCACCCTCGCCGTGCGGCACTTTCAGCGAGGTGTCGCGGACCTCGCGCGCCTTCTCCTTGAAGATCGCGCGGATCAGCTTCTCCTCGGCGGTCAGCTCGGTCTCGCC
>DASULV010000077.1:0-15282 GCA_036277955.1 Solirubrobacterales bacterium | reverse complement strand
CCGGCGCGACCGCGGGCGCGCCGAGGCGCCACGGCGGCGCGGCCGCAGCGGGGGAGTCGCCCGCTCCGAGCGTCGCACCCGCGAACGCGAGGCCCGGCGGCCGGCGCGGGAGACGGTCGAAGAGCTGCTGCGCGAGGAGCTCGGGTTCCGCGGCTTCCGGCCGACGATCGAGGGGGAAGCGCGGGAAGCGGCGAAGTGGGCGGAGCGCGAAAGCGGGCCGCGGCGCGACCTCACCGCGCTTGCCACCTTCACCGTCGACCCGGCCACCGCCCGCGACTTCGACGACGCCGTCTCCGCCCAGCGCGAGGGCGACGGCGCCCGCGTCTGGATCCACATCGCCGACGTTGCCGCCCACGTCAAACCCGGCTCGCTGCTCGACCAGGAGGCGCGGCGGCGCGGCAACAGCACCTACGTTCCCGGCGCGGTCGAGCCGATGCTGCCGCACGCGCTCAGCTCTGAAGCCTGCAGCCTGGCCCCGGGAGTCGAGCGGCTGGCGGTGACGACGGAGGTCGAGCTCGGCCCGGCGATGGAGCCGCGGAAGGCGCGCTTCTACCGCAGCCGCATCCGCTCCGACGTCCGCCTCAACTACGACGAGCTGGATGACGTCTTCGCCGGCCGGCGGCAGCCGCCGCCCGAGGTCGCCGAACCGCTGGCCGCCGCCCGCGAGGTCGCCGCCGGCCTCGGCGAGCACCGCGGCACCACCAGCCTCGACGTCGAATCGTTCGAGCCGGAGTTCGAGTTCGACGCCGAGGGCAACGTCGTGCGGGCGCACGGCGTCGCCCAGACGGAGGCCCACCGCCTGATCGAGCGGCTGATGATCCTCAACAACGAGCAGGTCGCCCAGCTGCTCGAGCGCGAGCGGGTGCCGGCGATCTACCGTGTCCACGCCCAGCCCGACGCGGCGCGGATCGAGCGCCTGCTCGAGCAGCTGGCGGCGCTGGGGGTGCCGACGCCGCCGCTGCGGCAGGGCCTGGCGCCGAGCGAGGCGGGGCAGGTGGCGGCGGAAGCGAGTCGGCTGGCGCGGCAGGAGGCCGGCCGACGCGGACACGGCCGCGAGGCGTATACCTCGCTCGTGCTCCGGTCCCTCAAGCAGGCCTACTACAGCGAGCGGAACGTCGGCCACGCCGGCCTCGGCAGCCCTGCCTACTGCCACTTCACCTCGCCGATCCGCCGCTACCCCGACCTCGTCTGCCACCGGGCGCTGCTGGCGCTGCTGGGGGAGGGGGAGGAGGCGCCGACGCTGGCGCAGGCCCGCGACGCCGCCGCCGACGCCTCGGCCCGCGAGCGCGAGTCGGCCCAGATCGAGCGCCACGCCGACGACGTCTGCGCCGCCTACCTGCTCGAACGCGAGCTCGGCGAGCGCGGTCTCGACGCCGTCTTCGAGGGCGAGGTCTCCGGGGTGATCCGCTCGGCCGCCTTCGTCTCCTTCCGCGGCGAGCTCGGCGACGTTTACGAGGGGATGCTGCCGGCGCGGCGGCTGGCGAGCGAGTACTACAAGCTCGACGAGGCCGAGGTGGCGTTGGTCGGACGCGAGTCGGGGGCGCGGGTGCGGCTCGGCGATCCGATATCCGTCCGGGTGGCCGGCGTCGACGCCCCGCGCGGGCGGGCCGAGCTGGAGCCGGCGGGTGAGGTCGCATGAGCAAGAAGGCGAAGAAGAAGCGCGAGCCCGCCTCCGGCGACGTCGTCACCAATCGCCGCGCCCGTCACAAGTTCGAGCTGGTCGAGAAAATGGAGGCCGGGATCGTCCTGCGGGGTTCCGAGGTGAAGGCGCTGCGGGGCGGAAAAGCCCAGATGACCGACGCCTACGCGGTCGTCGACAAGGGCGAGGTTTGGCTCCGCAAGCTGCATATCCCGCCCTACGAGTTCGCGTCGGTCGATGCCCACGAAGCCGAGCGGCCGCGGAAGCTGCTCTTGCACAAGGAGGAGATCGAGCGGCTGGTCGGGAAAACCGCGCAGAAAGGACTGACCCTGGTTCCGACCAGGATTTATTTCAAAGGACCGCGGGCGAAGGTGGAGCTGGCTCTGGCGCGAAACAAGGAGGGTCGCGACCGGCGCCGGGAGATCGCCGACCGCGACGTCCGCCGCGAGGTCGAGCGCGAGTTCAAAGGAAGGATGCGTTGAGGTTGAAACTGCCGAACCAAATGGGAGGATTCAGGTCGATGCGGCCGATGAAAAAAATGCCCGCCGCCGTCGCTGGGATCATCGCGCTTGTGATGGCCGCTCCGGCGGAGGCCAACGCAGAATCTTTTCCCGACAAGGCGAGTGATTACGTGAGCGACCACACCGGTTATTTCGTCGCCGCCCTCCTGGTGGCGATCCTGGTCCTGCTGCTGATCGTGCGGATCACCCAGCGGCGCGCGAAGGCAAAGGAGCAGAAGCGGGCGGCACAGGCCGCCGGGCCACAGACCCCGCCCCCGGGCGCCCCCGGCGCTCCGGCTCCCGGCGCGCAGCCGGCTGCCGTGCAGTCGGGAGCTCCCGGTCAGACCGCCGAGCTCGCCGCCGTCCCGGCCGGCGGGCCGCCGCCGGCGCCTCCCGGCGCTGCCCCGGGTCAGGCGCCGCCGCCTCCTCCCGGCCAGTCGGTCCCCCCGCCCGGAGCTTCGACGCCGCCGCCGGTTCCCGGCGTCGCGCCCGCTCCCGCCAACGAGTCTTCGAAGGACCGCAAGCGCCGCCAGCGTGAGGAACAGCGCGCCAAACGCGCCCAGATGCGCGAGGCGCGCAAAGCCGAGCTGCAGCGACGCAAGGAAGAGAAGGCGCGACGCAAGGCTCAGAAGAAGGGCCGGCCGATGCCGCCGCCCGCGGGCCCGGGCGCTGCGCCGGCGCCGGCAGGCGCCCCCGCCGCTGAGCAACAAGGGAAGAAAGGCTTTACCGAGATGAGCCTGTTCGGCCTTAAGCTCGGCCGCAAGGGCAAGCGCGACGCGGCGCTGGCCGAGCAGCGACTGGCGGAAGCGCGTGTCGCCAACGAACGCGCCGTAGCCGATGCGCAGGCCGGCGGCCAGGTGCCGCCCTCGGGCCAGCTTCCCCCCTGGGAGGAGGCGACGACCGTGCAGTCGCCGACCGGTGAGCTCGCGGCCGTACCTTCCGTGCCGCCGCCCCCGATCCCCGGTGGGACGCCGGCGCCGGGCGAATACGACCCGGCTGCCGCCGAACAGCGGGTGCGCGAGAAGGTCGCCGAAGTGCGCTCCGAGCAGCAGCGGATCGGCGCCGAGGCCGACCGGCGCCTGCAGGCGGCCGAGCAGCTGCAGCAGCAAGGCGGCGTTCCGGCCGGCGGCCAGCAGCCGCAGCCGATTCAGGACACCCAGCCGCCGGCGCCGCAGGCGGTTCCGGCGCCGCCGGTGGACCTGCGCACGGCCGAGCAGAAGCTCGAGGAAGAACGCGCCGCCCGCGAGCGCGAGATGAAAGAAGCCGAGGAGCGCCTGCGCCAGATCGAAGAGCGGACCAAAGCCGCCGAAGAACGCGCCGCCGAAGCGAAACGGCTGGAGGAACGGCGCGCCGAAGAGGCGGCCAAAGACCAGCGCCTCGAGGAGATGCGCCGCAGCGTCGCCGAAGCCGAAGAGCGGGCCCGTGAGGCCGAGCGCCGCGCCGTCGAAGCCGAGCAGGCCGCGGTGCAGTCGATGCAGGGCGGAGGAGCGCCGACGCCCCCGCCTCCGCCGGCCCCCGAACCGCAGCAGTCGTACGCGCCGCCGACGCCGCCGCCGGCTCCGGCTGCGCCGATTCAGGCGACCCCTCCGCCGCCGCCGGCTCCGGCCGAGCCGTTCCCGGCCACTCCACCGCCGCCGGCTGAGTCCTTCAATCCGCCGACCCCGCCACCGGAGCAGCCGACCCCGCCGCCTGCTCCGTCAGCACCGCCGAGCTACTCGGTCCCCGACCCGGCCGCCCGGCCGGCCGAATCTGGCGGAGGCTCCGGCGGGCAGGTCAACCTCAACACGGTGACCTTCGAGCAGCTGCGCGAGCAGAACCTCTCGGTGACCCAGGCGACCCGGCTACTTGCCCACCGCGAGCGGCTAGGCGGCTTCCAGTCGGTCGACGACCTCGACCAGATCGCCGGCTTCCCGCAGGAGTTGCTCGACGACCTGAAGCAGCGCTCAACGGTCTGAATGACGGCCCCAGACGCCGCTGTGCGGCGTCCTCAGTCGCCGAAATAGCGCTGCTATTACGGCTCCCTGCGTCCTTGCCTAGCGACGTCTGGACCTCGTCATTCAGCCCGCTGTCTCGGATTCTTCGTACTTCTCGAGCAGCTTCAGCCAGATCTCGCTGCGGCTGGGGTAGGGCGCGATCGCGTGTCTCAATTGGGAGATCGGGACCTCGCCGACGATGGCGACCGTCGCCGCCTGCAGGAAGTCGGCGGTCTCGAAGCCGGTGAAGGTGGCGCCGACGATCGTGCCCTTGGCCTGGTCGACGACGAGGCGGGAGGTGCCGCCGGTTTCCTTGCCCTGGAAGCTGGCACCAGGCGTGCCGTCGGTGGGGACGTCGATGGTGCGAGCGTCGATTCCGGCTTCCTCGGCCTGCGCGAGCGTCTTGCCGGCAGCGGCGACCTGTGGGTCGGTGAAGGTGACGCGGGGCGAGCCGATCCCTTCGGCGACCGCCTCGGCCGGGCGGCCGAGCAGGTTCTCGGCGGCGACCCAGGCGTGGTACTTGCCCATGTGGGTGAAAAGCGAGCGGCCGTTGGCGTCGCCGATCGCGTAGAGCCACTCGCTGCCGCCGACCCGCATCCGCGCGTCGGTGTCGAGGAAGCCGTGCTCGTTCGCCTTCGCCCCGGCGGCCTCGAGGTCGAGATCGCCGGTGTTGGGGACGCGCCCGACAGCAACGAGAATCTCGGCCGCCTCGGCGGTCGTGCCATCGCTCAGCGTCGCCGCCACGCCGTCGCCCTCGGATCGCACCGCTTCGACTTTCGTGCCGGTGCGGACGTCGACGTCGAAATGCTCGCGCAGCGACTCGGCGACTTCCTCGCCGGCGAACGGTTCCTCGCGCGAGAGCAGGTGATCGCCGCCCTCGATCAGGATCACGCGCGTGCCGAGGCTTGCCCACGCCTGGGCGAGCTCGCTGCCGACCGGCCCGCCGCCGAGGACGATCATGCTCTCCGGAACGTGCTTGGCGCTGGTCGCGGTGCGGTTGTTCCAGGCCTCGACCTGGTCGAGGCCGTCGATCGGCGGCATCGCCGCCTTGCTGCCGGTGGCGACGACGACCGCCCGCTCGGCGACCAGGACCTCGTCGCCGACGACCACCCGGCGCTCGCCCTCGAAGCGGGCACTGCCACGGAAGAGGTCGATCTCGCGTTCTTCCAGCCAGGGCAGCTGTACCGAATCGTCGAGGTCGTGGACCACCTCGTCGCGGCGGGCGAGGACCACCTGCGGCTCCAGCTCGCCGTGCCCGGTCGGCACGCCGGGGATCCGCTTCGCCTCGGCGAGGACGTCCGCCGGCCGCAGCAGCGCCTTCGAGGGCATGCAGGCGTAGTAGGAGCATTCGCCGCCGATCAGGTCGCGCTCGACGATCGCCACCTTCAGGCCGCCGTCGGCCAGCCGGCCCGCGCAGACCTCGCCGGCCGGGCCGGCGCCGAGGACGATCGCGTCGTAGCGGCGCTCGCTCACGGGCGCATCCTTTCAGGTCGGCTGGCTCGGCCCGGTACCCAGGTCACTACAATCACAAGGCATTCCCAAGCACGGGGGCGACAGGCTTCGACGTGGTCGACTCGTGCGAACGGTTGCAGGTCGAGGTTGCTGGAGGCCTCGTTAAACCCCAGCACAAACCAATACGTGCGGACCATGAGTTCGCCCTCGCCGCTTAGTTAGAAGCTAAGCGCTGTGAGAGTCGGTCCTCCCTCGCCCACGGGGAGGGGCACCGGCTTCAGAAGTGGGCTCACCCAGGCGGATCGCCCCGATCGCCAGGGAACAACGAAGGGGCTTTATCTCCCGTAGTGCCCGCCGGCGCGGACCCCGGGAGACGAGAATCAAGCGCCGGCTAAACCTGTAGACACCCTCGCACCGCGTCCGCGGATCCGAGTTCGAATCTCGGCGCCTCCATCAAACGACAGCCGTCCCCGCATGGGGAACGGCTTGTTTTCTTGGAAGTACTTGATCTTCCCTCTGTGGAACTGACAGCCCTGAGCGCATTAGCTCCCGGGGATGACCAGCGGCAGGGAACCGCAGCGGGGCTTCGCCTGGGCTGTGCGAAAACTTCGAACGGAGAAAGGGCTGACACAGAGCGCGCTGGCGAGGCGCGTCGGGCTCGACCCGAGCCAGGTCTCCCGCCTGGAGAAAGGCAAGGGCAATCCGCGCTGGGCGACGGCGAGGCGGATCGCGGTCGGGCTCGGGGTGACGCTCGCGGAGCTGGCGGCGGTCGCCGAGGATTTCGAGCAGCGCCGGATCAGATAAATATTAGTTTAAGAGAGAAACCTTTTCCTCGGAACGGTTTTCCTGTGAGTGCAGAACAGGTCGGCGGGGGCTGCTGTTCAGCTAATGAGTCCCGATCTCTCAAACCCACTTCTCCACTGGGATCCGGCTGCCCGTGATCCCGCCCAGCGGCGAATCCACCCGCTGCTTCGCGGTGCCGTGCTGCACCGCGACGACTGGACCTGCCGCTACTGCGGAAATGAGGCGACCGAGGTGGACCATGTGGCGCCGCGAGCGCGGGGAGGCGCGACCTCGCCGACCAACCTCGTCGCTGCCTGCCGCCCCTGCAACAAGACCAAGGGCATCCGCACTCCCGGCGAGTGGCGACGCGACGCCGCCCTGTCGCGGCTGCTCGACAACGCGGCACGAGCGCGAGCGGCTCGCAGGCGCCGCCGCCGACCTCGTCCGACCCCCACCAAACACGACTAGGCGATCGCCACCGCGCCACGGACGAAGCCGGGAGAGGGGGTCCGCCGGACCCTCCCCGCTGTTGTCCGGCGGACCCCCTCTTCCGGCTCTCACTTACCTTGAGGGTATGGCGATCGCGACCGCAACCAACCTCGACGTCTACGTCGGCGGCAAGCTGCTCTTCGAAGACGTCTCCTTCAAGCTCGAGCCGCGCGAACGGATGACGCTGTCGGGCCGCAACGGCGCCGGCAAGTCGACGCTGCTGCGGGTGCTGGCGGGGGAGCTGGCGCCGGACGCGGGCTCGCTGAGCGTGCAGCGGGGCGCCCGGGTCGCCCTCCACGACCAGCGGCCGCCGCGGGAATCGCAGGCGACGCTGGGCGAGTACGTCTTCTCCGGCCGCACCGACATGCTCGAGACCGAGGCCGAGCTGGCGCGGCTGGAGGGGGAGATGGGCAACGGCGACGAGGAGACGATGCGCGCCTACGCCGCCGCCCAGCAGCGGCTCGAAGCCGGCGGCGGCTACCGCTGGCGCGACGGCGTCCTCGAAGTCCTGCGTGGGCTCGGCTTCGACGACGAGCAGACCGGCCGCGCGCTCGCGACCTTCTCCGGCGGCGAGCTGACCCGGGCCTCGCTGGCCCGCGCCCTCGCCACCCGCCCCGACCTGCTGCTCCTCGACGAGCCGACGAACCATCTCGACATCCCCTCGCTGGAGTGGCTCGAGGGGTACCTGGTCGAACAGGACGCCGCCGTCGTCCTCGTCGCCCACGACCGCTGGTTCCTCGAGGCGGTCGGCACCTCGGTCCTCGAGCTGGAGGCGCAGCGCGCCCGCTTCTTCGCCGGCCCCTGGCACAAGTGGCGCCAGGAGCAGGCGGCGCGCCAGATCGCCCTCGGCAAAGCGATCGAGCGCCAGCAGGCCGAGATCGAGCGGATGGAACGCTTCGTCGAGCGCTTCCGCTACAAGGCGACGAAGGCGCGCCAGGCGCAGTCGCGGGTCAAACAGATCGAGAAAAAGAAGCGTGACGGCCCCCGCGCCGAACGCCGCGACACCCGCAACCTGCGCTTCCACTTCAAGCCGCCGGAGCGGCCGGGGCGGGTGGTGCTGAAAATGGTCAACGGCACGCTCGAGGTGCCGGGGCGGACGCTGCTCGCCGGGGCCAACCTGGAAATCGAGCGGGAGGAACACGTCGTCCTCGTCGGGCCGAACGGGGCCGGCAAGACGACCCTGATCGAGACCCTGGCGGGACAGCGCGAGCCGGCGACCGGCAGCGTCCGCACCGGCCACAACGTCAAGATCGGCTACCTCTCCCAGCACGCCGAGACCGCGGCCGGGTCGGGGACGATCCTCGACGCCGCCAAGCGCGAGACCGGCCTCAACGAGAACGGGGCGCGCTCGCTCCTCGGCGGCTTCCTCTTCTCGGGCAAGGACGTCGACAAGCAGCTCTCAGACATCTCCGGCGGTGAGCAGCGGCGGCTCTCGCTGGCGATCCTCGTCGCCTCCGGCGCCAACGTCCTCATCCTCGACGAGCCGACCAACCACCTCGACATCGAGAGTCGCGAGGCGCTCGAGGACGCGCTGACCGAGTTCGAGGGCTCGGTGCTGCTGGTCTCCCACGACCGGGCGCTGCTGGAGGCGGTCGGCAGCCGCACCCTCGTCTGCGAGAACGAAGAGCTGGTGAGCTATCCCAGCGGCTGGGCCGAGTACCAGCGGCGGCGCGACGAACGCGAGGGGGAGGCTGCGGCGGCGGTGAAAGCGTCCTCAGGAGGAGGCGGCAAGAAGTACAGCGCGACCAAGCCCGCCCAGAAAGCAGCGCGCAAGGCGGCGAAGCTGGAGCAGCGGATCGAGCGGGCGGAGGCGAAGCTACAAGAGCTCGAGGACGAGCTCGCCGATCCCGCCGCCTGGTCGAGCCCCGGCCGGGTCGAGCGAGCGACGAAGCGGCACGCGGAGGCGAAGGCGGAAGTGGAAGAGCTCTACGCGGAGTGGGAGGCAGCCCAGGCCGAGGCCGAGGGCGCCGCGACCTAGGTCTGCCGCGGGGGAGCGGTCAGGCCGGGACCGCGCTGAAGGCGCTGTACTCCGCGTCGGGGCGGGTGAGGGACCGTTCGAGTGTGACCGCGGTCCCGTGCTCGGGCGCCAGGGTGATGTTGCGGATCTTCACCTTTTCCGGCGCCGGGTCGACCGCCCGCAGCGACGCCCGGGTGACGAACTCGCGCAGGACCATCCGCATCTCGAACTCGGCGAAGGCGGCACCGGCGCAGCGGCGAACACCGCCGCCGAAGGGAATCCAGGCGTAGGTGTCCGCTTTGCCCTCGAGGAAGCGCTCGGGCCGGAACTGCTCCGGCTCCGGGTAGAGGTCCTCGCGAAGGTGGAGGGCGGCGATCGCCGGCACGACGAAGCTGCCGGCCGCCAGCTCATAGCCGCCGATCGTCGCCGGCGCGGTCAGCTTGCGGGCGACGTCGATGATCACCGGCCGCGCCCGCAGCGTCTCTTTCACCGTCGCCTCCAGGTAGTCGCCGCGGCCGGCGGCCAGCGACTCGCGCAGGAGGCCGAGCGCTCGCGGGTTCCGCAGCAGCCGCTCCATCGCCCAGGCGAGGCCGGTGGCGGTCGTCTCGTGGCCGGCGCCGACCACGGTCACCAGCTCGTCGCGCAGTTCGGCATCCGACATCGGCGAGCCGTCCTCGTGCCTGGCCTGCAGCAGCAGCGAGAGGACGTCGTCGCGCTCCTCGCCGCCGCTTTCGGCCCGGCGCAGCGAGATCTCCTCGTAGATGAAGGCGTCCAGCTCGCTGCGGGCGCGGAGGAAGCGGCGCCAGGGGCTCTTGGGGCCGAGATCGCGGCGGAGGAACGGGAACCTGACGATCGTCGTCACCCGATCGGAGAACCTGTCGATCAGCCTCGTCGCGCGGTCGATCCGCGCCTCGTCGCGGATGCCGAAGACCGCGCGCAGGATCACCGTCAGCGTGATCCGCTGGGTGTGGGGCCGCAGCGCGAACGCCTCCCGGACCGGCCAGGTTTCCATGTCGCGTCGCGTCACCTCTTCGATCAGCTCGCCGTAGCGGCGCACCCGCTCGCCGTGGAAGGGCGGCAGCAGCAGCTTGCGCTGGCGCATGTGCGGCTCGTCGTCGAGGGTGAGGACCGAGTTCGGCCCCAGCGCCGGCTCCAGCATCGTCGCGTTGGCCTCGCCGGCGTGGAAGACGGCGGGCGAGCCGGTGAAGACGGCCTTGACCAGCTCGGGTGAGGAGACGTAGACGATCCGGCCGAAGAAGGGGAAGTGGACGGTGAAGATGTCGCCGTAGCGCTGGCGGTACCGGGTGAGGAAGCCGAGAGGGTCGCGCACGTAGCGGGCGGCCTGGAGGGGCGCCGGGGCCTTCGAGCCGGGAGGCAGCGCGGTCATCTCAAAATACGATCGTACGCTCTCCGTCGAGCAGCACCCGGTCGTCCAGGTGGGCCATCACCGCTCGGGCCAGCACCAGGCGCTCGATGTCGCGGCCGATACGGATCATGTCGGCGACCTCGTCGCGGTGGTCGACCGGCTCGACGTCCTGGGCGATGATCGGGCCGGCGTCGAGCTCGGCGGTGACGTAGTGGGCGGTTGCGCCGATCAGCTTGACGCCGCGCTCGTAGGCGCGGTGGTAGGGGTCGGCGCCGACGAAGGCGGGGAGGAAGCTGTGGTGGATGTTGATCGCCGGGGCGTCGAGGCCGCGGAGGAAGTCCTCGGAGAGGATCTGCATGTAGCGGGCGAGGACGAGCAGGTCGACGCCCTCGATCAGCTCGAGGATCTGCCGCTCGGCCTCGGTCTTCGTCGCCGGCTCGACCGAGACGTGGTGGAAGGGGAGCCCGACGGCCTCGACCTGATCGCGGTGGTCGGGGTGGTTGGAGATGACGCTGACGATCTCGCCGCCGAGGTCGCCGTTGCGCCAGCGCCAGAGCAGGTCGGAGAGGCAGTGGTCCTCGCGGGAGACCATCACCGCCACCCGCTTGGTGTGGGCGGTCTCGTGGAACCCGTAGTCCATCGCGAACGGCTCGCCGATCTCCCGCGCGAAGCGCATCTCCAGGCTCTCGCGCTCGGTGTCCGGGACCCGGTCGAAGACCATCCGCATGAAGAAGCGCCCCTCGGCGCTCGAGTGCTGGTCGACGTCAACGATGTTCAGCCCGGACTCGGCGAGGAAGCCGCTGACGCGGGCGATCAGGCCCGGTTGGTCCGGGCAGGCCAGTAGCAGTCGTGAGGTCGGCGCCTCTCCCATCCGTCGATGATCGCGGATAGGCTGCCGTCGATGCGGATTGCCGCCGTGCCAGACGGGCCCGTCGAGCGACTGGGCTTGCTCCTCAACAAACTGCCGACGCCGATCGGCGAGGCGATGTTCGCGATGCCGGTGGCGCGCTGCCTGCAGGTGGCGCAGCGGACCGGGATCCTGGCGGCGCTGGCCGAGGGGCCGCGCGAGCCGGGCGAGCTGGCCGAGCACCTGGGGCTGCAGGAGGCGGGGACGGCCCGCGTCCTCGACGTGATCGCCACGCTCGGGCACGTCAGGCAGAACCCGGACGGCCGCTACGAAATGACCAAGAGCGGGCGTCCCTGGCTCGACCCGCGCTCGGACACCTACCTCGGCGACTTCCTCGCCGACACCGCCTACTACTGGGACTGGTACGCGCGCCTGGAGGACCTGGTCCGCGACGGCACCCACGCGGAGCTGCACGGCAAAGAGGCCGACGATCCCTACTGGGAGTCCTACATCCGCGGCCAGTACCAGATCGCGCGCCTCTCCAGCGCCGAAGTCGCGAAGGGAATCCCGCTCGCCAAAGGCGCGCACTCGATCCTCGACGTCGCCGGCGCCCACGGCGAGTTCTCGATGGCGCTCTGCCGCCGGCACGAGGGGCTGCGGGCGACGATCGTCGATCTGCCCGGCAGCGCCGCGGTGGGGGAGAAGATCGTCGCCGAAAACGGGATGAGCGACCGCGTCCGCCACCTGGTCGGCGACATGTTCGAGGTCGACTACGACGGCCACTACGACGGCGCCCTCTGCTTCAACATCATCCATCACCTCTCGCCGGAGCAGATGCGGACGCTCTTCGCCCGCATCCGCGCGGTCCTGCGGCCGGGCTCGCCGGTCGCGGTCCTCGACCTCTACGACCGCCCGCCCGGCGAGCGCGCCAACACCGCCTCGATCCTCGGCCTCTTCTTCCATCTCACCTCGGGCGCCGACACCTACACCGTCGAGGAGGTCTCCCGCTGGATGGGCGAGACCGGCTACGGCAGCGTCGACGTGAAGTCCTTTCGGACCCTGCCAGACCTGCGGCTCCTGGTCGCAAAAGCGGTCTGAGCTCGCAATATCGCGATCAAGTCACCCGAACGAGACAGCCTGTCCACGCCTGAGCTTGTGCGGCATGTCTCGACCGGGTTTGGATCTGTGACCTCGCACACACATAGATGCGGCGCAAACCCTCACGGTTTTGCGCTTGCTCACAAAACGTAAATATTTCACCCCGATCTTGATCCTCGCCCTCGCCTTTCCCGCCGTCGCCCTTGCGGCCGGCGGCGGCGAGACGAATCCGGCGCCGAGCGTCGGCCCGGCCCAGGTCGCCCAGCTGGCGCCGCTGCAGCGCCCGGTCGACCGCTTCCAGCGGCTCGTCAAGACGATCTCGCACCAGATCAAAGCCGAAGAACAGGCCGCCGCCCGTAAGAAGGAGCGCGAACGCGAAGAAGCGTTCGCCGAGCTCCCCGGCGGCGTCTCCATATCGACCCTGGAAGCGATCGCCTCCTGCGAGTCCGGCGGCGACCCGACCGCGGTCTCCTCTGACGGGACCTACCGCGGCAAATACCAGTTCGACTACGGCACCTGGGAATCGATGGGCGGCAGTGGCGACCCCGCCGCCGCACCCGAGGCCGAGCAGGACTACCGCGCCGCGCTCCTCTACGCGGCCTCCGGCTCGAGCCCCTGGCCCGTCTGCGGTTGAGCCTACGATCCGCCGTGTGAGCGAGGAGAAAGTTCCGGCGCCGGACCCCGAGGGCCCTAAGCGCAAACCGCCGAAAGAGGCGATCGCCGAGGCTCGGGTGCGGGCGCCGACCCGCGGCAACCGCAAGCTCGAGAGCTTTCTCGACGCGGTGAACTCCGACGAGCAGGTGCGGGCCTGGTGGTACATGACCCAGGTCCAGTCGGAGCGGCTCGGCATGTCGGACCACTCCTGGGTCCACATGCAGATCGTCCTCAACATCGCCCTGCGGCTGCTGCGGCTGCTGGTCAGGGCGGGGGTGGAGCCGGCGATGGTCGCCGACCACGGGATGCGCGACCGCGACGCCGAGGTCGTCGTCGCCGGCGGCGCCCTCCTCCACGACGTCGGCATGTCGATCCACCGCGCCGACCACGAGGCCTACTCGCTCTTCCTCGCCAACGGCGCCCTCGACCGGCTCCTCGCCGATGCCTACCGCCAGCCCGAGCGCACCGTCGTCGCCTCCGAGATCCTCCACGCGATCATCGGCCACCGCCGCCGCGGCGAGCCCTACACGCTCGAGGCCGGCGTCGTCCGCGTCGCCGACGCCCTCGACATGGCCCAGGGCCGCACCCGCATCCCCCTCGAGAAAGGCCACGAGGGCATCCACTCGATCTCCGCCGCCGCGATCGACGAGGTCCGGATCGAGTCCGGCGACGAGCGCCCGATCAAGATCGAGATCCAGCTCAACAACTCCGCCGGCATCTTCCAGGTAGACGACCTCCTCGCCACCAAGATCCGCAGCACCCCGCTGGAGGGCAAAGTCGAAGTGATCGCCAAGGTCGAGGGAGAAGCCGAGAAACGCCTACTAACCGGCTTTCGGCTGTCCTGACTTCGACATAAGGGGGGAGAAAAGCTCTCCTTCCACGGCTTAGCCGTGCGTGGGAAACGCGCAGAAGGAAGTCCGAGTAATGGTCAAGGCCGCCAGGAAGCAGGGGTGGCGCGTCAAGGAGACGAAGAAGGGCTACATGCTCCACGACCCGAGCGGAGTCCATTCCGAGAGCCTGCATAAGACGCCGAGTGATTGGCGAAACCTTCGTAATGCCTTGTCTCGGATGAGACACTTCGGCTTCGAATGGAAGGGGAGATGATGGAATTTCGGTTCGAGGTCTCGCTCGAAGGAGTCGGTGCGGACGACGGGGCCGATTGGGACGCGATGAGGCTGCTTGAAGCGTTTGAGGACAGCTTTCCTGGGGTCGGTGCGGCTGTCGGGGTGGATCTTGTGGCAGACATTCTTGAAGTCACCTTCAGTGCAAGAGGAAAAGACCTCAATCAGGCAACCGCAGCCGCCCGTCAGATTCTCCTCGAGGCGGCTACTGCCTCAGGGTTGAGCTCGATCAACGTGATCAGCTTGGTCGGGGTGCCCGAAGAAGCCGAGCAGGCGCTGGCTAGTTAAACCGCGCCAGGTCGGCCCGGCGCTGTTCCTTGCGCTTCTCCAGCTTGTGTTGGATCACCGAGAGGACGATGACGAGGGCGGCGAAGAAGAAGATCACGCCGAAGCAGAAGAAGGTGACCGTCTTGTCGTCGGTGGGGCCGGCGAGGCCGACGCCCTCGTTCGCGAACGCGGCGGGGGCGGGGACCAGCATCAGGGCGCTGGTCAGGGCAAAAATCGTGCCCAGGGCTGCGGTGGCGCGCTTCACGGGCGGGAATCTAGCGCAACGTCAGGCGGGGCGGCATAGGATGCCCGCCGATGTCGAACCTCGAGGCGCTCCTGCTGGGGGTGGTCCAGGGCCTTACCGAGTTCCTGCCGATCTCCTCCTCGGGCCACCTGATCCTGGTCCCGTGGCTCCAGGACTACACGTTCCTGCAGAACCACGAGGCGTTCAACAAGACCTTCGACGTGGCTCTGCACGCCGGGACGCTGGTCGCGGCCGTGGCCTACTTCCGGGTCGAGGTGGTGATGCTGCTGCGCGGCTTCTGGCAGGCGCTGCGGCAGCGGGCGATCAGGACGCAGGAGCAGCGGCTCGCGGTGACGATCGCGATCGGCACGGTCCCGGCGGTGATCGCCGGCGGCCTCGGCTCCAGCTTCATCGACGAGCACCTCGGCGAGCCCTGGATGATCGCGATCCAGCTGATCGTCTTCGGCGCCTTGCTCGGCTACGCGGACCGGATGCCGCAGCGGCGCGATCTCGGCGAGACGAATCTGCGCGACGGCTGGATCGTCGGCCTCGCCCAGGTGCTGGCCCTGGCGCCCGGGACCTCGCGCTCGGGGATCACGATCACCGCCGGCCGCTGGCTCGGCCTCGACCGCGACGCCGCCGCCCGCTTCTCGTTCCTCCTGCTGATCCCCGCGGTCGCCGGCGCCACCCTCTACAAAGCCGCCAGCGCCGTCCACGAAGGCCTTCCGAGTGGAGTAGCGGGCCCGATGGTGGTGGGGACGATCGCCGCCGCGGTCTCCGGCTACTGGGCGATCTCCTTCCTCCTGCGCCTCGTGCGCACGACCAGCTACCGACCCTTCGTCCTCTACCGCTACGCGGTCGGGGTGGCGATCCTGCTGATCATCGCCACCGG
>DASULV010000076.1:0-62393 GCA_036277955.1 Solirubrobacterales bacterium | reverse complement strand
CTCGACACGATCCCGGCGCCGCTGCTCGACCGCATGGAGACGATCGAGCTCGCCGGCTACACGACGGAGGAGAAGCGCCACATCGCCCGCAGCTACCTGGTCGGCCGCCAGATCAAAGCCAACGGGCTGAAGCCCTCGCAGATCGAGATCACCGACGCGGCGCTGACCGCGATCATCGAGGAGTACACGCGCGAGGCCGGCGTCCGCAACCTCGAGCGCCAGATCGGCACCGTCTGCCGCAAAGTCGCCCGCCAGGTGGCCGAGGGCAAGGTGAAGGGCAAGGTCCGGATCTCCGGCAAGAAAGCGCGCGAGCTGCTGGGGCGCCGTCGCGTCTTCGCCGAGCAGCGGCGGCGGACCAAAGTCCCCGGCGTCGCCACCGGCCTCGCCTGGACGCCGACCGGCGGCGACGTCCTCTTCATCGAGGCGACGGCGATGCCGGGCTCGGGCAAGCTGACGATCACCGGCCAGCTCGGCGAGGTGATGAAAGAGTCGGCGCAGGCGGCACTCTCCTACGTGCGCGGCCACTGCGACGAGGTCGCGCCGAAGGTCGAAGACGACTGGTTCGCCAAGCACGACGTCCACGTCCACGTCCCCGCCGGCGCCGTTCCGAAGGACGGCCCCTCGGCGGGCGTGGCGATGACCGTCGCCCTCTCCTCGCTGATCAGCGGCCGGTCGGTGCGCAACGACGTGGCGATGACGGGGGAGGTGACGCTGACCGGGCAGGTGCTGCCGATCGGCGGCCTGAAGGAGAAGTCGCTGGCGGCGCAGCGGGCCGGCATCAAGAAGGTGATCGTCCCCGCGCGCAACGAGGGCGACGTCGCCGAGATCCCCGAGCACGAGCTCGGCAGCCTCGAGTTCGTCTACGTCGACGAGGTCTCCCAGGCCCTCGCCGCCGCCCTCTCCTAGTGCGCGGCCGCTCACGGTCCTTCTGGATCGTCGCCGGGCTGGTCGCGCTCGGTGCCGCCCTGCGCTTCGCCACCCTCGGGGTGCAGAGCTACCACCACGACGAGATCGTCACCGCCAGCCGGGTGCTGCGGGTCGGCTTCGGCCACGCGATGGACGCGGTCGGCTTCTCGGAGTCGGCGCCGCCGCTCTACTACGCCCTTGCCTGGGTCTGGACGCAGGTGACCGGGACGGGGCCCTGGGGGCTGCGCTCGCTCTCGGCGCTGGCGGGGGTCGCGACGATCCCGGTCGCCTTCCTGATCGGGCGCGAGCTGCGCGGCCGCCGCACCGGCCTGCTCGCCGCCGCGCTCGTCGCCGTCAACCCGATGCTGATCTGGTACTCGCAGGAGGCGCGGGCCTACGCGCTGCTGGCGTTCTTCTGCGCCCTCTCGCTGCTCTACTGCGTGCGGGCGCTGCGTGTGGGGGAGGAGACCGACGCGGGTCCCCCGCGCGACAGAGGCGACAAGCGCGACCTCGTCCTCTGGGGCGTCTTCTCCGCCCTCGCCCTCGCGACCCACTACTTCGCCGTCTTCCCACTCGCCGCCGAGGTGATCCTGCTGCTGCGCCGGCGCGGCCGCGCGGCCCTCGCCGGCCTCTGGATCGTCGCCGCGACGGCTGTCCTGCTGGCGCCGCTGGTGGTCCACCAGATGTCCTACGGGCACGCCGAATGGATCGGCAAGTTCAGCCTCGGCCACCGGCTCTGGGAAACCGGGGCGACCTTCGTCATCGGCGAGACCGGCGACATCATCGGCGGCCCGGAGCGTCCGACGCTCGCTTTCGTGCCGCTCGCCCTGGCCGCCGCCGCGTTCGCGCTGCTGGCCGTCCGTGGCACCCGCGGCGAGAAGCGCGCGGCCGCGGTGCCGCTGGCCGTCGGGGCGCTGACGATCGGGGTGCCGCTGCTGCTGGCGGTGACCGCCGCCGGTAAGGACTTCGTCCTCGCCCGCAACCTGCTGCCGGCGCTGGTCCCGCTCCTCCTCGCCGTCGCGATCGGGCTGACGGTGCGGCGGGCGCGCCGGCTCGGCGCCGTGCTGGCCGCGCTCCTCGTCGCCTACTCCCTCGTCTTCTCGGTCTACGTCAACTTCGACGAAGAACTGCAGCGTCCCGACTGGCAGGCGGTCGGCGAGCACCTCGGCGAGCCGGAAGCGCCGCGGGCGACCGTCCTCTGGGTCCTCGGCGAGGCGCCGCTGCGCTACTACCTCTCGACCGGCGCGATCCAGCTGAAAGCGTCGGAAGGCTACGACTGGCTGGTCCGCGAAATCGCTTTCGTCTCCGACGGCCGGGCGCCGGCGCCGCCCCGGCGCCTGCTCGGCGGCGGCTTCCGCGAAGTCTCCGGCGAAGAGGTCGGGCGCCTGTTCATCCGCCGATACCGGCTCGATCATCCGGGCCTGGCGCCGCTGCGTTTGCGGCACGTGCGCAAAGCCCCGTTGCACTGGCGCAACAACGGCGTGCTCCTCGACGGAGTTGGACCTGATTGACCCGGGTAGGGGTTAGAGAGATATTGTGCGTACGGCCACGGAATCCAGCGAGGAGAAGGCATGAGTAAGACCAAAACGGCGCGCGCCGGCGACATCTATGAGACCGCCCGGGAAAATCCCTACGTGCAGCGCCTGATCGAAGACGAAGAGCTGCGCGAAAGCCTCCAGGACGCCTTCGAAGCCGCCAAGAACGCCTACGGTCGCGCGACCGGCAACGGCAAGGGCACGGTCAAGGCCGTGACCAGCGACAAGAAGGTCCAGAAGGAAATGCGCAAGGCCGCCGAGAGCATGCAGGAGGCCTCCGAGCGTCTGCGCAGCAAGCCGAAGAAGCGCAAGGGCGGGATCGGCCGGCTGCTGCTGATCGCGATCGTCGGCGCCGTGATCGCGCTCGCCGTCAGCGAGGGCGCCCGCAAGGCCGTGCTCGACGCTCTCTTCGGGGCCGAAGAGGAGTTCGAGTACACCTCGACCACCAGCATCAACGGGTCCTGAGACCCACTTGATGGAGGCGGCGGCGAAAGAGCGAGAGCTCAGCGGCGACAAGGCTCAGCGGATCGTCGACGCGATGCGCGAGTCCGTCGCCAAGCGCGGAGCGGCGGGCTCGACCTTCGAGCACGTCGCCCGCGAGGCGGGGGTCAGCCGCGGCCTGCTCCACTACTACTTCGGGACGAAGGAGCGGCTCCTGGTCGAGGTGGTCCGCCGCGACACCGAGCTGCGGGTCGACCGCCTCGACGAGCGACTGGCGCCGGCGAAGAGCGTCGACGACGTGATCGAGGCCCTCGTCGCCAGCCTCAACGACGTGATCGAGAACGAACCCAGCTTCTTCTTCCTCCTCTTCGAGCTCTTCAGCGCCGGCCGTCGCAACCCCGACATCGAGAAGGAGGTCGGCCAGCTCTTCGAGCGCACCCGCACCCACGTAGCCGAGGTCCTCGACAGCAAGCAGGCGGAGGGCGTAGTCAACCTCCGCTTCCCCGCCGAGGACGTCGTCTCCTACCTCTTCGCCCTCGGCGACGGCGTCGCCCTCCAGGTCCTCTCCGACAAGACGCGCGACAGCGCCGGCACCTTCACCGTCGGCGCCTCCACCGCGCGGTACCTGCTCGGCGCCGAGTAGCTCGCGTCACCCGGCCTGCGCCGCGCTCGCAGCGACAGCGAGTGATGGCGCGCACGTAGTGATGCCCCTCACAGTCTCCCCGCCTCCTCGCGCGAGAGGCTGCCTCTGAGAAATGAGCAGCTGACGAGGAGGCCCGGCATGAAAGATGCGATGAATCGACTGGCGCAGTTCCTGGGGAGGCGACGGCGCTTGGTTGTCGCGGCTTGGGTCTTGATCGTGGTGCTGGCGCTGCCGTTTGCTTCCAAACAGACCGAGCACCTGACCGGGGGCGGCTTCGACGTTCCGGGCAGCCAGTCGATGAAGGTGAGCGAAGCGGTGCAGGATGACTTCGGCTCGCAGGCGGACGGGATCGCGGTGGTGCTGAAGGCGGCGCCGGGGGCGACGGCGGCCGAGCGTGACGCGGCGGTGGCGCGGGTGCGGGAGGAAGTGGCGTCGCTCGACGACGTCGTCCTGCCGCCGGCGGTGGCGGCGGGGGCGCGGCGGCAGCTGCAGGACACCGACACGGTGCTGGTGCCGCTGCGCAGCGACCTCTCTTCAGATGAGTTGATCGACCCGGCTAAGACCCTGCGCGAAGACCTCAACCCCGGCGATGCCGCCGGCGGCGTCACTCCTTACCTCGTCGGCCAGCCGACGATCTGGGCCGGGATGCAGGAAATCTCCAAGGAAGACCTGGCCAAGGCCGAGTCGAGCGGCTTCCCGATCGTCGCCCTGATCCTGATCGTCGTCTTCGGTTCGCTCGCCGCGGCGGCGCTGCCGCTGGCCCTCGGCTTCGTCAGCGTCTTGGTCACCGGCGCCCTCATCTACTTCATCTCCCTGCAGATGAATATGTCGGTGTTCGTCACCAACATGGCCTCGATGATCGGGATCGGCGTCGCCGTCGACTACTCGCTCTTCATCCTCGCCCGCTACCGCGAGGAGCGCGAAGCGGGCCTGGCGAAGGCGGAGGCGCGGGCGCGCTCGCTCTCCACCTCGGGCCTCGCCGTCACCTTCTCCGGCCTCGCCGTGATCATCTCCTTGGCCGGTCTGTGGATGGTCGACAACCAGGCGCTGCGCTCGATGGCGCTGGGAGCGATGACCGTGGTCGCGGTCTCGATCCTCACCGCGACGACGCTGCTGCCGGCGTTGATCGCGATGCTCGGCGACCGGGTCCTGCCCGGCGGGATCGTCGGCCGGGTCGCTGCCTTCTTCCGTCGCCGCTTCTACCGCCGCCGCACGGCCGAGCAGCAGGCGGCCGAGCACAATCGCTTCTGGCGGGCTTGGACCGCGCGGGTGATGGCGCGGCCGTGGACCGCGGTGATCGGCGTCTCGGCGGTGCTGCTGTTCCTCGCCAGCCCGCTGCTCTCGATGGAGACCGGGACCGAGGCGCTCTCGCAGTTCCCCAAGGACAGCGACGTGCGGGTCGGCAACGAACTCGCCTCCGAGCAGCTCGGAGGCGGCACCGACCCGGTGCAGATCGTCGCCGCCTTCGAGGGCGCGCCCGGCGCGGCCGGCAAAGCGGCGGTCGCCGGCTTCCGGCGCGAACTCGCGGCGACGCCCGGCGTGGCCGCGGTCGGGGCACCCGCCTTCGCCGGCGACGAGGCGATGATCCAGGCGACGCCGCGGGCGGGCAGCGAGTCCGACGCGGCGATGGCCCTGGTCGACCGCCTCCGCGACACGGTCGTCCCCGGCTCGGCGCTGGCGCGGCAGGCGGAAGTCAACGTCGGCGGCGAGACCGCCCGCAGCCACGACGTCCGCGACCAGATCGGCGGCTCGATGTGGAAGATCATCCTCTTCGTCCTCGCCCTCAGCTTCGTCGTCCTGATGGTGATGCTGCGCTCGCTGCTGCTGCCGCTGAAGGCGGTGGTGATGAACCTGCTCTCGATCGGCGCGGCCTTCGGCATCCTGGTGGCGATCTTCCAGTGGGGCTGGCTTGACGGCTTCCTCGGCTTCGAAAGCCAGGGCGCGATCGACACGATCAACGTGCCGCTGATCTTCGCCGTCGTCTTCGGCCTCTCGATGGACTACGAGGTCTTCCTGATGTCGCGGATCCGCGAGCGCTACATGGCCCACGGCGACAACGAGCGCGCCGTCGCCGAGGGGCTCTCCTCGAGCGCCCGCACGATCTCCTCGGCGGCGCTGATCATGTCGTCGGTCTTCTTCGTCTTCGTCCTCACCGGCGTCCCCTCGATCAAGGAGATGGGCCTCGGCTCGGCGATCGCGATCGCCCTCGACGCCACCCTCGTCCGCCTGATCCTCGTCCCCGCGGCGATGAAGCTGATGGGCCGCTGGAACTGGTGGATGCCGAGCTGGCTCGACCGCGCCCTCCCCGACCTCTCCTTCGAGCACGGCAGCGAGGAGCCAGAGCCCGCCAAGGCCTAGAGGCATAGGATTGGCTGGTGAGCCAAAGTGGAGACGAGCTGGCGTTTGCCGGGGCGGCCCGGCAGGCGGAGATGGTCCGCAAGGGCGAGGTCTCCGCGACGGAGCTCGTCGGTCTCTACCTCGACCGGATCCAGCGGCTCGATCCGCAGCTGAACGCCTTCCGGGTCGTGCTCCGGGAACAGGCGATGCTCGAAGCCGAGCAGGCCGAGGCCCGGGTGCGGGCAGGGGAGGAACGACCGTTGCTGGGGGTGCCGGTGGCGATCAAGGACGAAGTCGACGTCGCCGGGCAGGTCAACACCCATGGCACCGACGGCTTCTCCGAGCCGGCCAAAGCCGACTCCGAGATGGTGCGGCGGTTGCGCGAGGCTGGCGCGATCGTCATCGGCCTGACGCTGTTGCCCGAGATGGCGATCTGTGGCTTCACCGAGTCGGCCACCTACGGCGTCACCCGCAACCCCTGGAACCCGCAGCGCACCCCCGGCGGCTCGAGCGGCGGCTCGGGCGCAGCGGTGGCGGCCGGGCTGGTCCCGATCGCCTCCGCCGGTGACGGCGCCGGCTCGATCCGCATTCCCGCCGCCTGCAACGGGCTCTTCGGCCTCAAGGTCAGCCGCGGCCGCGTCTCGCTGGCTCCCAACCTCGAAGGTTGGGGCGGGCTGGCGGTCGAAGGCTGCCTCAGCCGCTCGGTCCTCGACACCGCGCTCTGGCTCGACGTCGTCTCCGGGGGCTCGCGCGAGCCCGAGGCGCCGGCGCCGCCTGAGCGTCCCTTCGTCGAGGCGGCGAAGACGCCGCCCGGCAAGCTGCGGGTTGCCTGGTCGACCCTGCCGCCCCGCGCGGCGGCGCCGCCGACCGTCGACGACAACGCCAAAGGCGCGGTGGCGGCCGCGGTCGAGCTGCTGAGTGGGCTCGGACATGAGGTCGTGCAGCGCGATCCCGACTGGGGGAACATCGGCAACAACATCACCGCCCGCTTCCTCGGCGGGGTTGCCGACACCGTCAAGGAAGTGCCCCATCCGGAGCGGCTCGAACGCCGCACCCGCGGCTTCGGCCGTCTCGGCGGCATCCTGCCGCGCGGGCTCTACGAGAAAGCTCGGGGCGCGGGCCGCGCCGCCGACGCCGCCCGCGTCAACGCGATCTTCGACGACCACGATGTCCTCTTGATGCCGGTGATGGGCGGCACCGCCCTGCCGGTCCGGCGCTGGGAGGGGAAGGGCGCCCTGCAGACCGTCCTCGGCATGAGCCGCTTCTATCCCTACTGCGTCCCCTGGAACCACCTCGGCAACCCGGCGATGGCGGTTCCCGCCGGGTTCTCCCCGGAGGGCATGCCGCTCTCGATCCAGGTGATCGGCCGCCACGGCGAGGAGGCGACCCTGCTCTCGCTCGCCGCCCAGATCGAGGCCGAGCGGCCCTGGGCGGACGCCCGCCCACCGATCTCCTAGACGGGCCTAGCCGAAGACTTTGCGCATGCGGGCCAGGTCCCGCACCTTGCCGCGAGGGCGGATGCGGCGCTGCACGAGCATCTTCAGGCGGTCGGCGTCGGGCTTGCCGGAGGCGATCCAGTCGGCCCAGCTGGCCTCGATCGTCACGTTGGGACTCGGGGCTTCGCCGGCCTCGGCGCGGGTCGAGCCGTTGTCGAGGACCAGGTGCCACGGTTCGGCGTCGGTGAAGCGCCACTGCAGGACGAAGGGGGAGCCGTTGGCGACGTCGGGGTTGGCGACGCGGGTGAGGATGTCGAAGTGCAGGCGCTGCAGCTCGGGCGAGGCTTCGGGGGTCTTCGCGCCCGGGTTGCCGACGACGCCGCCCATCAGCATCTGCACCTGCTCGGCGGCGATCTCCTCCTCGGATTTGTCCGGGTCGAAGGGGAAGACGCCAGGGGGCATCTCCTCGGTCGGGTAGCCGATCGTCCGCCAGCGCTGGCGCACCAGTTTGAAGCCGAAGGCGAGGATGTCCTCGATCGAGAAGCCGTAGCACTCGGTGTAGGAGCGATCGAGGCCGGGGGGCGAGAAGACGCCGGGCATGTAGGGGAGGACTTCTTTCAGCAGCTCGATGACCGCGGCGCGGTTCTCCTCCCAGCCGGGCGCGCCCTCCTCGAGCAGTTCGGAAAGGACCTTGACGCCGAAGCCGATGTGGCGCTGCTCGTCGCGGGAGACGTTCGCCATCCCCTCGCTGAACCCGGGCATCGTCTCCTCGGAGGCGAAGAAGTCCTCGATGAAGTGCTGGCCGGGCTGGGCGAGGCTGCCCTCGACGATCAGGTGGTAGAGCGTGATCGCCTGGGCGAACTTCGGCACCGAGCGGTCCTTACGCAGCTCCTCGGCCATCCGGTCGAGGCGGTCGAAGATGCCGCGGTAGCCCCAGTTCAGCTGCGGCAGGGTGGAGGAGAGCGTCTGCTGGACCGACTCGCCGCCGACGCCGATCACCTCCTTGAAGAAGCGGTGGAAGAAGATCGAGTGGCGGACCTCGTCGACCTGCTGGGTCGCCAGGAAGTAGGACTGCTCCTCGGTCGGGGCGGCGGTGACGTAGGGGGCGAGGGTGTCGGCGACCCGGTCCTCGCCGTAATAGAACATCGAGTAGATCCACATCGCCGAGCGCTGCTGGATCTCGCTCAAGCCGTCCCAGCCCTCACGGTCCTTCGACATGTCGATGTCGTAGGCACTCCAGTTCCCCTGCTCCCAACGTTGGTAGAGGTCCTCGTAGGTGATGTTGTCCATCAGGCGCTGGGAAGCGACGCTCATCTCGTCTCCTTTTGGTGTCGCATCGGGAACACCGGGAGATTACCGCGATCCTGGCCAGCTGGCCAGGATCGCGGCGGAGACTTCAGGTTTGCCCCGCTATTTGATGAATTCGCGGACCTGTTTGTAGACCGTTTCGTCGCTGACCAGCGAGAGGTGCGACATGCACGCGGTTTTCGTGTTGGTGGCGCCGCTGAGGACGACGCTTTCGTCCGGGTTGATGAATTCGTCGCAGGGCGACCACCAGGTGCCGTAGTTGACGAGCCCGGGCGTCTCGTCGCCGGCGTTCAGTTCTGTGATGAAGGTCGAGTCTCTTTTCATCTCGTTGCAGGTCGTGCCGAAGCAGATGCTTGCGAGTTCGGTGCCGTGGTTCGGCCCGCCGAAGGAGACCCAGTCATCGACCTTTTCCTGTCCGCCGGGAACGAACTTGAGATACCAGCGGGTGTTGAGGCTGCCCATCGAGTGGGCGAGGATGTCCACCTTCGAGGCCCCGGTCGCTTTCAGCAGGCTTTCGACGTGGGATTTGACTTCGGTTTCGGCCAGGATTTTGTTCGAGGTGCTGCTGTTGTAGGTGTAGGCCGACAAATACGATTTCGGGTAGCCGTCTTTTTCGAAGCGGCCGATCATCGTGTTCCAGTTCGAGGCGCTCCCGTTCCAGCCGTGGACGAAGAGGATCGGGTCGAGCGCAAGAGATGAGGCGGGCGTGAGGGCCGCGCCGCTGATGCAGAGGGCGATCGCCGTGACGAACGCAGTAAGTCGTTTACGTCCCATGTTCTTTCCTCCCAAGAAGAAGCGACCCCGGCGTCTGCCGGGGTCGCGTAAGGCGCCTTGCCTATTTGACGAATTCGCGGACCTGCGTGTAGACGGTGCTGTCCGTCGTCAGGGCCGTGTGCGAGATGCACGCGGTTTTCGTGTTCGTCGCCCCGGAGAGCGCAACGCTCGAGTCCGGGTTGATGATGCTGTCGCACGGCGACCACCAGGTGCCGTAGCTGACCGTGCCGGGCGTCTCGTCGCCGGCGTTGAGTTCGGCGAGGAAGGTCGAGCCGACCCGCATCTCCACGCAGGAGGTGCTGAAGCACGCGTTGGCGGTTTCGGTGCCGTGGTTCGGCCCGCCCAGCGAGACCCAGTCGTCGACTTTCGATTCACCGCCGAGGAACTTGATGTACCAGCGGCTGTTCAGGCTCCCCATCGAGTGGGCGATGATGTCGACCTTCGCCGCGCCGGTGGTTTTCAGCAGGCTTTCGACTTTTGATTTGACTTCTTCTGCGTCTTTTTTGTTCGACTGCGAGGTGTTGTAGCTGTACGCGCTCAAATACGATTTCGGATAGCCGTCTTTTTCGAAGTTGGCGATCATCGTGTTCCAGAGCGAGGCGCTCTCGACGTAGCCATGGACGAACAGGATCGGGTCCTGTGCCGAAGCCATGGGGGCGAGGGCGGTACCGGTGATGCAGATGGCGAGCGCAGCAAAGCCCGCCTTCAGACGTCTGCTGAACAATGTTCTCTCCTTGTTGAACGCAGGGCGCCTCCCTAAGCGCACTGCTGTGGAAGCCCCAGCAGACTGGTTGATTACTCGGGGCGCGCTGAGTTAATCATGGATTAACGCTCAGCGCCAGCTTTTCTCGCCGCGGGGGTCTCGATCTCGCGCTTGAGGATCTTTCCCGTCGGCCCTTTCGGGAGCTCGTCCATGAACCAGACGATCCGCGGGTACTTGTAGGCGGCGATCCGCTCCTTCACGTATTCGCTGACCTCCTCGGGCGCCAGCTCCTCGCCCTCGTGGAGGACGACGGCGGCGCCGATCTCCTCGCCCCACTGGTCGTGGGGGACGCCGACCACGGCGGCTTCGCGGATCTTCGGGTGCTCGTAGAGGACCTCCTCGACCTCGCGCGGGTAGACGTTGTAGCCGCCGCGGATGATCAGGTCCTTCTTGCGGTCGACGATGAAGAAGTAGCCGTCCTCGTCGATCCGGGCCATGTCGCCGCTGTGGAACCAGCCGCCGCGCATCGCCTCTTCGGTTGCCTCGGGCCGTTGCCAGTACCCCTTCATCACGTTGTGGCCGCGGATCACGATCTCGCCGACCTCGCCCTGCGCCACCTCGTTGTCGTCCTCGTCGACGATCTTCATCTCGACGTCTTCGAGCGGGGTGCCGATCGAGCCCGCCTTCCGCGGCCGGCCAGGATGGTTGGTGCAGGCGACCGGGGAGGTCTCGGAGAGGCCGTAGCCCTCCAGCACTTCGCAGTCGAACGCCTCCTCGAAGCCGCACAGCACCTCGACCGGCATCGAGGCGCCGCCGGTGATGCAGATCCGCAGGTTCGAGGTGTCGTAGCTCTCGCGCCCGGGGTGGTGGAGCAGCGCCCCGTACATCGTCGGTACCCCGTAGAAGTGGGTGACCTGGTCGCGCTGCATCATCTCGAGCGCTTCGCCCGGCTCGAATTTCGGCAGCAGGCTGAGGGTCGCCCCGACCCGCAGCGAGGCGTTCATGCTCACGGTCTGGCCGAAGGAGTGGAAGAGGGGGAGGGCGCCGAGGACGACGTCGCCCTGCTGGATGTTGGAGGTGGTGCGGGAGGAGACGTCGGCGTTGCGCGAGAGGTTGTAGTGGGTCAGCTCTGCGCCCTTCGGTTTGCCGGTCGTGCCGGAGGTGTAGAGGATCACGGCGGTGTCCTCCTCGTCGGTCTCGGCGAGCTCGGCCTCCGGCTCGTGTTCGCCGAGCAGCTCGGCGAAGGCTTCCGGCTCGACCTCGATCAGCTCCACTCCCGCATCCTCGGCGCCGCCGCGCGCCTCCTCGGCGAAGCCGTGCCAGGCGAGCAGCAGCTTGGCGCCGGAATCCTCGAGGTAGAAGGCGATCTCGCGCCGCTTCAGCAGCACGTTCATCGGCACCACGACACCGCCGGCGCGGAGGACGCCGTAGTAGGAGATCGGGAACTCGAGGACGTTGGGCAGCATCACCCCGACGCGATCGCCCTGCTGCAGGCCTTTCGCGCGCAGGAGCGCCGCCAGCCGGGCGCTGCGGTCGTTCAGGTCCGCGTAGGTCAGCTCCTGCGGCCCGAGTCGGACGGCGACCGCCTCCGGCACCCGCTCGGCGCTGTCGGTGACGATCGAAGCGAGATTCAGGCCCATCGTTCCTCCCAGGTCAGAAGTTGTCCCGCCAGCCAGTCTAAGCGCCTTGCGTAAGCCCGCGCCCGCGCTCGGCTAGGCTCGCCGCGATGGAGGACTTGGGCGTCGCGATCTCCTATCTCGTGTTGAAGCGAGGCACCCCCGTCTATTCGCGCGATGGGGAGCGGCTCGGGCGCGTCACCCGCATCCTTGGGGATCGCCCGACTCACATCTTCGACGGGATCATCTTCGACACCAGCCTGGGCCCCGGCGGTCACCGCTTCGTCGACGCTCCCGAGGTTGAGTCGATCCGCGAGCGCGGGGTGGTGCTGAAGATCGACGCAGCCGAGGTCGACGAGCTGCCGAAGCGGCGGCGCTGAAGTTCCTGCAGGACGCGGCCGGTTCGCTTAGGATGCGCGTCGATGCAGAGACTTATCTTGAGCATTGGCGCGCTGCTGGTCCTGGCGCTGGCGGTCGGCTGCGGAGGCGAGTCCTCCTCTGACTCGACCGCGCAGCAGTTCCGCATCCCGGTTCCGCCCGGCCACACGATCAGGCGCGAAGACGAGATGAAGGTGGCTCAGTCGGGCCTCTCGGGGCCGGAGCCCAAGCCGATCATCCCGCAGGGCGATCCGCCGCGGTACCTCGCGATCGCCGACCTGCTCGACGGCATCGGCCACATCTATGAAGAAGGCGACGAGATCGCCGTCCAGTACGTCGCCTACGACTACGAGACCGGCAAGAAATTCGCCTCCTCGTGGGACGAAGGGAAGCCCCTCGCCTTCACCCTCGGACAAGGCGAAACGATCGACGGCTGGGAAGAAGGGCTGATCGGCGCGGAGGGCGGCGACCGCCGCGAGATGGTGGTGCCCCCGGACGAAACCGGAGGACCGTTCCCGCAGCCGATGCCGGACGGCGCCACCGTCGTCTTCGTCGTCGACCCGCTTCCGCGGAACGGGGCCGGGAAGGGCAAACAGGCCTCTTCCCCCAAGCCCGCGAAGAAGCCCGAGACGAAGGGTTCGGAAGCGAAGACCAAGCCGAAGGTCAAGGTGCCGAGCGGCCCGCCGCCGAAGAAGCTCGAAATCAAGGACCTGGAAGAAGGCACCGGCCCGGCGGCCAAGGCCGGAGACGAAGTCACCGTTCAGTACGTCGGCGTCAACTACAAGACCGGCCAGCAGTTCGACGCGTCCTGGGACCGAGGCGAACCGTTCACCTTCAAACTCGGCGAAGGGCTGGTGATCCAGGGCTGGGAACAGGGCATCGAAGGGATGAAGGCCGGCGGCAGGCGCGAGCTGATCATCCCGCCGCAGCTCGGTTACGGCAGCCAGAGCACCGGCACGATTCCGGCCAACGAAACGCTGGTCTTCGTCGTCGACCTCGAAGCGATCGGCTAGCGCCTGAAGGCGGAGGCCGACTGCGCGGTCATCCTCGCGTGGCAAGGCCGCCGCTACCGGAAAGACTGACGGCGCAGGGGCTCGCCGGGGAGCCCCTGCGCTCTCCCGAGCAGGTGGCCGGGCAAGGTGACGATCGAGCGCCTTGGCAAGGGTGAAGAAGAAGGACGCGGCGGCGTTGGAGGCAGACGCCGCGCGCGTCCTCGAGTTCTTCGACGCCTAGCTCGCGGCGCCGGTGCCGGAGTCGGTGCCCTCCAGGCGGGGCGGCATGTCGTCGCCCTGGGCCGGCGGGATCGCCTGGCCCGGCATCGCCTCGGCCTCCTGCTCCCAGACGTTGTTCAGCGAGACCTGCAGGTAGGCGAACATCGCCGGCGAGAGCAGCAGGTAGAGGATCAGGGCGATCCAGCCGCTGACCGGCTCGCGCCCGGCGATTTTCGAGACGCCCTGGACGCGCTTGGTGCCGCGGTAGTAGCTGACCAGCGGCGGGATGATGATCACGAAGCCCGGGACCAAGGCAAACAGCGAGTTGGTCGGGTTCTGGCCGAGGTCGTAGCCCTTGGCTTCGCCGTAGGCCTTCAGCTCCTTGTTGATCTTGTACCACCAGACGACGTGGTAGATGCCGAACGTGACGAACGGCAGCAGGGCCACGGCCCAGGGGTTTCGCACCTTCACCTCATGCTCGGTGCCACGCAGTTTCATCTCGTAGGCCATGTCTCTCCCAATTGTTGATTTCGCTTACTCACGCCATTTTCGGCCCAATTGGGCCCCGCCCTTTAATTGGAGGGGATCGGGAGAGAAATGTCAGCCGAGCAGGAATGCGTCGAGCGGGGTCCCGTCGCCGCCGACCAGCAGCTTCGTGGTGGGCCCAAAGGCGGATTCGAAGGCGCTCATGCCGGGGAGGCCGTCGCGACGGCGGCCGCTCTTGACCTCGATCGCGGTCAATGCATCGCCGCGGGAGAGGACGAAATCGACCTCTCGGTTCCGGTTGCGCCAATAGAGCAGCTCGGTACGAGCATCTCGGGTGGCCCAGAGGTGGGCGCCGATCGCGGTCTCCACCAGCCGTCCCCAATGCTCGGGGCTTTCCCGGCTCTCGGCGAACGTGCGGCCCGAGGTCGCCGAGACGAGGGCGGTGTTGAGCGCCAGCAGCTTCGGGGTGGAGCGCCGTTGGCGGACCTTGCCGGGTGAATATTTCTCGAGCCCGACCGCCAGTCCGGCGCCGGCAAGGAGGTCGAGGTAGTGGGCGAGGGTGGTGGTGTTGCCGGCATCTTGAAGTTGGCCGGTCAGCTTCTGGTAGGAGACGATCTGGCTCGAGTAGTCGCAGACGAGCCGGAAGAGGCCCCGCAGAAGCGCCGGCTTGTCGACCCGGGTCAGCAGCAGTAGGTCGCGAGAGATCGTCGTCTCGACGATCGAGTCGAGGACATAGGAGGCCCAGCGCTCCTCGTCGCCGACCAGTCCCGCGGCGCCCGGGTAGCCGCCGAAGTAGATGAACTGCTCGAGGTTGAAGTCGAAGGCATCGCGCATCTCGGCAAAGGACCAGTGGGGTGCGCGGATCACCTCGAAGCGACCCGTCAGGCTCTCGCTGAGACCATGCTGGATCAGCAGCGCCGCGGAGCCGAGCAAGATCACGCGAAGGGACGTCCCCACCGCGCGATCCTGGTCCCAGAGGCGCTTCACGGCCTCCGCCCAGTTGTCGACCTTCTGGATCTCGTCGATCGCCAGGACCGCGCCGTCGCCGTGTTCGCCGGCGAGGCGCCGTCCCTCCTGCCACTGCTCGTCGAGCCAGGACGGGTCGCGCAGGGTCGGGTCGTCGGCACTGGCGTAATGGCTGGGAAGGTCGCAGGCGTCGAGCGCCTGGCGCACCACCGTCGTCTTGCCCACCTGGCGGGGACCGCTGACGATCTGGAGCCGCGCCGGTGCCTCAGTGAGGCGGTCGACCAGGGTCGAGAAGATCGCCCGTCGAAGTGGAGGCAAATTGCTCATCGTCTTGAGTAAATTTACTCAACGCAGTGAGCAAAATGTAACCTTCCTGCAAATTGCAGCTTTTAAACCAGCTTCGGCGAGCGCCAGGGCGCTTCCAGGCGGCCGGCCAGCTCGTCTCCGAGGCCCTCGATCGGGATGCGGACCTGCTCGAGGGAGTCGCGGTCGCGGAGGGTGACGGTGTCGTCCTCCATCGTCTGGTGGTCGACGGTGATGCCCCAGGGGGTGCCGATCTCGTCCTGGCGGCGGTAGCGCTTGCCGATCGAGCCGCCCTCGTCGAACTCGGTGGGGAGGCGGCGGCGGAGGTCTCCGAAGATCTCGCGCGCCTTCTCCGGCAGGCCGTCCTTGGAGACGAGGGGGAGGACGGCGACCTTGACCGGGGCGAGGCGCGGGTGGAGGCGGAGGACGGTGCGCTGGCGGCCCTCCACCTCCTCGACCTCGTAGGAGTCGACGAGGAAGGCGAGGGTGGCGCGGTCGGCGCCGGCGGCGGGCTCGATCACGTAGGGGACGTAGCGCTCTTTGGTCTGCTGGTCGAAGTACTCGAGCTTCTCGCGGGAGAACTCGGCGTGCTGGGTGAGGTCGAAGTCGCCGCGGTTGGCGATCCCCTCCAGCTCCGACCAGCCGATCGGGAACAGGTACTCGATGTCGCTGGTCGCCGAGGAGTAGTGGGAGAGCTCGTCCTCGCCGTGGGCGCGCACCCGCAGGTGGTCGGGGCGGATGCCGAGCTCGGTGTACCAGCGCTCGCGCTCGGCCATCCAGTGCTGGTGCCACTTGTCGGCTTCGGCCGGCGGCACGAAGTACTCCATCTCCATCTGCTCGAACTCGCGGGTTCGGAAGATGAAGTTGCCGGGGGTGATCTCGTTGCGGAAGGACTTGCCGACCTGGGCGATCCCGAACGGCGGCTTCTTGCGGGCGAACGCCATCACGTTCTTGAAGTTGATGAAGATGCCCTGGGCGGTCTCCGGGCGCAGGTAGACGGTCGAGCCCTCCTCGGCGACCGGGCCGACATGGGTCTCGAACATGAGGTTGAACTGGCGCGGCTCGGAGAGCTCGCCGCCGCACTCCGGGCAGCGCAGCTCGGCATTCGGGTCGCCGCCTTCGGCCTCCACCGCCTCGCGCAGATGGTCCTCGCGCCAGCGCTTCTTGCACTTGCCGAGGCACTGGACCAGCGGGTCGGTGAAGCCGGCCAGGTGGCCGGAGGCCTCCCAGACGCGCGGGTGCTGAAGGATCGCCGAGTCCAGGGCGACGATGTCGTCGCGCTCCTGCAGCATCGCCCGCCACCACTCGGCCTTGACGTTGTTCTTCAGCAGGACGCCGTAGTGGCCGTAGTCGTAGGTCGAGCCGAGGCCGCCGTAGATCTCCGAGGAGGGAAAGACGAAGCCGCGCCGTTTGCACAGCGCCACGATCTCCTCCATCGTCACCTCGGTCGGGCGGGTCCCCTGCTCGGTTGCCATGCGGGAACGGTAGCGGCTGCGATAATCCCGAGCCGCCATGCCGATCTACGAGTACAAGTGCGACAACGGCCACGTCTTCGACGTGATCCAGCGGATGACCGACGAGCCGCTGACCAAATGCGAGGAGTGCGGGGCTCCGGCCGCGCGCGTGCTGACGCCGCCGGCGATCCACTTCAAGGGCTCCGGCTTCCACAACACCGACTACGGGACCAAGCGGGGCGGCGGCAACGGCGGCTCCGAGGGCGGCGGCGAGAAGACCGGCGACTCCGGCTCCAGCAGCGAGTCGAAGTCGGACTCCGGCGGCAAGAGCGAGAAGAAGTCCGAGTCGAAGCCGGCCGCCTCGACTGCTGACTGAGCGCATCGCGGCATCCGCCGCGGCTGGGACGCTGCCGGCGTGATCCCGGAGAACCTCAAGCAGGCCCGGCGCCTCTTCTGGCTGGGTAGGACGCTGCTGGCGTTGAGTGCGATCCTGATGCCGGTCGTCGCTTACGGCCTCGCCCTGACGCTGGTCGACGGACACGCGCAGAAGGAGTACTTCGAAGCCGTCTCCCAGATCTTGCCGGTCCTGCTGCTGGCGCTGGCGATCGAGCAGCGCTACTTCACGCGCCGCCAGGCGATGCCGGAGTTTCCTCCCGAGCTCGACTTCAACGAAGCCGAAACGCAAGACCTCGCCCGCTGGTACACGAGGGCGGCGAGGATCTACGCGCTGATGGTGCTTTTCGCTCTCGGCCTCGGCGAGTGGATCGCGGTCGAAGTCCTCGCCACCGGCTCCTCCTCGACCGCCGACCTGAAGCACACCGCCGGCTCGCTCGCCGCCGGCTTCACCGCCCTGATCGTCTCGGCGCTGGTGGGGACCAAAGCCGAGCGCTAGCTGACTATTGGTGAGTTAGCCCCCCTATAGCGGGGTTAACTCACCACTTGTGCCCGGCCTAGCCGCCGATCAGCTGATGCACGGCGGCGCGGCGGGCGCTCTCGGGGGCTTCGATCGAGCCTTCGGGGCCTTCGCCGCAGCCTTCCTTCGGCTTGCTGCAGAGGACGTGGGCTTCGGAGCTGCCGCCGATCGCGGCCGAGAGGACCAGCTGCGGCATCGTGAAGAAGCCCATGTCGCTGACGAAGGCCTTCGGGGCATCCCAGCCGATGATCGGGCCGTGGATGAAGTTGTAGGGGAGGCGGAGCGGGTCGGTAAGGCGGCTCTTGATCCCGTTGATCACTTCCTGCTGGGCGCGCTCGCGGTCGAGGTCGTCGTAGCCGCCGAGCGAGTAGACGCTCTTGCCCGGGCCCGGGCATTCGCTGACATGGCGGACGCGTGAGTAGGCGAGCGCCTTTTCGCCGTCGAGGGTGTTCTCGCCCTTGTGCAGGCGCAGGGTGACGCCGCCCTGGCCGCCGCCGGCACCGCCGGAGATGTCGGCGCAGAGCTTGACCGGGACGTCGACCTTGACCCCGCCGACGGCATCGATCAGGTCTTCGAAGCCGGTGAAGTCGACGATCGCGACGTGGTCGATCTCGATCCCGAGGAACTGTTCGATCGTCTTGATCTGCAGGGCGGCGCCCCCGTAGGCGAAGGCGGCGTTGATTTTCGTCGGCGCGTTGCCGGGGATCTCGGCATAGGTGTCGCGCGGGATCGAGAGTTTGCGGAAGGCGCCGCCGCCGGCCCTGACCAGCATCAGCGTGTCGGCGCGGAATTCGCCTTCGTAACAGGGCTTGTGCGGCTTCTCGCCCTTCGACTGCTGTTCGAAGCACTCCTCGGAGGTGTTGCCGTCGCCGGCGCCGGGGGGCCGCGCGTCGGTGCCGAGGACGAGGATCGTCTGCGCGCTCGGCAGCAGGAAGGGGTTGCCGTGCAGCGCCTTGCTCGCTTCGCCGGAGAGCTTGAAGGACTGGATCTGGGCGGAGACGCCGAAGGCGACGAGGCTGATCAGGATCCAGGCGAGCGCCGCCAGGCCGACCCATTTGAGCACCCGCCGCGGGGTGACCCGGCCGCGCCGGGGCGCCGGCATCCCCGGCTCGTCGCGCTTGCGGCGGCGCCATGCAGGCAACCTTGCACGGTCTCGCAACCCGGACAGATCCGCGCCTTTCAGGCGCGAAAACAGCCCCCGGCGGGAGCGGTAGATCTTGTACTCGGGCTCGTTTGGGGGCGGCTCGGGAGGCCGCTGCTCGCCGTCGGGCGTCATGAAGGGCTAGAAATCATGGCGATGGCTTCGGTCCTTCGCCTTAAACCCCCCGGCTCCTCGTGAGCAGCGCCGAGACGATCGGGGTCGATCTCGGGGGCACGAAGATGCTCATCGGGGTCCTTTCCGATACCGAGCGGCTCTACGAGCAGCGCGAGGCGTCCAAGGGCCAGACCGAAGACGAGCTGGTCGAGCTGCTGGTCCGCGAGGTCGAAGAGGCGCGGGACGCGCGCCCCGACGTGGTCGCGGTCGGGCTGGGAATCCCGGCGACGATCGACCACGAGAGCGGCGTCGCGGTCTCGGCGGTCAATCTGCCGCTGAAGAACCTGCCGGTCCGCGAGATCGTCTCCGAGCGGACCGGGCTGCCGGTCTTCGTCGACAACGACGGCAATGTCGCCGCGCTGGCCGAGTACCTCTACGGCGCCGCCCAGGGCAAGCCCGACACGGTGATGCTGACTGTCGGCACCGGGATCGGCGGCGGTCTGATCCTGAACGGCGAGATCTACCGCGGCTCGACCGGGGCCGGGGCCGAGCTCGGCCACGTCGTGATCCAGGTCGACGGGCCGCCCTGCCAGGGCAACTGCCCGAACCACGGCTGCGTCGAGTCCCTGGCCTCGGGGACGGCGCTCGGGCGCGAGGCGCGGGCGGCGGCCGAAAGCGCTCCCGACTCGGCGCTGGGGAAAGCCCTGGCCGAAGGCAAGGAGATCGACGGCCACGTCACCACCGAAGCCGGGCTCGCCGGCGACAAGACGGCGATCGAAGTCTTCGAGCTGATCGGCAGCCGCCTCGGCGTCGCCTGCGCCAGCCTCGCCAACATCTTTCAGCCGCACGCGATCGTCGTCGGCGGCGGCGTGATCGCGGCCGGCGACCTGCTGCTCGATCCGGCGCGGCGCGAAGTGCGGGAACGGGCGCTCGACCCGATGAACAAGACGCCGATCCTCGAAGCGACCCTCGGCAACGACGCCGGCATGATCGGCGCCGCCGCCCTGGCGCGAACCGAACTGGCGAAAGCCGGCGGGCCGGAGCTGGCGAAGGACGGCGGCTGATGCCCGGTTGCCTCGTCGTCTGCCCGACGCCGATCGGCAACCTCGACGACGTCAGCCCGCGGGTGCGCGAGGCGCTGGTCAGCGCCGACTACATTGCCTGCGAGGACACGCGCAAGACGGGGGCGCTGCTCGACCGCCTGCGGATCCGCCCCCATCCCCGGCTGGTCTCCTTCCACGAGGGCAACGAATCGCCGCGCGCGGTCGAGCTGGCGCAGCGGATCGAGCGCGGCGACGTCGTCGCGCTCGTCTCCGACGCCGGCATGCCGGCGATCTCCGACCCCGGCTACAAGCTGATCCGCCGCTGCATCGATCGGGCGCTGGAGGTGACGGTCCTGCCGGGCCCCTCCGTCGTGCCGGTCGCCCTCGTCGCCTCCGGCCTGCCGACCGACAAATGGCGCTTCGAGGGCTTCCTGCCGCGGCGGGCGGGGGAGATGGAGCGCGTCCTGCGCTCGGCCGAGACCGTCGTCGCCTTCGAGAGCCCGCGTCGCGTCGGCGAGTCCCTCGCCGCCCTGGCCTCCCTCGCCCCCGACCGCGACGCCGCCGTCTGCCGCGAGCTGACCAAGGTCCACGAGGAGGTCGCCCGCGGCACCCTCGGCGAGCTGGCGCGCCGCTTCCGCGGCGACGTCAAAGGCGAGATCGTCCTAGTAATCGCCCCCGCCGCCTCCGGCGACCACGACCAAGACGTCGGCTTCGCCGTAGACGCCCTCCGCCACCTGGTCCAGTCCGGCGCCCGACCACGCGCCGCCGCCTCTGTCGTAGCCGCCCTGACGGGGACGCGGGCGAACGACCTCTACAAAGCGCTGACGGGACGCGAGGCACGCCGCTAACGCGAGTCTGTCTCAGGCCCCCATATAGGGGGTCTACGACAGACTCGTCGTCAATCGCTAGCTTCCCTCTTCCCGGATGAACCCAAAAAGCTTCTACGTCACCACCCCGATCTACTACGTCAACGCGGAGCCGCACCTGGGGCACGCTTATTCGACGATGGCGGCGGATGTGCTGGCTCGGCACCATCGGCAGCGGGGGGACGACGTCTTCTTCCTGACGGGAACCGATGAGCATGGGGAGCCGGTGGAGAACGCGGCCAAGAAAGCCGGGGTCTCGCCGCAGGAGCTGGCGGATAGGAATGCGGCGAAGTTCGAAGGGCTGATGCCGACGATCGGGAGCACTAATGATTTTTTCATTCGGACGAGCGATCCGCGGCACATGGAGAAGGTCGCGGAGATCATGCAGCGGGTCTACGACAACGGCTGGGTGACCAAGGGGGTCTACGAAGGCTGGTACTGCCCGCGCTGCGCCGACTTCAAAACCGAGCGCGAGCTTGGGCCGGGGAACACTTGCCCGATCCACGAGATCCCGCTGCAGAAAGAACGGGAGGAGAACTGGTTCTTCAAGCTCTCCGCCTTCCAGGGCCAGCTGGAAGGCCTTTATGAGGAGCGGCCGGACTTCGTGGTGCCGGAGTTCCGCCGCAACGAGGCGCTCTCCTTCATCAAAGGCGGCCTCGAAGATGTCTCGCTCTCGCGGCCGGACCTGAAGTGGGGGCTGCGGCTGCCGTGGGACCCCGAGCAGCGGATGTACGTCTGGTTCGACGCGCTCCTCAACTACGTCACGGCACTGCAGTTCGCCCGCGAGGGCGAGGACCTGACGGAGCGCTACTGGCCCGCCGACCTGCACGTGATGGCCAAGGACATCCTCAAGTTCCACGCGGTGATCTGGCCGGCCCTCTGCTTCGCCGCCGACCTCGAGCCGCCGCGGCGGATGGTCATCCACGGCTACCTGCTGATGGGCGAGAAAAAGATGTCGAAGAGCCTCGGCAACGTGCTCGACCCCTTCGAGGTGATTAATCGCTTCGGCGCCGACGCGCTGCGCTTCTACCTCTTCCGCGAGGTCTCCTTCGGCCAGGACGGCTCGATCTCCACCGGCGGCTTCGAGCAGCGCTACGAGACCGAGCTCGCCAACGACTACGGCAACCTCGCCAGCCGGGTGCTGGCGATGGTCGACCGCTATCGCGACGGGGTCGTCCCGGTCGCCCAGGTGGACGCGACGCTCGCCGAGGACTTCGAAGGCGCGGTCGCCCGCTTCAGCGAGCTGCTCGACCGGGCCGAGCTGACCCAGGCGCTCGACGTCACCTGGACCCTCGTCCGCCGCCTCAACCGCTTCGTCGAGGAAACGCAGCCGTGGGTTCTGGCCAAGGACGAGGCCGACCCTGAGCGGCTCGACGAAGTCCTCTACAACCTGGTCGAGGGACTGCGGGTGACGACGCTGCTGCTCGTCCCCTACCTGCCCGACACCGCGGAGACGCTGCTGGCGGCGCTGGCCGAGGACTCGCGCGAGCTGGCCGAGCTCGGGTCACGCCCGGGCGGCCAGCGGGTCGAGCGGGTGGCGCCGCTCTTCCCGAAGATCGAGGCGCCTGCCTGAGCGGCCGGCCCGAGCCTCCTCTGCACCGATCGCTGCATACTCAATATCTGCACGAATTTGGCTCTAGGAGTCCGTTTGCGGGTTTAGTCGCGCCGGGGTGGGTAGATCGGCGCCATGACGCTTGGGGAGAGAGGTGGCGTACGGCAGTCGGCTTCCGTGCTGGTCTTGCTGGCTCTGTGCGCGTTCGTGCTCTTCACCAGCGCCCCCGCCTCGGCCGCCGGAATCGTCGCCAAGGACGGCAAGATCCACGCCTGTTACAAGGTGAAGGGGAAGGGCAAGGGGACGCTGCGCGTCGTTCGGAGCGCCAAGGCCAAGTGCCCGAAGAAGTGGAAGAAAGCGAGCTGGTACGCGAGCGGGCCGGCCGGACCTCAGGGCCAGGCGGGTGCGCCGGGCGGCAACGGCGAAACCGGGACCAACGGGAGCAACGGCCTGCCGGGGACGCCGGCCACCGCCACCGTCGTCAAAGAGCTCGAAGGCAAAGTCACCGAACTGCTGAACAAAGTCACGAGCCTGGAAACGATCCTCAACGGGGTCAGCAACCAGCAGCTGAAAGAAGCGATCGCCGGGATCGCCAAAACCGAGGCGTTGGAAGGAGCGGTCGGCTCGCTCTGCGCCCAGGCGAAATCGCTGACGACGAAATCCGGCGAACTGGGGACGGCGCTGGGCGGGTTGAGCACTGTCCTCGACACGCTGACGGTCCTCGCGCTGCCGAGCATCCCGACGGCGCTGCCGCCGTTCAGTTGCCCATAGCGGGGTTCCTTTTGGGCGCTATACGCCCATAAAGCGCCCCGGCTCTACTGGTCCGGCGGCCGGCGAGGTCGACGATCGGGTGAAGGGTAGGCTGGGCCGGCCGATGATCGACTCCCACACGCACCTGTTCCTCTGCGAGGGCGAGGAGGCCGAGCTGGTCGCCGCCGCGGCCGGGGCGGGCGTGGTGCGGATGCTGACGGTGGGCATGAACGCCGAGACGAACGCCGAGGCGGTGGCGAGCACGGAGCGCTACGGGGCGGTCTTTGCCGCGATCGGCCGGCACCCGAACGAGGCGAGCGGGTTCGACGACGCGGCCGCGGCGGAAATCCGCGAGCTGGGGCGGCACGAGAAGGTGCGGGCGATCGGCGAGACCGGGCTCGACTTCTACCGCGACTACGCCAGCCCGGAGGACCAGCGGCGCGCCTTCCGCGCCCAGATCGAGATCGCCCGCGAGCTCGGGCTGCCGATCGTGATCCACGCCCGCGACCCGGAGGGGGAGACGAGCGCGATCGACGAGATCTTCGAGACCCTCGACGCGCACGCCGGCGAGGCGCCGGTGATCCTCCACTGCTTCTCGGCGCCGCAGCGGGTGGGCGACGCGGCCGAGCGCGGCTGGTACTGCTCGTTCGCCGGCAACGCCACCTACCCGAGCGCGAAGGAGCTGCGCTTCGCGGCGGCGAAGGTCCCCGAGGACCGGATCCTGATCGAGACCGACGCGCCCTACCTGGCGCCGCAGCCGATGCGCGGCAAGCGCAACCAGCCCGCCTTCGTGGTCGAGACCGCAGAGGCGATCGCCGAGGTCCGCGGCACCTCCTACGAGGATCTGGAGCGGACGGTAGAGGCGAACGCGCGGACGCTGTTCGGCTGGTAGGCGTGGTCCGCCTAGGCCAGAACTTCCTCGCCGATCCCAACCTGCTGGACGCGATCGTCCGCGACGCCGAGCTGGCGCCCGATGACGTGGTGCTCGAGGTCGGGGCTGGGGAAGGGGTCTTGAGCGAGCGGCTGGCGGCCACGGCAGCGCACCTGCACACGGTCGAGATCGACCGCGGCCTGGCGTCGGCGCTGGAGCCGGTCGCGGCGCTGCCGAACGTCGAGCTGCACTGGGGCGACGCGATGAAGCTCGACCTCGCGGCGCTGAGTCCCGCGCCGACGGCGATGGTCGCCAACCTGCCCTACTCGGTGGCGACGCCGCTGATCCTGCGCACGATCGAGGAGCTGCCGTCGCTGCGGCGCTGGACGGTGATGGTGCAGCGGGAGATCGCCGACCGCCTGCGCGCCGGGCCGGGCAGCCGCACCTACGGATCGCCGAGCGCGGTCGCCCAGCTGGCCTGCGAGGTCGAGCTGGTGCGGGCGGTCGACCCTGCCGTCTTCAAGCCGCGCCCACGGGTCGACTCGGCGATCCTGCGGCTGCGGCGCACCGGGCCGGGCGCCGACGCGGAGGTGCGGGAGCTGATCCGCGCCGCCTTCGCCCACCGGCGCAAGTCGCTGGCCCGCTCGCTGGAGCACGCGCGGCCGGGATCGCTGACGCCGGCGCGGGCGGCGCTGGCCGAGCTGGGGCTGGCGGAGGACGCGCGCGCCGAGGCGCTGTCCCCGGAGCAATTCGCCGCCCTCTCCGCGAAGCTGCGCTACTAAGCGATGCGCCTCCACGCCCCGGCCAAGCTCAACCTCTGCCTCTACCTGGGGGCGCCGCGCGAGGACGGCCTGCACGAGCTCTGCTCGCTGTTCGAGCCGCTGGCGCTGGCGGACCTGATCGAGGTTTCGCCGTCCGAACGCGACGAGGTGGTCTGCCCCGGCGTCGAGGGCGAGAACCTGGCGGCGCGGGCGCTGGCCGGCCTGCGCGAGCGCGGCTGGGAGCACGAGCCGCTGCGGGTCGAGATCGAGAAGCGGGTGCCGGTCGCGGCCGGCTTGGGTGGCGGCAGCGGCGACGCGGCGGCGGTCCTGCGGCTGGCGGCGGGCGAGGTCGCCGACCTGCCGCGGCTCGCGGCGGAACTTGGCGCCGACGTGCCCTCCCAGCTGCGCCCGTCGCTGGCGCTGGTCCGCGGCGCCGGCGAGCGGGTCGAGCCGCTGCCCGAGCCGGCCGAGCACGCGGCGGTGCTGCTCCCGGGAGGCGGCGGTCTCAGCACCGCCGCGGTCTTCGCCGAGGCCGACCGGCTCGGGCTGGGCCGGTCCGCCGCGGAGCTGGACGAGCTGGCGGCGCGGCTGCGCGCGGTCGCCGGAGCCGGCACCTCGCCGCTCGCCTACCCGGAGCTGCTGGTCAACGACCTCACCGACGCGGCGCTCTCGCTCCGCCCCGAGATCGGCGAGGCGCTCGACGCCTTGCGCGCCGCCGGCGCTCCCGTCGCGATCCTCAGCGGCTCCGGCCCCACCGCGGTCGGTCTCTTCCCGGACCTCGCCTCCGCCCAGGATGCCGCCGCGGCAACCGGTTACGAGGAAGCCATCGTCTGCGCCGCCGGACACGCGAGACTGACCCCATGAAGCTGCCGGGGGAGGGAGAGGGCGAGGGGCCGATCACCCGCAAACGGATCGTCCTCGCGATCGTCGCCGTCGCGGTGGCGGTCGGCTACTTCTTCCTCAGCCGCGAGATCGGCAGCCTCGATCTGCAGAACCTGCTCGAGGACATCTCCAACACCCTCGGCGCCTGGACCTACCTGCTGGTCGGCGTCTTCGCCTTCGCCGAGACCGGCGCCTTCGTCGGGCTGGTGGTGCCGGGCGAGACGGTGATGCTGCTCGGCGGCGCCGTCGCCGGCCAGGGCGCGATCGACATCTACCTGCTGATCGCCGTCGCCTGGTTCTCCGCCTGGCTCGGCGACACGACGAGCTTCTTCCTCGGCCGCAAGCTCGGCCGCAGCTTCGTCCTCGACCATGGCCCTAAGGTCGGGATCAGCCACGAGCGCTTCGAAAAAGTCGAGGACTACTTCGGCCGCCACGGCGGCAAGACGATCTTCATCGGCCGTTTCATCAGCCTCGTCCGCGCCTTCGCGCCGTTCATCGCCGGCAGCTCGGGGATGCAGTACCGCGCCTTCGTCCCCTACTCGATCCTCGGCACCGGCCTCTGGGCCACCGCCCACATCCTCGTCGGCTACTTCTTCTCGCGTAGCATCGAGACGGCGGGCAGATACGCCGCCAAAGGCGCCTTCCTGCTGGCGACGCTGATCGTCCTCGTCGCCGGGACCGTCTTCCTCTTCCGCTACTTCCGCGAGCGGGAGAACCGCGAGAAGGCGGTGCGGTGGATGGAGAGGCACCGGGCGACGCGCTGGCTGGTCGAGCTCGCCCGCCGGCCGCAGTTCCGCTTCCTCTGGGACCGGGTGACGCCGGGCGGTACCTTCGGGCTCGAATTCACCTCGCTGATGGCGACGCTCGCCGTCGCCTCCTTCGTCCTCGTCGCCTACGCGGTCGTTATCGGCGACAAGCCGGGACCGACGCCCGGCGACGAAACCGCGGCGGAACTCGTCGACCACCTGCGCAACGGCACCCTGACCAGCATCTCGAAGGTGATCACCTGGCTCGGGGCGGGCGGGGTGGTCACGGTGCTGGCAGCGATCTGCGGGGCGCTGCTCGTCTGGCGCCAGCGCTGGACCGAGTTCTGGGTCCTGGTGGCGGGGATGGCGATCACCCAGACCGGGATCGACGTGGTCGAGGCGGCGGTCGACCGGCCCCGGCCCGCCGATCCCCTCGTCGACGTCACCGGCTCGTCGTTCCCGAGCGCCCACGCGGCGCACTCCGTCTTCTACCTCTGGCTGGCGGTGACGATCGTGCTGCGGCTGCGGCCGGGGATGGCGCGCGGCACCGCCGTGGTCACGACCGGGTTCGTGCTGACGGCGCTGATCGGCCTCTCCCGCGTCTACCTCGGCACCAACTACCTCAGCGACGTCAGCGGCGGCTGGGCGCTCGGGGCCGCCGCCTTCTCGCTCCCGGCGGCGGTGGGGCTGGTCGTCTCGCAAGTTCGCCAGAATCCAGACCAGTGACCCCGCTTCCGGTTTTCGCGCTGGCCAAATTGGGCCACCAGTACCTCCTCTACGGCGTCGCCGCGGCGATCTGCCTGCTCGTCTTCGTGACCCTGATCCTCAGCCCGGCCCTGAGCGCCTACGGCCGGGTCTGGGAGAAGGCGGCGGCGGGATTCCTCTCGCTCTTCGTCCTCGCCGCTCTGGTGATCGGCGGAGTAGTGATCGGCCTGGTGGTCGTCTACTACTACACCGACATAGTGAATTTCATCAACGGTTAGGCGTCGTACGCGCCGCTGGCGTGCGGGTCGGGATAATGCCCCGATGCAGGCGCAGTCCAAAGAAGGGGCGAAAAGCCCTGCAAGCGTCGGCCGCGCGGCGCTGCTCGACGCGCTCTCCGAGGCGGTCGAGTCCGGGGCGGGGCTGCCGGCGGTCGCTCGGGCGGCGGCGCGACTGCTTGATGCCAGCGTCGCTCTGATCGATCGTTCGAGCGCGGTCCTGGCTGTGGCCGGCGCCTCTTCGGATCAGGAGCAGAAGCTGCTCTCGGGCGGTGAGAACGTGACCCGGGTCGAGCTGCGAGTGGCCGACACGGTCGTCGGTGAGCTGCGCTACCGGGCCAAGGCGGCGCCGGAGCCGGCGATCGCGCGGATGGTGACGACGCTGCTGGCCCTGGAGCTGGAGCGCTCGCGCTCGCCGGAGTGGGAGAGCGAGGAGGCGGCCGGGGCTTTCGTCGCGGCGGTGCTGCGGCGGGAAGTGACCGACCGGCGCGATATCGTCGCCCAGGCCTCCGAGCTGGGGGCCGACCTCGAGCGCGGGGCGGGGGTCGTCGTCCTGCGGGCGTCGCCGCGGGCGGCGCAGACCGGCGAGTGGCGGGAGCGGGTCCTGGTCCTGGCGCAGCGGGCGCTGCGCTCGCTGGCGCCGGGCTCGCTGGCCGCGAGCGACGGCGGCGAGGCGGCGGCCGAGATTGCCGCGATCGTCCCCGCCGCCGACGACGAGCGGCTCGCCCGCGCCGCCGCCGGCCTCTCGCGCGAGCTCGACGACGGCCTCTCCGGCTTTCACCTGACCACCGGCCGCAGCCGCCGCTGCGCCGACCCGGTCGACCTCTACCGGGCCGGCAGCGAGGCCCATCTGGCGGTCAACGTCGGCGAGGCCGAGGGGCGCCCGCTGCTCGCCTTCGAGGACACCGGCGCCTACCGCCTGCTGCTGCCGGCGATGAGCGAGGACCCGGCCGAGCTCGAACGCTTCTATGCCGAGACGATCCAGCCCCTGGTCGAGTACGACGAGCAGTACGAGACCGAGCTCGTCGCCACCGTCGAGGCCTACCTCGACAACGACGGCAACGTCGCCGCCACCGCCAAACAGCTCTTCACCCACCGCCACACGATCCGCTACCGCCTCGAGCGCGTCCGCGAGCTCTGCGGCCACGACGTCTCCAGCACCGAAGGCCGCGAGAAGCTGGGCCTGGGCCTGAAAGCGATGCGGGTGCTGGGCATCGCGTCGCCGCGAGGCCCGGCGATGGAGCCGGGGGCGAAAGGCGGGAAAGTGGCGCGGGCGTCGGAGGAGTAGGGAGAGCGGTTTAAGCTGTATGGGCCTTGTTGGGGAGTCGGCTAATGGCAAGCCTCCGACCTTTGGAGTCGGCTATCCCGGTTCAAGTCCGGGCTCCCCAGTAGCAATTTTCTGTCTGCATCATTTGAGATGCTTCGGTCATGGCACGAGGGGGACCACGCTTCACCGAGGCAGAGGCCCGCGCGGCAATAGCGGCCTCTAAATCATGGACGGAGTCATTGCGGCGACTGGGCTATTGCCCTACCGGCGGTAACCCCGCCACTCTCAAGAAGTACGCGAAGCTCTGGGAGATCCCAACGGATCATTTCGATCCCTTCGCAGGAGTCATGGAGCGGATCCGACAGCCGAAACGGCCGCTAGCTGAGGTTCTCGTCGAGAACTCCACTTACTCCAGGAGCAACGTGAAGATGCGGTTGTACGAGGAGGGATTGAAGGAGCCGCGTTGTGAGCTTTGTGGCCAAGGAGAGATCTGGCGCGGCAAACACATGGGGATGATCCTCGACCACATCAATGGAGTCAGGAACGACAATCGGCTGGAGAACCTTCAGATCGTTTGTCCGAACTGTGCCGCCACGCTCGACACTCACTGTGGTCGGGCCAAGGCGTCCCCGCCGCCGCTCCGAAACTGCGATCGCTGCGGAACTATGTTCCGTGCTAAGAGTCGAAAGCAGCGGTTCTGCTGTCGCGATTGTGGGATGCGGCGAGTTCCTGGTGAGCGTCGCCGCGGCATTCCACAACCGCAGCGTCGCAAAGCAGAGCGTCCTCCCTACGAGAAGCTCCTCGCCGAAATCGAGGCGACCAGCTACTGCGCGGTTGGTCGCAAATATGGCGTCTCCGACAACGCCGTCCGCAAGTGGGTGAAGTTCTACGAGCGGGAGCGGGAACGCGAGGGGGGAGGCGCGGCCGCCTGAGGGCCGCCCTCGCCGGCGGCCTCGGCGGTGGCGCCGAAGCGGAGGACGCGGCCGCCGAAGGCGATTGCGCAGGCTGCGAACCAGGCCCAGCCGAGGGCCAGGCCGCCGAGAACGTCGGTCAGCCAGTGGACGTCGAGGAGGACGCGGCTGCAGGCGACGGCGACCGCGATGCCGACGGCGACGCCGGCGAGCGCGGGCCACGACGGTCGGCCCCACCAGCGGCCGGCGACGAGGGCGAAGGCGGCCCAGGAGGCGGCGGCGGTCGAGGTGTGGCCGCTGGGGAAGGAGGGGCCGAGGGTCGCGGCGACGGCCTCGATCGTCGGGCGGGCGCGGTCGATCAGCTGCTTGACGGCCTCGGTCAGGAGCTTGTCTCCGAGGATCACCGCCAGCAGGAACGGCGCCACCCAGCGGTTGCGGGTGCGCTTGAAGTCGACGGCCGCCACCACGACGGCGACCACGACCACCGTCCAGGTCTCGCCCAGGCCCGTGACCAGGGTGAGGGCGTCGTGCGACCAGGCGCTCGCGTGCCGGTCGCCCCACTCGGCGACGCTGCTGTCGATGCCGGAGAGCGCGTCGCTGCTGCGGACGACGACCGCCAGCAGGGCCAGCACCACACCGCCGACGAAGATGACCAGGAGCGCCAGCGTCAGCGCCAACCCGGTCGCCTTCTCCGGATCGAGCCGCGCCGCGCGCCGCGCGCCCCGGCCCGCCGGGCCGGTGACGTGCTCGCCGGCCTCCCGCGCCGCCTCGACGACGGCCGGCGCAGTCCCCCGGCCGGGGTAGCGGCGGGTGAGAAAAGCGGCTCCGAGACCAGCGAGGACGGAGATCAGTAGAAGAAGAAGAAACGGCATCAGGAGAGGGAATTACCCCGCAAACGGCAATGAACACAGCGATTGGTTTGAGATGCCGATGCATAGTATGGGCGCCCCCCGGGGATAGACACGGGCGTGACCGTGCGGGAGAGATCACACGCGGCGACCGCGTCCACCGGCACCGATGCCGACGGCCGCCATTCGGTCCCGATCTTCGAGGCACGCCCCGGCAGCCTGCCCGACCGCTTCGCCGCCGAGCTCGACTCGCGCCACCCCGCCCTCGTCTTCTTCCTGGCGATGCTCGCGGGCTTCCTGGTCCTCGCCGTCGCCTCGATCCTGCTCGCCCTCTTCGTCGTCCACGTCCTCGTCAGCAACGGCGGCCTCGGCCTCGAAGGCACCGACGAGAGCTTCAACGACACCCTTGCCGCCCACCGCACCGGCACCCTGACGACGATCGCCGAAGTCGGCACGCAGGTCGGCGGCGCCCCCGTCCTGCCGATCCTCGTCGGCCTGATCGCGATCGTCTGCGCCTTCATGCGCCGCTGGCTGATCGCCGCCTTCGCGGTCTTCGTCCTCGCGGTCGAGTCGGCCACCTACCGCGTCACCTCGATCGCAGTGCCGCGCGACCGCCCCTCGGTCCACCGGCTGGAAGGCCTGGAAGTCGACGCCAGCTACCCCTCGGGGCACACCGCGGCCTCGGTCGCCGTCTACGCCGGCCTGGTCCTGCTGCTCACCACCCGCTTCACCAGCAGCCTGAAGAAGGCGCTCGCCTGGACCGCCGCGATCCTCATCGTCACCTTCGTCGCCCTCTCGCGCATGTACGAGGGCATGCACCACCCGCTCGACGTCGCCGGCGGCGTCCTCGTCGGCATCGGCGCGATCCTGGTGCTGCTGTTCGCCTGCCGGGCGGCCGGCGCGGCCGCGGAGAGGCGCTCGCGGGCATGAAGGTCGCGGTCGTCGCCCACGCGGGCAAGACGGTCGGCGGCGGCCTACCGGAACTGCGGCGGACCCTCGAGGAGGCCGGGGTCTCGGACCCGCTCTGGACCGAGGTGCCGAAGAGCAAGAAGGCGCCGGCCGCGGTCGCCGAAGCGCTGGAGGAGGGCGCCGAGCTGCTGATCGCCTGGGGCGGCGACGGGATGGTCCGGCGCTGCGTCAACGCGCTCAAGGACACCCAGGTCCCGCTCGGGATCGTCCCGGCCGGGACCTCGAACCTGTTCGCCACCCACCTCGGGATCGAACGCGACATCGCCCAGGCCGTGGACGTGGCCCTGCATGGCGAACGCCGCCGCCTCGACGTCGGCCGCTTCGACGGCGAGCGCTTCGCGGTGATGGCGGGAGCAGGCTTCGACGCGGCGATGATCAAGGCATCCGACGACCTCAAGGACCGCCTCGGCCGCGCCGCCTACGTCGTCGGCGGGGCCTCGAAGCTCGACGCCGAGCCCTTCGAGGCGAAGATCAAGATCGACGGGACGCCCTGGTACGAAGGCCCCGCCAGCTGCATCCTGGTCGGCAACGTCGGCGAGCTGTTCGGCGGCATCGACGTCTTCGCCGACGCGCGGCCCGACGACGGCAAGCTGGATATCGGCGTGCTCACCTCCGAGGGGCCGGTGCAGCTCGTCCGCGCCGCCGCCCGCACGGCCGTCGGCAGCGCCGAGAAGTCGCCGTTCGTCCGCGTCACCCAGGCCCGCAAGGTACGCGTGAAGCTGGACCGCAAGGTCCGCTACGAGCTCGACGGGGGCGACCGCAAGAAGGTCAAGTCATTCAAGGTCAAGGTCGAAGCCGATGCGATCACGGTCTGCGTGCCGCGCTCGGCCCGAAACGGGAACGGAGCGAGATGAAAGCCGACGTGGGAGCAGGGGTTCAAGACCTCGGCAACAAGGCGAAGGGCCAGGGCGAGCAGCTCGCGCACGCGAAGACGCTCGGCTGGTTCGCCCGGGCGGGCCTCGTCGCCCGCGGGGTGGTCTACGGGATCATCGGCCTGCTGGCGCTGAAGCTTGCCCTCGGCGACGGCGGCAAGGCGACCGACCAGCAGGGCGCGCTGCAGACGATCGCCCACCAGTCGTTCGGCGAACTGCTGCTTCTCCTGGTCGCGATCGGGCTGGGGGGCTACGCGCTCTGGCGGCTGATCCGCGCCGCCGTCGGCCACGGCGCCGAACAGCGCGACAGCACCTTCGAGCGCATCTCGTCCCTGGACAGCGGTATCGCCTACGGGCTCCTGTGCATAGCGGCGATCGGGATCCTGACCTCGTCCGGCGGCGGTTCGGAATCGACCAAGCAGACGACCGCCGGCGTCCTCGGCTGGACCGGCGGCACCGTGATCGTCGGCGTCGCCGGCGCCATCCTGATCGGCGTCGCCGTCTACCAGGCCTATAAGGGCCTGTCGAAGAAGTTCCTCGAGGACGCGAAAACGGGCGAAATGAGCCCCGGCGTCGAAAAGGCCTACACCGCCCTCGGCGTCTTCGGGCACGTCGCCCGGGCCGTCGTCTTCGCCCTGATCGGCTACGGCCTGGTCAAAGCCGCGCTCGACTACAACCCGAAGGAGGCGATCGGCCTCGACGGCGCCCTGCGCGAACTCGCGCACGCCTCCTACGGCCCCGCCCTGCTGGGACTCGTCGCCGCCGGCCTGATCGGGTTCGGCACGTACTCGATCGTCGACGCCCGCTACCGCAAGGTCTGACCTGCGGACGGCCGCGTCGCCGTCCGCACGGCCCTCTAGCTTCTTCTTCATGGAGATCGGAGGAGCGTCGCTGGACCCGGAGGTGCGCGAGGGGCTGAGCCGGAGCTGGAAGCCGTTGATGTTCGTCGGCATCGCCGCGATCGTCCTCGGCGTCTTCGCGATCCTGGTGCCTGCGGTGGCCTCGGTCGGGACGGCGATCTTCATCGGCTGGCTACTTGTGGTCGTCAGCGGAGTCCTCTTCGCGGCGGCGTTCTCGGCCCACTCGGTGGGCACGGTGGCGGTGCGGGTCGCCTGGGCGCTGCTGACGCTGCTGGTCGGCCTCTGGCTGATCGTCGAACCCCACAACGGCACCCTCACCCTGACCCTGGTGCTGGGCATCTACTTCCTCTTCATGGGCCTGACCCGGATCGTGATCGCCTTCATCGCCCGCGGCCAGCCGAACGCCGGCCTGGTCGGCCTCAGCGGCGCGGCGGGCCTGATCATCGGCATCCTCATCCTCGCCAAGTTCCCCAGCTCGGCCGACTGGGCGATCGGCCTCCTCGTCGGAATCGACCTGATCTTCGCCGGCTGGACGCTCACCTCCGTTGCACTGCTGGGCAAAGAACTCGCGAAGCGCGCCTGACGCATACGATTCCTGCAGTGAGCCCACCCCTGGTCCTCGTGATGGCGGCGGGGCAAGGGACGCGGATGCGTTCCTCCACGCCGAAGATGCTCCACCCTGTCTGCGGAAGGCCGATGGTGGCCTGGCCGATCATTGCTGCGCGCGAAGCCGGTGCCGGCCGGGTGGCGGCGATCGTCTCGCCGGGGCGGGATCTCTCCGCGGGCCTGCCCGAGGGCGTGGAGACCGTTGTCCAGCCGCAGTCCGACGGCACCGGCGGAGCGATCCGCGCGGCGCTGCCGCTGATCGAGAAGGCCGAGGCCGTCCTCGTCCTCTCCGGCGACGTGCCGCTGATTTCGACCGAGACGATCGCGGACCTCCTGCAGGCGCACGAGGACTCGCAGGCGGCGGCGACGATGCTGACGATCGAGCTCGACGAGCCTGGGGCCTACGGGCGCGTCGTCCGCGACGGCGAAGGCTGGGTCGAGCGCGTGGTCGAGGCGAAAGCCGCCGGCGACGCCGACGCCTCGCAGCTGGAGATCCGCGAGATCAACGCCGGCACCTACGCCTTCGACGCCGCCCCGCTGGCGGCCGCCCTCGCGGGCCTCTCCAACGACAACGCCCAGGGCGAGTACTACCTCCCCGACGTCTTCCCGGCCCTGCGCGAGGCCGGCCACACGGTCGCCGCCCACCGCGCCGACGACCTCGCGGTGACGATGGGGGTCAACAACCGCGTCGACCTCGCCGCCGTCGAGGCCGAGGCGCGCCGCCGGATGCTGGAGGCCCACATGCTTGCCGGCGTCACCGTCGTCGACCCCGCCTCGACCTGGATCGACGTCGGCGTCGAGATCGCCGCCGACGCGCGGATCGAGCCCGGCACGACGCTGCGGGGGGAGACCCGGATCGGCGAGGGCGCCGTGGTCGGCCCGCTCAGCACCTTGATCGACAGCTCGGTAGGCGCCGGCTCCCAGGTCCTCCACTCCTACCTGGTCGAGTGCGACGTCCAGGCCGGCTGCTCGGTCGGCCCCTTCGCCTACCTGCGCCCCGGTGCCGTGCTCGAGGACTCGGCCAAGGCCGGGACCTTCGTCGAGATCAAGAACTCCCGGGTCGGCGAGGGCACCAAGGTCCCGCACCTCTCCTACGTCGGCGACACCGAGATCGGCCCCGGCAGCAACCTCGGCGCCGGCACGATCACCGCCAACTACGACGGATTCCGCAAGAACCGGACCGTCATCGGCCGCAATGTCCGCATCGGCGTTGACACGATGCTGATCGCACCGGTAGAAGTCGGCGACTCCGCCTACACTGGCGCTGGCGCAGTGATCAAGGACGACGTGCCCGAGGGTGCGCTTGCCGTGAGCGAGAACGCGCAGAGAAACATCGACGGATACGCCGCTCGCAAGGCGGCCCAAATGCGAGAGGACGAGAGCCCGTGAGCATGATCGAGGAGCGCCCACAAGTGGGAACCGCCATCGACCACGACTACTCGAAGCGGATGATGGTCTTCGGCGGCCGCTGCTCGATGGACCTCGCCGCCAAGGTCGCCGGCAAGCTCGAACTGGACATGGGCCAGGTCACCCTGAAGACCTTCGCCGACGGCGAGGTCTACTGCCGCTACGAGGAGTCGATCCGCGGCGCCGACGTCTTCCTCGTCCAGTCGACCTGCGCGAACGAGCAGGAAGGGATGACCCCGAACGACGCGCTGGTCGAGCTCCTGACGATGATCGACGCCGCCCAGGGCGCCTCTGCCCACCGGATCATCGCCGTGCTCCCCTGGTACGGCTACGCGCGGCAGGACAAGAAGTCGGCCCCGCGCGAGCCGATCACCGCCCGCATCGTCGCCAAGTGCCTCGAGGCCGTCGGCGTCGACCGCGTCCTCACCATGGACCTCCACGCCGGCCAGGTCCAGGGCTTCTTCCACGTCCCGGTCGACCACATGACGGCGATGCCGATGCTGACCCAGTGGTTCGCCGACCAGGAACTGGGCGACGAGCTGGTGATCGTCTCTCCCGACGCCGGCCGGGTGAAGACGGCCCGCAACTTCGCCCGCCGGATCGGCACCCAGTGGGCGGTGATGGAGAAGGAGCGGCCCGCCCAGCAGGTCGCCGAGATCGGCTACGTGGTCGGCGACGTCAAGGGCAAGACCGCGGTCCTCGTCGACGACATGATCGACACCGCCGGCACCCTCACCGCCGCCGCCCAGACCGTCCTCGACGAGGGCGCCGCCCGGGTGATCGCCTGCGCCACCCACGGCGTCTTCTCCGGCCCCGCCTACGAGCGGATCCGGAACTCGGCGATCGAGCGGATCGTCGTCACCGACACGCTGCCGCTGCGCCCGGGGGCGCCCGACAACATCACGGTCCTCTCGACCGCCAGCACCTTCGCCGACTCGATCCGCCGCATCTTCACCGACGACTCGGTGAGCGAGATCTTCGCCGGCGAGAACCAGCTGTTCTAGCGTTCTGACCGAGGAGCCCCGCAAGCTGCGCCTGGTCGGCCACAAGGGGGCCGACCTGATCGCGCCCGGGAACACGGTCGAGAGCTTCCACGCCGCGGTCGCGGCCGGGGTCGACACGATCGAGCTCGACGTGCTCTGGCTGGCCGACGCGCACCTGCCGCTGGAGCAGCGCCACCCGCTGGTGATCGCCCACGACTGGGAGGACGCGGAGCGGCGGACGCCGCTGAAGCTGACCGAGGCGCTCGACGCCTTCCTCGAGCCGCCGCTCGACAAGGTCGAGATCAACCTCGACGTCAAGCTCCCCGGCCGCGAGGAGGAGCTGGTCGATGCCCTGCGCGAGCGCGGCCTCTCGCAGCGGGCGATGATCTCGACGATGGAGATGCACACGCTGAAACGCGTGCTCGAGCTGGCGCCGGAGCTGCGCCGCGGCTGGACCTATCCCAAAGTCACCAAGGACTGGAACTCGAAGCGCTGGGCGCAGCTGCCGATCCGCGCCGCCCTGGTCGGGATGCGCGCGCGCCTGCCGGGCCTGGCGGCCGAGAAGCTGCCGCAGTTCGAAGTCGAGGCGATGTGGGTCTACCACCCGCTCGCCAGCGCCCGCCTCGCCCGCATCTGCGACCTCGCCGGCGTCGAGCTGATCGCCTGGACCGTCGACGACCTGCCGCGCATGCGGCAGCTGGTCGAGGCCGGCGTCCACGGCATCTGCTCGAACGACCCGCGTCTCTTCGAGCGTCTCTAGCTCGTACCGCATCTGCCGTCGGGTCCCTGTGTTCAGATGGGCACGATGAAGAAGCCGAAGATCCGCCACCGCCTCGCTCTGCCCTTGCTCGCGCTCGCCCTATCGGCACTCCTGCCCACCGGGGCCGCCGCCTATCCTTCGAAAGGTGGGGGGCTCGTAGGCGACTCGACGATCACGATCTCCCTCGACGGCAAGCTGCGTCAGGCGCTGGACAAGGCAGGGGTTCAGGTGTTGCCGCTCAAGCCGGCCGGCTTCAAAGGCAAAGCGCTGCGCTTCCCGCTCAAAGAAGAAGGCGGCTTCGAGCCGCGCTTCGGCACGGGCTACGCGTTCCTCGGCGGCGGAATTCGATTCCGGTCCGGCAGCCGCAGCGTGGCGGTGCGCAGGCTCGTGCTCGACACGGCCAAGAAGCGACTCGCCGCCGTCGTCTCCGGGCACACGATCACGCTTGCGGCTGTCGACGACGTCAAGGCCCACCGCACCGATCTCGGGATCGTCGTCAAGGTGGAAACGCTTCGCTGGACGACGAAGGGAGCGCAGCTCGTCGGCGGCGAGATCGGTCGCCGCGACCTCTTCAAGCCCCACAAGCTGCTCGGCCGCGCCGTCGTGGCGGGCGAATTCTTCACCGTCTCCGTCACCGGCGGCACCATCGACTTCAGCTTCGACGAAGGCTTCCGCCACAAGCTCGAATCGCTCGGGGTCTCGATCTCGACGACCGGGGCCGCGACCCAGACGGGCTCAGCGCCGCTCGCTTACCAGCTCCCGGAGGTAAAGGGGGATGTCAACCGCACCCTCACCCACGGCGGCATCCGTACCGCCAAGGACGGCTTCACCTTTACCCAGCCGTCCTCGCTCGAACCGCGGGTCACGACGTGGACCGAAATCGGACTCGGCTTCGAAAACGGCTTCGGCGGCGAAGGATCCGACGTCGCGACGATCGCCTGGCAGTTCCCGGGTGGCCAGAGAGGGAACGGCCCGATCGGTCAGATCGAGTTCGGCGAAAGCCCGACCTTCGACCCCGAGACGGGCACCTTCAGCGCCGGCCCTGTTGCGGCGACGGTCTCGCCCTACGCGGTCCAGTCGCTGAACGGCGCCTTCGCCGAAGGCAAGCCCGTCTTCTCGGCCGGCGAGCCGCTCGGCAGCTTCTCGTTCGTGGCTGGCGTCAGGTGACTATTGGTGAGTTGACCTCCCTATAGGCAGGCAAACTCACCAAGAGTCGAATCAGACGGTGCCCGGCGTTGCCCCCGGCGGCGATTCGGCGCCGCGACGACCCCTTTTCGTCTTCACCGCCGACTCGAGCTCCTCGGCGGTGAAGCCGCCGACCGCCTCGCCGTCGAGGGCGTAGCGGTAGAGGGCCACGCCGAAGATGCCGGTCAGCGCCTTCGAGACCAGCATCGCGATCGCGAAGAGCAGGGCTCCGATCACCACCAGCAGGGCGCCGAGGAAGGAGGCCGAGGACCAGAGGGCGACGCCGGCCACGATCAGGAGGACCGCCGGCAGCACGCCGAAGAGGAAGACGGCGCCGCCGATCGCGATGTTGCCGGTGATCTGCTGGCCCCAGCGTGATTTGAACATCGAGGCCGAGCGCTGGATCGTCCCGAACGGGCCGGTGCCCTCGATCGCGATCACCGGCACCGCCAGGAAGGTGACGAGCGACCAGGCCATCCCGACCAGGCGGGCGGCGATCTGGCCGCCGATCCCGCCCTGGTTCTCGAGCACGCCCATCACCGCGCTGATCGCGGTCGAGACCGCGGCCCAGCCGCAGATCTGGGGGAAGCGGCTGCGGGCGACGGCGATCCCGTCGGCGACCGTCGCCTGCTGCCCGCCGAAGATCATGTCGGCGCAGGCCGCCAGGGCGACGCTGAAGAAGAAGCCGATGACGCTGAGCGCGTAGACACCGATCACGACCAGCGGGATCGCTCCCGCCAGCTCGTCCTGGTCGAAGAGGTAGAGCCCCGGGCCGAGGAAGACGATCGCCGGCACGATCGTCGCCACCGCGCCGTAGAGCGGGAAGCGGAGCAGCTCCCGGTTCTCGTTCAACAGCGCCCAGCTTTTCTTCGTCAAACCCCAACCGCGTTTGATCCGGCTCACGTCGTCTCCCTTCAGAGCTTTGGTTACGGCGAGCTTCGCCGACTCAGAAGGTTTCGGCAAGACCGGGCGTGCGCTTTACGCCCCGCTCCTCGAAGTAATCCCACTCCTGCGCGCCCAGCTCCGTCGCCGGCGGGTCGGCGTAGACCCACTCGCGGGCGATCCGATGCCAGTTGCGCTTCGCCCGCAGCTGGCCGAGCACGGCGACGACGCCGATTTCCATCCGCCGCCCCATCAGCTCCTCGGCCGGCAGGCTCTCGCGCCGCATCAGGTCGAAGTACTCCGAGCGCGGGTCGTTGGTCGACTCGATGATCTTCATCACCAGCCGCGGCGTTATCTCCAGGTCGCGGTCCTCCATCACGAACCAGCCGCCGACGTCGCGCATGTGTTCGAGCAGGCGCTCGGCGTCGAGCTTCGAGGGCTTCTTGATGAAACCGAGGTCGTGGAGGGCGGTGCGGAAGGCCTCCGGGTCGTTGCGCGAGGCGGCGTCGAAGGCGCGCTGCTCGAGCAGGATCTGCTCGCGGTCGAGCTTCTTCGTCATCCCGAAGTCGATGAAGGCGACGCGGCCGTCGGGCATGAGGATGTAGTTGCCCGGGTGGGGGTCGGCGTTGAAGTGCTGCAGGTGGTAGATCGAGCCGAAGCTGCCGCGGAAGACGATCTCGCCGAAGCGGCTGCGCTCCTCATGGGGGAGCTGCTTGATCTCCTCGAAGCCGATCCCCTCGACGAACTCGGTCACCAGCACCCGCCGGCGCGAGAGCCGGGTCACGACTTCGGGCACGTAGATGAAGGGGTGTTCGCGGTAGGCGCGGGCGAACGAGCGCTGGTTCTGGGCCTCGTACTCGTAGTCGAGCTCCTCCATCACCCGCTCACGGATCTCCTCGGCGATCGCCTTCGCGTCGAGCCCGGGCGCCAGCACCTTGGCCAGCCGCACGATCGTCCCGGCGTTGCGCAGGTCGGCGTCGAGCGCCTCGGCGATCCCCGGGTACTGGATCTTCACCGCGACCCGGCGGCCGTCGAGCAGCTCGGCCCGGTGGACCTGGCCGATCGAGGCGGCGGCGAAGGCCTCCTGCTCGAACTCGGCGAAGAACTCGGAGAGCGGTTCGCCGTCGTACTCCTCGGCCAGCACCTGCTCGACCTTCTCCCACGGCATCGAGGGCGCGTCGGTGCGCAGTTTCGCCAGTTGCTCCTGGTAGATCTCGCGGTAGTCCTCGGGGATGAACTCGGTGTCGATGAAGGAGGCGAACTGCCCGAGCTTCATCGCCGCGCCCTTCATCTGGCCCAGCGCCCCGACCATTTTCATCGCCGTCTCCAGGTGGCGCTGCTCGAGCTGTTTTTTGCTCTGCTCCTCGGAGCGGCCGACGTTGGCGGCTTTGGTGCCGGCGTAACGGGCGCCCTGGACGCCGACGATCGAGCCGAGCTTGGCGGAGCGTCGAACCCTGCCTTTGGGGATCTTCGAGTCGTCGGGCATCTGCTCGAAGGGTGTCACAGCCGCCCTTTTTGATCCGTTTCTCTATCCTCTCCCGTCCGATGGCGAGCGATCGATCGACTCTGAAGGCAGCTCCGCGCGAGGATTTCGGCTCGCGCAGCTCACGGCGCCTGCGCCGTGAGGGCGTCGTGCCCGGCGTCGTCTACTCGGGCGGCTCGGAGGCGAAACCGTTCCAGGTGAACGAACGCGACGTGCGCGGCATCGTCAGCGAGGGCGCCGCGCTCTTCGACCTCGAGATCGAGGGCAGCAAAGCCGTCCCGGTCGTGATCAAGGAGGCCCAGCACCATCCGGTGCGCGGCAGCTTCCAGCACCTCGACCTGATGCAGGTCAACCTCAAAGAAGCGATCCAGGCCGAGGTCGCGATCGAGCTCGAAGGCGTCGACGACGCTCCCGGAGTCAAGGGCGGCGGCGTGCTCGAGCACGTCACCCGCGAGGTCACGGTCGAAGCGCTGCCCGCCGAGATCCCGGACAACATCTGCGTCGACGTCTCCGCGATGGAGATCAACGACACCCTCTCGCTCGCCGTGGTCTCCGCCCCCGAGGGCGTCACCTTCATCGCTGACGAGCCCGAGGAGATCACGATCGTCACCGTCTCGCCACCCCGCGTTGAAGAGGTCGCTCCCGAGGTCGAGGAGGAGACCGAACTCGTGGGCGAGGGCGAGGGCGCCGAGGGCGAGGCTGCTGCCGAGGGCGAGGGCGGCGGCGACTCGGGCGACTCCGAGGGCGAGTAGCCGCTGTCGCTGTTCCGCCGCCGCGAGGGTGGCGAGCAGGGCGACCGCATCCTCATCGTCGGTCTCGGCAACCCGGGACCGGAGCACGCGAACGACCGCCACAACCTCGGCTTCATGGTCGGCGAGGAGCTGGCCCGGCGCTGGGACCTGGGGCGGCCGCGCGAGAAGTTCAAGGGGCGGTTGTGGGAAGGGCGGACCGGGCCGGGGGGCGCGCGGGTCGCGGTGCTGCTGCCGCAGACCTACATGAACGGCTCCGGGGACTCCGCCGGGCCGGCGCGCGGCTCGCTTAAGGCGCCGCTCGACCACGTCGTCGTCGTCCACGACGAGATCGACCTCCCGTTCGGCGAGATCAAGACCAGGATCGGCGGCGGCCTCGCCGGCCACAACGGCCTCAAGAGCCTGAAAAAGGGTTTCGGCGACCCGGAGTTCTGGCGCGTGCGGGTGGGGGTGGGGCGGCCCGACTCGACCGACCCTGAGATCGTCTCCGCCTGGGTTCTCGGCCGCTTCCGCGAGCCGAAGGCGGAGGTCGAGGCCCTGATCTCGAGCGCCGCCGAGGAGACCGAGCGCCTGGTCGAACGGATAGCTTCCGAGCCATGAGCGCAGAGAACGGAAGCGGCCGCAAAGAAGAGGTCACGAGCTACTCGGTCGACGAGCGCGGGATCGCGCTGATCCGGTTGAACCGGCCGCAGGCGCGCAACGCGATCGACACCCAGATGCTGCTGGAGCTGCTCGAGCACCTCGCCGTCGCCCGCGCTGACGAGGCGGTGCGGGTGGTCGTCTTCAGCTCCGCCGACCATCTCGGCCTCTCGGCCGGAGCCGACGTGCGCGAGCAGCTCGACGACGAGGGCAAGGTCCGCCGCATGCAGCTCTTCGCCGACCTCTACGACGCCGTCGTCGCCTTCCCGAAGCCGACGATCGCCGCCTGCCACGGTGACGTCGTGGGCGGCGGCGCCGAGATCGCGGTCGCCTGCGACATGCGCGTCGGCGGCGCCAACCTGCGGATGCGCTTCCCCGGCGCCGCCCTCGGCGTCCCGGTCGGCCCCGCCCGGCTCGTCACCCTCTGCGGCCTTGCGGCGGCCAAGTACCTGCTGCTCTCCTCGCGCACGGTCGGCGCTGACGAGGCGCTGCGCCTCGGCCTCGTCAACCGCGTCGCCCCGGCCGCCGGCACCGAGCAGGCGGCCCTCGAGATGGCCGACGGCGTCGCCGCCCATCCGCCTGAGGCGGTCGCCCAGCTGAAGCGGATGCTGCACGAGTGGGACGACGTCGTCGGCCGCTCCGAGGCCGAGGGCAAAGGTCAGGTCGAGTGGCAGCGCAGCGGCCCGGGCCTGCCGCATCCCGACTGAGTCTTCCCTCAGAGGAACCAGAGCGTTCTTGACATTTGGTCCCAAATCGGGGGAGGCTGCCGCGCGTGATCGCCGACATGCACTGCCACTACCCGACCCATCTTTTGGCCGAGGACCCGGGCTTGGACCTTGCCGCCGCCGACCCCGCCACCCAGGCGATCACGAAGGTATCTGGCCGCCCGGGCTGGGTGAACAAGCTCCGGGCTTTGGCGCTGAAAATCGCGGCCAACGTCATCAACTACGAAGACGACCGCTGGCGGGTCAGCCTCGACGAGCTCGAGCGCGGCAACGTCCGCGCGGTCTTCTCGGTCTTGATGGAACCCGGCGCCGAGTACGACTTCGACGAGCCCTACGGGGCGGCTCCCGAGGACACCTACTTCGGCGACATCCTCCACCGCCTGCACGGGGTCGAGGACGACCTGAAGCGGATCGACCCGGGGAACGCACGCCAGAAAGTGGTGATCAGCGCGACTGACCTGGAGGCGACGCTGGCCGCGGGCAAGGTCGCCTTCATGCACTGCGTCGAGGGCGGCCTCCATCTCGGCAAGGACCCCGAGGAAATCAAGGCCAACGTCGCGACGCTGAAAGCCAAGCACGTGGTCTACGTCACCCTCGCCCACCTCTTTTGGCGCCAGGTCGCGACCAACGCCCCCGCGATCCCGTTCCTCAGCGACCGCGTCTACAAGCTGGTCTTCTGCCAGCCGAAGATGGGGCTGACCGAGCTGGGACGGGCCGCGGTGGAAGCAATGTACGAGCAGCGGATGCTGATCGACCTCACCCACATGAGCGGGCGGGCGATCGACGACACCCTCGACCTGCTGGACGAGCTCGACCGCCGGACCGGCGCCCCGCCCGACGAGCACCCGGTCGTCGCCACCCACGCCGGCTACCGGTTCGGCAAGCAGGAATACATGCTCACGCCGGAGCGGATCGAGAGGATCGCCCGCCGCGACGGCGTCATCGGCCTGATCCTCGCCCGCCACCAGATCAACGACGGACTCGACCTCAAAGATCCAGACGATCCGGCTGAAACGGTCGCGGTCCTGCGCCGCCACATCGACGAGATCCGCGCCATCGTCCCCTCCCACACCAACGCCCACGTCGGCATCGGCTCCGACCTCGACGGCTTCATCAAGCCGACCGTCGCCGGGATCGAGACCGCCGCCGACCTGGCGTCGCTGGAAATGCCCCTGCGGGAAGCCTACGGAGCCGACGCCGACGAGATCCTCTGCGGCAACGCGCTGCGGATGGCCCGGAAGGCGCTGGGGGGCCCGTGAGCGGCAGTGACCCGCCCACCCGCGAAGGCCCGCTGAAGACCGCCAGTGCGGTGATCGGGCTCCTGGCCGGAGTCGTCACGGCGATCTATGTCGCGGGCGGGCTGGTGCTGTCCCTGCGGCTCTTCTTCGACCACTTCCAGCAAGACGAAGTCGTCAGCGCGGTCGCTCAGCTGCCGCGCGAGACGGTGGTCACGGCGGCCCTGCTCAGCGTCTTCGGCCTGGCAGGCCTCGTCTGGCTGATCGCCGCGCTGATCAGCCTTCTTTCCAGCCGGCCCCGCCGCCGGGTGAGCCGCGGGCTCTCGGCCGGCCGCGTCCTCGGTTTTCTCGCCCTCTTCTTCCTGCTCCCCCTGGTGGTCTCGCTGCCGGCGCTGGGGCATGCATACGGCCAGGAAGAGACCTCGCGAGGCTGGGCGATCTTCTTGATCGGCGCCGCGGTCACCGCCGGGGCGCTGATCGGCGGCTGGTACCTGCTCGGTTCGATCGGCGCCCGCGGCTGGTCGCGCGGAGAGAAGGCTCTGGCGGCCGGCGCCGTCTGGGCGGCCGTGGCGGTGATCCCCCTGGTGATGCTCGCCAGCACCCGTCCGTTCGTCTCGGCGCAGGTCTGCACCGCGGGAGCCGAGCTGCCGCTCCAGGCGAAGCTGATCGGAGAGAGCTCCGACCGGATCTTCCTGGAGGAAGAGTTCGGGAACGAGGCGGCGATCCTCGAACTCCCCGCCGGGCAGGTCACCCGCAGCGAATACGGGGACCTCTCTTCGACCTTCGCCTGCCCGCTCTCGCCGGGCCAGAAAGTCAAGGCGAAGATCGCCGAAACCGGGCTCGAAGGACACGGCAGCAAGAAGGAGCTGGCGCTGGCGATGCAGCTGCGGCCACGCCTGCTCTTCGACCGGAGCGAGCGGTGGCGGCCGGTCGCGGTCGATGCCTTTCTCTCCGAACGATTCGAGGATGGCGGTCACCGCTCGTGCGGCCCCGGTCACGGGTGCAGGCCGTCCGGCAACGCCGCCGAACTGAAGCCCGGCGCCTCCACAAAGGCATACCTCGACATCCACGGCGACCGGAAGGACCCACTCGACTTCAAGGCCGCGGATCCGGCCTGCGGGCTCCAAGCGCCGGTGGTCGATTGCAACGCGGGGCCGCAGGCGGCCATCTACTACCGCCGCAGCACCCACGAAGGCCGCTGGTACTGGGACTACTGGTGGTTCCTTCGCTATAACGACTACGCCGACCTGTTCGACGACTGCAACGACGTCATGTGCAGCGATCACGAGGGCGACTGGGAGGGGGTCACGGTAATCACGACGCCCAGCAGGAAACCCGTGACCCTGGGCGCCATCTACGCCGCCCACCGCAACCGGGTTCTGGTCGATGGCAGCCTGCTGCCGCTCTCCGGCGGCCGCCCGCTGGTTTTCGTCGCCGCGGGCACCCACGCCTCCTACCCCTATCGCTGTCGCAAGCACTGTCGCCAGTACCAGCGGCTCGCCGGCTCGGCCCGCCTGCCCGAGGATTCGCACGACGGCGGCGCCGCCTGGGGAGAGAATGACGACGCCAGGTGCCTGCGCGACACATGCGTCCGTCCGGTGCCCGAGGTCGAACCCTCCGACGACTTGGCGCTGCCGCTGGCGGGCTCCTGGGCCGGCTGGCCCGGGTTATGGGGCGAAACCTGTCACTGGGGCTGCAACTTCCCCCTGCTGCAGTCCAGCCCGCGGTCGCCGGGCCTGCAGGTTCGCTTCGAATGCCCCTGGGCGGTTACCGACCGGGCACTGCCGGCGCCCGACGGCAGCGGCCTCTCCGACTCGGAACGGGTCGGCGACAGCGAACGGCTATTCGGTCGATGCCGCGCGCAGCGCGGCGGAGAACGGGGTCTGGCCGAACTCGATTCGGGCGCTTAGCCCGCTCCCTAGAATCGACGCCTGCACCCGAACCGCCCGGTTCGGGCGTTTTTCCTGCCCATGAGCCTGCGTCCGCTGATCGAGATCGCCGCCGAGAACGAGCGCGTTCACGCTCTCGCCGGGAGCGTGCGCGCCGCGGCGGAGCAGGGCGGGGCGGGTTTGCCAACCGGTGGTTTGCAAACTCGCCCAGGGACGCATGTGCGGGCCTCGGCGATGCTGCGGCCGCTGCTGCTCGCGGCGCTGCTGGAGGACGATCGCGGGCTCGCTGGCCGGCCGGCGCTGCTGGTCGGCGCTGATGACCGCTCGGCCCGGGACCTGGCGGCGGACCTGCGTTCCTACCTGGCGCCCCGCCGCGTCCGCCTTTACCCCTCGCGCGGCACCGGCTACGCCTCGCACGTCAGCCCGCCGCCGCACCTGGTCGGGCTGCGGATCGACGCCCTCGACGCGCTCGGGGCCGAAGACGACGCGATCGTCGTCGCCTCGGCGACGGCGCTGGCCGAGGCGGTCCCGGACGCCTCCCTGCGGCCGGCCGGGTTCGCGCTCGAGCTGGAGGAGGAGATCGACCTCGACTCCGTCGCCTCCGACCTCGTCGGCGCCGGCTACGAACGGGTCGAGCAGGTCGAGGAGCGCGGCCAGTTCGCGGTCCGCGGCGGCATCCTCGACGTCTATCCCGCGACCGAGGAACGGGCGGTGCGGATCGAGCTCTTCGGCGACGAGATCGAGTCGATGCGCTGGTTCTCGACCTTCACCCAGCGCTCGCTCGGCGACGCCCAGCGGGTCGAGCTGGCGCCGGCGGCGGAGATGGACGCCGAGCACCGCGAGCTGGCCGAGCTGGCGGCGATGGCCGCCGAGGAGGAGGGGACCGAGCAGCCGAATCTGGCCGAGGTGCTGCCGCTGGAGCACTTCCGGGCGCCGCTGGAGCTCGTGCCGGAGGCGGCGGCTGTGGTGCTGGTGGGCGAGGAGGAGATCGAGCCGGCGCTGCGCGACCACTGGGAGGACGCGACCACCTCGATGCACGCCGACGACGCCCAGCACCTCTACGTCGACGTCGCAGAGCCGCTTGCCGCTCGCGCTGCGCTCGTGCTCACCGGCGCCGGCGAAGGCGACGAGGACGGGGAGGAGGGCGACGAAGCCTTCCGCGCTGCCCGTGCCGAGTCGCCCGCCCGCAGCATCAAAGAGGCCGAGGGCGAGCTGGAGAAACTGATCCGCTCCGGCTACCGCACCGTGGTTGCCTTCGACAGCCGTGGCGAGGCCGACCGCGCCCGCTACGGCCTCGACCGCCTCGACGCCCGCATCCTCGAAGGCGGCCGCCTCTCGCCCGACCCCGGCCTCGCCTTCGCCGAGGCCCGCCTGCGCGAGGGCTTCGTCAGCCCGGAGCTGAAACTCGCGGTCTACCCCTTCCGCCGCCTCGTCCACCGCCGCCGCACCGAGGAGCCGGCGCCGGGCGCCGGCCGCGGTCGCCTCGCCTTCTCCGAACTGCGGGTCGGCGACTACGTCGTCCACGAGGACCACGGCGTCGCCCGCTTCGCCGGCTTCGAGACCCGCGAGGTCGGCGGCGTCACCCGCGACTACCTCTACCTCGAATACAAAGGCGAAGACCGGGTCTACGTCCCCACCGACCAGCTGGCGAAGCTGAGCCGCTACGTCGGCGCCGGCGGCGAACCGACCCTCTCGGCGCTGGGCGGCAAACGCTGGCAGAACATGAAGGCGCGGGCGCGCAAAGCGGCCGGCGCCCTAGCCGGCGAGCTGCTCAACCTCTACGCCGAGCGCCGCTTCCGCAAAGGCCACGGCTTCCCGCCTGACGGCGAATGGCAGATCGCGATGGAGACCGCCTTCCCCTACCGCGAGACGGCCGACCAGGTCGAAGCGATCGAGGCGGTCAAGGCCGATATGGAATCGGAGCGGCCGATGGACCGGCTGGTCTGCGGCGACGTCGGCTTCGGCAAGACCGAGGTGGCGCTGCGGGCCGCGGTCAAGGCGGCCTCGGACGGCAAGCAGGTGATGGTCCTGGTGCCGACGACGATCCTCGCCCAGCAGCACTTCGGCACCTTCCGCGAGCGCCTCGCCGACCTGCCGTTCCGGGTCGAGGGCGTCTCGCGACTGCGCCCGCAGGCCGAGGTCAAAGCGGTCCTCAAAGACTTCGAGGCGGGCAAGGTCGACGTCCTGATCGGCACCCACCGGTTGCTCTCGCGCGACGTCCGCGCCAGGGACCTCGGCCTCGTCGTCGTTGACGAGGAGCAGCGCTTCGGGGTCAAACAGAAGGAGCTGCTGCGGCAGCTGAAACTGAAAGTCGACGTCCTCGCGCTCTCGGCGACGCCGATCCCGCGCACCCTGCAGATGAGCCTCGCCGGTTTGCGCGACATCTCGGTGATCGAGACGCCGCCGGAGGGCCGCCGCCCGGTCCGCACCTACGTCGGCCCCTACGACGAGGACCTGGTCGGCAAGGCGATCCGCCGCGAGCTCGAGCGCGAGGGCCAGGCCTTCGTCCTCCACAACCGGATCGACTCGCTGCCGGAGACGACCGAGCGGCTGCGGGCCCTGGTCCCCGACGCGCGCTTCCTCGAAGCCCACGGGCAGATGGACGAGCACCAGCTCGAGGAGACGATGCTCGCCTTCCTGCGCGGCGACGCCGACGTCCTGGTGACGACGACGATCATCGAGTCGGGCCTCGATATCCCGACCGCGAACACGCTGATCGTCGAGCGCGCCGACCAGCTCGGGCTCAGCCAGGCCTACCAGATCCGCGGCCGGGTCGGGCGCTCTCGCGAGCGCGCCTTCGCCTACCTGCTCTACCCCTCGGCCGAGGCGCTGACCGAGGAGGCGGCGGCGCGGCTCTCGACCCTCGCCGACCACACCGAGCTCGGCTCCGGCTTCCGGATCGCGATGCGCGACCTCGACATCCGCGGTGCCGGCAACCTGCTCGGCGACGAGCAGTCCGGGCACGTCGCCGCGGTCGGCTTCGAGCTCTACTGCCAGATGATCGACGAAGCGGTCGCCGAGGCGAGCGCTGCCGCCGGCGAGGAGGAGGCTCGCGAAGAGGCGCCGGAGCCGGTCCGCCTCGACGTCCCCGTCGACGCCTACCTGCCGGCCGGCTACGTCCCCTTCGAGGCGGCGAAGATCGACATCCACCGCCGCATCGTCGCCGCCCGCGAGCCGGGTCAGCTGCGGGCGATCCGCGACGAGCTCGGCGACCGCTTCGGGCCGCTGCCGGCGGAAGCCGAGAACCTGCTGAAGCTGCAGCAGGCGCGGATCCAGCTCGGCCTCGCCGGCGCCCGCAGCGTCGAGTTCCGCGGCGGACGCCTCAGCGTCACCGGGGTCGAGCTCGACTCGGCGCAAGCCGGCGTCCTCGCCGAGCAGGTGGAGGGGGCGCTCTACGAATGGCGCGAGCAGACGGCGGCGTTGCGGGTCGACAACGACCCGGAGGCACGGCTGGAGGCGGTCCTGGCCCTGGCCGAGGGGCTGCGCGAGGCGCGCCGCGAGACCGAGCCGACCGCTGCTTGAGCTGTTTTTCAATCCCTGCGCTGGGTGATTTGACTATGCTGCCCGCTGCGTGGGAGCTAAAGCTGGGCAGAGAGGGAAACCCGGAAGGGACCGAGACCGAGACCGAGCCGCCGGCCGTCAGCGCCTGGGCCTGATCCTCTTCGGCGCGCTCTTCGTGCTCCTCTTCATCGGCTTCGCGGTGGCGCAGGGGATCGGTTCCCCGAGCGTCCCCTCCGGTGACGTGGCGACGGTCGAAGACGTGCCGGACGAAATCGCCAACGTCAGCCAGGAGGAATTCGACCACGCGCTGGAGCAGCAGGTCGCGCAGGCGAAACTGAAAAAAACGCCGGAGCGCGACAGCAAAAAATTCGAAGAAATGAAGACCGCCGCGCTGGGCGAACTCCTCGACCAGATCTGGATCCGGGGCCAGGCGGAAGAACTGGGCATCACGGTCACCAACAAACAGGTGGAAGAAGAACTCGCCCAGATCAAAAAACAGAGCTTCCCGAGCAAAGGCGCCTTCGAGAAATTCCTCAAAGAATCGAAGTTCACCGAGGAGGACGTCAACGACCGGGTCGAACTGCAGGTATTGAGCACCGCGATCCAGGAACAGGTGAACGGCGAAGCGCCGGCGCCGTCGTCGTCTGAAATCTCGGACTACTACGAGGCCGAAAAGGCGAGCCAGTTCACCGAAAAAGAAAGCCGCGACGTTCGCATCATCATCAACAAAGACAAAGCTGAAGTCGAAGCCGCGAAGAAAGAGCTCGAAAAAGACAGCTCGCCGGCGAACTGGAAAAAAGTTGCGACGAAATACTCATCCGATCCCACCAGCAAAAGCAAAGGCGGCCTGCAGGAAGGGATCACCGAAGAATTCCTCAAAGGCGATCTGAAAGAAGCGATCTTCAGCAGCGCCACCGGCGAAATCAAAGGCCCGGTGAAATTCGAAACCAACTGGATCCTGACCGAAGTCGTGAAACTGAACCCGGCCAAATCGAAATCGCTGGCCGAAGTCAAAGCGCAGATCGAAGAAACCCTGAAAGGCGAAAAGCAGCAGGAATTCTTCTCCGAATTCGTCAGCGACTACCAGTCCAAGTGGCAGATGCGGACCCACTGCGCCGACGGCTACGTGATCGAACGCTGCGCCAACTACACCGGCAGCGGACATCCCGCCAACGCGGCACCGGCCTGCTACGAAGCCGACCCGAAAACGCCGGCCACCGAATGCCCGGCGCCCGTGACGCCGATCTCGCCGGCGCTGCCGGGCACGATCACGCCGCAGGAACCGAAAGGCAAACCGTTCCCGCAGCGGCCGATCCCGGAATCGGCGACCGAAGAAACCGGCACCGAAGTGCCCCCGGGCGCTGTGCCCCAGGGCGAAGCCCCGGCAGAAGCGCCCCCGGCCGAAACCGGCGAATAGCGCGGGGCAAACCGCCGCCGCCGCTGAATAGACTGGCGCGCCCGTGAGCACGATCTCCTCGATCCACGCCCGCCAGATCCTCGATTCGCGCGGCAACCCCACCGTCGAGGTGGAGGTAGCGCTTGAGTCGGGGGCGCGGGGGCTGGCGGCGGTTCCCTCCGGCGCTTCGACCGGCGAGTTTGAGGCGGTCGAGCTGCGCGACGGCGGTGATGCTTGGGCGGGCAAGGGCGTTACGCAGGCGGTCGCCCACGTCAACGGTGAGATTGCCGCGGCGCTGACCGGGGCCCGCGCCGCCGAGCAGGGTGCGCTCGACCGCACGATGATCGAGCTCGACGGCACGCCCAACAAGGGCCGGCTCGGAGCCAACGCGCTGCTCGGCGTCTCCCTGGCCGCCGCCAAGGCTGCCGCTGCCGACTCGCAGCAGCCGCTCTACCGCTACCTCGCCGAGCTCTACGGCGGCGGCGAGCCGACGGTGCTGCCGGTGCCGATGATGAACGTGCTGAACGGCGGCGCCCACGCTGACAACTCGGTCGACTTCCAGGAGTTCATGGTCGTCCCGGCCGGTGCCGGAAGCTTTTCGGAGTGCCTGCGGGTCGGGGCCGAGGTTTTCCACGCGCTGAAGAAGTCGCTGCACTCGCAGGGTCTCTCGACGGCCGGCGGCGACGAGGGCGGCTTCGCGCCCGACCTCGAGTCCAACGAGGCGGCGCTGCAGGCGGTCCTGGCCGGAGTTGAGGCAGCCGGGTACGAGGCCGGCAAGGACGTCTTCATCGCCCTCGACCCCGCGACCAGTGAGGTCTTCGAGGGCGGCTCCTACAACCTCGAGCACGAGGGCCGCACCCTCTCCTCCGAGGAGATGGCCGACTACTGGGCCGACGCCTGCTCGCGCTACCCGATCGTCTCGATCGAGGACGGGATGGACGAGGAGGATTGGGACGGCTGGAAGCTGCTGACCGAGCGCCTCGGCGAGCGGGTGCAGCTGGTCGGCGACGACCTCTTCGTCACCAACCCCGAGCGGCTGCGCCGCGGCATCGAGCTCGGCGTCGGCAACTCGATCCTCGTCAAGGTCAACCAGATCGGCACCCTCTCCGAGACGCTTGAGGCGATCCGGATCGCCCGCGACGCCGGCTACACCGCGGTGATCTCGCACCGTTCGGGCGAGACCGAGGACACCACCATCGCCGACCTTGCTGTCGCCACCGGCGCCGGCCAGATCAAGACCGGCGCCCCCTCGCGCTCCGATCGCGTCGCCAAGTACAACCGGCTGCTGCGGATCGAGGAGGAGCTGGGTTCGGCGGCCGAGTTCCCCGGTCTGAACGCGTTCGTCCAGCGCCGCTCTTAATGCAGGAAAGCGGGGCCCGGCCGCGTAGCTCCGGGTATGGCAGCCAGCGCTCACGCCGCCCGGCGGGCCTCGACCGTCCGCAGGCGGCCTGCCGCGCGCAGAGCCCGGCCGGCGGCGCGCCGCAGCCCCAGCCGGATCAAGTGGGACCGCCTCGGCCGCGTCGCCCTCACCCTCGTCCTCGCCGCCGTCCTCTACTCCTACCTGCACCCGACGATCCACTTCTTCGAGACCTACACCGGCACCAGCGCCGCCAAGGCCAAGCGCCACCAGCTGCTGCAGGAAAACCGGGCGCTCCACAAGCGCATCCAGTCCTCCAAAGACCCGATCGTGATCGAGCGGGAGGCGCGGGCCCAGGGCATGGTCGCCGAAGGCGAGACCCCGGTCGTCATCGACGGCCGGCTCGGCGGCTGACCCACCGCCCGGGGGCACTTCATGGTTGACGCCGGCTCCTACCTCTTGGGGGCCGTGCAGCTGGCGCTGGTGGTTGTGCCGGTTTGCTTCGCGGCGTATCGGCTGCGGCGGCGGTTGCTGCCGGGGTGGGTGGGGGCGCCGGCGCGGTTGGTGGAGGCGGTCGTCGCCGTTGCGTTGGTGATCTGGATCTCGGAGGCGCTCGGGACCTTCGGCTTCTTCTACGCCGGAGCTTTGATCGTGGCGGCGCTACTTGTCGCAGGGACGGTGGCGTTGTGGCCGGCGGGTCCTGCCGCCGCAGGGGACCCACCGTCTCCTGCAACTACGCAGGAGACGGTCCCCCCTACGACGTCACCCACCGGAGAAACGTTGTGGTCCCACCTTGTGATGTGGGCGGTTATCGGGATCACCGCGTTTACCTGGGCGGTAACTACGAAGCACGCCCTTGATCGGGGGATTTTCAACTTCGACAGCCTCTGGTACCACATGCCTTTCGCGGTAGATATGGCGCAGAGCCACTCCGTGGTGGGCATGCATCACGTCGAGACGGTCTTCACCAACTGGTTCTATCCCCAGAACTCGGAGCTCCTGCACGGGGTTGGGATTCTGCTGATCGGGCGGGACACGCTTAGTCTGTTCTTGAATTTCGGCTGGCTAGCGATGGCGTTCCTAGCGGCTTACTGCGTCGGGCGACCCTACGGGCGTGGAGCAACGACCACGGTCGCCGCCGCGGTCCTGCTCGCCTGCCACACCCTGGTCGTCCGCGACCCCGGCGCCGCCAAGAACGACCTAGCCGCCGCCGCCCTCCTGCTCGCCTCGATCGCGATCCTGGTCGAGGCCTGGAACGCCAATCGCGTGGCTCCTTTGTCGTCTATATCCGGACAAAGGAACCACGGGATGGAGCGTTGGGCCATCGCGGCGGCTGGGCTCGCCGCTGGGCTGGCGGCTGGGACGCGCGTGACGGGGTTGGCGATGGCCGGCGCGCTCACGGTCGCTGTTGTTGTGCTGGCGCCCCGAGGACGGCGCGTGGGGGCATTCGGCTGGTGGTTCCTGCCGGCGCTGGCGGGTGGGGGGTTCTGGTACCTGCGGAACCTCATCGTCGCCGGCAACCCGATTCCGGAGGTGGAGAAGCTGGGGCCGATCTCGCTGCCGCATCCGGAGCGGCTGCAGGAAGGTAGGCCGGACTTCAGCATCGCCCATTACGCGACCGACACCGGCGTCTGGCGCCACTACTTCGCGCCGGGACTGCACGAGGCGTTCGGGGCGCTTTGGCCGCTGGTGGTCTTCGGTGCCGCCGCGGCGGCACTGCTGGCCGTCTTCCATGGGCGCGACCGGATCGTGCGGTGGGTTGGCGCGGTCGCCCTCTTCGGTCTTGTCGCCTACCTCTTCACCCCGCTCAGCGCCGCCGGGGCGGAGGGGGAACCCGTCGGCTTCGGGATCAACATCCGCTACGTGATCCCGGCCCTGCTGGCCGGCATCGTCCTCCTGCCGCTCGACCGCTGGTTCGACCCCCCGGAACTGCATCAGATTTCCAACCCCGCAGGGGGGAAATTTGATGCAGTTCGGTCGTACGGGCTGTTGGGGGGGCTCGTGCTCGTCTTCCTGGTGACCAACCGGCCCGACGACGCGCTCCACGACCCGGCGCGCGTCTTCGCGCTGCTGTTTGTGATCCTCGTGGTCGGGGTGCCGGCGCTGCTGCTCTACGCCCGCTCACGAGGTATGAGCGCCGCCCTGGTCACCGTGGCGGTCGGCGCCCTGCTCCTCGCCGTCGTCGCGATCGGCTACCCGTTGCAGCGCCACTACCTCGACGGCCGCTTCGCCAACGCGGGCGCGAAGGAAGAACAGATCCCCGGGATGGACCTGGACAAGGCCTACCGCTGGGCCCACGACATCGACCATGCCCGCGTCGGTCTTGTCGGCACCACCGCCGGCTTCGCCAACTACGGCTTCTACGGCGCCGACCTGACCAACCGCGTCGTCTACCTCGGCCAAGAGGGCCCGCACGGTGCCTTCAACGCGATCCCCACCTGCGCCGCCTTCCGCGCCGCCGTCGACGACGCCGACCTCGACTACCTCGTCACCGCCCCCTTCCTCAACTTCCTCCACCCCGGCAGCCCGGTCCCCTCGCCCGAGGCACGCTGGCTTCGCGGAGAGAAGGCGGTCCAGCCGCTCCTGCGCGAAGGCCGGGTGACGGTCTGGAAGGTCCAGGGCCCGCTCGACCCGGCCGCCTGCGTCTCCCGCAACGCCCCTCTGCGCGAAGTCCCCGACACCCCCGCTGCCTGATTGCCGCCGACGGTGGAGGGGTAACCTCGGCCAATGGCGTATCCGCTCGACAACGCCCTCTTCCAGTGGGAGTCGGGAAAACGTAGGCTCGACGAGATCTCCGAGCCGCGGGAGCGGCGGCTGGCCGACCGGGTGGTCGGCGCGATCCGCGACGAGCTGCGGCGCCGGATCGGGCCGACCTTCAGCGCCGGGGAACTGGCGGAGCTGTACGGCGAGGGGACCGACTGGTGCCAGCAGGTGGCGATCGACGTCGCCCCGGCTATCGAGCACGAATCGCAGGCTCTGGCCGACGCAGCCTTCTGGCTCTACCTGCGCGGCGCCACCGACTTCGCCGGTGGGCGGAAGCTAGAGGTCTGAGCTACTCGTTCGAGTCGTCGGACTCGGAGTCGCTGCCGTTGCTGGCGGCCGGCTCGCCGGCGCGGCGGATGACGATCTGGTCGGCCTCGATGCGGACGGTGACCTCGCGCTTGCCGGCCCAGCTCTCTTTGTAGACGGGGTTGTCCTTGACCGAGGCGTCGAGCCAGAGGCCGTAGCCGTCCTCGTCACCGTGGTCGAAGGTCGCCTCGATCTCTTTGCGGCGCCCGCGCCCGCCACGGCGGCCGCGACGACGGCGGCGGCGACGGCCGGCGCCAGGCTCGGAGCCGCCCTCCGAACGATCCTCGCGCTCCTCGTCCTCGTCGCCCTCGGCCTCCGCCTCCGCCTCCTCCGCCTTTTCGGCCTCTTCAGCCTCGGTCGCGGCCTCGATCTCCGCTTCGATCTCGTCGCGCAGGTCGATTTCGCCGCCGGTGTTCTCGGCGTCCGGGTTGAGGTCGTACTGCTTGCGGAACTCGCGCAGCTCGGTCGCGCTGATCTCCAGCTGGTGGGCGATCCAGGCGTCGGTCCGCCCCTGTTGCACCCAGGCGCGGATCTGGTTCAGCTGCGGCTTCAGCGAGCGACGAGCCATCGGCGCGCGAGTCTATTGGAGGAGGGCATCGGGCTGCGGAGAGAGGGGAGGCGTTCGCGGGGGGTTATGCCATCAAGAACGAGAGCGCCTCGAACATCGCCAGCACGACGACGATCACCGTCGCCGTCAGGCAGACCGCGAGGACGCTGAAGCGGACCTTCCCCTCCTGCTCGACGCGGTTGATTTTGCGCGCCCGCGAACGGTTGGCGGCGCGGCGGCGCAGCTGCTCGCGGCGGCGGCGCTCGAGGTAGGTCTCCTGCTCGAAGGCGGTCTCGAACTGGGAGATGCTCTGTCGCATTCTCATAAGGAAGTGGTGCCGGCGGCCATTGGGGATAGCCCCGGAACAGCCGGGACCGTAGCAAAAGATCTTGCACGGCTCACGATTCGCTCACATTTCAGCAGGCGCCCCAGAGGCCTCTGCCGGCCCTTGCAGCCCCGGTCTGAAGCCGTTTGAAGCGCTTCGCGAAGCGGTCGTTCGGGGGGATCGTCAGGGTGCGGGCGAGGCCGCGGCGCACCAGTTCGGCGTTGACGAAGCGGTCGCCCAGGTAGACATAGGCCAGCAGCCGCCCGTAGACATCGCGATGCTCCTCGTCGAAGACGAGACGCACCCATTTCTGCTCAACCAGGCGGTGGTTGAAATCGGAGGCCTCCGGCCCGAAGCACTGGACCGGCTCGTCGGGCTTGACCGTCTCCGGCGTGTCGACCCCGATGTAGCGGACGTCCTCCTCGCGGCCGCCGATCTGCACCTCGACCGTGTCGCCGTCGACCGCCCGGGTCACGTAGACCCGGGCGCTCAGCGGCAGCGGGTCGCTCCAGAGGTCCGCCCACGACTCCCACGGCCGCAGGAGGACGACGGCGGCGAACAGGATCAGCAGGGCGCTGCCCCGTCCGCCGCCCCGCATCTACGGAGTACGGCGTACGTTGCTGAGCAGCGTCTCTTTGATCTGCTCGACGATCGCGACCGCCTCGTTCCACTCGCGCTGCCAGACGTTGCGGCCGAAGATGACGCCGGAGCCGCCCGCGGCCATCACGTCGCGGGTGTTCTGCAGGACCGTCTCGTCGTCGGTCTTCGAGCCGCCGGAGAGGACGACGAGGGCGCGGCCGGCCGATTCGACGCACTGGCGGATCGCCTCGGTCTGGTCCACTTCCATCTCGTTGTAAGGCCCCGGGGCGTCCTTGTCGGTGTCCGGGTTGATCTTCGGCATGTTGAGCTTGACCACGTCGGCGCCCATCTCCATCGCCATCCGCGCCGCGTAGTCGATCGCGTAGAAGCTGTTCTGGCCGCCCTTGGCCTCGACCGCTTCGCCGCGCGGGTAGCTCCAGACGACCAGCGGCATCCCGTAGCGGTCGCATTCCTCGCGCACGCGGCGCAGCTGGGCGAGGTCCTCGTCCTGGCGCGGCGAGCCGACGTAGAGCGTGTAGCCGATCGCGTCGGCGCCGAGGCGGACGCCGTCCTCGACGCTGGCGTTGCAGCTCGAGAAGGCCTTGGCGGAGGAGGGGAGGTCGGTCTTGCCGTTGACCTTGAGGATCAGCGGCACCCGGCCGGCGTAGTCGGGGTAGTACTTCTCGGCCATCCCGATCTGGCAGGCGAGGGCCGAGTAGCCGGCCTCGGCGGCGAGCCGGAACTGGTAGTCGGGGTCCTTGGAGGCCGGGTTGGGGAAGAAGTCGCGCGGACCGTGCTCGATCCCCTGGTCGATCGGCAGCAGCATCAGGGTCCCGTTGCCCGGGCCGAACTCGAACAGAAGGCGGTGCAGGCGGGCGCGTTTGCCCGGCGGCAGGACCTCCAGCAGCGATTTCTGCTCGGTCAGACTCTTCAACTCCACGTGAATTCCTCCTCGAAGATGGGTGTACGGGGAGTATGTCATCGGCGGCGTTGCTGCGCGGCCCAATCCTGGGCCGATTGCCGCACTCCAGAGGGGATTCGGGCGGCTGCGGGTATCCTCGGTTCCATGAGCGAGACTGAGCTCAGCGTCATCTGCAAAAACTGCGGCTCAGAGGTCAGTCCCTACGTAACCGAGTGCCCCTACTGCGGGGCGCGGCTGCGCAAGCGGGCGCCGAAGCTGGAGCGGCGCGGCGACGGCCTCGAGGCACAGCAGCCGCGGCGCAAGCGCAGGCGGCGGCGGATGCCGCGCCCGGGGCGCCCGAGCTTCGCCGTCTCCACCGATCGTCCGTACGCAACGATCGCGATCATCGCCGTCTCGGCGATCCTGCTGCTGATCCAGAAGGCGACCGGCAACGGGCTCTCCACCTTCGGTGGCCTGGTCGTCCCGCTCGAAGACGAGTGGTGGCGGGTCTTCACGGCCCCCTTCGCCTACATCGACGTCGGCTACCTCTTCGTCGTCGCGGTCGGACTGGCGATCTTCGGGACCGGGCTCGAGCGCCGCCTCGGGACCATGCGCACGGCAGTCCTCCTCGTCGCCTGCGGGGCGCTGGGGATGCTGGCCGCGAGCGTCGTCGCCAACGCCCAGGACGACTTCACCGTCGTCGCCGGCGGCAACGGGATGGCGCTCGGCGCCGTCGCCGCCTGGTTCGCGATCCGCCGCGCCGAAGTGCAGGGGGCGATCGGCGAGGACTACGACGCGATCGGAGTCGCCGTCGCCGCCATCGTCCTGATCGCCCTGCCGCTCTTCGCCCCGACCGCGGACCTCGTCGCCGGCTTGGTCGGCGGCGCCGTCGGCGCCCTCGCCGGCCTAGCCGCCTCAGCGCTCAACCACGGCGAATAGCCACCACTCCCGAACTGCATCAACTTGAGTACCCACTGGGTGATCAAGTTGATGCAGTTCGAGGTGGTTAGGCTCTCTCCGTGCCTGACGACAAGGAGCTGGAGGCCGCGATCGAGCGGCTGCTCGATCCGGAGCGGTTCTCTGCGGCCGAGCGGGTCGTCGCCCAGGCGGCGCCGCAGCTGCAGAAGGTCCTCGCCGCCGCGCTCGCCGAGGGCGGCTGGTTCAGCGAGCCGCACGAGGCGGAGACGCTGAAGGCCGCGACCGTCCCCGACCCGGAGGAGCGGCTCGCCGCCGTCCGCGCCCTGCTCGCCGAGGAGGCGAGGATGGGGATGATGGTTGGCGTCGCCGTCGGCTGGGCACTGAAGGAAGAGATGACCGATCCGAGCGATCCCGACCCACGAGGAGCGAGCTGAGATGGAGATCAAGTACCACGGGCATTCCTGCTTCGAGCTGAGCGAGGGCGAGACGACCGTCCTCGTCGACCCGTTCCTCAAGCCGAACAACCCCGCCGCCGTCCACACCGGCGAGGAAGTCGAGCCCACCGTCATCGCCATCACCCACGGCCACGCCGACCACATGGCCGACGCGGTCCCGGTCGCCAAGCGCACCGGCGCCCACTGCGTCGCGATCGTCGAGCTGGCGGAATGGCTCAAAGCCCGGGGGATCGAGGAGCTCAGCGACCCCAACCTCGGCGGCACCGTCGAGTTCGACTGGGGCTGGATCAAGCTCGTCCCCGCCTGGCACACCAGCACCCTGCCGGGCCATGAAGAGGCGTTGTTCAGCGCCGAGCACGGGACGGCGATCGGCACCGCGGCGGGCCTGCTCATCAACATCGGCGGTAAGACGATCTACCACGCCGGCGACACCTGTCTGTTCAGCGACATGAAGCTGATCGCGGAACGGAATCCGGTCGACGTGGCGCTGCTGCCGATCGGCGGCCACTACACGATGGACCGCCACGACGGCGTCGTCGCCTGCGAGTTCGTCGGCGCCGGGACCGTGATCCCGATCCACTACAACACCTTCCCGGCGATCGAGATCGACGTCGAGGCGTTCAAGAGCGACGTCGAGTCGCAGACCTCGAGTCAGGTTGTGATCCTCAACGCGGGCGAGTCACACTCGGTCTGAGCGACTCGGTCTGGGCGGTCCGCGGTAGAAGCGGCGCTACGGGACTTCGGCGACCGGCGGCAGTTCGGCCGGCGGCGACGGAGCCGGTTCTTCCGCCGGCGGCGATTCGGCCGGCGGCGGGCTGCTTTCCGGTGCCGGGGCGGGTTCGCTCGGCGGCGGGCTGCTCGGCGCCGTGGTCACCACGACGACGGCGCTGCCGCCATGGGCGCCGGGGACTTCTTCGGAAGGTTTAGCGGTGCCGATCGCGCCGGATTTAGCTTCGCCGATCGTGACTTCTTCTTCGGCGGCCGACTGACCGGCGGCTTCTTCGTCCTCGGTGGCGGTGGCGGCCGGATCTTCGACGGGCTCTTCGACGGGTGCTTCCGCCGGGACCGGCGCGGGCAGCGGCGTGTTTTCGACCGCTTCCGCCTCGGCGACCGGCGCGGCGGCGACCGGCGCGGGGGTGCCCTTGCTGATCGTCGGCACGGGTTCCATCGGGGTGGCGCCGGGGTTGGCGCTGCCGGTCTGGGCGGCGGGCGTGGCGGGCGAGTGGTTGGTCGTCTGCTTGACCTCGACCGCGCCGGCGGTGAGCAGCGCCGCGGTGACGACGCCGGCGGCCGCCTTGGTGCCGATCGCGCCGCCGAGGGCGCCGAGCCCGCCGGCGGCAGAACCGCCGCCGAACGCGGCGACGCCGCCGCCGACGGCACCGGCGCCGGCACCCGCGGCTCCGGCACCGGCCGCGCCGGCGCTGGCGCCGCCGGCTCCGCCGAGGCCGAGCTTGGAGGCGATGAAGCCCTTGAGGGCGATCAGCGGCCCGACCGGGAAGAGCGCCGCCAGCGCCTTCTCGTTGGAGCGGATCTGGGAGCGGAAGTCGGCGCACTCGTCGCACTCGCGGACGTGGCGGCGGACCGGCGCCGAGGCCTTGCGCAGGCCCTCGGCGGCTTCGGAGAGCTCGACCCGGACCTCGCCGCAGGTCAGCAGCCGCGCCTGGCTCGCCTCGGCGAGGGAGATCCGCGCCCGCACCAGCAGGGACTTGACCGAGGGCACCGTGGTCTCCATCGCGGCGGCGATTTCCTCGTAGGAGAGAGCATCCATCTCGCGCAGCAGCAGCGCCGCGCGCTGGGTCTCGGGAAGTTTGTTGACGTCGCTGAGGATCTGGCGGAACTCCTCGCGGTTGTGGACCTTCTCGGCGGTCGAGGCGGCGTCGACTTCCGGCACCATGTCCATCGATTCCTGCGCGTCGGCCTTCGGCTTGCGCAGGTAGTTGAGGCAGCGGTTGCGGGCGATCCGGTAGAGCCAGGGGCGGAGGTTGATCTCACGCTCGTCGGCGAGCATCGCCCGGTAGGCGTTGACGAAGACCTCCTGCAGGACGTCTTCGGCGTCCTCGGTCGAGCCCAGCATCTGGCGGCAGAAGCCGAGCAGGCGGCCCTGGTAGCGGTCGACGATCGTCTCGAAGGCGCCCGGGTTGCCCGCCCGCGCCATCGCGATCAGCCTCTCGTCCCCCTGCAGCTTGAGCAGCGGCGAGCGCCGGGCGAGGAGCCCGCGGCGACTGGCATGCGTTAGTGCTGAAGCCTCCAAAGATCTCTCCCCTGAGGACTGGGTCTGGACCTATAGACACGGTAACAGCGGCGGAGTTGCGCCCTGAGAACATTTATTGCCGTTTTAGACGCCGGAAAACCTGCAGGAGCAGGAGGAAAGGTTGAAGAAGAAGTGCCCGGAGCGGGAATCGAACCCGCAAGCCCCAGAAGGGGCAGCGACTTTTAAGGCCGCCGCGTTTACCGGTTTCGCCATCCGGGCCCGGCGATGGTAACCCGAGGTGGCTGACTAGCCAATAGGCTGCGGCCATGGCCGAACACGGAGGCAAGCTGGTCGCCAAGGCGCTGAAGAGTCGTGGCGTCGGGCATCTCTTCACGCTCTCGGGCGGGCACCTGTTCTCGATCTACGACGGCTGCAAAGACGAGGGGATCGAGCTGGTCGACGTCCGCCACGAGCAGACCGCCGCCTTCGCCGCCGAGGGGATCGCGAAGGCGACCCGCAACGTCGGGGTGGCGGCGCTGACGGCGGGTCCCGGTGTGACCAACGGCATGAGCGCGATCGCCGGGGCCCAGTCGAACAACTCGCCGGTCTGCGTGCTGGGCGGGCGGGCGCCGGAGATGCGCTGGGGCTCGGGCTCGCTGCAGGAGATCGACCATCTTCCCTTCGTCTCGCCGCTGGTCAAGTCGGCCGAGACGGTCAAGGACCCGGCGCGGATCGCGCCGGTCACCGCCGCTGCGCTCGACCGCGCCGCCGAGGCGCCGAGCGGGCCGACCTTCGTCGACTATCCGCTCGACGTCGTCTTCACCGAGGCCGAGCTGGAGCTGCCGCCGGTGCCGGAGGCGGCCGGGGGGCAGCCGGCCGAGGGGGTCGAGGAGGCGGCGGCGCTGCTGGCCGGCGCCGAGCGTCCCGCGATCATGGCCGGGACCGGGCTCTACTGGGGGCGCGGGGAGGAGGAGCTGCAGGCGTTGGGGGAGGCGATCGGGATCCCGGTCTTCCTCAACGGGCTCGGCCGCGGCTGCCTGCCCGCCGATCACGAGCTCGCCTTCAGCCGCGCCCGCTCGACCGCCCTGCAGGGCGCCGACGTCGCCCTCGTCGTCGGCGTGCCGATGGACTTCCGGCTCGGCTTCGGCGGCAGCTTCGGCGAGGAGACCAAGATCATTCGTCTCGATGTGGCCCCCAACGCGCTGACGCGGAACCGCCTGCCGAACGTCGACCTGGTCGGGGACGTGCGGGCGACGCTGGCGGCGCTGCGCGAGGCGGCCGGGGCGGGGGAGCCGCGGACGCGCCCTTGGCTCGAGCAGCTGCGCAACGTCGAGACCGAGAAGCGGGCGGCCGAGCAGGCCGAGCTCGACGACGGGCGCTCGCCGCTGCACCCGGTCCGCGTCTACCGCGAGCTGAGCGAAGTCCTCGACCGCGACGCGATCGTCGTCGGCGACGGCGGTGACTTCGTCTCCTACGCCGGCCGCTTCATCGAGACCTACCAGCCGGGCTGCTGGATGGACCCGGGGCCGTTCGGCTGCCTCGGTGCCGGCCCGGGCCAGGCGATCGGCGCCAAGGTCGCCCATCCCGACCGTCAGGTCTGCCTGCTGCTGGGCGACGGCGCCTTCGGCTTCGCCGGCATGGAGTGGGACACGCTCGCGCGCCACGGCGTCGCCGTCGTGGGCATCGTCGGCAACAACGGCATCTGGGGCCTGGAGAAGCACCCGATGGAGCAGCTCTACGGCTATTCGGTGCTCGCCGACCTGCGTCC
>DASULV010000075.1:0-67285 GCA_036277955.1 Solirubrobacterales bacterium | reverse complement strand
GGCGGAGGGCGAGGGGGCGCGCGAGACGGGCCTCGGCTTCGGCCTCGCCCGCGGGCCCCACGACCTCGACCCCGAGGCGATCGGCGCCGAGGGCGCGCGGCGTGCGCTGGAGATGATCGGCGCCGACAAGCCCGAGTCCCGCTCCTGCCCGGTCGTCCTCGACGCCACCGTCGCCGCCAGCTTCGTCGGCCTGGTCGGCGGCGGCCTCGGCGCCAAAGCGGTCCAGCGGGGCCGCTCGCCGCTGTCCGGGCGCCTGGGGGACGAGGTCGCGAGCAGGGCCTTCGCCCTCCACGACGACGGCCGCGATCCCGACGGGCCGGCCTCCGCTCCGTTCGACGGCGAGGGCGTGCCGCGGCGCCGCACCGCCTTGATCGAGGACGGCCGCCTGCACTCCTACCTCTACGACACCTACACCGCCAATCGCGAGGGCGGTGCCTCGACCGGCTCGGCCGCGCGCGGGAGCTACCGCGCCCTGCCCTCGGTCTCGACCTCGAACCTCGTCGTCGCCCCGGGCTCCCACTCCTTCGAGGAGCTGCTGGCGCAGGCGGGGGAGGGCGTTTTCGTCAAGGACGTCGCCGGCCTGCACTCCGGCGTCAACCCGGTGACCGGCGTCTTCTCGGTCGGCGCCTCCGGCCGGATGATCCGCGGCGGGCAGCTTGCCGAGCCGGTCCGCGAGTTCACGATCGCCGGCGAGCTGGTGGCGATGCTGGGGGCCGTCAGCGCCGCCGGGGCGGAGGCTCGCTGGGTCCCTTTCGGGGGCTCGGTCAGCACCCCGCCGCTGCTGATCGCCGAGATGGCGATCAGCGGTTCGTGACATCTGGCTCTAGACCGCGAAAAACTTACGCCGTGGGCACTGTTAGATTGCGGCCGTCTTCAAACCCCGAGGAGGATCTAAGACGTGACCAAGGCTGAATTTCTGGACCAACTTGCTAGCGACGAGCGGCTCGGCAGCAAAAAAGCTGCCAGCGACGCCGTCGACGCTGTTCTCGAGGCCATCGCCGGCGCTCTGAGCAAAGGTGAGGAGGTTGCGTTCACCGGTTTCGGCAAATTCCACGTCGCCGAGCGCGGCCCGCGCCAGGGCGTCAACCCCCGCACCGGCGAAAGGATCACGATCCCGGGCGGCAAAGTGCCCCGGTTCTCCGCCGGTTCGGCTCTGAAGAGCCAGGTCAAGGGCGGCTGACGCGCCCTGACCTGTTTCGCGGATCGACTTGCGGCGCTCGTCGAGGAGCGCCGCAGTCAGATCTGCCTCGGCCTCGACCCCGACCCGGCCAAACTGGCCGGGGACGGGCCGACGCCAGGCGATGCGGAAGCGCCGGCCGCTGAGCTGGCAGCCGCCGCGGTCGCCGACCACTGCCGCTCCCTGATCGAGCAGGCAGGGCCCGCCTGCGTGGCGGTGAAGCCGCAGCTCGCCTGCTTCGAGCGTCTCGGTGCTCCCGGCTGGGCGGCCTTGGAATCGGCCTGCGCCGCTGCTCGCGAGGCGGGGCTGCTCGTCGTCGCCGACGGCAAGCGCGGCGACGTCCCGGTCACCGCGGCTGCCTACGCGCAGGCGCTGGTGGGGGAGACGCCGACCCCCTGGGGGCCGGTCAGCAGTCTCGCCGCCGACGCCTTCACCGCCAACCCGCTGCTCGGCCGCGACGCGCTGGAGCCGCTGGTCGCGGCCGCCGAGGAGGCCGGCGCCGGCATGTTCGCCCTCGTCCGCACCAGCAACCCCGGCGCCGCCGACCTCCAGGACCTGCCGGCGCCGGAAGCGCCGCTGCACGAGCGCCTGGCCGCGATCGTCGACGAGCTCTCCGGGCGCCTGCTCGGCGACTCCGGCCTCAGCGGGATGGGGGCGGTGGTCGGGGCGACCGAGCCGAAGCACTTCGCCCGCATGCGCGAGCTGATGCCGCGCTCCGTCTTCCTCATCCCGGGGGTCGGAGCCCAAGGCGGCCGCCCCGAGCTGCTGGGCGCCGCCTTCGCCGCCGGCCGCGCCGCCGGCCTCGTCGCCGCCTCGCGGGGGATCGCCGCCGATCCCGACCCCGCTGCCGCGGCCGAGCGCCTGCGGGCGGCGGTTTGGGAGATATCGACCGCCTGACGACGCCCCGCGCGATTACGATCAGGCCGCCCCAACCGGTTCGCAGTCAACCCAGTCTCAGTCCCCACATGGAAAAACGCACCAGCGCCGCCGCCCGCATCCTCGCCGTCCTCGCTCTGATCGCGGCGGTGATCTCGATCGTCATCGTCGCCTCCGCGGCGATGAACGGCAGCGACTCCAACGGACATCACCAGTCCAAGCACCACGCCCAGAAGGAAAAGCGGCCGCGGACGAAGGCCAAGACCTACACGGTCGAAACCGGGGACACGCTGACCGCGATCGCCCACAAGACCGGCGTGCCCGTCGCCGAGATCCTGGCGCTGAACCCCGAAGTGGATCCGCAGATCCTGATCGCCGGACAGACGCTGAAGCTCAAGTGAGCCGCCGGCCGGGCGGCGCCGCGATCCTCCTCGCGCTGATCGGGTGCCTGCTGCTGCCTGCCTTCGCCGATGCTGCGCCCGCGCCGGCCAAGGAAGCGAAGGCGGCTGACCGCCCGCCGCAGCTGCAGTCCCGTTCCTGGGGGGTGATCGACGCCCGCAGCGGCGACGTCCTCACCTCGCATGGCCTCAACAAATCGCTGCCGATCGCCAGCACCACCAAGCTGATGACCGCCTACGTGGCGATGAAGGACATGCCGCTCGACAAGATCGTCCGCGCCGCGCCCTACGAAGCCGAATACGGCGAGTCGCTGATGGGCCTGCGGGCGGGCCAGCGGATCAGCGTCCGCGACCTCCTCTACGGCCTGATCCTGCTCAGCGGCAACGACGCCGCCCACACCCTGGCGATCGCCGCCGCCGGCTCGCAGGAGCGGTTCGTCGCCCAGATGAACCGCTACGCGGCCGCCCTCGGGCTCTCCCACACCCACTACGCCAACCCGATCGGGCTCGACGAAAAGGGGAACTACTCCTCGGCCGGCGACCTGATGACGCTGACCCGGCGCCTGCTGGCGGAGCCCGCCTTCGCCAGGATCGCCGACGCCCGCAGCGCCGTCCTGCGCAGCGTCCACCCCCGCCGCCGGATCGAGTCGATCAACGAACTGCTGCAGATGGCGCCCTGGGTGACCGGGGTGAAGACCGGCCACACCTTCGGCGCCCTCTACGTCCTCGTCGGCTCGGGGCAGAAGCACGGCATCAGCCTGATCTCAACGGTGGTCGGCGCCTGGACCGACGAAGAACGCTTCGACGGCAACCTGGCGCTGCTCGAATGGGGCTTCTCGCAGTACCGGCGCAAGCTGCCGATCCGGCGCGGGCAGGACCTCGCCGACCCGGAAATCCGCTATTCCGGCGGCCGGTTGCCGCTGCGGGCCGAAAAGAGCCTGGCGGTCGGCGTCCGCCGCGGCCAGGGGCTGGAAGTGCGGGTCGCCGCTCCGCACGCGGTCGAGGGCCCGCTGCGGCGGGGAGCGAAGCTCGGCCGCGCCTCCGTCTTCGTCGAGGGCCGCAAGGTCGGCAGCGTCTCCCTGCGCGCCGGCCGCTCGGTCGAGAAGGCCAGCGCTTTCGACCGCGCCCGCGCCTTTTTCGCAGACAACTGGATCCCTATCGCTGTAGGGATGTTCGTGATACTCATGATCGCGTTGATCCTGCGGTACCGCGTAGTCCGTAGGAAGGAAGCGAGGAGAGAAGTCTGGTGACCGTCAAGTGATCCTCACCGTGACCCTGAATGCGGCGATAGACCGCACCGTCGCCGTGCCCAACTTCCGGCTCGGCCACCGCCACCGCGCGGTCGAGAGCCGCACGGTCGCCGGCGGCAAGGGCATCAACGTCGCCCGGGCGCTCAACCTGCTCGGCCGTCCGGTGATCGCCACCGGCTTCGTCGGCGGCCCGACCGGCCGCCGGGTCCTCGAGCAGCTGCACGAGGAATCGGTCCTCACCGACTTCATCCCGATCGCCGCCGAGACCCGGATCAACCTCGCGGTCATCGACCCCACCTCCGGCGAGCAGACCGAGATCAACGAGCGCGGTCCGGCCGTCAGCCCCGAGGAGGTGCAGCGGCTGTTCGAGCGGATCGGCTACCTCGCCGGCGGCACCAAGCTCTGCGTCCTCGCCGGATCGGTACCCCCCGGGGCGGGGGACGACCTCTACGCGCGCCTGATCCAGGACCTCACCCGCCGCGGCGTCCCGGTCGTGCTCGACGCCGAGGGGGAGGCGATGCTGGAGGGGGTCCGGGCCGGTGCCTCGATGGTGACGCCCAACGAGGCCGAGGCCGAGGAGCTGGTCGGGCAGGAGTTCGCCGACCGCGGCGATCTCGCCCAGGGGCTGCTGGAGCTGGCGCGGCTGGGCGCGCACGAGGCGGCGATCACCCGTCCCGAGGGTTGCGTGGCCACCGTCGGCGAGGGAAATTCACGCAGGTTGCTGGAGGTTCACACGGAGCCGTTGGAGCCCGTTTCGACCGTCGGTTCAGGCGACGCCTTCCTCGCCGGCTATGCGGCCGCGCGCTACGAGGGGCGCTCGCCGGAGGACTGCCTGGCCTACGGAGTCGCTTGCGGAGCCGAGTCGACGCAGCACTTCGGCGCCGGCACCGTCGACCGCAACCAGGTCGAGAGGCTGCTGGGCGAGGTCTCCGTGCACGATTTGGAGGTCCCCGCCGAAGTGTAGGCTGGCTAGTTCAACGCCAGCCCCTGGAGGACTAACTTGGAAATCGAAATCGGCCGCGGTAAGAAGGGTCGCCGCGCTTACGGATTCGACGACATCGCGATCGTTCCTTCCCGCCGGACGCGCGATCCTGACGACATCGACATCAGCTGGACCCTCGGTCCCTATCGCTTCGAGCTGCCGCTGGTGGCATCAGCGATGGACGGGGTCGTGAGCCCCGAGACCGCGGTGCTGACCAACGAGCTGGGCGGCCTCGGAGTGCTGAACCTGGAGGGCATCTGGTCCCGCTTCGAGAACGCCGAGGAGCGGCTGGAGGCGATCGCCGCCGCGCCCAAGCACGAAGCGACGCGGCTGATGCAGCAGATCTACACCGAGCCGGTAAAGCCGGAGCTGATCGCCAAGCGGATCGAGGAAATCAAGGCCCGCGGCGCCGTCGTCTGCGGCTCGCTGACGCCGCAGAAAGTGCGCGAGCACTACGAGGTCGCGGTTGAGGCCGGGCTCGACATCCTCGTCATCCAGGGCACGGTGATCTCGGCCGAACACGTCTCGACCACGGTCGAGCCGCTGAACCTGAAGGAGTTCATCGCCGAGGTGCCGGTGCCGACCGTGGTCGGCGGCTGCGCCTCGTATTCCACCGGCCTGCACCTGATGCGGACCGGGGCGGTCGGCGTCCTCGTCGGGGTCGGCCCCGGCGCCGCCTGCACCACCCGCGGCGTGCTCGGGATCGGCGTCCCGCAGGCGACGGCGATCGCCGACGTCGCGGCGGCCCGCGCCCAGCACATGCTCGAGACCGGCGAGTACGTCAACGTGATCGCCGACGGCGGCATGCGGACCGGCGGCGACGTCTCCAAGGCGATCGCCTGCGGCGCCGACTCGGTGATGATCGGCTCGCCGCTGGCCCGGGCCAAAGAGGCCCCCGGCCGCGGCTTCCACTGGGGGATGGCCACCTTCCATCCCTCGCTGCCGCGCGGCACCCGCGTCTCGACCAAGCAGGACGGGACGCTGGAGGAGATCCTCCTCGGCCCGGCCAAGGAGAACGACGGCACCTTCAACCTGATGGGGGCGCTGAAAACCTCGATGGCCACCTGCGGCTACGAGGACATCCGCTCCTTCCAGCGGGCCGAGGTGATGGTCGCCCCGGCGCTGATGAGCGAGGGGAAGAAGCTCCAGAACGAGCAGTCGGTGGGGATGGGTTCGAACGGCCGGGCCGCGGTGTCTACGGGAGTTGCCGTCTCGGATGACTGAGCAGGTAGCCGCCAGGATCGGCGACGAACCGATCGTCGAGCCTGGCGGCGAGCTGCCCGCGGAAGACACCCGCGCGGTCGAGGAGGTTCTCGTCCTCGATTTCGGGGGGCAGTATTCGCAGTTGATCGCCCGTCGAATCCGGGAATGTGGAGTTTTCGCGGAGCTGCTGCCTGCGAATACTTCGATCGAGAAGATCCGGGAGCGGAAGCCGAAAGGGCTGGTGCTCTCAGGCGGTCCGGCTTCGGTGTACGAGCCGGAAGCGCCGAAGTTCCCCACCCAGCTGCTCGATCTCGACATTCCGACGCTGGGCATCTGTTACGGGATGCAGGCGATGGCGCTGGCGCTCGGGGGACGGGTCGAGTCGGCGGAGAGCGGGGAGTTCGGGCGCACCGACCTGGTGCTGCGCGACGGCGGCGGCCAGCTGCTCGGCGGCCTGCCGGAGGAGCAGAGCTGCTGGATGAGCCACCGCGACGCCGTCTTCGAGGCGCCGGAGGGGTTCACCGCGCTCGCTTCCAGCCCGAGCTCGCCGGTGGCCGCCTACGAGTTGCCCGACCGCGGCCTCTACGGGATCCAGTTCCATCCCGAGGTCGTCCACACCCCCTACGGGACCGAGATCCTCACCCGCTTCCTGCGCGACGTCGCCGAGTGCAAGGAGCAGTGGTCGCCGCAGTCGGTGATCGCCGAGCAGGTCGAGAAGATCCGGGCGCAGGTGGGGGAGGGCAAGGTGATCTGCGGGCTCTCGGGCGGTGTCGATTCCTCGGTTGCCGCCCTGCTCGTCCACAAGGCGATCGGAGACCAGCTCACCTGCGTCTTCGTCGACCACGGGCTGATGCGGCTGAACGAGGCCCAGCAGGTGGTCGAGGCCTTCAGCCAGTTCGGTATCCCGCTGGTCCACGTCGACGCCGAAGACCGCTTCCTCGCGAAGCTGGCCGGCCAGGACGACCCGGAGACGAAGCGGAAGATCATCGGCACCGAGTTCATCCGTGTCTTCGAGGAGGAGGCGGCGAAGCTCGAGGACGTCAGCTACCTGGTCCAGGGCACCCTGTACTCGGACGTGATCGAGTCCGGCGGCTCCGACCACGCGGCGACGATCAAGTCCCACCACAACGTCGGCGGCCTTCCTGACGACCTCGAGTTCGAGCTGGTCGAGCCGCTGCGGATGCTGTTCAAGGACGAGGTTCGCGCCGTCGGCGCCGAGCTCGGCCTGCCTGAGCGGATGGTCTGGCGCCAGCCTTTCCCCGGCCCTGGCCTCGGGATCCGGATCGTCGGTGGTGAGGTGACGAAGGAGCGGCTCGACATCCTCCGCGCCGCCGACGCGATCCTGCAGGAGGAGATCCGCGCCGCCGAGCTTTATCGCCAGCTCTGGCAGTCGTTCTGCGTCCTGCCCGTGGTCCGCTCGGTCGGCGTCCAGGGCGACGGCCGCACCTACGCCTACCCGATCGTGATCCGCGCCGTCACCTCAGACGACGCGATGACCGCTGACTGGGCGCGACTCCCCTATGACCTGCTCGAGCGCGTCTCCAACCGGATCATCAACGAGATCCGCGACGTCAACCGCGTCGCCCTCGACATCTCCTCGAAGCCGCCGGCGACGATCGAGTGGGAGTAGCGGCCCGCCGCTAAGCGGTCGTCGCGAGCGACCCTGCGGTCTCGAAGGCCGCCTGTCCGACCACGGCTGAGACCGTGCCTTTCCCGCCGTTCTCGTTGAGGCGGTCCTGGCTGCGAACGTGGGCGGCCAGCATCAGTTTCGTCGCCTCTTCCATGATCGCGACGATCTCCTCCCAGCCCTGCTCGTCGAGGCAGAGGGGCATCCAGCGGAAGACGGTGTCGTCGCGGCCGTCGAGCGTGCCCGCTTCGAGCGCGGAGATCGCCTTGTCGAGGAAGGTGTTCAGAGTAGCGGCGGAGACGCCGCTGAGTAGCGACGGCGGCACCCTGCGCCACTGCGGATCGCCGACAAAGGCTCGCGGAGTCGCCTTGTAGAAGTGCTCGATCGCACCGCGGACCTGGCCCGTGTCCACGAGTTCGAGCGCCCCTAGCCGATCTAGCTCACGCGTGTGGTAGGCCACGCCGCTGAGGTCCGTCTCGAGCTTCTCGGCCAGCGAGTTCGGGCTCGCGATGTGGTCGGTGAGCGCTTCGAGGATCCTGATCCGCAACGGGTGGGCAACCGATCGGACCAATCTCGGGTCGAGTGCTTCTGTCCTCTCCTTCGACATGGCGGGCTCCTTGGGATGGGGGGCGGTACGACTTTGTTCGTCGCTCCCCTCAGATATAGACCATTTAATTGGTCTAATCCAGAACACTTAATTTCGACTCAAGATTCGGTCGTACTTAAACCCCCGCGATGCGGGTTATTGCGAAGACGAAGAGGAACCCGAGAGTGGTCAACGCCACCCGCACTACCGACCCCTGGGCGTGGCCCTCCGGCAGCAGGTCGACGGCTCCGATGTAGAGGAAGATCCCGCAGTAGACGCAGAGCGCGTAGCCGAGGTCCTGGTCGGAGATCGATACCTGCGAGCCGACGATCGCCCCGAGGAGCGGGGCCAGGGCGTCGATCGCCAGCCACCTGACCGCCGCCTTGCGGTTGCCCGAGCGGCGCAGGACGTAGCTGACGGTGTTGAGCCCGTCGGCGAAGTCGTGGCTGATCACGGCGAGGAAGACGAGCAGCCCGGTGGCCGAGTCGACGCCGAAGGCGAGGCCGATCCCGAGCCCGTCCATGAAGCTGTGGATCGAGAGGCCGGCGGCGCCGAGCGCGCCCACCCGTTCTCCGCCCAGGGTCTCCACCGCCTCGTCGCGGTCGTGCAGGACCAGGAGCCGGGCGGCGAGGAAGAAGCCGAGGAACCCGGCGGCGACCAGCGCGGTCGCCAGGTTCGTGTCGGAGACGGCGTCGAGGCCCTCCGGCAGGACGTCGAGGAGGGCGACGGCGACGACGACGCCGCCGGTCAGCGCCAGCAGGGTGGGGAGGCGGTCGGAGAAGCGCAGCCCGATCCGGCCGCCGATCAGGGTCGCCACGACCGTCAGCCCCGCCAGCGGGATCGCGATTCCCGGCATCAGTTGTCCCGCTCGCTGCAGCGCGGGCAGACGCCGCGGAGGAGGACGTCATGAGCGGTGATCTCGAACTCGGCCCGCTCGCCGATCCCCTCGATCGCCCGCTCCAGCGCCGGATCGGAGAACGGCACCAACCGTCCGCAGCGGACGCAGACCATGTGGTGGTGATGTCCACCCGGGTCATTGCGCTCAAAGGCGACGACCTCGCCGCCCACGTCGACCCGGTGCACCAGTTCCAGCTGCTCGAGCTGCTCCAACGTCCGATAAACACTCGCCCGCCCGACGCTCGGCAGCCGCCTATCGATCTCCAGCGCCGTAATCGCACAGCTCTCCCCACCAAGCAGCTCAATCACCTTCTGCCGCGCCGCCCCCGCCCGAAATCCCGCCTCGTTCAGCCGGACCCTCGCTCGCTCACTCCAGCTCATGGCGAGAACCTACATGAAAATGAGACCCGTTCTTATTTCAGTGGCCAAGAAAAAGGTGCGTGGCCTGCATGGAGGGAGCGAATCACCCAAGCACGGCGCCTTTTGGGCGCATAGCGCCCAAAAAGAACCCCACTCGTAGGAGGGGGATTTGGCCGCCCCGAGCGGTTGGAACCACCTACGAACGGCTGGAGCCACCGACGAGCGCTCGGACCCACCCACGAGCGCCCGAACCCCCTACGAGTACGCGTCCCACTTCTGCAGATACGGCAACGGATCAAACGGAGACCCGCCCTCATACCACCCGGGCGCCCCTCACATCTCGAAGTGCAAATGGCAGCCCTGGGCGTCGCCGGTTTCGCCGACGATCCCGATCGGCTGGCCGGTGCGGACGGTTTCGCCCTCCTGTAGCGGCGAGGGTTCGGCCAGGTGCGCGTACATGAAGTCGTTGGCGGTGCCGCGCCCGTCGATCACGACGTAGTTGCCGGCCGCGTCGTCCCAGGTCGACATCTGCACGGTGCCGCCGCGGGCGGCGACGAGGGGGAGGCCGCAGGCGGCCATCACGTCCTGACCCTGGTGGGTGTGGCCGGAGCGGGCGGCGCCGAAGCGACCGGCGCTCATCCCGTATTCGTGGGCGCCGAGGATCGGGAAGGCGTAGCCGTAGAAGGCGAAGCCGAGGCTGAGGGTGGTGGAGGCGGTCGCCTTGCGCGCGGCCGGGGCTTCGGCGGCCGGCGACTGCGGGCTGATCCGGAAGCTGTAGCGGCCGTTGCGGGCCGGCCGGCCTTCGTTCGTGGTCCCGTCCCAGCGGACTTTGCTGGCCACGTTCGGGGCGACGTTTTCCCGGTAGAAGGTCTTGACGACTTCGCCCGCTTCGTTGACGACGTCGATCCGCAGGTCGTTTTCCGGCTGGCTGCTGGTGATCGTGTAGCTCAGCCGGGGGTAGCGGTAGCCGAAGTAGAAGGACTTATGCGGGGTCGTTTCGGCGGCGACCAGCGAGAGGGCGCCGGCGCTCGGGGCGCTGGCGGGCGCTCCCGACGGGCTGCCTTTGGCGGTCGGTGCCGCGCCCGGAGTGCCGAGGCCGCCCGCAGCGGAAGCCGTGGCGCAGAACGCCAGCACGATCATCATCGCCGTGCACACGATCGCTATTCCGATATTCCCGGCCACTGCCGGCCGGACGAACCCAGTGCTCAACCGCTAGCCCTCTCTTTCCGTCGCCTGCGGAGTTAGCTGACGGGCTCGCGCTGAAAGAGTCGCGCTACGGACGCTTTTCGTCCGATTCGCCCCTGGGACCTGCAAGGCCCCTACGGTTCCTCCGCTCCCGCACAGTGGCCTGCACGGGATTAGGCTTTTGCTCGGGCGGCAGTATAGAGGTGAAGATGGCTATCAGCCCCCGGCCGCGTCGGTGAATCCGCGCGGTTTTTGCGCGATGAAGACCCGATGAAGACCTTCGTAGCCACTCCAGCCAACCGCCAGCGCGACTGGTACGTCGTCGACGCCGAGGGTAAGACCCTCGGCCGTCTCGCTACCCAGATCGCCGACACGCTGCGTGGCAAGCGCAAGCCGGAGTACACGCCGCACGTCGACACCGGCGATTTCGTCGTCGTCGTCAACGCCGAGAAAATCCGCGTCACCGGCGACAAGCTGGCGCAGAAGACCTACTACCGCCACAGCGGCTACCCCGGCGGGATCAAGTCGCGGACGCTCGGCGAGATGCTCGAGCGCAAGCCCGAGGAAGTGATCCGCAAGGCTGTCAAGGGGATGCTGCCGCGCAACCGGCTCGCCCGCCAGCAGCTGACCAAGCTGAAGGTGTACGCCGGGCCCGACCACCCGCATGCGGCCCAGCAGCCGAAAACGATGGAGACCGACTGAACTTGATGGACGAGCAGAAACAGGACGAGACGCCGCAGGACGAGGCTCCCCAGGACGAGACGACCGAGGAGCAGGCGCCCGAGGCCGCGGCCGAGGAGCAGCCGGCGCCCGAGGAGCAGGCGCCCGAGGAGATTGCCGAGGAGCCTGCCGCCGAGGAGCCCGTCGCGGAGGAGCCTGTAGCCGAGGAGGTGACCTCGCCGGAGCCCGATCAGGAGATCGAGGAGCCCGCTGAGGAGCCCGCGGCCAAAGAGGAGAAAAAAGACGTCATTCCCGGCGCCGACCTGGAGCCGATCCTGGTCGAGCCGGAGGGGCCGGAGCTGAGCGCGGAGGAGCGCGCCCGCCTCGAAGCCGAGGAAGAAGAGAAAGCTCGCCGCGAAGCCGAACTCACCGCCGCCGAGGACACCGACACCGCGGCCGCCAGCCGCGCCCCGGCGAAAATGGAGAAAGGCTCCCGCTTCCTCGCCACCGGCAAACGCAAGAGCTCGATCGCCCGCGTCACCCTGCTGCCGGGCAACGGCAAGATCACGATCAACAAGCGCGACCTGGAGGAGTTCTTCCCGCGGCCGCTGCACCAGACGATGGTCAAGCAGCCGCTCGTCGTCTCCGGGTACGAGGGCAACGTCGACGTCCGCGTCCGCGTCCACGGCGGCGGCATCAGCGGCCAGGCCGGCGCCGTCCGCCACGGGGTGGCCCGCGCCCTGACCGAGATCGACGCCGAGCTCCGCGGCGACCTCAAGCGGCGCGGCTTCCTCACCCGCGACGCCCGGGTCAAGGAGCGCCGCAAGGCCGGTCTGAAGAAGGCCCGTAAGCGGCCGCAGTTCTCCAAGCGCTGAATTGGACGGGGTGAAGACCGCGCGCAAGCTCTTCGGAACCGATGGGGTCCGGGGAGAGGCCGGCACCTTCCTCACCGCCGAGCTGGCCACCGCCCTCGGCCGCGCCACCACCGCCACGCTCGAGGCCGAGCGGCCCCAGGTCCTGATCGTCCGCGACACCCGCGAGTCGGGGCCGATGCTGGAGGCGGCGCTGGCCGCCGGGATCGCCGCCGCGGGCGGCGACGCGCTGCTCGCCGGCGTCCTCCCGACCCCGGCCGCGGCGATCCTCGTCCGCCGCCTCGGACTCGACCTCGCCGCCGTCGTCTCCGCCTCCCACAACCCCTTCGGCGACAACGGGATCAAGTTCTTCGACGGCAGCGGCGTCAAGCTCGCCGACGAGGTCGAGGCCGAGATCGAGGCGAAGATCGAGGAGTCGCCAGCGGCCGAGCGCCCCGGCCACGTGCGCGAGCTGAACGGCGGCCTCGCGGACTACCTGCGCGAGCTGCAGGCGGCCTTCCCGCTCGACCTCTCCGGGCGCCGCGTCGTTCTCGACTGCGCCAACGGCGCCACCTACGAGGCCGCACCGGCGATCTTCGAGCGCCTCGGCGCCGAGGTGGAGGTGATCGGGGCCGAGCCCGACGGCCGCAACATCAACGCCGGCTGCGGCTCCACCCACATCGAGGCGCTGGCCGAGCGGGTCGCCGCCGGCGAGGCCGAGATCGGCTTCGCCTTCGACGGCGACGGCGACCGCGTCCTCGCCGTCGACGGCAGCGGCCGCGTCCACGACGGCGACGAGCTGATCGCCCTGGCGGCGCGCGGGATGAAGAGCCGCGACGAGCTCGACGGCGGCGTCGTCGTCACCGTGATGAGCAACTTCGGCTTCCACCAGGCGATGGAGGAGGACGGGATCGAGGTCGCGGTGACCCAGGTCGGCGACCGCTACGTGATCGACGAGATGCGGCGGCGCGGGTGGAAGCTCGGCGGCGAGCAGTCGGGCCACATCATCTGCAGCGACTTCGTCTCCACCGGCGACGGCATCGCCGCGGCGCTGACGACGATGCGCGAGCTCGGCGACGCCTCGCTCGCCGAGGCGGTGCCGATGGGCAAGCTGCCCCAGGTCCTGGTCAACGTCCAGGTCGCCGACCGCGAGGCGATCAACGACGCCCCCGCTGTCTGGGATGCGGTCGAGCAGGAGGAAAAGACCCTCCAGGGTCGCGGCCGCGTCCTCCTGCGCCCCTCCGGCACCGAGCCGCTGGTGCGGGTGATGGTCGAGGCGCCGACCGACGAAGAGGCCGAGTCCGTCTGCGACCGCCTGGTCGGGGTCGTGCGGCAAGAGCTCGCCTGAGCGGCCGTCCGCCGCCTTCCAGCTAGCCTTACCCGTCTCTTGTGCGGCATCGTCGGATACGTGGGCTCCAGGCCCTGCGAGGAGCTGCTGCTCTCGGGCCTGGAAAAGCTCGAATACCGGGGCTATGACTCGGCCGGCCTCTCCGTGCTCGCCGACGGCGAGGTCGAGAGCGTCCACGCGGTCGGCAACCTCGCCAACCTGCGCGCCGCGGTCGCCAAGCGCGCGAGCAACGGCGCCGGGCCGCTGCCGCCCTCGGCCACCGGCATCGCCCACACCCGCTGGGCCACCCACGGCCGCGTCACCGAGGCCAACGCCCACCCGCACGACGACAGCTCCGGCCAGGTTCACATCGTCCTCAACGGGATCGTCGAGAACCACAGCGAGCTGCGGCGGCGCCTGCAGGAGGCGGGACAGGACTTCAGCTCGGAAACCGACGCCGAGGTCGTCGCCCACCTGATCGCCTCCCATTACGACGGCGACCTCGCCGCCGCGGTGCGCGCCGCCTACGCCGAGCTGCGCGGCCACTACGCCTTCGTCGCCATGCACGCCGACGAGCCGCAGCGGCTGGTCGGCGCCCGCAAGGAGTGCCCGCTGGTCGCCGGCGTCGGCGAGGGGGAGACCTTCCTCGCCTCGGCGATCCCCGCCTTCCTCGCCGACACGCGGATCGCGATGCCGATCGAAAACGGCGAGATCGTCGAAATCGAAGCCGGCGAGGTGCGGATCACCGACACCGAGGGGAACCCGATCGAGCGCGGCACCGAAGAGGTGACCTGGGACGCCGACGCCGCCGAGAAGGCCGGCTACGAGACCTTCATGCTGAAGGAGATCCACGAACAGGCCGACGCCGTCGCCGAGACGATCACCGACCGCCTGCCGGGCACCGACGGAGTCGACCTCTCCGGCGTCGACCTCTCCGACGAGCTGCTCCGCGACGTCGGCCGGATCGTGATCGTCGCCTGCGGCACCAGCTACCACGCCGGTTTGGTCGGCCGCTACGCGATCGAGGAGTGGGCGCGGGTGCCGGTGGAAATGGACATCGCCTCCGAGTACCGCTACCGCAACCCGGTGGTCGGGCCGAAGGACCTGGTGATCGGGATCACCCAGTCCGGCGAGACCGCCGACACGCTGGCGGCGATGCGGCTGGCCCGCGAGGCGGGGGCGACGGTGCTGGGGATCACCAACATCATGGGCAGCCAGGCGACCCGCGACGCCGACGCGGTCCTCTACACGCGGGCGGGCCTGGAGATCGGCGTCGCCGCGACCAAGACCTTCGTCGCCCAGGTGGCGGCGATGTACCTGCTGGGGCTGCGCCTGGCCGAGCTGCGAGGGACGCTGCCGCCCGCGCGGCTGGCCGAGCTGGTGGCGGAGATGAAGGCGCTCCCCTCGAAGATGGAGGAGACGCTGGCGGCGACCGAGGGGCCGGTGCGGGCGATCGCCGAGGCGCACGGCAAGGAGAACTTCTTCCTCTACCTCGGCCGCCACATCGGCCTGCCGGTCTGTCTCGAGGGGGCGCTGAAGCTGAAGGAGATCAGCTACATCCCGACCGACGCCTACGCCGCCGGCGAGATGAAGCACGGGCCGATCGCCCTGCTCGACGAGTCGACGCCGGTGATCTGCATCGCCACCGAAAGCCCGGTGCTCGACAAGGTGCTCTCCAACGTCGAGGAGGTCCGCGCGCGTGGCGCCCAGACGATCGCGGTCGCCACGGCCGGCGATACGCGCGTTGCCGAGGTCGCCGACGAGGTCGTCGAGGTGGCGGCGAGCGACTGGATCCTGCAGCCGATCCTCGCCGTCCTGCCGCTGCAGCTGCTGGCCTACGACATCGCCCGCGGCCGCGGCCTCAACGTCGACCAGCCCCGCAATTTGGCCAAGACGGTCACGGTTGAGTGAAGTTGTCCAATGGGGCCGCTAGAGTGCCGCGCTCCGTGAAGCTCCGTTTCGTCCTTCCAGCACTTCTCGCGTCCCTCGTCGCGCTCTTCGCCGCCGGCTGCGGCGGCGGCGACAGCAGCGGCGGCAGCAGCGATGCGGCCACGCTCGCCCCGGCGACCGCGCCTATCTTCATCGACTTCACCATCCGCCCCGAAGGCGCGACGAAGACGAACATCGAGGAACTGGCAAAGAAGCTCGCCGGGATCGACGACCTCGGCGGCCTGATCGTCGAAGAACTCGAAAGCTCCGCCTCCGAAGACGGCGAAGAATTCGACTTCGAAAAGGAAGTCGAGCCCTGGCTCGGCGAACGCGCCGGCCTCTTTCTGCAGGAATACGAAGAAGAAGACTTCGAAGGCTACGGCGCCGCGATCCAGGCCGAAGACGAAGACGCGGCCCGCGAGTTCGTCGACAAGCAGATCGAAGCCGACGAGGAATCGGCTGAGGACGGCTCCTACGAAGGGGTCGACTTCAAGGTCCAGGAAGACGAAACCACGATCGGCGTCTTCGACGGCTTCGTCGTCTTCGCCGAAAACGAAGCGATCTTCAAAACGATGGTCGACGCCTCGGGCGGCGACAACCTCGCGGGCGAGAGCGCCTTCACCGACGCGATGGGCAGCGTGCCTGACGAAAGCGCCGCCGACGTGTTCGTCGACATCGGCGGCCTGATCGAAGAAGCCGGCAGCGAAATCGATTCCAACACCCAGGCCTTCCTCGACTCCGTCGGCATCGAACCCCGCGAAGCCACCGCGGTGGCCAGCCTCGTGCCCGGCTCCGACAACGTCGAGATCGACCTCAGCAGCAACGTCAGCGGCGACAACCCGCCTTCAGGCGACGCCTCGGAGCTGCTCGGCTCGCTGCCCGGCACCTCGGTCGCGGCCCTCGCCTCGGACGAATTCGGCAAGCGCTTCAACGAAGCCATCGACAAGATCGACGAGCAGGGCATCCCTGGTGAGGTCCCGCCGCACCAGCTGAAGAAGGCGCTGAAGCAGGCTGGCGTCGACCTCGAAGCGATCGCCGGCTCGATCGGCGACGTCGGCCTCTACGTCACCGGCAACAGCGAAAAGACCCTCGCTGGAGCCCTGGTGATGGAAGCCGAAGACGAGACCCAGGCGACCAACACGGTCTCCAACATCGGCCTCTTCCTCCGCAAAGCAGGCGTGCCTGGCGTGACCAAGATCAGCGAAGGCGCGACCGGCTTCTCGATCCGCAGCCCGGAACTGGGTCGCCAGCCGGTGGTCGTCGCCGCCAAGGGCGATCGCATCGTGATCGGCTACGGCCTCGCCTCGGCTCTCTCCGCCTTCGAGGAATCGAACAAGACGCTCGCCGACAACCCCGCCTTCAAGGAAGCCGAAAGCGCCCTCGGCGGCACCCCGGTCACGGCCTTCGTCGACGGCGCCGCGGCGCTGAACCTCGCCCAGGCGATGGTCCCGGCCGGCGAAGAAGAATTCGAAGAAGCCGAGCAGTACCTGCGCAAGATCGACTACATGGCGCTCGGCTCCGAAGCATCCGGCGATCTGGCGACCGCCAAGCTGATCGTCGGCGTCAAGTAGCGGCTCAAGTCAGCTTGAGCTGGCGCCGCTCGCGGACCAGTGCAAATGGATCGTCTGCTGCCTCTGACGGCCGCTGCGAACGGATCTCTTCGCGCAGATGCGTCAGCGTCGTGGCAGCTAAGTAGTAGCGGGCCCTGCGCTCGCCGACCGCCTCCAGAAGTGCGGCGCCGACCATCGCTTTCAGATCCCGAGAGGCGGTGAGGTCGCTGATCTCCTCGCCGGTTGCCGCCTCGGCCGACGAACGGTAGACCTTCCGCCGAATACGGACTCCCAGTGCGGCGTCCATCAGTCCCGCAGCGCAGCGTTCCGGCAGACGGTGACGCTCGGTCAACTCGACGCAGTCGTTCCAGAGGCGCTCGATCTCTTCCCGGCGACGCATGGTCGTTATCGCCTGTAGATAGTGGGCTCGCAGGCAAAAACGCACCCAGGGACGGGCGTCTCGCTCGGGGTGCCAGGCTCCAGCTCCGACGTCTTCCAACACGCGGTAATAGGCCTCGGTATTTCGCCCCAGGAACTCCTCGATGCTGGAAAAGACGGGAGCGACGACGCGCTCGCGAGCCAGGACGAGGGTTTGCAAGCACCGAGCCATGCGCCCGTTGCCGTCGCTGAATGGATGAATCATCGTCAGGTTCAGATGGGCCATAGCGGCCTTGACCAAGACAGGATCGTCGCCGCGATATAGCTCGCGGAGCATCTCGGAGATAAGGGCCGGAACCATTTCGCTCGGGGGGCCCTCGTAGACGATCTCGTCCGTCGCTTCCCGATGCACGAAGATCGGCCCCGGGCGCCAGCGGCCGGGGTTCTTCTTCAGGTCGTACTTCAGCATCATGAAGTGGAGGCTCTTGAGAAGACCCTTGTCGATCTCGAGGCTGTCGTCATCGGCAACCTGCAGGACATAGGTCATCGCGTCCCTGTAGCCGGCAAGAGCTTGCTGCGTCTCCTCTTCGGCCCCGAGCGTGGGTTCTTCTTCCACGGCGGCGACGACGTCATCGAGGGAGGCGTTGTATCCCTCGATGCTGTTGGAACCCTGAACAGCTCTGGCGAATGCCATTCGCCTCAGCGTCCCGGACCAACGTTTTGGCTCGGCCATGCGATCGCGCAACCGCTCGCGTTGGTCGGCGAGAAGTGCAAGAACTTCTAGGTCATCGTCGCGCAGTGGGGGAGTCTGAAAGACCATGATATTTGCAAACTAGCATTGACCACCTTGCTATGACATTAAGTAAATATCAATGAATCATCGACTACCTGAAGGTCATAGGGTGAGGCGATGGAGTTTTGGCTGAAGTCGCTCTACGACGCCGAGGGGATGCGGGCTGTCGATCGGTGGGCGATTGAGGAGCGGGGGGTTCCTTCGCTGGAGTTGATGGAGGCTGCCGGGCGGGCTGTGGCTGAGGCGGTGGCCGAGTTGGCGCCGGAGGGGGCGGTGCGGGTTGTTTGTGGGAAGGGGAACAACGGCGGGGACGGGTTTGTGGCGGCTCGGTTGCTGGGGGAGATGGGTTTCGAGGTTGAGGCGCTTTTGCTCTGGCCGGGGGAGGAGCTGCGGGGCGACGCGAAGGTGAACTTCGAGCGGTTTGGCGGCGAGCTCGTGGACGGAAATTGGGTCGAGCGGCTTGCCGGCTCGGGAGCTGTCGTCGACGCGATCTTCGGGACCGGGTTCGAAGGGGCGCCGCGGGGGCCGGCGGCGGAGGCGATTCGGGCGATCAACGGGTGCGGGGCTCCGGTGGTGGCTTGCGATATTCCCTCGGGGGTCGATGCTTCGAGCGGGGAGATGGCGGGGGAGGCGGTCGAGGCCGACGTCACCGTCAGCTTCCACGCCGCCAAGCTCGGGCAGCGGATCGCACCGGGGAAGTGGCACACGGGCGAGTTGAGGGTGGCGCCGATCGGGATCCCGGCCGGTGCGCCAGGGGAGGCGGTCGGCGGAGAGATCGACCCGGGCGTGCTCGATCTACTGCCGCATCGGGGGGCGCAGTCGACCAAGTTCAGCTCCGGTCAGGTTGCGGTTGCCGGCGGCTCGCGGGGGCTCACCGGGGCGGTGCGGATGACCTCGCTGGCGGCGATCCGGGCGGGGGCCGGCTACGCCACCGTGGCGGTGCCCGCCGACCTCAACCTGGTCTTCGAGATCGCCCAGCCGGAGGTGATGTCGGTCGCCTGCCCCGGCGGCGACGGCTGCCTGGTGCCGGCCTCGGAAAAGGCGGTGCTGCGGGTCTTCGAGCGGGCGGCGGCGGGGGTGCTGGGCCCTGGCCTCGGCCGCGATCCCGGCTCCTTCGAGCTGGCCCGGAGTCTGGCCGGCAAGATCGGGGCGCCGCTGGTCATCGACGCCGATGGCTTGAACGCATTCGCCGGGCGCGTCGGCGAGCTCGCCGGCCGCGAGGCGGCGACGGTGCTGACGCCGCACGCTGGCGAGCTCGGCCGCCTGCTTGAGCGCGAGTCATCCGAGATCGATGCCCGCCGCCTCGCCGCCGCAAAGGAGGCCGCGCGGGCGGCGGGGGCGATCCTCGTGCTCAAGGGCGACGACACGATCGTCACCGACGGCGAGCGGGTCGCGGTCAACGGGCTTTCCGCTCCCGCCCTGGCCACCGCCGGCAGCGGCGACGTCCTCTCGGGTATGACCGCGGCGATGCTCGCGCGCGGTCTGGAGCCGTTCGCCGCTGTCTGCGCGGCGGTCGTCGCCCACGCTCGGGCCGGCCGCGAGGCGGCGCGGCGGGTGGGGGTCGCGGAGTCGGTGATCGCCGGCGACGTGATCGAGGCGATTCCCTCGGCGCTGCGCCCCGACGGGCCGGTCGAATAACCTCGCGGCCATGAAGAGCGCCGGCGAGATCATGGACCGCGAGATCCCCACCCTGAAGCCGGAGGACGACGCCCGCACCGCGATCGACCTGCTCGCCAAGACCGATCTCGGCGCGATCCCGGTGGTCGACGACGGGGGCAAGGTCGTCGGCATCGTCAGCGAGTCGGACCTGATCCTCAGCGAGGAGGAGTCCGACCTCCACCTGCCCCACTACCTCAACATCATGGGCGGGATCGTCTTCGTCGGCTCGATGAAGGGCTTCGAGGAGCGGCTCGAGAAAGCCTTCGCGACCAAGGTCTCCGAGCTGATGACGGCGGACCCGATCGTCGCCCACGACTACGAGTCGGCCGACCGGATTGCGAAGAAAATCGCCGACAACCACCACAACCACCTGCCGGTGGTGGACGGCGACGGGAACCTGGTCGGCATGGTCACCAGGGCCGACGCGCTCGCCGCGCTCGTCGCCGACCCGGACTAGCCATGGAGCGGGCGACCGCTCGGATCGACCCTGAGGCAGTCCGCGCCAACTGCGCGCGGCTGAAGGCGGAGCTGGGGGAGGCCGAGCTCTGCGCGGTGGTCAAGGCCGACGGCTACGGGCACGGCGCCGACGTCTGCGCGAGTGCTGCTCTGGATGGCGGGGCGACCCGGCTGGCGGTCGCGACCGCCGGCGAGGCCGAGCAGATCGGCCGGCGCTTCCAGCACGTGCCCCTGCTGACGATGGGCGCGCTGACGGCGGAGGAGGTCGACGCGGTGATCTCGGCGGGCTCGGAACTGGCCGTCTGGCGCGAGAACTCACGGCGCTTGATCGCCGACCGGGCCCGTGCCCACGGTCACCGCGCGCGGGTCCACGTCAAGTACGACAGCGGCATGGGCCGCCTCGGCAACCGGGACCGGGACGAGGTGCTGGAGCTGGTCCGCGCTTGCGCCGTCGACCCCGACCTCGAGCTCGCCGGCTTCTGGACCCACTTCGCCACCGCCGACGAACTCGACTCCGACTTCTTCGACGAGCAGCTGGAGCGTTTCGCGATCCTCGCGGCGACTGTCAAGGAGCAGCACCCTGGCGTCCTGGTCCACGCGGCCAACAGCGCCGCCGTCCTCCGCGACCGCCGCTCCCACTTCGGGATGGCCCGCTGCGGCGTCGCGATCTACGGCCTCGACCCCTTCCAGCGCGATCCGGCCGAGCAGGGCCTGCAGCCGGCGCTGACCCTGCGCTCCCACGTCGCCGACGTCAAGCGCTTCCCCGCCGGAGCCAGCGCCGGCTACGGGCGCAAGTGGAAAGCCCCAGTCGACACCTGGGTCGGCGTGATCCCGGTCGGCTACGGGGACGGCGTCCGCCGCGCCCTCACCAACAACGCCGAGATCCTCGTCGGCGGCCGCCGGCATCCCCTCGTTGGCACCGTCTCGATGGACAACGTCACGATCGACCTCGGGCCCGAGACCGACGTCAGTGCCGGCGACGAGGCGATTTTGATCGGGCGCCAGGGTAAAGAGCAGATCCTCGCCGAGGAGGTGGCGGGGAGGCTGGAGACGATCAACTACGAGGTGACCTGCGCGATCTCGCCGCGGGTGCCGCGGAGACCGGCATGAGTACCGTCGAACGGCTTGCCGCCGCGCCTGTCGTCGCGGCGACCCGCGAGGCACTGCGCGACGCGGATCCCGCCTGGATCGTCGGCGGGGCGGTTCGCGACGCCGTCCTCGGGCGGGAGGTCACCGACCTCGACCTCGCCGTCGCCGGCGACCCCGGCATCGCGGCGAAGGCGATCGGCGCGGCGATCGGCGAGCACGCCTTCGAGCTCTCGGCCGAGTTCGGCACCTGGCGGGTCGCCGCCTCCGGTCACGGCTGGCAGATCGACGTCACCGCTCTGCGCGGCGGCAGCATCGAGGCCGACCTCGCCGAGCGCGACTTCACGATCGGCGCCGTCGCCGTCCCCCTGGACGGGGGCGAGCCGATCGACCCCTACGCCGGCCTGACCGATCTAGCCGACAAGCGCCTGCGCGCGGTCGGCGAGCAGAGCTTCACCGCCGACCCGCTCCGCCTCCTGCGCGCCGCCCGCCTCGCCGCGGAGATGGACCTGGAGATCGAGCCGCGGACGGTCGCGCTCGCCCGCGCCGCCGCATCCCGCGCCGCCGACCCCGCCGGCGAGCGCCAGCTGGCGGAGCTGCGGCAGCTGATCGGCGGCCCCGACCCGCTGCGCGGCCTGCGCCTGCTCGGCGAGCTGGAGCTGACGCCGGTGGTGCTGCCGGAGGTGGCCGCGCTGCAAGGAGTCGAGCAGGGGCCCAACCACCACCTCGACGTCTACGACCACACCATCGCCGTGCTCGAGCACACCCTGGAGGTCGAGGGGGACCTGGACCGTTTCGCCGGCGAGCGCGCCGCCGAGGTCGAGGCGCTGCTCGAGGAGCCCCTCGCCGATGAATGCAGCCGCCGCACCGCGCTCCGTTTCGGCGCCCTCTTCCACGACATCGCCAAGCCGCAGACCCGCGCCGAGCGCGACGGCTTCGTCGGCTTCCGCGGCCACGACCAGCTCGGGGCCGAGGTCATCGCCGGCATCTGCGGGCGGCTCCGCGCCAGCCGCCGCCTCACCCAGCACCTGCAGGGGCTGGCCCTCCACCACCTGCGGCTCGGCTTCCTGATCCCGGAGATGCCGCTGCCCCCGCGCCGCGTCCACGCCTACCTGCGCGCCACCGAACCGGTCGTCGTCGACGTCACCCTGCTCACCGTCGCCGACCGCCTCTCCGCCCGCGGCAAGGGACCGATCGCGAGCCCCGCGATGGTCGCCGCCCACCTGCAGCTGGCGCGCGAGATGATCGCCGCCGGCCTCGACTGGCGCCGCCAAGGCCCGCCGCCGCCGCTCCTGCGCGGGGACGAGGTGGCGGCCGAGTTGGGGATCGAGCCGGGCCCGGAGCTGGGTTCGGCGCTGGCCGAGCTGGAGGCGGCGCAGTATGCAGGCGAAATATCTGACCGTGAGGGTGCGCTCGAACACCTGCGCCGTTAGGTACGCTCCCCGCCGCATGGCTAAAGAGGAAAAGATCGAAATGGAGGGGGAGATCACCGAGGCTCTCCCCAACACGATGTTCCGGGTCAAACTGGACAACGGGCACGACGTGCTCGGCCATATCTCGGGAAAGATGCGCCGCCACTACATCCGCATCCTCCCGGGCGACCGCGTGAAGATCGAGCTTTCGCCCTACGACCTAGACCGCGGTCGAATCACCTACCGCTACAAATAGCCGCCGCTCGGCGGATCGGCTAGCTCGGCAATCAGCGCCGACCAGGCGAAGTCGCGCGCTCCCATGCCCGTGCCGTCGCGTGGGTCGTAGTACTCGCGCAGGCCTTCGCGGGCGACGGCTCCGATCACGCCGTGGGCCAGGCGCTGTGCCTCCTGGTCGTAACCGAGGCGGCGCAGGCCGAGCCAGACCATCCAGGCGGAGTTGACCCAGGTAGGGCCGCGCCAGTAGCGGCGGACCGGGCCGCGGCCGCCGCCCGGTTCGTAGCCGCGCTCGTTCGCGGCGACCGACGGCGGCGCGACCGGGGTCCAGAACTCGCTCTCCTTCAGCAGGTGCTCCTCGACCAGCCGCCGCCCGATCGCCTCGGGCAGGTCGGGCAGCGCCAGCGGCGCCAGCGAGGCCCAGGTGTTGACGGCGACCCGCCCGCCGGGCGTCGCCTCGTCAAAGAAGAGCCCGCGCCGCTCGTCCCAGAGCCGCTCGACCAGCGCCGGCGTTGCCGACGGCCGCCCCAGCGCCTGCAGCGAGAGCGACCAGAGCGTGTTGACGAGGACCTCGCAGAGGACGGGCTCGCCGGCGGCGCGCAGCCGCCGGGCGTTCCACCCGTGGCGGCGGTTGCGGTGGACCAGCAGCGGGAAGCCGATCCGCCCGTTCGCCCGCCAACCCCAGACCGGCTCGAACTTCGGCGAGGCGTCGAGGCCGGACTCGTCGGGCTGGACGATCCAGAGCAGGCCGTCGCCGTCGAGGTCTCGGTTCGCCTGCAGCCACTCCGCCTGCGCCGCGATCCGCGGCTCCTCGCTCGGGTCGCCGACCGCGATCCGCCAGGCCCAGGCCAGCAGCGGCGGCTGGATCGTCTCGGTCTGGAAGGAGCGGCGTGAGGTGACGTTGTAGAAGAGCAGCCGCGCCCCGGAGACGTGGCTGCGCCAGAAGATCGTGTGGCCGACGAAGCCGTCAGGACGCTGAGCGGTCAGCAAGCTCTCGAGCTCGGCCCGCGCCCGGCGCGGCTGGAAGCGCCGCCAGGCAATCGCCGCGAAGCAGGAGTCCCAGTACCACTGCCACGGGTAGCGGCCCGGACTCGGCTCGGTGTATTCGAAGCGGGTCCCGTTGCGCTCGCCCATCACCCAGTTCTGCCGCAGCACCCGCTCGGTCTCGGCGAGGACCGCCTTGCGCTCGCGCTCAGACATTCGTGCGGCGCATCTCGCGCAGCGCCAGCGCCCCCAGCACTACCAGCAGCCCGGCCACGGCCAGCAGCCCCGGCCAGGTTTCGCTCCAGGTGACGCTGCCGACGAACCCCTGGCGCGCCGCCTCGACCACCTGGGTCACCGGGTTGATCCGCGCCACCGTCTCCAGCCACGGCTGCAGCAGTTCCAGCGGCGCGTAGGCGGGGGTGAGCAGGACCAGGGCCATCATCCCCGCCTGCATCAGCGGCGCCGCTGACTGGCTCTTGTAGTGCAGCGCCAGCATCGATCCCCAGCAGGCGGCGATCGCGGCCATCGCCGCGACCATCAGGTAGCAGACGAGGAGCCCGTCGAGCCCGGGCCACTGGACGCCGATCAGGAAGCCGATCGCGAGGACGAAGGTCGCCGGGACGAAGGCGCGGGCGCTGGCGGCGAGGACGTTGCCGCCGAGCAGGACCCAGCGCGGGGCGGGGGAGACCAGCAGGCGGTCGACCCAGCCCTGCTCGTAGTCGCGGGCCAGGTTGACCCCGGCGGCGGCGCCGGTGAACCCCGCTCCCTGCAGCATGCTGACCGGGACGATGAAGCTCTCATACGAGCTGGCGTCGAAGCCGCGCAGGTGGATCAGCGAGCCGAAGACGCCGTTCAGCCCGAGGAAGAAGATCGTCGGCGCCAGCACCCCCGGGATCGCTGCGCCGGGGACACGCAGGAGCTCGTTCTTCGCCCGCGCGATCAGCGCCGCGATCGTCGCCAGGTTGGTGCGCCAGACCGGCGGCGCCGGCGCCGTTGGAGTGGCCGCCTCCATCAGCCCGTCCGCAGCCGGTGTCGCAGGGCGCTGGCGCTCAGGGCCAGCCCGAGGAGGATGATGCCGGCGATCGCGGCGACCGCCTCCAGCGTCTGCTTTGCGTCGATCCCGGAGATGATCGGCTCCCGCGCCCCTTCGACGATGAAGCTGAACGGGTTGTACTGGGCGATCGTCTTCGCCGGCTCGACCATCAGCTCCTGCGGGAAGAAGGCCGAGGAGAGGAAGAGGACGACGAGGACCAGCGGGAAGAGGCCCTGGACGACGCTGGCGCTACCGGTGCGCAGCGCGATCGCCGCGCCGATCCCGCCGACCGCGAGGGCCGAGGCGGTGATCAGCGCGATCGACAGCAGCGCCCCAGGGACGCCGCCCTCGACGTGGGCGCCGAAGATCAACCCGATCGCGAGGAACCAGAGCGCGGCGAGGAGCCCCAGCGCGGCGGTCCCGGCCAGGCGGCCGAGGACGATCGCGAAGCGCGGGATCGGGGCGGCGAAGAGGCGGTCGGTGAAGCCCATCTCGATGTCGACCGCGAAGGCGATGCCGCCGCTGTTGCCGGCCAGCATCATCGCCTGCATCATCGAGCCGGCGAGCATGAACTGGAGGAAGCTTTCGACCGGCGGGAAGCCCGGCAGTTCGATCCCGGCGCCGGCGCCTCCGGTCTGGATCGCCAGCAGCAGGGTCGGGAAGACGATGATCGGCGACATCAGCTGCGGCCGCCGGAAGGTCTGGCGGATCGAGCGCGCGCCGAGCGCCCCGACAACCCGCGCGCCGGTCGCCAGGTCGCTCACGCCGGCGCCGGCTCCTCGTCGGCCGGCTCGCTCTCCTGCCCTTCCTCGGCTTCGAGGTGGTGCCCGGTCTTCTCGACGAAGACGTCGTCGAGGGTCGGTCTGACCAGCTCCAGGGATTCGACCCCGATCCCGGCCTCGTCGAGCGCCCGCACCACCCGCGGAATGTCGGAAGCGCCGTGCTCGACCTCGAGCAGGACCCGGTTCTCGCCCTTGCGCGGCCGCAGCCGGCCGAGCTCGCCGACCGCCCGCTCGGCCTCCGGCACCGCGCCCTCGGCGACGACCAGCTCGATGTGCGGGTTGCCGATCTCGCCCTTCAGCTCCTCCGGCGTCCCCTCGGCGACGATCCGCCCGCGGTCGATGATCCCGACGTTGTCGGCGAGCTGGTCGGCCTCCTCGAGGTACTGCGTGGTGAGGAAGACGGTGGTGCCGTCGTCGTTCAGCGCCTGCACCTCCTCCCAGATCGTCTTGCGGCTGACGGGGTCGAGGCCGGTGGTCGGCTCGTCGAGGAAGAGGACCCGCGGTTCGTGGACGAGCGCGGCGGCGAGGTCGAGCCGCCGCTTCATCCCGCCGGAGTAGCCGCCGACGCGGCGATCGGCGGCGGCAGCGAGGTCGACCCGTTCCAGCAGCGCGTCGGCCCGCCTGCGCCCCTCGCCACTCGGCAACCCCTGCAGCGTCGCCTGCAGGCGGATCAGCTCGCGGCCGGTCATCAGCGGGTCGAGCGCCGCTTCCTGCAGCGCGACCCCGATCGAGGCACGCACCTGCCGCGCCTCGGCGACGACGTCGAAGCCGGCGACCCCGGCGCGGCCGCCGGTCGGCAGCAGCAGCGTCGTCAGCATCCGCACCGTCGTCGTCTTGCCGGCCCCGTTGGGGCCGAGGAAGCCGTAGATCTCGCCCTCCTCGACCCGCAGGTCGATCCCCTGCACGGCGAGAACCTCGCCGAACCTGCGCTCGAGGCCCTCGACGACGATCGCCGGCCTTCCGATCGAGTCAGCCATCAAGCCTCGGCCTGCTCGGCGGCGGCCGGCGGCGGCACCGCCTCGACCCAGCGGCGGCCGTTGGCGCCCTCCAGCGCCTCGGCTGCGTCGAGCAGCAGCTCGTCCCGGCCCCAGGCCGCCTGCAGTTGCAGCCCGATCGGCAGCCCTTCCGAGGAGCCGACGGGGACGCTGACCGCCGGGATGCCGGTGAGGTTGGCGAGGGCGCCGCCGCGGACGTTGGCGGCGTCGGCGGTGAGCGTGCCGGAGGGCAGCTCGACCAGCGGCGCCTCCAGCGGCGGCGCCACCGCCGGCACCGTCGGCCAGGCGATCACGTCGACTTCCTCGAAGACCTCGGCGAGGCGCTGCCGCGCCATCGTCCGCACCTGGTGCGCCTTCACCGTCGCTGCCGCCGGCAGCATCAGCCGGTACTTGAGCAGGCCGCGGCCGAGCGGGCTCAGCTCGGGGTCGAGGTTGTTGAGCCGCTCCGGCGTGACGCCGCCGAGGCTCTCGCTGTTGGCGATCAGGACGGTCGCCAGGGTCGCCGCCTCCAGTTCCGGCAGCTCGATCCTGCGGACCTCGCCGCCGCTCGCCTCCCGCAGCTCCTCGATCGCCGCCTCGCAGGCCTCGCGGACCGCCGGCGCGACGTCTTCGGAGACCTCGTTCTCGATCACCCCGATCCGTAGGCCCCCGACCTCTCCCGCGCGCAGCTCCTCGCCGTAGAGGACCGAGCCGAGCAGGCGGCAGTCGCCGGCGTCGGCGCAGAGGGGACCGGAGACGATCGTCGTCGAGACGCCGGCCATGTGGTGTCCGTCCATCGCCGAGCGGCCGAAGGTCGGCTTGAGGCCGGTGAGGCCGCAGTAGGTGGCGGGATAGCGGATCGAGCCGACGCCGTCGGCGCCGACCGCGCCGGCCACCAGCCGCCCGGCGACCGCGGCCGCCGGCCCGCTCGAGGATCCGCCGGGGCAGCGCTCCACATTCCACGGGTTCCGCGCCGGGCCGTAGACGGAGAGGTTGCCGGTGCTGCTGGCGCCGAGCTCGTGCATGTTGCCGACGCCGACGATCACCGCGCCGGCGTCGCGCAGCGCCCGGTAGGGGCCGGACTCGCCGGGAGCGGTCTTCGCCAGCATGTCGGCGGCGCCGAAGCGCTGGGCCCGCCAGGGCAGCGGCCACTCGTCCTTGATCACGACGGGGACGCCGTGGAGGGGGCCGGCGGGCGCGGCGGCGAGCATCTCCCGCGAGCGCTCCGGGAAGGTCTCGACGACGGCGTTGATCGCCGGGTTGCGCTCCTCGATCCGGGCCAGCGCCGCCTCCAGCAGCTCGGCGGCGTCGACCTCGCCGGCGGCGATTGCGGCCGCCTGGTCGCGCAGCGAGAGGTCGAGCGGCTCGCTCATCGCCGCGGCGGTGCCTGCGAGAGGTCGGGAGCCGGCTCCGGCGCGACGCCGCCGGTGTCCATGGAGAGCAGCTCGAGGATCGGCGGCCAGAACGTCTCGTGGGCGACGCGCATCACCGCCAGCTCGATCTCGTCGGCCTCGACGCCGAAGGCGGCAAGCGCCGCCGGAATGAAGTCGCCTGCGCTGTCTGAAGCCTCCATCTAGGGCCGCAACCCTATCTGGGCCACCTGGCCGGGATCGTGCAACAGCGGCCCGGGCGCCGCATCCAGCCGGGCCGGAAGGCAAGATTGGCGCCGCAACTGGGCTCAGCCCCTCGTGTTTGCCACAACGATGCGATTCACCGAGACCAAAGCCACCACCCGCCGCGGCTGGGCACTGCTCAGCGCCGCCGTCTGCCTGTTCGCCGCCCTCGTTGCGGTGGCGGCTCCGGGCGATGCGGACTCGGCGCCGCTGCGGGTGGTCGTCCTCGGCCAGACCTCGGAAACGCCGCCGGCCTCCTGCCCGGGCAAAATCGTCAACAACGTCGAGATCACGCCCTGCCGGGTCGAGGGCCACGTGACCGGGTTCCAGTCGATCGCCGACGGCGTGCCGCGCCCCTTCGAGGCGCCCTTCGAAGGCAAGATCGTCGCCTGGTCGGTCACCCTCGCCAAGCCGTCGACGACGGAAACGAAAACCACCACCGACGAGGTGGGCTTCTTCAACGACTTCCTCGGCACCCCCTCGGAGGCCCGGATCGGCATCCTGCGCCCGATCGAAGACACCAAGCCGCCGCAGTACAAACTGGTGCGGCAGAGCCCGATCGAGGTGCTCAACCCCTACTTCGGCAGCACCCCGGTCTTCGCCCTCGACCACCCGCTGACGGTCCTCAAGGGCCAGGTGGTGGCGCTGACGGTCCCGACCTGGGCGCCGATGTTCGCGCTCAACCTCTCGCCGGAAAACAGCTGGCGCGGCAGCCGCCTGCCCGAGCACTGCGTCAACCGCGAAGACATCCAGGGCGGCCACCCCCAGCAGGGGATCGGCAAGACCAAGACCTACGGCTGCTACTACTCAGAAGCGCGCCTGCTCTACACCGCGACGCTCGTGAAGAAGCCATAAGCCGGCCCTGAGGCCGGCTGACCAAGCAGTTCAAGGACGCAGGGAGGGAAGTGTGCTCCGCACACGACCGACCGAGGACGCCGAAACGCGCCGGTCAGGTGGCCTCAGAGCGCTTCTTGGCGGAGGCCGCAGTATGGGCAGTCGCTGACGTCCAGCCCGATCAGCTGGTCGCAGCGGCGGCAGGCGCGGAGGTTCTCCGGGCTGCGCGGCAGGGACGAGACCGAGGGGGCGAGGGGCAGGACCATGCCCACCGGCTCCATCTCCTCTTCGGTCTCGCGATCGACGTAGACCGAGCCCGGCTCGGCGTGGGTGATCGCCTCGCGGCCCGAGGCCGTGGCGCGCATCCGGTAGAGCTGCTTCTCGTTCATCGCCGGGAAGACTATTAGCTTGGGCGGCTCACATGCGTGTGCTCATCTTCCACGGCTACATGCTGCGCGGCACCGGCAGCAACATCTACAACGTCAACCTGGCGCGGGCGCTGGCCCGGCTCGGGCACGAGGTGCACCTGCTCTGCCAGGACCGCGAGGTGCAGATCGAGGGGGTGCAGATCCACAACCCCGACATCGGCGGCCTGCTGCCGGTCTACGTCAAAGACCCCTACGAGGGTTTCGAGGTGAAGACGTTCCCCGAGCTGACCGAGGTGGAGCTCGACCGCTACGTCGAGGCCAACGTCGCCGCCGTGCGTGAGGCGGCCGAGATGGCGGGCGGCATCGACCTCGCCCTCGCCAACCACCTGGTGATGGGGCCGGCGATCCTCGCCCGGGCCGGGGTGGCCCCGTTCGCGGTCAAGATCCACGGCTCGGCGCTCGAGTACACGGTCAAACCGCACCCGCGTTTCCTGCCCTACGCACGGGAGGGGGTGGAGGCGGCAAGCGGCGTCCTCACCGGCTCCGGCCACACGGCCGAGTCCCTCTGGGAGGCGCTGGCCGACCTGCCGGACCTGCGGGAGAAGACCCGCCTGGGTCCGCCGGGGGTCGATGTCGACGAGTTCCAGCCGCGGGGCGAGCGCGAGCCGCTGGTCGCCTTTGTCGGCAAGCTGATCGTCTCCAAGGGGGTCGACCTCCTGCTCGCCGCCTGGCCGCTGGTGCGGGCCGCCAATCCTCAGGCCCGCCTGGAGGTCGCCGGCTTCGGCGCTTATGAGGAGGCGTTGCGGCGGTTGCTGGCGGCCCTCGATCGGGGCGACCTCGAGGGGGCGCGCGAGATCGCCCGTCGCGGCTGGGGGCTCGAAGGCGGGGAGGAGCGGCCGCTGCCGATCCTCAGCGCCTTCCTCGCCGACCCTCCCGCCGGCTACGCCGAGACGGCACGGGCTGCCGCCGGCTCGGTCGAGTTCGTCGGCCGCCTCGAGCACCACGAGGTCGCCACGCTCTTCCCCCGCGCCGAAGCGATGGTGATGCCGAGCACCTTCCCGGAGGCCTTCGGCATGGTCGCGGTCGAGGCCGCCGCCTGCGGCACCCTGCCCGTCTCTGCCGGCCACTCCGGGATGCTCGAGGTCTCGCGGCAGCTCGCCGCGACGCTCCCCGACGAGGTTGCCCAGCTCGTCTCCTTCGAGGTCGAGGAGGGGGCGGTCGAGGCGATCGCGGCGGGCCTCAACGGCTGGCTCGGCCTTCCAAAAAATCAGCGGGAGGCGGCGCGGCAAGCCCTGGTGGAGACGGTCCGCCGGCTCTGGAGCTGGGAGGGAGTGGCCCGCGGCGTCCTCGCCGCCGCGGCCGGGGAACTCGACGGTCTACCGCGTCCCGCGGCCTAGTTGCAACCGGCACCTGAGGGCCGCAAAGCCTCCCGCCGCCGCTTCAATAGAATGCCCGCCGCCCCAATGTACGGCCGCCTGCCCATAGTGAAGATGCTGCTGGCGACGATCGCGATGACGGTCGTCCTCTCGGCGATCATGGTCCCGATCAACTGGGACGGCCAGCAGGCCTCGACGGCCGCGCCGAAGATCGACGATCTCCTCAACGTGATGATCGTGATCTCGTCGTTTGTCTTCTCGCTGGTGGTGGTGATGCTCTTCTACGCCCTCTACAAATTCAAAGCCAAGCCCGGCGACGAATCCGACGGCGAGCCGATCCACGGCAACACCCGCCTCGAGATCGCCTGGACCCTGATCCCGACGATCATCGTCCTCTTCGGCGCCGGCTACAGCTGGAAGGTCCTCGCGGACATCGAAGAGAAAGCGGACCCCCATCACCGCCTCACCGTCGACGTCTTCTCCCAGCAGTACGCCTGGAGCTTCGCCTATCCCGGCAAAGACTACGTCTGGAAAGAAGGCGAATTCCACGTCCCCGTCAACCGCCAGGTCGTCTTCAAAATGCACGCCCAGGACGTGATCCACTCCTTCTGGGTGCCGGAGTGGCGGATCAAGAAAGACAACGTGCCGGGGATCACCACGACCGCGATCGTCACCCCCGACAAGGTCGGGACCTACCAGCTGGTCTGCACCGAGCTCTGCGGCTTCGGCCACGCGACGATGCGGGCCAAGGTCGTGGTCGAGCCGATGGCCAAATGGGAGAAGTGGGTGGACGCCCTCAAACAGCCGGCGCCGCCCGAACTGATGGAGTCGGTCAAACAGGACACGCAGGTCAATCCCGCCGGTCTAGACGCCGGAGGGGCATAGGCATAATGGGAGAAAGCTGATGGTTGCCGCAATCAAGAGACCCGGCTGGACGCGTGGAATCCTCGGCGCAATCGCCTTTGGAGCCTTCGGATTCGGCCTCGTGATCCTTCTGCGGAAGATCTCAGGGCTGCCGCTCTACCAGACCGAACAGACCGGCTACCCGCATGTGGTCGTGCCCGCGATCACGGCCCCGCTCGGCTTCCTAGCCGGCTTCGGCTGCTTCGACTACTGGCTGCGCTGGGCCGTAGGCGCTCCGACGATCCCCGACGACCACTCCCAGCACGGCGCGAAGAGCTGGAAGGACTACTTCAAATTCAACACCGACCACAAGGTGATCGGTGTCCAGTACGTCGTCACGACGTTCATCTTCTTCTTCCTCGGCGGCCTGATGGCGATGCTGATCCGGGCCGAGCTCGCCCAGCCGGGCACGCAGATCGTCGACGCCGCCACCTACAACAGCCTCTTCTCCACCCACGCGGTGCTGATGATCTTCGTCTTCGTGATCCCGGTCTTCGCCGGTCTCGCGAACTACGTCCTGCCGCTGATGATCGGCGCCCCGGACATGGCTTTCCCGCGCCTCAACGCGCTCAGCTTCTGGATGCTGCCGCTGGCGGGGATCCTCTTCATCGGCAGTTTCCTCTGCCCGGGCGGCGCCTTCGATGCCGGTTGGACCGGTTACGCGCCGCTCTCGACCGGGGCCCCGCTGGGCCAGTCCTTCTTCAACCTGGGCGTGCAGTTCGCCGGCGCCTCGTCGATCGCCACGGCGCTGAACTTCCTGGTCACGATCATCACCATGCGGGCGCCGGGCATGACCTTCTGGCGGATGCCGCTGCTGGTCTGGGCGAACCTCTCGACCTCGCTGCTGGTCGTCGCCGCGACCCCGTTCATCGCCGGCGTCCAGTTCATGGTCCTCTTCGACCGCGCCCTCCACACCAACTTCTTCGACTTCGCGGCCGGTGGCGACGTGATCAGCTACCAGCACATCTTCTGGTTCTACTCCCACCCGGCGGTGTACATCATGATGCTGCCCGGGTTCGGAATCGTCTCGGAGGTCATCTCGACCCACGCCCGCAAGCCGATCTTCGGCTACCGGCTGATGGCGCTGGCGCTGATCGGGATCGTCGTCCTCAGCTACTCGGTCTGGGCTCACCACATGTTCGTCGCCGGAATGTTCTCCTGGCTGCGGGTGCCGATGATGATCACCACCCTGCTGATCGCGGTGCCGACCGGGATCAAGATCTTCTCCTGGCTGGGCACCCTCTACTTCGGCAAGATCCACACCTACTCGACCGCGATGCTGTTCGCGCTCGCCTTCATCGTCACCTTCACGATCGGCGGGATCTCGGGCGTGATGCTCGGCATGGTGCCGATCGACATCCACGTCTCCGACACCTACTTCATCGTCGCCCACATCCACTTCGTCCTCTTCGGCGGCTCCGTGTTCACGATCTTCGCCGGCGTCTACCACTGGTTCCCGAAGATGACGGGCCGGATGTACGACGAGAGGCTGGGGCGCGTCCACTTCTGGGGGACCCTCGTCGGGACCTGGGGCACCTTCATCCCGATGCACTGGATCGGGATGGACGGGATGCCGCGCCGCGTCGCTGACTACGCCGAACAGTTCGGCAACTGGAACCTGCTGATCAGCGTCTTCGCCTTCATGCTCGGCGCCGTCCAGCTCGTCTTCGTCTACAACATGGTCACCAGCTGGCGCTTCGGCCCGAAGGCCGACGGCAACCCCTGGCGCGCCAACTCGATCGAGTGGCAGGTCTCCTCGCCGCCGCCGATCTTCAACTTCGACGAGATCCCGCGGGTCGTCGGCGGCCCCTACGAGTTCGGGATCCCCGGCGCCAAACACGCGATCATGGGCGGCGAAGGGGCCGAGGTTCCGGCCGGCGAGCCGAGCGTGGTGGGTACCGGCTCATGAGCCCCGAGGTGGCTGAGGAGCGCAAGCCGCTGCTGGTCTTCCTCAACGAGGTGGCCGGCGGCCGCAAGCTGCTGCAGGCGGTCCGCGAGCGCCAGGACCAGATCTCCGGCGTCGTCGTCGCGGCGCCCCAGAACCAGCCGACCGTAGGGCAGCTGATCGACTCGGCCGAGGTCCGCGAGGCCGCTCGCGCCCGGGTCGAGGTGACGATGGCCGTGCTGAGCGAGTTCGGGATCGAATCGATCGGCGAGGTGCTCGACCCCGAGCCCGCGCTGGCCCTCGACGACGCCGTCCGCGCCCATCGCCCCGGCGAGGTGCTGTTCTCCAGCCTGCCCGACACCCGCTTCGGCTTCCTGCGCCGCGACCTCGTCGAGTGGGTTCGCGAGCGGATCGAACCGGAGGTCAAGCTGACCCACATCCCGGTCCGGATCGAAGAGGACGCGATCCGCTGGGACCTCAACCACACGCTCGTGGTCGCGACGAAGACCGTCGCCGCACCTGATCTCGTGGCCCGGCTGAAGGATCGCGCCAACATCCGGCCGCACCGCTTCACGATCATCTGCCCGCGCGCCGACGACGTCAGCGAGGCGCAGGTCGTCCGCGACCTGGCTTCGACCCTGGGCGAGCTCTACCGCTCCGACATCGACGCCACCGGCCAGCCGATGAGCCCCGATCCGTTCCTGGCGGTGAAGAACGGGATCGAGCACTACCGGATCGACGACATCCTGATCTCGACCTTCACCGGCGAGCGTTCGCAGTGGCTCGAGGACAACCTGATCGGCCGGGTCCGCGACATCACCGAGAAGTCCGTAGAGCACATCGAGGTCGGCAGGCCGGCAACCGCCGTCGTCGCCGCCGTCGCCGAAGGGGAGGAGAGCTGATGGAGAGCGCCACCGTCGCCGTCGGTCACGACCACGCCGATCACCACCACGGGCCGCCGGAGGCCAACCAGAGCTCGCGGATCGACCGCCAGACGCTCGGGATCCTCCTCTTCATCGTCTCCGAGGTGATGCTCTTCGGGGCCTTCTTCGCCTCCTACTTCTTCCTCCGGGTCGTCGTCGACCCGCCGAACTGGCCGCCGGAACCGTTCGAACTGCCGAAGGCCGTGGCCGGGATGAACACGGCGATCCTCGTCTCCTCGAGCTTCACGGTTCACTACGCCCTCGAGTCGATCCGTCGCGGCAACCGCGGCGGCCTCAAGCTGGGCCTCGTCGCCACCTGGCTGCTCGGCGCGACCTTCCTCTTCATCCAGATCAACGAGTACGTGCACTTGGGCTTCAGCGCCCGCGATCTCTCGTTCGGCTCGATCTTTTACAGCCTCACCGGTCTCCACGGAGCCCACGTCTTCGTCGGCCTGATGCTGCTCACGTTCGCGACGATCCGCGCCTTCCGCGGTCACTTCGGCCCCAAGGCCGAGGACCACTTAGGTGTCGAGGTGCCCGGTATCTACTGGCACTTCGTCGACATCATGTGGATCATCGTCTACGTGACGGTCTACATACTCTGATTCGGCTGAGATATAGCGGAACTCGATGAAGTTCAACGAGGCCGCTGTCTTCAAATGGGTCGTGATCGTAGGGATCGCGGGGGCGTTGATCGTTGCGGTGACGCTGCTGACCCGGCCGTTAGTGGGGGCACTGCTGGGGCTGGTGATCGTTATCGCCGGGTGTGTCTACGGCTATCGCTGGTCGGAGCGGAAATGGCACGATCTGGGCGCGAGGAGGAAACCTCCAGGGCCACCAGCGTGAGTGCGATCGGGACGGTTGCGGGCAGCTCGTCGACGGCGAAGAAGAGCAGGTCGAAGGAGATGCCGATGACGGCGGCCAGGAGGGCGCCGTGGAGCTGGAGGCGTCGGTCGTAGGCGAGGAGGGCGCCGAGGACGGCGGCGATGAAGAGGTCGCCGAAGCCCATCAGCGCCGAGCCGAAGGAGGCGAGCTGGAGCTGGGGGAGGTCGGCACCCGGCGAGACGGAGTTGAGGACGGCGTTCGGGCCCTGGAGCAGGTCGCCGGCGATCAGGTAGGCGTCGACAATTGCCATCACGTAGATCCCCAGCTTCAGCCAGCGAGCGGGGACGACGCAGGCGAGCAGCCAGCCGAGGGTGACGCAGGCCAGCGCTGAGAGCACCAGGGCGGCCGTCTGGCCGCTGAGGGAGCCCTTTGCGGCCCAGGCCACTGCGAAGAGCGGAAAGACGAGGAGGGCGAGCTCCCAGCGAGCCCCTCGCAGGAGCCAGGCCAGGGCCGCGGCGGCGAGGGGCGGCACCGCGACCAGCGCCAAATAGGTGAGGAAGCGGGCGCTGGCGGAGTCGAGGGCGATCGCCGAGATCGCGACGATGATCGAGAGCGGCAAGACAAGCGCCCACCAACGGCTCTGCAGGTGGGTCAGGAGGGCGGGGAGGGGTGGCTTGGGGGCGGCAACCAGGCTCGCCTGGACGAGGCTGAGGGCGCCGATCGAGAGCCAGAAGGGGAGCAAGCGTCAGACGCTGCCGGCGGCCGCCGGAGCGCGGGTTCGCCTCTCCTCGGCCTCGGCGGGAGACTGCTCACCTCGCGGCTCGAGCCGGCCCGCGGTGGCTACGGTCCAAAGCATCGCCAGCCAGTTGCACGTCGCTACCGCGACGTGGACCCAGACGATCTCGCCCGGCAGTTCCAAGGCCCACTGGAGGCCGCCGATCGCGCCCTGGAGGGCCAGCAGGGCGATCACGACCGTGAGCGGCTTCAGCGCCCGCCTGTCGCCACCTGGGCGGCGGAGGAGGAACCAGACGCCGATCGCGGCGAGGCCGTAGACGGTGGCGAGCACGGCATGGCGCTGGACGACCCATTCCAGCGTCCTCGCCCCCTCGAAATCGAAGCGGTGGACCAGCTGCCCTTCGTGGGCGCCGGCGTGGGGGCCGGAGGCGGTGGCGATCGTGCCGGCGAGGATCGTCAGCTGCCCCAGCGGGATCAGCGCCCGCACCGACCAGACCCCGAGCCGGTCCTGCGAGCGCCGGCGCTCCCACGGTTCGTAGCGCGAGCACCAGGCGAGGGCGAAAGCGGCGTCCAGCAGCATCATCGAGAGGATGAAGTGGCTCATCACCAGGCCCGGGGCGAGGTGATACTTGACCACCAGGGCTCCGAGGATCGCCTGCCCGATCACGCCGAGCGGCAGCAGCGCCCCGAATAGCGCCAGGTGCCAGCGGTAGGGCCGCCGAAACCAGGCCAGCAGAGCGGCGGCGATCACCGCGAAGCCGACGATGCCGGTAATCAGCCGGTTCGTGTACTCGATCACCGCGTGGGATTCGAGCGGCGGCGTGGTGCCGCCGTAGCACTTGGGCCAGTCCGGGCACCCCAGCCCCGAGCCGGTCAGCCGCACGCCGGCGCCCGTCAGCACGATCAGCGAGAGGGCGGCGAGGGCTGCCAGCGTCACCTGGGCGTAGCGCTCCGGCGAGATCTCGAGGCGGCTTTTCAAGCGTTCCCGCATCTACCTCACATGATCGCAGCGGCCGCCCGGCCGCTCGCGGCTAGCCCTGGGATTTGCCGCTGCCCCCGGCTTCGCCGGCAGCGGAGTTTTCGATCAGGTACCCGACCAGGTCTTTGATTTCTTTTTCGGTCAGGATTTCGCCGAAGTTCTGCGGCATCACGTTGGGCGGGTAGCCCTTGGCGATCTCCGCGTTCGGTTCGACGATCATCTCTTCGACGGTGGCTTCGTCGTCGCCGGGGACGATCGATTCTTCGAGCGGCGGGCCGGTGACGCCGCCGGAGCCGGCCGCTTTGAAGGTGTGGCAGCCGCCACAGCCGTTGTTGGCGAAGACCTGGGCGCCCGGGCCGCCTTCCACTTCGGGGGGCGCGGCGCCGGGGACGCCGGCCCATTCGCCGACGTAGGCGGCGACGTCGTCGAGGTCCTGGCCGGTGACGATGTCGGCGGGCATCGAGACCCGCGGGTTGCCGTTGCTCTCGCGGGGATACTCGACCTGCGCCTTGACGATCCCTTCGACCGTCTCGCTGTCGTTGCCGATCGAGCGGGCGGAGGCGAAGGCGTCATCCAGGCTCGGGCCCACCTGGGCGGTGGTGCCCGCCTGCGCCAGTTCGTGGCAGACGCCGCACTTCTGGACGAAGAGCGTGCGGCCGCGCTCAGGGTCGGCGGTGGTCGTGCCGCAGCCCGAAGCGGTCACCACGAGGGCGACCAGCGCGACGAGCGCGAGCAGCGGTCCGATCAGTTTCGAGGGGCGATTCATGGGGCGCAATGCGAGCGGGAGTCTATATGTCGGCGCCCCGGGTAAGCGTCCCTGTGACCTATTGCCATGGGATAGGATTGAGGCGATTCGCACTAGCTTTGGAACCGACGTGAGGAGAGGTCGCAGATGCAGGTGAGGGACGGCATGTCGGAGATCACCCTGACCGTGGGCCCGACGCACACGCTGCGCGAGGCGGCGGCGAAGATGGTCGAGAAAGGCACCGGTGCGGCGCTCGTCCTCGACAACGAGATGCCGACCCCCTCGGTCGTCACCGAGCGTGACCTCTTGATCTCCGTCGCCCAGGGGCAGAACCCCGACCACGAGCGGGTCTGCGACCACATGAGCGAGGGTGTGCTCAGCGCCGCGCCGGACTGGAGCCTCGAGCGGGCGGCGGCGGAGATGTCGCGGCGCAACGTCCGCCACCTCGTCGTCTTCGACGGCGGCGAGCCGACCGGCATCCTCTCGATGCGCGACATCGTCCGCTGCTGGACCAGCGACGGCGCTACGAGTGAAATGAGCCTGCCGGGCTGAGCTAGCCGCGCGGCGGCTGGGAAATCGTTTCTACCGGCAGCGCGGCTCCCCGGGTCTCCTGGCGGCGCGGGAGGCGGTAATAGTCGCGGATCGCGCCGCGAACGATGCTGCGGAAGGCGACCAGGAGGAGGATTACGCCGACGACCGCGTAGAAGACGGGCGGGAAGGCAAAGCCGGCGGCGAAGATGCCGCAGACGAGCCCGACGGCTCCGAGGGCGAAGAAGACCGGGCCCCAGGAGGGGCGCGGCGTGTAGATCATCTCGCCCGGCTCGGGGACTTCTCGGTGCTCGGCCATGTCCTACTGGGCGATGTAGAGGAAGGCTGCGACGAACGAGAGGGCGAAGATCCCGGCGGCGATACCCCCGGCGACCAGCCCGGCGCGCATGTTCCGGCGTGCGGTCTCGCGATCCATTGCCCGGATTTCTATCAGTCCGAGGGGAGGGTCTGTCGGCCTAGACGTTGGCCGCTATGGCCATCGCCAGGAACAGGAGGGCGAGGTAGGCCAGCGAGTAGAGGTAGGTCTTCAGCGCCCAGCGCCGCTCTCGGCTGCGGTAGAGGCGGGCGGCGAAGTAGATGAAGCCGGCGCCGAGCAGCATCGAGGGGACGAGGTAGGCGACGCCGAGCCCGCCGGCGCAGAAGGGCAGCTGGGTGACGGCGTAGAGGAGGACGGTGTAGAGGAGGATCTGGCGCCGCGTCTCCTCCTCGCCGCGGACCACCGGCAGCATCGGGATCCCCGCCTTCGCGTACTCGTCCTTCATCAGCAGCGAGAGGGCCCAGAAGTGGGGCGGGGTCCAGAAGAAGACGATCGCGAACATGTAGAAGGCCATGCCGCTGAGGCCGCCGGTGACGGCCGCCCAGGCGACCAGAGGCGGGACGGCGCCGGCGGCACCGCCGATGACGATGTTCTGCGGCGTCGTCCGCTTCAGCCAGAGCGTGTAGACGCAGACGTAGCCGAGCAGCCCTGAGAGCGAGAGCGCCGCCGCCAGCGGGTTCACCGTTAGCGCCAGGAGTAGGAAGGAGGCGGCGCCGAGGCCGATGCCGAAGGCGATCGCGGCGGCGGCGGAGACGCGGCCGGAGGCGACGGGACGGTCGGCGGTGCGGGCCATCGTGCGGTCGATGTCGCGGTCGACGGCGTGGTTGATCGCGCCCGCTCCGCCGGCCGAGAGGGCGCCGCCGAGGCAGGTGAGGAAGACGAGGCCGATCGAGGGGTCGCCGGCCACGTACATCGTCGTGATCGTGGTGAAGAGCAGCAGCGACTGCACCTTCGGCTTGGTCAGCGTCAGGTAGTCGCGAACGACCGTGGGGATTGCCGGGCGCCGCGCGAGGGCAGCAGTCTGGGCACCGCTCATGCGGGCCTCAGGCTACCGGCTGGGACTCGCGCGCTGCCGTTGCCTCTTCGCGACGGGTGCGATGGCCGATCGCGTCGCGGATGTCGCGCAGCGGCCGCGGGCTGCGGACGTCGGGGAGGACGTCGAAGTTGTGCGGCTCCGGCGGCGAGAGCGTGAACCACTCGAGCGTGTCGCCCGCCCAGGGGTCGTGCCCGGCGGCGGGACCGTTGGTGCGACTGAAGATCGCGTTGAGGATCGTCAGCAGGATCCCGACGAAGAGGATCAGGACGCCGATCGAGGAGATCACGTTGTAGGCGGTGACGTCGGCGCTGTCGAAGTACTTGTAGGCGTCCACCACCTGCCCCTGCTCGTCGCCGGCGAGGAAGAGCGGCAGGAAGCCGAGCAGCAGGCCGAGGACGATCGTCCAGAAGGAGATGCGGCCGAGGCTCTCGCCCATCGTCTTCCCGGTCATCTTCGGGAACCAGTAGTAGAGGGCGGCGAAACCGCCGAGGACGGCGCTGCCGACGAGGGCGAAATGGGTGGCAGCGGTCGAGTCGGTGGTGTTCTTGATGTGCCAGGCGGCGGCGACCAGCGACTGGCAGAGCTCCGCGGCGAGGCCGATCGAGATCATCGAGATCGCCCCGATCGCGAAGAGGACCGGCGCCCGCATCCGCAGGGTGCCGCCGACCAGGGTCGAGATCAGGTTGAAGAGGACGAGGCCGACGGGGACGATCAGGGCCAGCGACATCAGCATCGCGAAGTACTGCCAGCCGATCCCGATCGGGGCGGTCAGCATGTTCTGCATCCAGGCGAGCGTGCCGAGCACCGCGATCGCGGCCAGAGAGACCATCACCACGTTGCGGTTGAAGAGCGGTTTGCGGGAGAAGGTGGCGACGATTTCGGCGATCGTGCCGAAGGCGAAGATCAGCAGCAGCATGTAAGCGCCGGTGAAGAAGATCCAGCTCAGGTGCTGCCAGAGCAACGGCGCGCCGCCGGAGCCGTCGGCGAAGAAGATGCCGTCGTAGTTGCGGTCGATCAGCAGCATCGTCAGCGCCGCCAGCAGCACGGGGCCGACCACGATCAGCAGCCAGGAGGAGACGGTCGCCGCCCAGGCGAAGACCGGCACCCGCCGCCAGGCCATGCCCGGCGCCCGCATCATCCGCAGCGTCGCCACCAGGTTGATCGCGAGGAAGATGAAGCCCAGCGTCGCCAGCCCTACTCCCGCGGCCCAGGCGTCGACGCCGTTGTTGGAGAGGAAGGCGGTCTCGCTGAGCGGTGCCAGCGGGTTGACGCCGGCCTCGGTGGGGGTGAAGAGGAAGGTCGCGTAGAGGATCGTCGCCCCGGCGACGTAGAGCGCGACGCCGATCTGCCCCAGGCGCGGCAGGGCGGTGCCGCGGGCGCCGATCTGCAGCGGCGCCACGTAGTAGAAGAAGCCGAGCGCGAAGGGGACCGCGAAGAGGAAGATCGAGGTCGCGCCGTAGAGCGAGAGGATCCGGTTGAAGCCGACCGGCGAGAGGAAGGTGTTTTCCGGCACCAGCAGCTGCAGGCGCATCAGCACCAGCTCGACCGCGGCGATGAAGAGGAAGCCGAGGGCGCCGCAGATCAGGATCTGGCCGAGCTCCTTGTGGTCGGCCGTGGTTGCCAGCTCGGCCCAGCGGGGGCGGCGGCTGACGTGGTAGCCCTCGGCTGCGAGCTCGGGGCGGGGGCTGGGGCTCATGGCACTTTTCCTTCTTCGATCAGGCTGACGACCCGGTCCTGCGCGTCCTCGATCGCGCTTTTCTGGGTCTGAATGAATTCTTTGTATTCGTCCTCGGAGACGACCCGGACCTCGGTCCGCATTGCCGCGTAGGCCTGGCCGGAGAGGGTGGAGGAGTCGCCGTCGAAGGCGCCTTCCTCGTCGGCGCTGAAGACGATCTTGTGGGTCTTGCCCGGCACCGCGTCGGCCTTGGGAGCCAGATCGTTGACGTTCCAGGTGTGGACGACGTCGGTCGAGAGCAGTTCCAGCTCGACCGCGGTGTCGACCGGGACGACGAGCTTGTAGTACGAGAAGGCGCCGTTGGGATAGTCGTAGCGCCAGAGCCACTGCTGACCGGTCGCCTTGATCGTCAGCGGCTGCGATTTCGCCGAGGCGAGGCCGGCGTCGCCGGTGCTCGGGGTCTCCCGCGCCTTGTCGGTGAAGACGACGCCGAGGATGAAGAGCAGGAGCGCGAAGACGGTGAGCAGGCCGCCGACCCGGAACTGCAGGCCGCGGCCGCCGAGCAGCTGGCGCGGCGCCGCGCCACGCTCGGAACGGAACCGCCGCACCGCGAAGAAGAGCGCGGCGTTGACCGCGATCACGAGGATCACGGCGGCGACGAGGCCGATCGTCAGCAGGGTGTCGATCTGGTCGGTGCCAGGAGAGTGGGGCGCCAAAGCGCGGCCATTCTATTCAGGCCGGGCGGCGCCGCGCCCTCCCGCCCGGGTTCGGGCCCCGGACCTATACTCGCCGCCTTGATGAGGAGGCGCTCCCGGCCACCCAAAGCGCTGCGCTTCGCGGTCCGAGCCGGGGGAGTCGCGGCGATCGGAGCTGCCGCCGCGGTCCCCTTCCTGCGCAAGCGGCTGAACGTCCCGGCGCCGGTGACGGTCGCCGCCGTCGCCGCCGGCCCCCTGGCGCTGGCCGTGCTGCGGCCGCGGACCAATCGGCGCGACGTCGCCCTCTTCGCCCTGCAGATGTGGGCTTTCACCGTCGCCCACGAGCTCCCTTATGACGACCCGGAGGCGCTGCGGGCGCGGCTGCGGACCCGCTACCCGATCGACGTCGACCGGGTCATCGGCGGCGGCCGCCTCCCCAACTCCCGCCTGCAGCGGGCGGTGGCGGGGCTGCCGCGGGCCAAGCTCGTCAACCAGGTCCTCACCTGGGCCCACTGGCTCTGGTTCCTGGAGCCCTACATAGCCCTGGCTGTGATCCTCCTCCGCCATCCCGAGCGCTTCCCGCGGGCGGGGCGGCAGATGGCGGCCGTCTTCGACCTCGGCTGCGCCGTCTACTTCGCGGTCCCGACCGCGCCGCCCTGGTGGGCGGCCGAGCAGGGGCTGACCGGCGAAGAGGTGCGGCGGATCATGGTCGAGGTCGGCGAGGAGACGTGGGGCTCGGCTTGGCCGAAGATGTACGACGCGCTCGGCGGCAACCCCTGGGCGGCGATGCCCTCGCTGCACTTCGCCACCTCCGTCACCGCCGCCCTTGCCCTCTCCGAAGCCGGCAAGGTCGAGGGCGCCCTCGGCTGGACCTACGCCGGCACGCTCGGGTTCGCCCTCGTCTACCTCGGCGAGCACTACGTCACCGACCTGCTCGCGGGAGCCGCCCTGGTTGCCGTGGTGCGGCGGGGCGAGGCGCTGGCAGAACCCCTCATACGCGGGGTAAACGGGGGCTTGCAGCGTTTGGAGAGGATCGCGAGCAGCTAGTTTTTCAGGCGTGTCTCAGGATGATTCGGCGAACGGAGGCAGCCGCCTCGCTGAGCTGCCGATTTTCACCACGCGGCGGATCGTCCAGACCGTCGTCCTCGTCCTCATCCTCCTCGGCGCGATCTACTTCCTCTTCCCGAAGCTGGTCGGGCTCGGCGACGCCCTCAGCCGCCTCGACGACGCCGACCCGCTCTGGATCGGGATCGCGATCGCCTTCAACGTCGCCGCCTACGCGACCTACATCGCGCTGTTCAAAGCGGTGGTCGGCGGCGACGCGCTGCGGCTGAGCTGGAAGGAGACCTACGAGATCAACATGGCCGGGGTCGCGGCCACCCTGCTCTTCTCGGCCGGTGGCGCCGGCGGCGTCGCCCTCACCTACTGGGCGCTGCGCAAAGCCGGGATGGTCCGCCGCGACGTCGGCCGGCGGATGATCGCCTTCGTCTCCCTCCACTACGTCTTCTATCCCATCGCCCTGATCCTCTTCGGAATCCTGCTGCGGACCGGGGTGATGAACGGCAAGAGCTCGGTCGAGCTGACGATCATTCCCGCGGCTGTCGCCGGCCTGCTGCTGATCCTCGGCGTCCTGATCACGCTGATCCCCGCCGACGCCGAGCAGCGGCTGGCCCGCTACGCCCACACCGAGCGCTCGCGCCACTTCCTCCAGAGCGCCGGCAAGGTCCCGGCGACCCTCGGCGAAGGCTTCCGCTTCGCGCTCGGGCTCTTCACCCACCCCTCGCGCGGCGGCCTGGCGGTGCTCGGCGCCGCCGGCTTCTGGGCCTTCAGCATCGGCGTCCTCTGGGCCTCGTTCCACGCCTTCGGCGTCCACGTCCCGCTCGCGGTCGTCGTCCAGGGCTTCTTCCTCGGCATGGTCGCCAACCTCTTCCCGCTCGCACCGGCGGGAGTGGGGGCGGTCGACGCCGGGATGATCGGCGCCTTCGTCCTCTTCGGGATTCCCGAGGAGACGGTCTTCCCGGCGGTGCTGATCTTCCGCCTCGTCTCCTTCTGGATGCCGATCCCGCCCGGTATCTTCGCCTTCTTCCAGCTCCGCCACACCGTCCACCAGTGGGAACAGGAGGGGCTGCCGATCGACCGTGGCGGCAGCGGCGCGAAGGAGTTCGAGCAGGTCGTCGACGGTTTGCCTTCGGCCTTCCCGGGAGCTACTATAAAAAGTAAAGTAATAGACTCCAGGCGGCAGAGAGATGGCTGAGAACAAGAAAGTCGAGAACGTGATCATCGTCGGCGGCGGGCCCGCCGGCTACACCGCTGCGCTGTACACCGCGCGGGCGAACCTCGAGCCGCTGGTCTTCGAGGGCTTCCAGTGGGGCGGCCAGCTGCAGAACACGACCGAGGTCGAGAACTACCCCGGCTATCCCGACGGGATCATGGGGCCGGAGATGATGGCCCAGTTCCGCGCCCAGGCCGAGCGCTTCGGGACCCGCTTCGTCACCGACGACGTCGACCGGGTCGAGCTCTCCGACGGCGGCGTGCACAAGGTCTTCCTCGGCGACGAGGAGCATCGCGCCAAGACCGTGATCCTGGCGATGGGGGCGGAGCCGAAACGGCTCGGCATCCCCGGCGAGATGGAGCTCGGCGGCCGCGGCGTCTCCACCTGCGGCGTCTGCGACGGGGCCTTCTTCAAAGACCAGAAGGTGATCGTGATCGGCGGCGGCGACTCGGCGATGGAGGACTCGATCTTCATCTCCAAGTTCGCGAGCGAGCTGAACGTGGTCACCCGCCGCGACCAGTTCCGAGCCTCGAAGATCATGCTCGACCGGGCGCGCGAAAAGGACAACATCGAGTTCCGCAACCCGCTGGAGCCGCTCGAGTTCGTCGCCGGCGAGAGCGGGAAACTCGAGAAGGTCCGCTTCCGCAACGTCAACACGGGAGCCGAGGAGGAGATCGAGACCGACGGCGCCTTCGTCGCGATCGGCCACGTGCCGAAATCGGAGATCGTCCAGGGCCAGGTCGAGACCGACGAGGACGGCTACATCGAGACCGAGGCCGGGAGTACTCGCACCAACCTCGCCGGCGTTTTCGCCGTCGGCGATGTCGTCGACCACACCTACCGCCAGGCCGTCACCGCCGCCGGCACCGGCTGCATGGGCGCGCTCGACGCCGAGCGCTACCTCCGCGACGCCGCCCCGCCGGTAGAGGCGCACTGGATGCCCGGCGGTGAGCCCGCCGAGATCGCGACCGGCCGTGGCTGAGTGCACCCACCTCGACGCGGTTGAGTTCCTCGACCTCCCCAGCGAGGTCGCAGGCTGCGAGGAGTGCCTCGCCCTGGGCATGCAGTGGGTCCACCTCCGCATGTGTCAAACCTGCGGCCACATCGGCTGCTGCGACAACTCCCCCGGCAAACACGCCACCGCCCACCATCAAGACACCGGCCACCCGATCATCCGCTCCGCCGAGCCCGGCGAAGACTGGAGCTGGTGCTACGTGGACGAGGTGATGATGCGGCTTAGCAGCTAGATATCTACTAGATATCTAGCTGCTAATATATTCGCCATGGCAAAGGCGACGAAGGTTCTGGTGTCTATTCCCAGCGATCTGCTTGACCGGATCGACCGGGAAACGGAGGTCCTCGGACAAACCCGCAGTGAGTTCCTCCAAGAGGCAGCGCGGCGACGGCTTGGATGGCCCGATCCACTTGCCATCGATGCGGCGCTATTGCGGGGTCGCGCAGCCCTGGCGGAGTCAGGTTCCTTCGAGTCCGCCGAGGTGATCCGCTCTCAGCGAGAGGAGCGGGATGCCCACGATCAACGTCGTTAGCGACGCCAACGTCGTGCTGAAGTGGTTCCGCTCCGAAGGAGAGGAGGAAGTTGAGCCCGCTCGCGCCCTTTTGGAGGCCCATAAAGAACGAACGGTCGCTCTTTCGGTTCTCGACCTGACGGTGTACGAGGTCGGTAACGCATTGATGCGCGGCCGAGCAGGCGTCAGCGCCAAGCAGGCCGCGACGGTGCTCGAAGCGCTGGTGGAGATATGTCCGGTGCTTCGCCCTGATCCCGAAGAGATGAGGGGAGCAAGCCAGTTGGCTGAACGTCACGGCCTGACTCTCTACGACGCCGCCTATGCAGCGGTGGCGCAAAGTCGCTCTGCCGAGTTGGTGACCTTGGATAGCGCCCTCCTGGCTTCCAACCTCGGCAGCAGGCCAGGTGAACTGGTCGGGGTCTTAAGGAGCAGAGGCGGCTAGATCCTGCAACGCTGACGCCGGCGCGTAGGCGGCGCCCTTCTCGCGCTCGAGGCGTTCGAGCAGATCGAGCGCTCGGCGGGGCCCGATCAGCTCGGTGAACTCCAGGGGGCCGAGCGGCCAGTTGAAGCCGAGCTTCATCGCCGTGTCCATGTCCCGCGGCGAGGCGATCTCCTCTTCGAGGGCGAAGGCGGCCTCGTTGGCGATCTGGGCGAGGAGGCGGGTGAGGATCTGCTCGGCGGCCGGGTCGATCTTCGCCAGCTGCTCGGGGTCGAGCGTCGGCGCCTCGATGCCGAGGTCGGGATCGGACTCGCGTTCGCTCCCCTCGCCGTAAGGGTGGTAGCCGCGACCGCTCTTGCGCCCGAACCTGCCTTCGGCGACGAGCTGTTCCTGGATCGGGCTGGGGCGCCAGCGCTCGACCTCGCCGCCCTGGGCGAAGAAGGAGCGGGCGATTTCGAGGTTGACGTCGAGGCCGATCAGGTCGAGCAGCTCGAACGGGCCCATGCGGAAGCCGCCGCCGAGGCGGACGACGCGGTCGATCGTCGCCGCGTCGGCGAGGCCGTCGCCGAGCATTCGCAGCGACTCGAGCGTGAAGGGGCGGGCGAGGCGGTTGGCGACGAAGCCTGGGGAGTCCTTGGCGCGGATCGGGGTGCGGCCCATCCGCTCGCCGACCTCGGTCGCGGCGGCCAGCGCCGCCTCAGAGGAGCGATCGGCGGCGACGATCTCGACCAGCTTCATCAGCGGCGGCGGGTTGAAGAAGTGCATGCCGACGACACGCTCGGGGTGGGGGACGCCTTCAGCGATCTCGGAGACGCGGAGGGAGGAGGTGTTGCTGGCCAGCGTCGCCTCCGGGCCCAGGACGTCGGCGAGCTGGTTGAAGATCTCGCGCTTCAGCTCCAGCCGCTCCGGCGCCGCCTCGATCGCCAGCTCGCAGCCGGTCAGCTGCTGCGCGTCGTCAGCCGGCAGCACGCGATGCGCCGCCGCCTCGGCCTCCTCCTCGCTCCAGCGCCCGCGGGCCGCGCCTTTGTCGAGCGCTTTCCGCAGCTCCTCGACGCTCGACTCCGCCACCCCCGGCAGCGGGTCGTAGAGGACGGTCTCGTAGCCTCCGAGCGCGGCGATCTGGGCGATCCCGCGGCCCATCGTCCCGGCGCCGACGACGCCGACCCGGGAGACGCTCACCGGCCCTTGAACCGGGGCTCGCGTTTCTCGAGAAAGGCGGTCATCCCCTCGACCCGGTCCTCGCTCGCCATCGCTTCGTCGAAGAGCTCGCGCTCGGCCCGCAGCCCCTCGGCGAGGCCGGTGTCCTCGGCGACCTGCACCGCCCGTTTGCCGAGCCGCACCGCCAGCGGCGGGCGCTCGGCGATCACCCGCGCCAGCTCGATCGCCTCGGTCAGCCAGCGACCTTTGTCAACCACCTTGTTGACGAGGCCCCAGCGCTGCGCCGTTTTCGCGTCCCAGCGGCGGCCGGTGAGGACGTACTCCATCGCCCGCTGCTTGCCGATCGCCCGCGCCAGTCGCTGGGTGCCGCCGCCGCCGGGGATGATCCCGAGGGTGATCTCGGGCTGGCCGAAGCGGGTCTTCTCGTCGCAGACGATCATGTCGCAGGCCATCGCCAGCTCGCAGCCGCCGCCGAAGGCGTAGCCGGAGACGGCGGCGATGATCGGCGTCCCGATCGCGCTGATCCGGGTCCAGAAGCGCATCCCCTCGGGATCGGGCGGGGCGTCGAGCGGCCGCTCGGCCATCGCCCGGATGTCGGCGCCGGCGGCGAAGAAGTCATCGCCTCCGGCGAGGACGATGCAGCGGACCTCGGGGTCGGCGTCGAGGCGCTCGAGGGCAGTGGCGATCTCGGTCCGCATCTCCGGGGAGAGGGCGTTGCGCGCCTCGGGCCGGTTCAGCCGCAGCAGGGCGACGTGGAACTCGTCCAGCGAGACCTCGACCTGCGCCACTGCCGCTAGCCCTCTTTGAGCGGCGTCATCGCGTTCTCACCCGTCGCGGCGCGGCCGATGATCAGCTTCTGGATCTGCGAGGTGCCCTCGTAGAGGGTCGTCACCCGGGCGTCGCGCAGGTAGCGCTCGACCGGGTAGTCGTCGACGTAGCCGGAGCCGCCGTGGACCTGGATCGCCAGGTTGGCGCACTCGACCGCCGCCTCGGTCGCGTAGAGCTTGGCGATCGAGGTCTCGGTCGCGTTCGGCTTCTTTTCGTCCTTCAGCAGGCCGGCGCGGAGGACCAGCATTCGGCCGGCGTCGCGGCGAAGGATCATTTCGGTGATCATCTCCTGGACCAGCTGGAAGCGGGCGAGGGGGACGCCGAACTGCTTGCGGTCCTTGGCGTACTCGATCGAGCTCTGCACGCAGCCTTCGCAGATGCCGACGCAGCCGGCGGCGACGCTGTAGCGGCCGTTTTCCAGCGCGCTCATCGCCACCTTGAAGCCGTCGCCGACCTCACCGAGCATCGCCTCGTCGCCGACCTCGACCTCGTCGAGCGAGATTTCGGCCGTGTCGGAGGCGCGCAGCCCGAGCTTGCCGTGGATCTCCTGGGTCGTGAACCCCTCGCTGTCGGTGGGAACGATGAAGCAGGCGAGGCCGCGGTGCTTCTTCTCCGGGTCGGTCTGGGCGAAGATCAGGGCGAAGTCGGAGACGTTGCCGAGGCTGATCCACATCTTCTGGCCGCTGATCGACCAGCCGTTCCCGGTCTTGGTCGCGCGGGTGCGGAGGTTGGCGGCGTCGGAGCCGGTGTCGGGCTCGGTCAAGCCGAAGCAGCCGAGACCCTCGCCGGAGCAGAGCCGCGGCAGCCACTTCTTCTTCTGCTCCTCGGTGCCCCACTTCTCGATCGGGCCGCCGACCAGCGAGGTGACGACCGAGACCACGGTGCGGGCGGAGGAGTCGGCGCGGCCGATCTCCTCGGCGATCAGCCCGTAGCCGATGTAGTCGAGGCCGCGCCCGCCGTACTCTTCGGCGATCGGGGCGCCGAGGAAGCCGACCTCGCCGAGCTTGCGCGCCAGCTCGCGGTCGAAGCGCCCGGCGCGGTCGTTCTCGCGGGCCGTCGGCAGGATCTCCCGCTCGGCGAACTCCCGCGCGGTCTCGCGGATCAGCTTCTGCTCGTCGCTCAGCTCGAAGTCCATGGGCCTCCGTTCCTCACTCGTTGCGGTCCTAAAGCTCGCGTAGCTCTCTACCCAGCGTCTCCGCGAAGGCGTCCTGCGCTTCGCGGGTGCGCGGGCCGGGGGCGGCGTCGAAGTCGCGGCCGTCGACTGTCGAGACCGCCTGGATCTCACGCGTCGTCGAGGCGAGGAAGGCCTCGCTCGCCGCGTGCAGGTCGTCGACGTGCCAGCTGCCCTCTTCCACGTGCAGCGCCTTGACCATCCGGTCGCGGGTGATCGACTCGAGCACGCCATCCGTCAGCGCCGGGGTGCGCAGCTCGCCTTCGGGCGAGACCCAGAAGATCGAGGAGGTGGGCGGCTCCAGCACGGTGCCGTCGGGACGGATCAGGACCGCCTCGTCGGCGCCCGCCGCTTTGGCGATCCGGGTCGCCTGCATGTTGGCGGCGTAGGAGAGCGACTTGACGCCGTTGAGGATCACCGTCGGGGAGTAGGTGACGGTCTGCAGGCGCACCGCCTCGGGATGAGGTGGGATCGGCTCGGTGGCGGCGATGCGGCGCCCGCCGCGGGTGACGATCAGCCGCAGCTGCCCTTCCACCGGGCCCGCCTTGCCGAGCAGCGTCCCGATCTCCGCCTCCAGCGCCCCGCGGTCGAACTCGAGCTCGATCGCCGCGGCCGAACGGCCGAGCCGGTCGAGGTGGTCGACCAGCGCGAACGGCTTGCCCTCGTAGAGTCGGATCACCTCAAAGGCGCCGTCGCCGCGGTAGAGCCCGTCGTCCTTGAGGCCGATCGTCGCCGCCTCGGTCGGAGTGATGACGCCGTTGACGCTGGCCAGCTCTGCGAACCCCTCGCTCACAGCCGACGAGGCTACCTGTTGGTCGGCGCGGTCGTTATCCGCGCTTGCTGTGGATCGCGCAGCGGCGCGGGTTGTTCCGCAGGCACTTGAGGGTGCCCCAGCGAACGAGGAAGTGGCTGTCCCAGACGACGGCGCTGTCGCGGCGCACGTAGAAGGGGGAGACGGTGCCGCCGTAGACGGAGCTGCCGGCGATCCAGGCGATTTCGCACTTGAAGCGGGCGCGGCTGGTGCGCCGGCAGCTGCCGGCGATTCGCCGCGCCTGTTCGAAGCGCTCGCCGAACTGGTCCTGCAGGGTGCTGACGGCGAAGACCTCCGCCGCCGGCTTGGTCATCGGCGGGAAAGGCGTCTTGGGGTCGAAGACCGGACGCGGGCCGCCGGCTTCGGTGGCGGCAATCCATTCGGCGACCCAGCCGGAGACGAGGTCGGCCCGGGTCATCACGTTGGGCCGCTTGGTGCTGCAGAAGTCGCCACCGGTGCTGATCACCCCCAGCTCCACCGGCGTCCCGTCCGGACGCTGGCCGATCGCCGGCCCGCCGCTGTCGCCGAAGCAGCCACCGCTTTTCCTGCTCGGCAGGTCCAGCGTGCACATCTGGGCGGTGGGCGAGAAGGGGCTGTAGTAGCCGCGGGTCTTCGCCTTGCACTGGGCCGGCGGCTGCACGACCATCGAGGTCGTCCGCAGCCCGCTCGGCCCTTCCTTCTCGTTCGCGCGCGTCAGCCCCCAGCCCGCCAGCTGCACGACGGCGCCGCCTTCGTAGAGCGCGGCGTCGCCGGCGCCCGCGAGCGCCAGCACGGGGGCGGTGGTCGGCCGGTCGAGGATGAGGATGCCGGCGTCGCCGTGCAGGGTGCCGGGGTCGAAGCCGGGGAAGACGTGGGCTTCGGCGACGCGGAAGATGTTCTCGGCCTGCGCTTCTTCGGGGCTGGTGACACCGGTCGCCAGCGCGTACTGGGTGGCCGGCGTCAGCCCGCCGCGGTCGAGGTTCTCGACGCAGTGGGCGGCGGTGAGGACGACCCGCGGGGCGACGACGGTGCCGGTGCAGGCGAAGCCGTGGTTGCCTTCGCGCGCTTCGATGAAGGCGAGGGAGGGGAATTCGCTGATCGAGCCGGCGCGGCCGCCGACGATCGATGCCTGCGCGGTCGGTTCGGCGCTCGCCGCGGCCGGGAGGGCGAGAGCGGTGAGAGTGGCGCAGGCGAGGGCGAGCGCGAGAACGCGTTCGCGGAGTTCTCCCCGTGCCGTCACTCCTGAAGCCTATTAGTCAGGAGCGGTCAGATCGGCGGTCTGGACTTCTAGACGGCTTCGAAGACGGTCGCGAGCCCCTGGCCGACGCCGACGCAGAGGGTCGCGATCCCGTATTTGCCGTCGCGGCGGCGCAGCTCGCGGACCAGGGTGCCGGCGAGGCGGGCGCCGGAGCAGCCGAGCGGGTGGCCGAGGGCGATCGCGCCGCCGTTGACGTTGAGGCGCTCTTCGTCGATGCCGAGCTCGCGGGCGCAGGCGAGGACCTGGGAGGCGAAGGCCTCGTTGATCTCGATCAGGTCGATCTGCTCGAGCGAAAGGCCGGCGTTGGCGAGCGCGTTGGGGACCGCCTTCAGCGGGCCGACGCCCATGATCGCCGGGTCGACCCCGGCGACGCCGGTGGTGACGACCCGCGCCAGCGGCTCGGCCCCCAGCTCTTCGGCGCCCCTCTCCGAGGCGAGCAGCAGGCAGGCGGCGCCGTCGTTGAGGCTGGAGGCGTTGCCGGCGGTGACGGTGCCGCCCTCGCGGAAGGCCGGCCGCAGCTTCGCCAGCTTCTCCAGGGAGGTGTCGGCGCGCGGCCCCTCGTCGGCGGCGACGGTCACCGTCTCGCGCCCCTGCCGGGCCTCGACGGCGACGATCTCCTCGTCGAACCTGCCGTCCTCCCGCGCGGCGACCGCCCGCTGGTGGCTGCGCAGGGCGAAGGCGTCCTGGTCCTCGCGGCTGATCCCGTAGCGCTCGGCGACGTTCTCGCCGGTCTCGCCCATCGACTCGGTGGAGACGCCGAGCTCGGCCATCCGCGGGTTGATCATCCGCCAGCCGAGCGTCGTGTCGTGCATCGTCTGCGGGCCGCGGGGGAGGCCGCGCTCGGGCTTCTCGACCACCCAGGGGGCGCGACTCATCGACTCGACTCCTCCGGCCAGGTAGAAGTCGCCCTCGCCCGCCTTGATCGCCCGGGCGGCGCTGTTGACCGCCTCCAGCCCCGAGGCGCAGAGACGGTTGACGGTGGCGCCGGGGACGCTCTGCGGCAGGCCCGCGAGCAGCGCCGCCATCCGGGCGACGTCGCGGTTGTCCTCGCCGGACTGGTTGGCGGCGCCGAAATAAACATCAACAACTCTTTCGGGATCAACCTTGCTGCGCTCGACGACGTTGCGGATCACGTGCGCCGCCAGGTCGTCGGGACGGACGCCGGAGAGGGCGCCGCGGTAGGCGCCCATCGGGGTGCGGAGGGATTCGACGACGTAGGCCTCGGGCATGGCTTCGAACCGTATCCTTCTGGAGTGCTCTACCTACTGGGGACCGTAGGCATCGTCATCTTCATGGTCGGCGTTCTGCTGGTCGTCGGGCACTTCTACCCCGGCAGCTCGGCCGGCCTCGTCGACTGGTACCCGACCCGCTCGCCCGAAGTCGAGGCGCAGAACGAGATCGACGACGTGCGCCAGATGATGGAGGCGCAGAACGAAATGCGGCGCCGCCGCGGGGTCCCGGAGATGACCGAGGAGGAGCTGCACGCCGGAGTGGCCGAGGACGAGCGCGTGCGGATGCGCGGGCGCGGGCCGTTCGATCCCTCGTAGAGTCAGGGCGTGGCGAGAGCGCTGATCGTCGGCTGCGGTTGCCGCGGCCGTGAGCTGGGGGCGAGGCTGCTGGCCGAGGGCTGGGCGGTGCGCGGGACCAGCCGGCGGGACGACGGACTGGCGGCGATCGAGGCGGCCGGGATCGAGCCGGCGCCGGCGGACCCCGAGCGGCCGGGGACGATCCTCGAGCTCGTCAACGACGTGGCGATCCTGGTGCTCCTGCTCGGCGGCGCCCAGGGCAGTGAGGAGGAGCTGGCGGCAATCCACGGCCCGCGCCTCGAGCGGCTGATGGAACACCTGGTCGAAACCCCGGTGCGAGGAGTCCTCTACGAGGGAACCGAGGAGGGCGCCCAGGTCGTCAGCGCTGCCGGCCGCACCTGGCGGATTCCCGTGCGGACGATTACGGCGAGTCCGTCTCAGCCCCTCTATATCGAGGGCGGAGACAGACTCGCGGGCGAAGTCGAGGCCTTACTGGCCGGCGAACCTAAAGAGCTAAACTCCGATAAGGATTCAGGTAATTAGCGATGACGCGAGAGGAGCGGGGCAAAGATGGCTCTACAGCTCGGTGACGTAGCACCCGATTTCGAGGCCGACACCACCCAGGGGCGGATCAAGTTCCACGAGTGGCTGGGCGACTCCTGGGGGGTTTTGTTCTCCCACCCGAAGGACTTCACGCCCGTCTGCACGACCGAGCTCGGCTACATGGCCCGGATCGAGCCCGAGTTCGAGAAACGGGGCGTCAAAATCATCGGCCTCTCGGTCGACCCCGCCGACAAACACGAGGAGTGGGCGAACGACATCGAGGAGACGCAGGGCTCCCGGCCCGAGTACCCGCTGATCGGCGACCCCGACTTCTCGATCTCGAAGGCCTACGGCATGCTGCCGGCGGACGTCTCCGGCGATCCCGGCGACCGCACCCCGGCCGATAACCAGACGGTTCGCAACGTCTTCGTCATCGGCCCCGACAAGAAAATCAAACTCATCCTCGTCTACCCGATGACCACCGGGCGCAACTTCGACGAGGTGCTGCGGGTGATCGACTCGCTGCAGCTGACCGCCAACAACAAAGTCGCCACCCCGGCGCAGTGGAACAAAGGCGACGACGTGATCATCGCCGGGTCGGTCAAAGAGGACGAGGCGAAAGAGCTCTGGCCCGAGGGCTGGGAGTCGCCGAAGCCGTACATCCGGATCGTTCCGGATCCCTCCAAGTAGGGCAGCCGCCGAAAAGCAAGCCTGACAAGGACGCAGGGAGCTTGGCGTGCTCTGCACGCGAGCGACCGAGGACGCCGTCAGGCGCCGCTTTGCAGGCGGCTGAGTAAGTCGCCGAGGATCCGCGCGGTTGCCCCCCAGATCAGCTGCCCTTCGACCTCGTAGGTGGGGGTGTGGATGGGGACGCCGCGGCGGACCAGGCGACGCATCTCGAAGCCCTCGCGCAGCAGCTCCAGCGAGAAGGTGAGGACGGTCTCGACCTCGGACGGGTTCGGCTGCAGGTCGAGCTCGCCGGGGTGGGGGACGGTGCCGACGAAGGGGTGGACGCGGTAGCCGGTGACGAAGGTGGAGACCGGCGCCAGCGCTCCGGTCAGCTCGACCGCGCCCGGGTCGAGGGCGATCTCCTCCTGCGCCTCCCGCAGCGCCGTCGTCGCCAGGTCGGCGTCGTCGGGGTCCTGGCGGCCGCCCGGAAACGAGATCTCGCCGGCGTGCCGCCGCAGGTCGGCCCGCCGCTCGGTGAAGATCAGCCCGGGGTCGTCCGGCCAGCCGTAGAGGGCGAGTAAGACGGCGGCTTGGGTTCCCCGCCGCCCTGCCATCCGCGCCGCCTCCTCGGGGCTCAGCAGTAGCTTGCCGAGGGGAGTGTCGCTTTTGTTACCCATGAGGAGACAAAAGCGACAGGCCGCTCAGATGATCACCTGGACCGTGCCGCCGTCCACACTCCACGCGGCGCCCGCGACGTAGGAGGCGCGTTCGGAGCAGAGGAAGACGATCGCGCTGGCGATCTCCTCGGCTTGGGCGAGGCGGCCGATCGGGCGCTTCGAGCCGGCTTCGGCCAGTGCCTCCTCACGGCTCTCGGCGCCAGACATCTCCACCGACTGGTCGAGCAGCCCGCCCGCTTCCATCCACATCTCGGCTTCGACCGGGCCAGGGGCAATGGCGTTGACGAGGACGCCGGTCTTCGCGTAGCGGTCGGCGAACAGGCGCGAGAGCGAGAGCTCGGCGGCCTTGGCGACCGAGTACTCGGCCATCGCCGCCGAGGGCCGCTTACCGGCAGTCGAGCAGACGTTGACGACCCGGCCCCAGCCGCGCTCGGCCATCGGCGGGATCGCCGCCCGCATCGCCCGCAGCGGCGCCATCACGTTGAGCTCGTACTGGGCGCGCCAGCCCTCGTCGGGGACGTCGTCGAGGTCGCGCCACTTCGCCGCGCCGGCGTTGTTGACGAGGACGTCGAGGGTGCCGAAGTGGGTCTCGGCCGCCGCCAGCATCCGCTCGCCGGCGTCCTCGTCGGTGACGTCGAGGACGAGGGCCGCCGCGCCGCCGCCGGCCGGCTCGGCCGCCCGCCGCGCCTCCTCGGTCACCGCCGCCAGCCGCTCCTCGCCCCGCGCCACCAGCAGCACCTTCGCGCCCTCGGCGCAGAGCTGGAGGGCCGTCTCGCGGCCGATGCCGCTGCTGGCGCCGGTGACGACGCAGGCGCGGCCGGCAAGCCCGAGGTCCATCAGGCGGCCTCCAGGCGCTCGACCACGTTGACGTGGGCCTCGCCGGCGAGGACCTTGTGGACCGGGCACTTGGTGGCGATGACGAGCAGCCGCCGTCGCTGCTCCTCGTCGAGGTGACCTGGCAGCTTCAGCCCCACCTCGAAGGTGGTCGGCACCGGACCCTCGTAGGACATCTCGACGTCGACCTCCACCTGCCCGACGTCCCAGTCTTTGCGCTGCGCGTACATCTCGACCGTGATCGCGATGCAGCCGGCGAGGCTGGCGCCGAGCAGCATCGTCGGCCGCGGTCCGCTGCCTTCGCCGCCGGCCTCCGGCGGCTCGTCCACCCGCAGCGGGTGGCCGTCGACCTCGACGTCGTGGGCGTAGCCCTGGCGGCGGCGGGCGACGATCCGCACGCTCAGCCCCGGCGCCTTCCCTCGAACAGGGCGGGATCGTCGACGTCGGCGTAGCGGGCCATCGCGTAGGCGAGGTCGGAGGCCCGGTTGACGAAGTGGATCACGGTCTCCGAGGCGAGCTCGCCGGCTTCGTTCAGCTCAGAAATGCGGCGCTCGGCGCGGCGGATCACGGTGCGGGCGACGTCGAGCGCGGCGGAGAGCTGGTTGCCGCCGGGGATCACGAACTGCGGCGGCAGCTCGACCTCGCTCATGTAGCGGTCGATCAGCCGCTCGAGCTCGGCGACCATCTCCTCGGTGGTGCGGCTGACGCCGTCCTCGAGCCGCTCGGCGGCCTCCGGCGCGGTCGCCAGCTCGGCGCCGGCGATGAAGATGTCGTCCTGGAGCCGGAGGATGTCCCGCGCCAGCTCCTCGTGCTCGGGCCCGCAGAGGGCGCGGGCGGCGCCGAGCAGCGAGCAGGCCTCGTCGAGGGTGCCGTAGGCGTCGGTGCGGCCGTGGTGCTTGGGGACGCGGCCGCCGTACCAGAGCGAGGTGGTCCCGTCGTCGCCCTTCTTGGTGTAGATCTTGACCATCAGCGCACCGGGTTGAAGGCGAAGCCGGTCATCACCTTGGGGAAGAAGTAGGTGCTCTTCGGCGGCATCACGGTGTCGGTGTTGCAGATCGCCTTCACCTGCTCGACCGGCACCCCCCGCTGGATGAAGGCGACGTCGTAGTCGCCCGCCTCGACCATCTCCAGCGCGGCGGGGACGCTCTTCGCGTATTCGAGGCCGTTGCGCTCGTCGATGTCGTGGTCGCTCATCCCGACCAGGCCCTTGAGGACGAGCGTCTCGAGGATCGCCGAGTCGAGGCGGCGGTAGGCCTCGGGCTTGCCGGCGAGGATGCGGTCGAGCTCGGCGGTGTCCTTGAGGCGGAGGCGGAAGGGGCGCTTGTGGAAGGAGTCGATGAAGCCGAACACGCCGACGCCCTCCGCGCCCGCCGGGTCGATCTCCTCCCGCGAGATCTCCTCGACCTCGAACAGCTCGCGCAGCCCGTTGCCGAGGCGCTGCTGCTTCTCCGGGTCGTCGGCGAAGCCCGAGAGCAGGCGGTGGGTGGGGAAGACGGTGAGGCCGGGGTCGTCGAGCCCGGTCAGCGACATCAGCGTGTAGTTGTGCGGGCCCTCGCCGCCGACCTCGTCGCGGAAGGCGCGGGCGGTCTCGTAGCGATGGTGGCCGTCGGCGATCAGCAGCTGGGCGGAAGCCAGGCACTCGGTCACCGCTTGGTGGATCGCCGGGTCGTCGACCTTCCAGAGCCGGTTGACGGTGCCGTCTTCGTCGCGCGCTTCTCCCCAGGGCTGGTCCGGTAGCGAGGGCGCGACCAGCGGCCAGGCGTCCTCGGTGCTCAGCGAGAAGATCGGCGAGAGGTTGTAGCCGGTCGCGCGGGTCAGCTCGAGGCGGTCGAGCAGGGGACCGGGGTGGGTGCGCTCGTGCGGGCGCACGGTGCCGCTCTCGTAGTCCTCGACCCTGACCCGGGCGAGGATCCCGTTGCGGCTGTAGCTGTTGCCGTCGGGGGCGACGTAGTCCTGGGTCAGGGCCCAGATCGAGGGCACCTCGTCCTGGACCAGCGCCCCGTCCGTGCGCCACTGCTCGATCCGCGCCGCCGCCTCGGCGTAGGGGTCGCCGCTCGGATCGCTGTCGGGGTCGGCGGGATCGAACGGTTTCGGCAGGTCGATCGCGACCGCGTTGTAGGGCGAGCGCTGCAGCAACGCCGCCCGTTGCGCCGCGTCGATTACGTCGTAGGGAGGCGCCGCGACCGCGTCAAGTGAGCCGACCTGATTGAGGTCGTAGTGCAGCGCCTTGAACGGAAGTACCTCTGCCATCCGTCCAGAACCTACACTTGCCTCAGTCGGGGTGTGGCGCAGCCTGGTAGCGCGCCGCCTTTGGGTGGCGGAGGTCCCCGGTTCGAATCCGGGCACCCCGATTCAAGGCGTATCTGCGACAGGGCGCGACAGAGCCCGCCACGGCAGGTGCATTCGCGGTTGCAGAGCGGTTTCGCGCCGCTTCTGCATGCCCAGCGGGTGAGGTCGATTCGGGGCCGTTTTGCTCGTAACCCGTAGCCATCCCGTAGCCGCGGCCGGGGCTTTCGGAGCCGCCACCCGTAGCAAGACGGCCCTTCCCCCTGAGCGGGTGGAGGTGGCGGGGTAGGTGGGCGACCGCGTCCAAAAGGTCGTGAGCGACGAGGCGGCACATCTGCGCGCCCGGCTGGAAGAGATCGAAGGCGAGCCGGTCCGGGCAGTCAGCGAGTACTGCAACGCCTTCCGGGCCTGGCGGGATGCCATCGCCCAGCGGGTCGAGCGGGAACCGGAGGACTCGGAAAACCAACGGTGGACCGACTACCTGGAGGCCCTAGACGAGCTTCACCTGCCCATCGTCAAGTCCAACCTGCTCGCCCGCCTGATCTACGGCGGGGAAGAGCTTCGCACCGAGCCATGCCCCGAGCACAAGGGTCACTGGTCGGGGTGCGTCTGGGAGGACCTGCCGTGTGGCTGCGTCGTCGGCGCCAACGTCACCGGCTGGCTGCCTCCCCAGCCAATCTCGATCCATGCCGTAAGGGCCGCTGTCGCTGATGAGGCGAGCCGGTGAAGCTCCGCATCAAAGCCCTCCGCTCTCTCCGTTGGAACTACTCCTGGCGCGACTGCTGGGGCCTCTTCCTCGAAGCTGAGTGCGACTGCGCCCTATGCGACGGATGCTTTCCCCAGTTCGATGTTCGCTACGACCCGCCCCGCGAGATCCCGTGTCCGCACTGCGGGGGTCGCGGAACCGAACCCGCCCGCGAGCGCAACATCACCCAGCTTCTGTTTGCGCCCGACTACTTCCTCTCCCGTCAGGAAGCCAAGCGCGACCTTCGCAGTCGAATCGCTGAGCAGGAACGGGCGGCAGCGGGGGCGGCGACGTGAGCGAGCAGGTTGTCCCGCTCTTTGGCCGTGCCACCGGCGACGACAGCCCAGTGCATCGTGAACCGGGCGTCAAGCGATACTGCGCTCACCGGAACTTCCTCGTTGACGACAAGACCCGGAAGGTCACCTGCCGGAAATGCGGCGAGGAGATCGACCCCTTCACGGCCCTGTCCAAGCTCGCCGAAGGCGTGGACCGCTACGTCCAAGCCCGAGACGCCGCGAAGCGCGAAGCGCGGCTAGTCGAAGCGCGGCTGGAGGAACTCAAGCGCGATGAGAAGAACACGAAGGCCCGCGTTCGGAAGGCCAAGGCGCGTGAGCGGGAGTTGGAGGTCGGTATCCGCACTCTCGATGCCGAATACCGAGACGCTCAATCGGTTGCTGGTCGGGGGCAGGAAGCGGCTGCTGAAGGGGTGTTCGTGTGAGACGGGAGATGCTCTTCTCGCGTTTCCGGAAGCGCCTCGGCGTCACTGTCTTCGGGGGCGACGGACGCCCGCCCTCTTCGTTCGTATTGGGGTCGGTGGAAGGCGGCTCAACGCAGGTGCGCCTGGAGTCGCCCGCTGACCTGCGAGAGCACGCCCTTCACTGCATGGCCGCTGCCGAGATCATGGAAACGGCCGCGCCTTCGCTGCCCCGCCGCATCATCAACCAAGGCGGGGTGAAGCTGGAAGGCGAGGCAGTAGTAGACCTCGACCCACCCGCTGAGCGCATCTCCGGAAGGACCCTGAAGGTCGGGAAGAAGCGGGAGGTGCGGGTGCCGTGAGCGAGCTGGCTCTTGTACTTCGTGCGCGGCGGGGAGACGAACTCGCGTTCCGGCGTCTGGAGCGCGGCCTCTCGGTGAAATTCTGGTGGTTGGCTCGTACGCACTTTGGGCCGGGCCTTGAGCCTGAGGACCTGTACCAGGAGGCGCTGGTGGGCCTTCACGAGGCGGTCGGATGCTTCGATGCGCGGGCGGGTCTGGAGTTCGAATCGTTCGCCTTTGGCTGCGCCAAGCGCCGAGTCATCAGCGCCGTTCGCACTTCAAACCGACGGAAGAGCCAACATCTCAACCAGGCCCTCAAGCCGAGCGCCGCGAGTGACGACGACGCAGCCAGTTCGCTTGAGCAGTGGGCTCTACGTCGGTACCAGCCCAGCGTCTCGTACCAAGCCGAGATGCGAGGCTTCCTCTCCGCGGTAACTGCGGCCGCTCGCCAGCGTCTCAGCGACCTTGAACGGCGCGCGTTGGGGCTGTCGGTCTCTGGGTGGGCACATGCCGAGATTGCTGACCTACTCGGCAAAGACGAAAAGAGCGTGCAGAACGCGATCCGCCGCGCCCGCGGCAATCTCGCCGATGAGCTAGGCGAAGCAGGGTGGCCCTACGACCCGTGCACGGTTGACGAGGATCGGAGCCGAGAGGCAAAAGCAGGGCCGAAACGAGCCGCAATATCGGCCGTGTTGAAAGAGGCAGTCAGGCCGCTCACCAAGCATGAGATCGCGGATCTCGCCGAGCTTCCGATCTTCGGCCTTCACAAAACGCTGGAAGGGATGGAGAACCGAGGCGAAGCCGTCGCCGTCGATGACGGCTGGTCGGCTCCCGTGTCAACCGCCTGGCCCGCCCACTGGAAGGTCACGGCCGCAGCATGAACACCCCAGCAAAGAACCGACACATGCTCAACCTCATCCACGCAGACAAAGGCACCACCCGAAACAACGCAGGGGGAGGAAGCCGGAAGAAGGGTGAGCCTCGACCTCGGCCAACTAGATCAGGGCGTAGAGCTGAGCTGCGTCGAACCCGTGGGCAGGTTGTCGCATGAAAATCGAGAGAGCAGGGAGGCCATGAGCCAAGCCATCGCCTCCACTTCGCGGGTGAGGATCGAAGACCCCGAGACCGGCCAACCGACTGACGCCTGGCTCTGCATGTGCAACTGCCCGCCCCACGCAGAGGGAATGTGCATCTTGCAGGCCGAGGAGGATGACGAGCACGTACGGGCCGGTGATCTCATCTTCGCCCACCTCTCCTGCGTCGCGCCTCGAATGGAGCCGGTGGAGTCATGAGCGGAGCCGCCGAGAGGGATCTCTGCAAAGCCGAGGGGCACAAGTGGGACCACCAAGGCACCTACTCAAGGTGCGAGCGCTGCGGGAAGACCAAGCGCAACTCTGCGGCTCCCGTCAAGGTGATCCGGCCGATCAAGGAGACGGGCGAAATCATCGAGCAGACCGTGCCCGCAGGCCACTTCAGGCCCGAGCTTCCGCAGTGCTTGACGCGAGAGTTTGAACGGAAGATCCGCGCCTGCGACCGCCCCGGCCTCGTCTATCCCGGCGAGGCCGATCCACCTGTCGAGGCTGGCCAGATCATCAAGATCGGCTCGAGCATCGAGATCGAGATCTTGCGGCTCCGGAAAACGAAGGGCGGGGACCACAGAGCCATCTACACGGTCCACGATCACCGGCCGACCCTGATTCGCCGCACGCCGCCGATGCACGAGCCGCCGGAGACCGACGCCGAAGGCTTCCCGCTGCCTCACGACGAGGCAGCCATCAAGGCGGCGTCGATCGACGGCAACTACACCCAGGACCAGGCCCAGGCGGTGCCAGAGAGCGCATCCGAAGTCGACATCGAGTTCAGGAGGTTGTTGAGCGTGAAGAAGAGAACCGCGGACGCCGAGGGCGAGGCGCCAGAGGCCATCCGCCGCAAACAGGAGAGGGCAACGCGGGACAAGCTGCGCGAGACCCTCAAGGGTTTGGACCCGCCGGCGCAGGCCGCATTGCTGGCGCGTGTGGAAAAGGTCATCGAAGAGGCTGGCTGTGTCTCTGTCTGAAATACATCCGCCGAGTTCGTCTACACTTCTGGCGTCCGCGGTAGCTGACCTCAAGATCGTCGGCGCTTGCACCCCTATCGGGCCAAGTGACTTTCCCGACCCCGCAGGCGCCCTCATCTGATGGGGGTCGCCCAGGTCAGAACCAAGAAGCGGGCCTCGCAGGGCGGTCGTAAGCGCAAGCCGAAAAGCCCGATCGACCGGGCTCTCGGAACCGAGCTCGACTGGCAACGCACGAGCCCCGTGTTTACCGCCGCTCGCGATCACGGGCTCAGGTCATTCGTCTACGTCATCGGCGAGGAGAACGACGGTCCCGTGAAGATCGGCAAAGCGGCCGATCCCATCGACCGTCTCCGGACGATGCAGACCGGCAACTCTCGTCGCCTCAAGGTTGAGGCTCTCCTGATCGGCGACCGGCTCGTAGAGCGGCTGCTACACGAGATCTGGGAACCGCACGCGATCCGCTCCGTCCGCAAGCGTGGCAAGGTGGATGCCCCGCCGGGGACCGAGTGGTTCAAAGCTGAGATTCGCTCCGACCTGTTCCCGGCTCTCGAAACCGCGGCCACCGATCAAATCGCCGCCCTCGGGACTCCTGACGCCGTAGAGAGCTTTGAAGACCTTGCGAGCATCGTCCTCGCAGCGCACCGCAAGCACCACGACCTCGTCGTACATCACCGGGACGAGGTGCGGCTGCTGGCGGAGGGCGCTGGAACGGTCGTGCAGCGCGGCTCCGTCATCTTGCACTTGGACCGCCGCAAAGAAGAGCTGGGTTGGCGCCGCGAGTAGTAGGAGAGGCCACGGAGCGGACCCGGCTGGATCAGGAGCACGTTTGCTGAACGTGTAGGGCTTCACCGCCTTGTGGGTTCGAGTCCCACTCGCTCCGCCTTCCGCAGCTACTCGGCTTCTTCCCGAGCCGCCCGCTGCATCTGCTCGAACACCTGCAGATGGCTCCCGGCCAGCTCTAAGTCGCGCTGAAGCTCAGGACCCAGGTCGTCGCCAGTCAGCTTGTGCACGGCCGTGTGGAGGTGGCTGACGACGGAGCCGAGCTCTCGCAATCGCGTCTCAAGGTCGTACATGCGAGCGACTGTATCGCGTAGCAACCGAAAGGACCGCAGCATGGTCACTCCACCACTTCGCCCACGCCCTATCGTCTCCACCTGGCGCCCCAAAAGCGAGAGCGCCCCTGGTCCGCTGGAACGTAGGGACGACAAGACCTGGGACTGATGCGCGGCTACCTCCCGAACAAGTACGAAGCCGAGGATCTGCGCGAGGCAGTGGAAGACGCCCGCGGTCGCTGCTCCGTCGAGGAGACCAAGTTCGGCTGGCGCGTCGGCATCCTCTCGCTGCCCGACGTCGACCTCTTCCTGCGAGCCGCCCGCGCGCTCGGATACCGAGGCACCATCGGCTACAGCGCAGGGTGCGGCTGGCAATGGGAGCAACCGGCATGACCACCATCGCCGTCAAGCCCCCGACCGAACGCAAGCGCGCCCCCTACAGGCCAGAACGCCCCTGCGTCCGCTGCAAGGCCCATCTGCTCACCACGAACCCGGGACCTCTCTGCGCCCCCTGTGAACTCGCCCTTCCTCCCGAGCAGGTAGACCACCTGAAGCAGCACGCCGACGCGTTGTCCGAGCACGAGATCGCTCAGCTTCAAAGGGAGCGGCTACAGGAGATCGGGGCGGTGGCGGCATGAGCGAGATCCACCTGGAAGCGGTCACCATCGGCGACCCGCTCGAAGACACGCCGGATGGCCTCGCCCTCATGGACCGCCTTCGGGATGCAGAGGGCGAACGCCGAGCGAACATCGAACATCGCTTTGGCCCTGCCGCGCTGGCGCTGCTCGATGAGGCGGAGAAGGAAGCCGAGCGGGCAATCCTCTTCGGGGACGGCCTGCGGCCATGACCCGCACCGACCTCTACCTGCTCTCCCTCGCTGGAGGAGCAACCGCAGGCATCCTCATCGCCCAGCACTGCAAGCCACTCCCTTTCCACCGTCGTATCTGGGTGCAGGTGAAGGCGAAGGTGGGGCGGTGAAGGGCCGGTTCCGCATCTACCGATGCAACTGCGAGAAGGGCGACCACCCGGCCTACGTCATCAGCGTGCACCAGAACCTGAAGCGCTTCGCACTCCTGCCGTGGTGGGCGACTGCCACCGTCGGGATCGCGCACATGGGCGACGCAGGCGGTGGTGTCTGGCACGCCCGCACCCGTGAGCGGCTGATCCGCAAGGTCGAACGCAGGCTGAAGCGTGCCGCGCTCACCCGTGGCTGCCGGGCGCCGATCATCGAGGTTGACTCCGCATGATCCGGTGGCTGGCGTAGACCCACACGACCCGCGCTTCATCACCACGCCCTACACCTGCGCAGACTGCAACGGTGAGGGCTGCGACCTCTGCGGACACCGGGGATGGCGCTGGACCCGGATGACGAGGACGAGGCTGCGCAAGCTGTTGGGTCTGACGACCGACGAGGAGGGACGATGATAGGCGGCTGGCAGGGCATCGCCAACATGGCGCTTACTGCGGGGTTGCTCGCCCCAGTCGTCGGCTTCTTCGCCCTCTGCGGTGCAATCTCCCACGGCGATCATCCGCTCGTTCTGGCCCTTGGTAAAGCCACGGCCTTTCTCGCGCTGTTTGCTGCCGCTTTCGGCACGTTGCTTGGCCTCGCGGCGATCTGGTCGTAGATGCGCGCCTGCCTCGGCTGCGGACGCCCCACTCAGAAGTCCCGCTGCCCCAGGTGCGAGCGGGAGCGCCAAGCAGAACGAAAGGCCAAGGGTCTGACCGGCGAACGCGGCTCCACCCACGCCTCACGCCAGCGCCGAGAGAACGTCCTATCGCGAGCCAACCACGTCTGCTTCTACTGCTCAGCACCCGGCGCCAACATCGCCGACCACTACGTTCCACGCGCCAAAGGCGGACCAGACACCGAAGAGAACATGGTCGCCGCCTGCCAGCCCTGCAACTCCCAGAAGAGCGACCGGATGCCAGACGACTTCCTGCACTCGAACTGGCTGGCGAGACGGTGCGAGGAAGTGGCTGCGCAGCGCCGGGATGCGGCGTAGAATCAGACGACGTGGAGAAGCGGTCAGCATATGAAGTACGGCGCGAACAGGAAGAGCGCGCCAAGGCCCGTCCGTTCGGCAACCTCTTCGGCGTCCTCGCCGAGATCGCCGAGCAGAAGCGCACCGGTCCGGACGCAGCTCAGGCTGTACGTAAAGCCGCTGGCCTCGACGGCCGATGACCGAGCAGGCCGAGCACCACATCGAGTTCGGGCAGACGGGCACGTGGCAGGCTGGGACCTTCCACTGGGCCTCCTGCGAATGCGGTTGGCAGAGTCAGCGCACCACCGATCAGTCAGTAGTGGAGACGGAAGCCAACCGGCACATGCGCCTGCAGGAGTCCGGCGACTGATGGCCGCGCTTGGCGAGTTGAAAGACGGACTCGACCAGGCTGGCATCGACTACCAGGAACTCGTCACCACCTCAGTGCCCGGAGACGCTGCCACCTTCATCACCGTCCACTGCGTGGTCAGCATGGTTGACGGCGACGACCGCTTCTACTTCGGTGAGCGCGACCTTAACCTGACCAGCCAGTTCGTCTTCGACGCTCAAGGCAAGCTCGACGTGAAGCGTTCCGCGTTCAACCCCGGCTTGGTGCTGGATACGGCAGAGACACGCGCTCGAGCAGTCACCGCGGTGGACGTGGCCATCGCGGCCCCGACCGCCGTCATACCCGAGCGGTAGGTCTCCACCCCCCAGGGGGGCGGGGTAACTCTCGAAGGCCGTTGGCACACCGACACCGGGTGCCCCCCGGAAAAAGCTGTGTACGAAATTGGGAGGGTTGACGCCCGCCCCCCGGCCGACGCCCGTACGGAAGGAGGGCCGCGATGAAAGGCCGTCCCCCGAAAAAGAATCCTGCGCGCCGGAATCGCTCGTCTACGAAGGCCACGCTGACCGGCGAGATCAAAGTCCGCGCGCCGAAACTCCCCGCCCGGAAATGGCATCCCGAGGCAAGGCGATGGTGGAAAGACATCTGGGCTTCGCCGATGGCTGAGGAGTACCTCGATGCCGACCAGCATGCGTTGATTCGGCTTGCCGTTCTCATCAGTGACTACTGGGAAGCGGAGTCGCCGACCGCCCGGAAGGAACTTGCGGGCGAGATCCGCCTTCAGCAGCAGGCGTTCGGCTTGACGCCCTTTGATCGCCGCCGCCTCGAGTGGACGATCGAGACGACGGAATCGGCTAAGGCGAAAGGCAAACGCCGCCGGCAGAAGGAGCCGACCGGCGACCCCACCGACCCCCGGTCTTCTCTTAGCCCCACGTCGTGAGCACCTTCGTAGTCCCGGCCCTCGACACTGAGCCGTGGCCGACGCTTGGGCCCCAGGTCTGCGACTTCATCGAGGACAACTTGGTCTTCGGCCCGGGCGACCTGCGTGGCGAGCCAGCGGTTATCGACGCTGAGACCCGCGGCCTGATCTACCGGATGTACGAGGTCTACCCGCAGAGCCATCCGCAAGCGGGCCGTCGGCGCTTTAAGCGCGTAGCAATCTCGCTGCGAAAGGGCACCGCGAAGACGGAGAAGTCGGCGTGGATCACGGCAGTCGAGCTTCATCCGGAAGGGCCGGTTCGGTGCGACGGCTTCGACGCCAACGGCGAGCCGGTCGGTGTCGCCGTCCGAGACCCCTACATCCCGCTGGTTGCGGTCACGGAGGAGCAGACCGAAGAGCTGGCTTACGCAGCCCTGATGGCCATTCTCGAAGAGGGGCCGCTGGTCGACGACTTCGACATCGGTCTGGAACGAATCACCCGAATCGATGGGACCGGCCGAGCGGTCGCGCTGGCCTCGGCACCGAACGCTCGAGACGGCGCCCGGACCACGTTCGAGCCCTTCGACGAAACCCACCGCTGGATTCTCCCTCGGCTGGTCAGCGCCCACTCGACCATGCTGGGCAACATCCCGAAGCGTAAGCTCGCGGATGCCTGGTCCCTCGAAACGACCACGGCGTTTGTGCCCGGCGAAGGATCGGTAGCCGAGGGCACTTGGGAGTACGCGGAACTCGTCGCGAAGGGCGAGCTTGATGATCCCCGGCTCTTCTTCTTCCACCGCCAGGCGAGCGATGACCATGACCTTGCTACCGACGAGGGCGTACGTGCTGCCGTGGTGGAGGCCTCCGGTCCGGCAGCCGACTGGTCAGATATTGACTCCATCGTCGCCGGTCTTCAAGACCCGAAGGTGGATCGCGCCTACTGGGAGCGGGTGTGGTTAAACCGCCCGACGCAGGACGCCCTCCAGGCTTTCAGCTCGGTGCGTTGGGGAGATCTCGCCAATCCCGAACATGAGGTGCCTGCTGGGGCAGCGGTGGTCCTAGGGGTC
>DASULV010000074.1:0-84099 GCA_036277955.1 Solirubrobacterales bacterium | reverse complement strand
CTGAGGTCACCAATCGACCGTGCGAGCAGCGAGCGCATCTCCACCAACTTCGGCTCCAAGGTTTCCATGAACTCGGAGGGAACGCGGCTCCAATCCGGCTCATCCGAGCGGGATGCTTCGATGTCGTCGCGCCACGTTTCCAATCGATCCCGGGTAGTGGCATATGCGTCAACAATCTCAGCCAGGTCGCCTACTTCTCGGGATATGGAGCTAGCGATCTGCTGGAGGTCTGACAGCTCGGCTTTGTCTGGTTCGTTGCTCTCCGCTTGCTCCGCTTCTGCCTCTACGAGTTCGGTAGGAACCTCGCTGAGCGCAGCAATGGCCTCGATGACTTCATCAAGTTCCTGGCGTTCGGCGAATATTTTTCGACCTAGACCGTCGACCTCGCCCTGGTCGATTTCGAACGACGGCGCCCCTCCAACGAGATCGTCCAGGATGCGGCGGCGAGAGTCGGCATCCCGCCCGATAGCCTCAATCTCCTTCTGGGAAACGAAAAGAACGTTCTCGCTAATGGGTAAACGCTCATCGGGATCTTGCCCGGCGCACCGTCGAATAGTTCTCTCGACGCCATCAATTTCTATCGTCAGAGTGGCGCAGCCTCCGTCAAGAACCCATAAGGCTTGGGTTTCGGCCTTCTTTTGAGCTTCAGTGGTGACTGCTTGCTGATTGAGGCAATACCGCAACACCTCGACAACCGAAGTCTTCCCCGAGCCACGCGCGCCAATTAGAACGTTGAGACCACCCGCGAAACGGATGTCGAGACCGTCTAGGAAACCTCCCTCAACCTCAAGTCGAATCAGCTTCAACCTGAACCTTTCGATTGCATCGACGCGTGCGTCTGCTATGGACACAAGAGTTTCTTAGAGCGAACTGTTCAGTTCTTAACATAATGGCAGCGAAGGCGTAGCCTGCTGCATAATGAACCCGCATAATGCGCTTTAACCAATGACGCTGCGGACGGCATTGAGACTTTCGCGCAGTGGATGAGCGTATTGCGAAAGCATCGTTGCCACTTGGTGTCCCGCGATATCAGCCAAGTCCGCGTCATTGATGCCAGCGGTCGGTAAGTGAGTGACGTAGCTGTGGCGGCACTCGTGGGGGCGGATGTCTAGGCCGGAGGTTTCTTGGGCCGGCTTCCAGAGGTCGCGGTAGAAGGTGCGCTCGCGCCAGAGGAGGCCGCGTGGGGTCGGGAAGAGGAGCTGGCAGTCGGAGCCGTTGAGGTTGATCTGGGCTTCGAGCATCCAGGCGAGGGTTGCCGGGACCGGGACGATGCGGCCGGCGTCGGGCTCGCCGTGGTCGGTCTTCGTTCCCTCGAGGATCTGTCCTTCGTGGGCGGTGCGGCGGACTTGGAGGGTTTCGCCGTCGAGGTCTTCGCGGCGCAGGGGCAGCACCTCCCCCAGCCTCAACCCGCAGTCGGTGAAGACGCGGACCATTGCCTCGTAGCGGCCAGCCGCCTTGGCGAAGCGGTGCATCTCTCCGAAGGTGAAGACGCGGATCGGCCTGGGCTTCTTTTTGGCGCGAGGATCGTTGGCGCGGATACGAACACCCTTGAAGGGGTTGAGGTCGCGGACTTCATCGGTGATCGCGTCCTCGGCCATCGCCGAGAGGGCGCGGAGAATGCCGACTGCTCCGGTGGTCGCTCGACCTTCGGTCCTCAGCATGGTCGACCAGAGCGAGGGTGTGGCGGCGGCGCAGCTCGCGCATCGGCCAGTCCTTTAACGGGATGCCCTCGATCTCGACGTCGGCGACGCGGCTGATGCGGTGGTCATTCGCTTTCGCATGAGGCCGGCATCACCACCGGCACCCTCTCGCTGATCGAGCGAGGCCAGTCGAATCCGGCGTGGGGCACCGTCAGCCGGATCGCGGACGCGCTGGGCTCCTCCATGGGCGAAGTGGGGAAGCTCGCCGACAAGCTCCGGCGCTGAGCTTCAGGCTCTAACTGGCCAAGGCGGCATCGGGCCGCGTCAAGGCCTGCCGCGCACGTCCCGCAGGGCCAAAAGACTCCGTTAGCTCATGCTCAAGCTGGGTCCGTACGCCAGAGCTTCCCGAGAGGAACAACTTGTCCATGGGCTGATCGGGGTACTCCCCTTGGTAGCACTGCCATTCGTGTGGGACTGCGCCGTGCTCGTCACGAAGTAGCCGCAGCAGATCGCGCCCCTGCTCAACACTAGGAACAAGAACCGGGCACATCAAATAGAAGCCTCTACGGCTGGCACGGGCAATCAATACCGGCTCCGAGCCGGGAAGCAGCTCGTGCTCATCTAGCTTCCAGGGCTTGATGTAGCCGAGGACATGGTCGCCGAGAACCGCCGCTGCAGGTCTTCCTGGAGTTTCCAGTTTGTGCAGCGTCGTCTGCAGATTGTTCCAGTGCCCTTGCCCGCCTCGGTAACGACGAAAGACCCGTCGTCCAAGCACCTTGAGCTGACCCCACTCGGCGAAGACAATCCGGCGACGATCTTCTTTGACCCAGAAGAACACTGGATCGGCAGGAGATGCTCGAAGACCCTTTATCTCGGCTGGCTGAACAAGCGTTTCCATCTCGGGAGCAGTCTGTGTCGACTACCGGACGGAAGAGCGACCGAATACATACTGAAATGAGGCGGGAATGAGACGGGGACGCGCCGGAACCGCGCGGAAGCGTCCGGACGGCCACGGAACGCCTATCCAGCGTCGAGCCGGCGATCTGGCTCTGCACCGCGCAATGCGCGGCACGGCCCGGAACACCAAGGAATGCGCCCGACGGGAGTCGAACCCGCGACCTTCGGCTTGAAAGACCGACGCTCTTTGGGCCCCCGAAAGGACCCGTTGACCACTGAGCTACGGGCGCTCGCCTTGAAGGTTACCCGCGCAGCGGGGTTTGAGCGGCGTGGGTGGAGCTAGGGTCTGGGCATGGATCTTGGGCTGAAGGGGCGGGTGGCTCTGGTGATGGGCGCCAGCAGGGGAATTGGGCGCGGGGTCGCTGGGGCGCTGGCTCGGGAGGGGGCGCAGGTGGCTCTCGCCAGTCGGTCTCGGGAGCGGCTGTTGGCGGCTGCGGCGGAGGTTGGGGCGGCGGAGACGTTTGAGGCGGATGCGACGGATCTGGACCGGTTGGCGCGGCTGCCGCTCGAGGTGGCGGAGGCGCTGGGGTCGGTCGACATCCTCGTCACGAATACCGGCGGGCCGCCGCCGGGCGGCGCTCTCGACCATGGCTTCGAGGAATGGGAGGAGGCCTATCGCTCGCTTGTGCTCGCCCCGCGGATCCTCGCCGGCGCCGTCGTCCCCGGCATGCGCGGCGAAGGCTGGGGCCGGATCGTCAACGTCGGCTCGACGACGACGATCGAGGCCAACCCCGCCCTCAACCTCTCCAACGCCCACCGCATGGCCACGGTCGGCTTCTTCAAGACGCTCGCGCGCGAGGTCGCCGGCGACGGGATCACGGTGAACACCGTCGCCACCGGCCGCTTCGCCACCGACCGCATGGCCGAGCTCGGCGGCTCGATCGAGCAGGTGGAAGCGGCCGCCCGCGAGGAAGTGCCCGCCGGCCGACTCGGCACCGTCGAGGAGTACGGCGACCTCGTCGCCTTCCTCTGCTCCGACCGCGCCGCCTACGTCACCGGCACCGTCATCCCGATCGACGGCGGTCTGTTGCGCTCCTACTAGGCGCCGGCGGCGCTCCTAACAGGGGTGGTAGGTGAAATCCTCGTCGCCTTCGGTGAAGCCTTCGATGTGAAACTCGGTCACCACCCGGGGCGGGACAACGCTCCGCCAGTAGCTGCAGGGCTGGATGCCGCCGCCGACGACCCGGATCGACTTCCACCGCCCCGGATGCCGCTTCCCCCGTCGCAATACACCTGAGGCGTCGTACTGAGGACCCATCACCTCGGCCCAGGCATAGCGGGAATTGATGGTCGAGACCATGACGTGCCCGCGCCACTTGCACTTGTACTGGCGAACCTCCTGGGGACGGCAGGCTCGCATCGCTGCTCGCCGGATCGCCTTCTTCTCCCCGGGAGTCGGCGGCCGCGCCGCGCGCCGCAACCTGAGGGCGCCAGACCGCGCCACACGCCCAGGTCCGCAGATCGTCGGGTCGCCCGCCCACGGCTGCCACGGCCCGAAGGGGCCGCCGGGCCTGTTCGGAACGCTGACCGAAAGCCGCGTGTAGCCCCGGTGGCCCTCGCAAGGCCCGATCTCGAAGGCACGGAGCTTGATCGCACCCCGCTTCGAGTAGTAGCCGCCGCCGGGCTTGTAGAGCGCGATCCGCCCGCGTCCACTTGCCACCCGGCTGCCCCAGTTGCGCCAACGGATGTGGTCGACGGCACCGCTCGGCGCCCCGCCGTTGAAGATGGCCCGCGGCTTTGCCGTCCCCCAGCCGCTCCCGTTGGGCATGTAGGACTTGCCGCCGAGCACCAGCGCTGACGCCGGCTCGGCGACGGCCAGCCCGGCCATCAGGCAGACCAACACAGTGACGCTCGCCCGGATTCGAGTTACCCCCACTCGCATCGCGCAGACGCTATCCACTGCTTGGCGTACCCGCGTGTCGGGCCGCGAGGCGCAGGATCGGGGGCGTCAGCTTCCCGGCAGCTCCCGCATGGCGGGATAAATGATCACATCGCGGAGCGTCTTCGCCCCGGTCATGATCATCAGCAGGCGGTCGATCCCGAGGCCGCAGCCGCTCGCCGGCGGCATCCCGTATTCGAGCGCGCGCACGAACTCTTCGTCGTTGGGGTGCGGGTCGGGCTCGGCGCCGGTCTCCTGGCGCTGGCGCTGTTTGATGAACCGCTCGCGCTGCTCGATCGGGTCGTTGAGGTCGGTGCCGCCGCCGACGATCTCCATCCCGGCGACGATCCCGTCGAAGGCCTCGCAGATGCGCGGGCTCTCCGGGTGGACCTTGACCAGCGGCCAGATGTCGATCGGCAGGTCGATGATGTAGGTGGGCTGGATCAGCTTCGGCTCGACGAACTTGCCCTGCAGGGTGTCGACGACGCCGGCCCAGTCGTCTTCGGGGCCGACCGCGTCGCCGGCCGCCTCGGCCAGCTCGTCGCGGCTCGCCTCGTAGATGTCGAGCCCGATCTCCCGCTGCAGCTCGTCGCGCAGGCGCACCCGCGGCCAGGGCGCGGCGAAGTCGATCTCGACGCCGTCGCGCATCACCTTCGTCGTCCCCATCACCTCCTGGACGACCGTAGACACGAGCCCCTCGATGAACTCCATGACGCCGTTGTAGTCGGCGCCGCCCACGAACATCTCCAGCATCGTGAACTCGGGGTTGTGCTGGGGCGACATCCCCTCGTTGCGGAAGAACTTGCCGAACTCGTAGACGTCCTCGAAGCCGCCGACGATCGCCCGCTTCAGGTAGAGCTCGGTCGCCGTGCGCAGGAAGAGTTCGCGGTCGAGCGCGTTGTGGTGGGTGGTGAACGGCCGCGCCGCGGCGCCGCCCGTCAGCACCTGCAGCACCGGCGTTTCCAGCTCGATCCAGCCGCGCTCGTTCATGTAATTGCGGATCCCCAGCGTCAGCTGGTTGCGCTTCTTGAAGATCTCCCGCGACTCCTCGTTCGCCATCAGGTCGAGTTCGCGCTGGCGGTACCGCGTGTCGGGGTCGGAGATGCCGTGGAAGAGGTCGGGAGGGTCCTTCAGCGCCTTCGCCAGCAGCGTGCACTCGCGCACGCCGATCGCCAGCTGCCCGCGCTTGGTCACGTGCAGCGGCCCCTCGATCCCGACCAGGTCGCCGACGTCGAGGTCCTCGACCCGCGCGAACGCCTCCTCCCCCAGCACGTCCTTGCGCGCGTAGGCCTGGATCGTGCCGGTGATGTCGCGGACGTCGAGGAAGGCGGTCTTGCCGTGCCCGCGCTTGCCGGTGATCCGCCCCATCACCCGGTAGCTGAACTCGTCGTGCTCGCCCTCCCCCAGCTCGGCCGGATCGTGCGCGGCTTCGATCTCGTCGACGTGCGTCCGCCCCGGAAACGCGTGCGGATACGGGTCGATCCCTTCCGCCCGCAGCCGCTCGAGCTTCGCCCGCCGCTGCTCCTCGGTTGATACGGCGACCGAACGGTCGCCGGACTCAGGGCCGGTAGCCAACGGTGACCCGGTCGTCCCCTTCATAGTCCTGCAGGGTAGTCGCGTCGCGCAGGAGCTCGCGCATCGCCGGGCCGTGGTGGGTGTCGTGCTCCATCGCCAGCTTCCAACCCGAGGGGGTGCTGTCGATGACGCTGCGGATCACCCCGAGCCCGTCCTCGCCGCAGTCGCCGGTCACCGCGATCCGCGGCTCCTTCTGGATCTCCGGCGAGCGGTCGTAGATCGTCTCGTCGGTGACGTAGGGCATGTTGGCGATCACCAGGTCGACATCTTCGGCTTCGACCGACTCGGGCAGGCCGCGGGCGACAGTGACCTCGAGGTCGAGGCCGAGCCGCTCGGCGTTCTCGCGCGCCGCTTCGACCGCTTCGGGCGAGAGGTCCGAGGCGGTGATCCGCAGGTCGGGCCGCTCGGAGAGCAGGGCGAGGGAGATCGCGCCGGAGCCGGTGCCGACCTCGTGGACGCGGGCGCCCTCGGGCAGCTGGGTGCCGACCTCGACCAGGAGCTCGGTCTCGCGGCGCGGCCAGAGCACGCGCTCGTCGACGTAGATCTCGAGGTTGCGGAACGGGGCGCGGCCGAGGATGTAGGCCATCGGCTCGCGCTCGACCCGGCGCTGGACGTTCGCCTCGATCTTCTCGGCGGCCTCCTCGCTGACCTCGCCGGCGCTCTCGACCGAGAGCTGGCTCGGCTCGACGCCGAGCGCGTCGGCGACCAGGACTTCGGCGTCCGTGCGCGCATCCTCGACCCCGGCGGCGGCGATCCGCTCGGCCGCGTCGTCGAGAATCGCTCCTATCGTGCGGGCCGAAGGGCCCTCGCTCTTTACGTCAATTGCCGCCATAGATCCCGCATCCTCCCCCAAATAACCGCTCCAAAGATTTTGCGCAAGATAGCACCGATCGTTGGAGCAAGGAGTAGCTAGACAGAAGCTCCAATCGCTTCGTTCGCCGCCGGCCTGCCGATGCCTCCGTGGCGCCGCACGACGATAGCGATCCAGACCGCTCCGGCGGCCATCATCGCCAGGCTCTCCAGCTGCGGCGCGGTCAGCCCCAGCGCGTCGGTGGTGTTGCGGCGCAGGAACTCGACAAGGAAGCGCTCCGCCCCCGCGTAGAGCAGGTAGATCGCGAACAGGACCCCCGCCCGGACCCGGTCGCGCAGCTGCCAGAGCATCCAGGCGCCGAGGCCCATCGCCAGCGTCTCGTAGATCGGCGTCGGGTGGACGGTCTGCTCGGTCGGCACCGTCCCGTCCGGGTAGGCCATTGCCCACGGCCCGTCCCAGGCCTTGCCGTAGTCGCCGTCGCCGGAGAGCTGGCAGCCGCAGCGCCCGATCGCGTAGCCGAGGGCGAGCGCCGGCGCGGCGAGGTCGAGCAGCGCCAGGCCGAGGAAGTCGCGGTAGGCGGCCCAGAGGCAGACGGCGACGACGCCGCCGATCAGGCCGCCGTACCAGACCAGCCCCGAGCCGGAGAAGAGGTTGCCGAGCAGGTCGTCTTTGACGCCGCTGTAGTTCTGGACGATGAAGTAGAGGCGCGAGCCGACGACGCCGCCGACCAGCGCCGAGAAGCCCATCTCGTACGCCCAGTCGACCGGCTTGCCGATCTCCCCCAGCCGCTTCCAGATCAGCGCCCCGGCGCCGAGGAAGGCAAGCGCGAACATCAGCCCGAAGGTCTGCAGCGTCAGCGGGCCGACGTTGATCTCGGGGTACATGAGAGAGGCGCTCTAGTCGCCTATTCGCCTTCGGCTAGCAGCAGCTCCAGCAGCGCCTTCTGCGCGTGGAGGCGGTTCTCGGCCTGGTCCCAGACGGCGGACTGGTCGCCGTAGAGGACGTCGGCGGCGATCTCCTGGCCCGGGTGAGCGGGAAGGCAGTGGAGGACGATCGCGCGGTCCTTGGCGGCGGCGAGGAGGTCGGCGTCGAGCTGATAGGGACCGAGGTCGGCGAGGCGGCGCTGCGCCTCCTCCTCGTCGCCCATGCTGACCCAGACGTCCGTATATAGAGCGTCGGCTTCGGCGGCGGCGGCGCGCGGGTCGTCGGTCAGCTTCACCGCGGCGACCTGCTCGAGCTGGTAGCCGGACGGCGCCGCGACCACGACTTCGACGTCGGCGAGCTCGCCGAGGATCGCCAGCGAGCGGGCGACGTTGTTGCCGTCGCCGACGTAGGCGAGGCGGAGGCCGGCGAGGTCGCCGAAGCGCTCGCGCAGCGTCAGCAGGTCGGCGATCGCCTGGCAGGGGTGGTGCAGCGGGGTGAGGCCGTTGACGACCGGGACCTCGGCGGCCTCAGCCAGGCCTTCGACGATCTCGTGCGAGCCGGAGCGGATCACGATCGCGTCGACGTAGCGGGAGAGGACGCGGGCGGTGTCGCCGATCGACTCGCCGCGGGCGAGCTGCAGTTCGTCCCCGCGCAGCATCACCCCGTGCGCGCCGAGCTCGGCGACGCCGACGTCGAAGGAGATCCGCGTCCGCGTCGATGGTCGTTCGAAGACGAGCGCGACGCTGCGCCCGCGCAGCGAGTCGGCACCAACGCCCGCGCGCCGCCCCGCTTTCAGCTCGGCCGCGCGGTCGAGCAGCTTCCCGAGCTCGAAAGCCCCGAGCTCTTCGCCGGTGAGGAAGTCCCTCTTCAAGCGTCGAAGTCTACGAACCGCATCAGATTTCCGACCCGGCAGCGGAGAAATCTGATGCAGTTCGCCCGATGGAGTTCACGGCACTCGTCTGGAACCTCTTCCACGGGCGCGACTTTCCGCCGGACCCGGGGCTGCGCACCTGGCGCTCGCGGCTGCTGCGCTTCGAGGAGCGCAACGCGACGCACGTCCAAGTCAACCGCGACCTCACCGAGGAGTTCGCGCAGCTGCTCTGCGGCGCGGCCTGGGACGTGGCGCTGCTGCAGGAGTGCCCGCCGCGCTTCGCCGAGCCGCTGGCCCGCGCCTGCGGGGCCGAGTGGCAGCGGGCGCTGACCTCGCGCAACACGCTCGGCGCCCTGCGCGGGCTGCTGGCGCGGCAGAACCCGGACCTGATCGCCTCCGGCGAGGGCGGTTCGAACCTGATCCTCGTCCGCGTGCCGGGCAAGCTCGGCGGGATCGCCGAGCGGCGCGAGATCGCGATCCACGAGGGCGAGCCCGAGCGCCGCTCGCTCGGCTTCGTCGCCACCGCCTCGGGCGTCTGCGTCGCCAACCTGCACGCGACCAACGACTGGCCGAAGCTGGCGGCCGAGGACATGGTGCGCGCCGCGCGGGCCGCAACCGAGTGGGCCGGCGGGCGGCCGCTGGTCTTCGGCGGCGACTTCAACCTGCGGCCGGCGAAGAACCCGCGGATCTTCGAGCGGCTGCGCGAGGAGTTCGGCTTCGAGGGACCGGTCACCGCTCCCGACGCGATCGACCACGTCCTCTGCCGCGGCCTCGAGGTGCTCGACGCGCCCCTGAAGTGGCCGCCGGAGAAACGCGAGGTGCCACTCGAGGGGCGGGCGCTGCGGCTCTCCGATCACGCTCCGGTGCAGGCACGATTCGGCCTCGCCGAGTCACACCTCCTGCGGAATTGAGATAGTCGGGTCCCACCAGCGGGACAACCGACTACGGAGGCAAAACCTAGATGGCGGACAAAAAAGCGACCGGCAAATCGACCCGGGCCACCAACAAATCAAAACCCGGGTCGAAATCGAAATCGTCGAAAGCGGCGAAATCGGGGTCGAAAGCGAAAGCCAAAGCTAAAAGCAGCGGCAAAAAAGCAGCGTCGAAACCCCGGAAAGCTGCGACCAAAGTCACCAAAAAATCATCCTCGAAAGCGGGCTCGAAAAAAGGTGGCGCCAAAAGCAAATCGAGCGCGAAACGGAAAGCCTCCAGCAAAGCGACGAGCGGCCTCGACAAGAGCGTCCAGCAGTTCCGCGAGAGCCTCGAGCAAAGCGTGACCCTGAGCCGCGATCGCATCCAGGACGTCGTCGACGACGCCGTCAAACGCGGCCGGATGACCCGCAGCGACGCCGAGAAACTTCTCAGCGAACTGGTGAAAAAGGGCAAACAGCAGCGCGACGCGCTGATCAAAGAACTCGAACGCCTGGCCAAACAGGCGCGCAAAGCGCTGCCATAAGTGACTGGGGCCGCCGGCACCAGGGGGGCGGCCCGTGCTCCGCGCCGGGGCGAGGAGCTAGAGCTCGAGATCGACTCCCTCGCCTTCGGCGGGCGGGGAGTCGCTCGGGCTGACGGCTTCGTCGTCTTCGTCGCCGGCGCCCTGCCGGGCGACCGCGTCCGCGCCGAGGTGACGAAAGGCAAGAAGCGCTTCGCCGAGGCGCGGGCGGTCGAGCTGCTGCGGGCCGGCGACGACCGCCTGCCCGACACCTGCGTCCACGGCGGCGAGCCCTGCCCGGGGGCGCCCTGGCAGGGGCTCCCCTACGAGCAGCAGCTGCACTACAAGCAGGAGCAGGTGGCCGAGGCGCTGGGGCGGATCGGCGGCCTCGAGGGCTTCGAGCTGGAGGAGATCGTGCCGGCGCTGGAGCGGTGGCGCTACCGCAACAAGCTCGAGTACTCCTTCGGCGAAGACGACGAGCTGAAGGAGCTGACCCTGGGCTTTCACGCTCGCGGCCGCTGGGACGTCACCGTCGACGCCGACGACTGCCACCTCGCGAGCGAGGCCGGGAACGCGGCGCGCAACGCGGTGCGCGAATGGGCGCGGGCGGAGGCGGTGCCGGCCTGGGACCGCCGCGCCCACCGCGGCGTCCTGCGCAACCTCGCGGTCCGCGAGGGCCGGCGCACCGGCCAGATCCAGACCCGGCTGGTGACGACGAAAGCGCGCTTCCCGCGACCACCCGTGGACCTGCACACGATGGTCGAGGACAACGCCGGCGGCACCGACGGCCCAACCGGTGTGCTCGGCGAGGAGCGCCTGCGCGAGGAGCTTTGCGGCCTGAAGCTGCAGATCTCCCACGGCGCCTTCTTCCAGACCAACACCGAGATGGCCGAGCGCCTCTACGCGGTCGCCGGCGAGTACGCCGGTTTGAGTGGGCGCGAGCGCGTTTTTGATCTCTTCTGCGGGATCGGCACGATCGGGCTGACGATGGCGGCGCAGGCCGGCGAGGTCTGGGGCCTGGAGATCGTCCCCGAGGCGATCGAAGACGCCGAGCGCAACGCCCGCGCCAACAAGATCGAGAACGCCCACTTCATGGCCGGCAACGCCCGCACCGGCGTGCGGCCGCTGGTCGAGAAGGCGGGCAAGCCCGACGTCGTCGTCGTCGACCCGCCGCGCGCCGGCCTCTCGCAGAAAATCGTCCGCCGGGTGCTCGAGTGCGAGGCGCAGAAGATCGTCTACGTCTCCTGCAACCCGACCACGCTCGCCCCCAACGCCGCCCAGCTCGCGGAGGCCGGCTATAAGTTGGCGCGCGTGAGGCCGGTCGACATGTTCCCCCAGACCCCGCACATCGAGTGCGTGGCGCTCTTTGAACGCGACGCGAAGCGGGTAGCCGCGGTCGCACGCGAAGCGGAGGAGGCGGCGAGTGATGAGTAGGGCGTTCGGAGTCGCGGCAGGGCTGGACCCGGAGGTGGCGCGGCCACTGGCGGGTCGCTGCGCCGAGCTCGGCTACGAGTCGATGTGGTCGAACGACCACCCGGGGGCGAAAGGGCTGGGGACGCTCGCGGAGTTCGCCGCTGCCGCACCGGGCGTCGCCCTAGGCGTCGCCGTGATCGCCCTCGACCGCACCCCGCCCGAGCAGATCGCCGCCGACGTCGAGAAGTTCGGCATCGACCCGGCGAAGCTCTGGCTCGGCGTCGGCGCCGGCTTCACCAAGAAGCCCCTAACGAAGATGCGCGAGGCGCTGCCCGAACTTCGCGAGCTCCTCCCCGACGTCAAACTCGTCCTCGCCGCGATGGGCCCGAAGATGTGTGAACTGGCCGGCAGCTCATACGACGGTGTCTTCTTCAACTGGATGACCCCCGACTTCGCCGCCGGCGCCCGCGCCAAAGTCGAGGCCGGAGCGGCTGCGGCAGGCCGCAACACCCCCCGCGTCTTCGGCTACGTCCGCACCGCCGTCGGCCCCGACGCCGCCGAGCGCCTGGCCAAGGAGGAGTCCTTCTACCGCGACCTCCACAAGGGCTACCGCGACCACTTCGACCGCCTCGGGGAGCCCGAGGGCACCGTAGGCGTAGCCGCCCCCAACGCCACCGCCGCCCAAGACGCCCTCAGCGCCTACGAAGGCCCCCTCGACACCATCGTCGTCCGCGGGCTGGCCTCAGCCAAGGTGGAGTCGATGACCGCCCTGGCCGAGGCCGCGGCCCCGACCGCCTGAACCGCCTCTCCGAACTTCTGGGGCCTATAGGCCCCCCAATCTCGGAGTCGCTGAGCGATTGGTGAGTTAGCACCCCTATAGGGGGTACAAGTCACCAATCGTCCCCACCCGGAAGGAACTATGGACTTCAAGAAGCTCGCTGACAAAGCCAAAAAAACGATCGATGAGAGAGGCGGTGTCGAGAGCCTCAAGGCCGACGCCGAGGAGCTGAAAAAAGTCGCCAAAGGAAAAGGCAGCCTCACCGACAAAGCCAAAGCCGCCGCCAAAGCGATCAAAGAGCCCGGCGACCGCCGCGAGGGCAAAGCCGCCGCCCCCACCACCGGCGAAAAACACCCCGCCCAGCACGCCGGCAACCCCGAGGACACCCCCCGCAAAGGCGGCACTCCGCACGAGTGAGAGACGGCGCGGCCGTCGAAAGACGGCCGCGCCAGGAGCTGGATCAGGAATTTGTGACGTGCAACAGTTTCGGGCTTGTAACGTGGTAGTTCGCCGTCCATCGGAGGTCAGATGGGCAGGTATACGAGTTTCCTTCGGCCCCGTTGACGATGGCGTTGATTGCGAGCGTTGCGTTCGCGGTGGTCGAGCCGACGAGGGTGCCGAGTACTTTGCCGGTGCCCAGGGTGTAGCTGCAGGATTCGCCGAACAATGGCATTGTCACTTTAAATCCTCGGCCGGTAACCACACCATTGAGTCCTTCCGTCCAAGTGACCGTAAGTTCGCCGCCTTCAAGCGTGTCCATTGTTTTGGAGCAACCGGTCCAAGTAAGCCCGCTTTTTGACACTTTCCCAGTAACGGTCAGATTTTCGCCGCCGGAGTTCGACATTTCCCCACTTGCGCTGCCGCCAGTGCATGTTTCAATGAGGGTTCCGTCTGTGAACGCTAGCGTAGCCGACCCACTCATGCTTGCCGAGATCGTGCTGCCCGCTCCAAGTGTCGTGGCGCCACTATAGAGCTCGGTCCCGGAGACGTTTGTCGCGTGAAGCGGACTCGGGCTTGTCACTTTGTAATTCGCCACCCATTTGGTGTCTTCCGGGCAGAGAAACGAGTTGCCCGAAGCCCCGGTGACGACGGCGTTGATCGCGAGCGTCGCGTTCGAGGTGGTCGAGCCGACAAGGGTGCCTAGTCCTTTGCCGGCGCCCAAGGTGTAGCTGCAGGTGCCACCGAATTCGGCGATCATTTCGACTGTCACCTTGAAGCCTTTTCCGGTTACGGTCCCGTTGAGACCTTCTTTCCAATTTATTTCCAGGGTGCCTCCTTCGAGAGTCTGCGTTTTCTTGGTGCAGCCGGTCCAGGTCACGTAGGATTTTTCGACGGTGCCTGCAACGCTCACACCAGACGCGCCCCCGTCATTCGTGGTGATGCCGGTTACGCCGCCTCCGGTGCATGTGTCGAGGGCGGTGCCGCCTGTGGTCGTCAACGAGGCAGTGCCGCTGAGACTGGCCGAGATCGCGGTGCCGGATTTGAGTGTCGTGGCCCCGCTGTAGATCTCGGTGGCGGAGGCCGGGGCCGCGGCCAAAGCCATAAGGGCCGCAATCGCCATGCCGACGAGGGCGGGTATCTTGACGTGCTTCACTTTCTTCCTCCTTGTCAGGCGCCGAAGCGCAGGAGCAATCGACAATAGGTCTTGAGCGCTGGTAAGGACCTGATGGTCGGGCCTAGGAGTTTGTGACGTGAAGCGGTGTCGGGCTTGTATAGGTGTCATTCGCGACCCATTTGACGTCTGCTGGGCAGATAAAGGAGTTGCCCGCAGCACCGTTAACGACGGCATTGACAGCAAGGGTGGCATCAGCGGTCGTGGATCCTTTGATTTCGCCGAGTTTCACGCCACTGCTGAAGCCATAGGCACAGGTGCCGCCAAATTCGGCAGTCCATTCCTGTGTCACCTTGAATCCTTTGCCAGTGACCGACCCGCTGCTACCCGAGGTCCAAGCGATTTCCAGGGTGCCGCCTTCCAGGTTGTCGGTTGTTTTGGTGCAGCCGGTGAGAGTCATGCCGGCAACCGCAACGCTGTCGATCACGTTGATTCCGGTACCGCCGACGTTCGAAGTGGTTCCACTAAAGCCGCCTCCGGTGCATGTGTCGAGGACGGTGCCGCCTGTAGTCGTTGTTGAAAAGGTGCCGCTTAGGCTCATCTGGATCGCGGTACCGGATTTGAGTGTCGTGGCGCCGTTGTAGAGCTCGGTCGCCGAGGCCGAGGCGGTGGAGAATGCCGCCACAGCCGCAATTGTCAAAACTGCAAGGCCAAGCATCCTGAGGTGCCTCATTTCGTTCTTTAGGTCCCGGTCCGCCGCCGACCCTTTCCCTGGCGTCAGGTGGAAAAGTGGCCGCCCCCTGGCGGGGGCGGCCGTTTGATGACACTTCTAGTTGTTCAGATCCTGAGACTCAGGAGTTTGTCGCGTGGACGGGTGTAAACGTTGTTTCTTTTTTGACTTCTCCTACCATCTCCGTGAATTTGGCGCTTGTCACCGTGTAGTTGGCGACCCATTTGGTGTCCGCCGGGCAGAGGAACGAGTTGCCCGAGGCGCCATTGACGATCGCGTTGATCGCGAGAGTTGCGTGTTCTTTTTCGCCCGTGACGCCTTTGAGTTCGCCCAGGTTGGTACCGACGGTGCCCAAGGTGTAACTGCAGGTGCCGCCGAATTCGGCGACCATTTCAACTGTCACTTTGAAGCCTTTGCCGGTGACGGTGCCGTTTTTACCTTCTTTCCAGGCGATTTCCAGGGTGCCGCCTTCGAGGGTGTCGGTTGTTTTGGTGCAGCCGGACCAGGTAACGCCGGCTTTTTCGACGCTGCCGACGACATTCACTTTTTCGCCGCCGCCCGCGGTCGTGGTTTTACCGGTGACGCCCCCGCCCGTGCATGTGTCGAGAACGGTGCCGCTTGTGGTCGTCAGCGAGGCGGTGCCGCTCAGGCTCGACGTGAGCGTGGTGCCCGACGGGAGTGTCGTGGCGCCACTGTAGAGCTCGGTCGCCGAGGCCGACGCTGCGGAAAATGCCATCACAGACGCGATTGCCATGGCCGCGAGGCCAAGCATCTTGAGGTGCTTCATTTCTATCTCCTTTGGTTCCGGCGTCCTTGACACGCCGGTTTGTTTCCCGCCCCTCTTCTAACGCTCCGGCCCTGTTCACTCAACTTTCTGAGAGCGATGCGTACCTATCTGAACACTGCAGGGGTCTTCACGGTTCATTTGTCCCGCAAATAGCGATACATGTTCTGGCGCGCGCACTGATACGCGCATGGCATCAACCGGTGTTGATGGCGCAGAGGCAGCAAATAAGGACAACAACCGGCTGCACCCCCTCAGGTGTAGGGCGAACAGCCTGAATGCCCACAGAGAAACGGCTGCCTCTACAGAGGCGCCGTTTGAGGAACTTGGAGGCTCGACTAAATCCTGAGCATCAGTACGGCGGCAGGTCGTCGTACCAGACGCCGAGCGTCTTGAAGGCGCGCCAGAAGCGGGCCTTGGCGTTCTCTTCGTCCAGGGAGGCGTCGATGTCGGGGACGTAGAGGGCGTCGATGGTGGGGGTGAAGGCCTGGATCGTGCCCTCGTCGGGCTGGATCTCGCGGGCGAGGGGGACGCTGAGGCCGTTGAGGATGCGGAGGGCGGGCTCGCCCATGACGACGACGATCTTCGGCTGCACGATCGCCATCTCCTCGACCAGGCGGCCGACGCACTCGCCGGCGGCGAGGTCGGGCTCGGGGGTCGGGCACTTGACGCAGAGGGTGCCGTAGACCACCAGGGGGTCGATGCCGAGGCGCTTGAAGGATTTCATCAGCGCGTTGCCGGAACGGCCGTAGAAGGCGACCCCCTCCTCGATCTCCGAGGCCAGCGGCGCCTGCTTGAGCATGAAGATGTCCGCCTGCGGGTGGCCGGATCCCAGCACCGGCATCAGCTTGCCGCGCGGGCAGTGCTGGCAGTCCTGGATCTCGCGGCTCATCTGGTTGAGCTCGCGGATCGCCCGCTCCAGGTACTTCTCGCGGATCTCGTCGTCGATCGAGCGCATCGGGGCGTTCTTTGACGAGGCGGGCGCGGCTCCTTTGCGCGGGCGCGCCTGCATCAGGACTTGCTCGCCCGGCGCCCCGCTTTGCGCTGCCGCGGCCGCCCGCCGCGGACCGGCTTGGCATCGGGCACGCGCCGTTTCGGCGCCTTCGGCCGCCCCGTCGTCTGCAGGAACTTCAGCGTCTGCACGTAGACGAGGTTCTTGTGCTTGCGGGTGATGTCGGCGTCCCGCATCGCCTCGAGGAACTCGGCCGGGCCGTCGAAGTCGTGGATCCGCTGGCGCACGCTGCCGAGCCCCTGGGCGACGTGGCTGTCGGAGCCGGCACCGGAGACGATCCGGTACTTGGCCGCAAAGCGCACCGCCTCCTCGTTGAACGAGGTCACCGCGATCCGCGGGTTGAAGACCTCGAGGATGTCGATCTCCTCGACCATGTCGAGCAGGTGCTCGTAGTCGGGGACCGAGTGGAAGCGGTCGAACGGGTGCGGCACGTAGACGAGCCCGCCCTGGCGGCGGATCTCGGCGATCGTCTCCGCCATCGTCAGCCCCTTCGGGATCTTCTCCTCGAGGAAGAGGCCGATCACCTCGCCCTGCTCGGCGGTCTTCACCTCCTCGGCGACGATCACCTTGATGTCGTCGAGCTCTTCGGCCAGCTTGCGCGCCTCCAGCGCCCCGGAGACCTCGGTGTGGTCGGTGACCGCGATCGCCCCGAGGCCGCGGTCCCGCGCCGTGTGGATGAGGACGTCGACCGGGGTGGCGCAGTCGCCGGAGTGGTCGGTGTGCATGTGCAGGTCGACCTCGATCAGCGGCCGCTTCGAGATCCGCTCGCGGATCTCCGGGTCGCCGTCAGGCGGGTGGCGGCGGTCGAGCAGGCGCCGGTAGATCACTTCCAGCTCGTCGGCGATCGCGGACCAGTTCGGCTCGGCGCCGTCCGCGCCCCCATCCCCCAGCACCTCGTAGCCCGCCGGGAAGAAGCGCTCCAGCAGCTGCGCCGTCTCCGGCCGGGTCACCGTCCGCGCGTCGATCCGGCCGAAGAAGATCTCCACCAGCGGCCGCGCCACCTGGGTCGCCAGCACCCTCTCGCGCGGGTCGTGGAAGGTGGCGACGTTGAGCGAGTAGGAGTGGCGCAGCGCCGCCGAGGGCGCGCTCGGCGCGAAGGGATCGTGAACGTGGACGATGTCCGGCCGCTGCCCTTTCAGCAGCCGTTTGACCGGATCCCCGGTAGATATCCGCAGCACCTCGTGCCCCCGCCGCTCCAGCTCCTCGGAGACGGCGCCCGCGAACCGCGCCGCCGGGTTCGCCCCGGATCGGCGAACCGGGAAGACCTGGGCGATCGAGAGCGGCGCGGGGGTCACGCCGGGGACTTTAGGCCTGAGCGGTGCTCGGAGTCTCTGCCTGGGTGCCGGGCAGGCTCTTGCCGCGAGCGTTCTCGAGGATGAACTCCTCCGTCTGCTCGCGGGCCTCGTCGTCGGGACGCTGCGTGTGCGGGCTCTTCATCAGGTAGCTGGAGGGGCCGTCGAGCTGGCCGGCGACGCCGTTGTTCAGCGCCAGCTTGATCAGCCGCACCGCGTCGATGACGACGCCGGCGGAGTTCGGCGAGTCCCAGACCTCGAGCTTCAGCTCGGCGGTCAGCGGCACGTCGCCGAAGGCTTTGCCCTCGAGCCGGATGTGCGCCCACTTGCGGTCGGTCAGCCAGGCGACGTAGTCCGACGGGCCGACGTGGACGTCCTCCTTGGGCAGCTCGTGCCCCATGATCGAGGTGACGGCGTTGGTCTTCGAGATCTTCTTCGAGTCCAGCCGCTCGCGCTCGAGCATGTTGTAGAAGTCCATGTTGCCGCCGACGTTCAGCTGCGAGGTCCGCTCCAGCCGCACGCCGCGGTCGTGGAAGAGGCGCGCCAGGGCCCGGTGGACGATCGTCGCCCCGACCTGGCTCTTGATGTCGTCGCCGATGATCGGCAGCCCGGCCTCCTGGAAGCGCTTGTCCCAGTAGTCCTCGCGGGCGATGAAGACCGGCAGGCAGTTGACGAAGCCGACGCCCGCCTTCAGCGCCTGCTCGACGTACCACTTGGTCGCCTCCTCGGAGCCGACCGGCAGGTAACAGACGAGGACGTCGGCCTTCGTCTCTTTGAGGATGCCGACGACGTCAGCGGTTTCGCCCGGCGCCTTGGTGATCTTCTCTTTCAGGTACTTCCCGAGCCCGTCGTGGGTCATCCCGCGCTCGACCTTGACGCCGAGGTTCGGTACGTCGGCGAACTTGATCGTGTCGTTCTGCCCCGACCAGATCGCCTCGGAGAGGTCTTTGCCGACCTTCTCCTGGTCGATGTCGAAGGCGGCGACGAACTCGACGTCGCGCACGTGGTAGCCGCCGAGCTCGACGTGCATCAGCCCCGGCACTTCGTCGGCCGGGTCGGCGTCCTTGTAGTACTGGACGCCCTGGATGAAGCTGTTGGCGCAGTTGCCGACGCCGACGATCGCTACGCGGACCTTCTCGTCCGAGCGGCCGACGCCATTGGTGTGGCCGTTGCCGTTAGCTCCGTTGCTCTCACTCATTGAAATCGAAGTCCTCCTGGATTGCGCTGGGTGGCTTCAGACACCTGGCGGCTTCGCTGGTTACACGTCCCCCGCGGCGCCGCCGTCGTCCTCTTTGACGCCGGAGACCTCGCCGGAAAGCTCGTTTCTCACATGCCATACCCGCTGGAAGGTGGTGAATATCGTCAAGGCGGCGATCGCGTAGACCGCCGGCGCCAGCAGTTCGAAGTCGCCCAGACCGGCGCCCTTGGCGAATAACAAGCCGATCGAAAGTATCACCACGCGGACGGGCCGGGTCGCCAATCCGACCTTGCATTCGACTCCGAGCGCCTCGGCCCGGGCGCGGGTGTAGGAGACCATCAGCGAGAAGAGCACGGCGACCACGCACATCGCTGCCGCGAAGTCGCGCCCTTCGGCTGCGAAGTAGCCGGCGACGGCGGCGAGGACGATCCCCTCCTCGATCCGGTCGAGCGTCGAGTCCAGAAAGGCGCCGAAGAGGGTCCCCTTGCCCGACATCCGCGAGTAGCGGCCGTCGAGCGTGTCCATCACCGAGCCGAGGATGAAGGCGATGCCGGCGAGGAAGAAGAGCCGCTGGGTGACCAGCGCGGCGGCGACCAGGTTGCCGACCAGGCCCATCAGCGAGATCGCGTTCGGGGTGAGCCGGGACTCGATCAGCCGGTTGCGGGCATACGACCTCAGCTCTTGCCCGTTGCGGGCGCCGGCACGGCTGCTGCTGCGCCGGGGCGGCGCGGGGGGTCCCATCGGAAGTCAGGCTATTACGCCTCGGCCTCGCGCGGAGCCGGGGGGCGCCAGGCCCAGGCTTCCGGGCGAGCGCGAGCGAGGGCGCCGCGGGCGATCGCGAAGGCGGAAAGGGCGACGAGCCAACCGAGCACCGCGTCGACCCAGTAGTGGTTGCCGGTGACGATCACCACCCAGGTGATCAGGATCGGCCAGAAGGCCCACCAGGCTTTCGACCACCAGCGGCGGCAGACCATCACCCCGGTCCCGCCGATCATCATCGCGAAGGCGCAGTGCATGCTCGGCACCGCCGCATAGGGGTTGATGAAGACTTTGGCCAGAGTCGAGTCGTGGTTGACGCCCGAGAAGTCGGTGATCGTGTCGACGAAGCCGTCCTGCGGGAACATCCGCGGCGGCGCCGTCGGGTAGCCGACGTAGCCGATCAGCGCCAGGCACATCGAGACGACGAACATGTTGCGGACGAAGTAGTAGGACTGGTTGCGGAAGAGGTAGAGCCAGACCAGGAAGCCGAGCGCGATCGAGAACTGGGCGTTGAGGTAGAGCTGGTTGGCGAGATCGATGACCCAGTGAGTAGACAGGAAGAAGCTCTGCACGCTGGGCTCGAACAGGGTGCCGATGCTGCGCTCGAAGTCGATCACCTGGGCGCCGTGGCCGAGCGCCTCGGTGCGGCTGCCGTCGGCAAGCCCGCGGCCGAGCTCGTAGATGACGTCGACACCGACGAGGATGCCGATCTGGCGGCCTAGATCGCCCCAACCCTGGGGCAGCTTGGCTCCTATGGCAGCGAAAGCGCGAGACACGGGAACAGCCAATTGTAGCTCCGCTGTTAACGGTCACTAGGGTCCCGCGGGTGAGCTGGAAGCGGCCGGACAAGCGCAGGGTGCGGGCGATCCGGGACCGGCTGCGGGAGATGTACGGGGTGCCGCCGGAGGAGCCGCACGGGGACCCGGTCGGGGAGCTGGTCAAGACGGTGCTCTCCCAGCACACCAACGACCGCAACCGCGACCGGGCATACGCGGCGCTGCGCGAGCGCTTCCCCGGCTGGGAGGAAGTGCGGGACGCGCCGGTGGGCGAGCTCGAGGAGGCGATCCGCCCCGGCGGGCTGGCGAAGCAGAAGGCGCCGCGGATCCAGGCGATCCTCGAGCGGCTCGGCGACCCGCCGGACCTCGACTGGACCGAGACCGCACCGCGCAACGAGTCCCTCGATTTCCTGCTCGACCTGCCCGGCGTCGGCCGCAAAACCGCCGCCTGCGTCCTCATCTTCACCTGGGGGATCCCGGAGATCCCGGTCGACGTCCATGTCCACCGGGTCGGCGGCCGGCTCGGCCTCTTCCCCGCCAAGGCCTCCTTCGAGAAGGCCCACGACGAGATGCTGGCGATCGTCCCGCCCGCGGACGCCCACGAGTTCCACGTCAACCTGATCCGGCACGGCCGCGCCGTCTGCCGCCCGAAACCGCGCTGCGGCGAGTGCGCGCTGCGACGGATGTGCCCCTGGTACCGGGAGAACCGCACAGGGGCGGGCGCCAGTAGTATGCGCGCCGCTAAATGAGCAAGCGCACCTTCATCTGGTTCGGGGTCCTCGTTCTCGTCCTCGCGGTCGTCATTCCCTTCGCGGCCTTCCGTGCCAAGGGCGACGGCGAAAGCGGCGACGAGAAGGTCGCCGCCAACCTCAAGGACGGCCAGTCGCTGTTCCAGACCAACTGCGGCACCTGCCACTCGCTCGCCTCGGCCGGGACCGACGGCAACTACGGCCCCGACCTCGACGAACTGCTGGCGCCGACCGGCCCGCCGGAAGGCGACCCGAAAAAAGTCAAGGAATCGGCCGAAGCGATCGAAGGCCGCGTCCTCAACGCGGTCGAAAACGGCATCAACAGCGAAACTCCCGGGCGCATGCCCGGCGGCATCCTCAACGAGATGCAGGCCAAGGAAGTGGCCGCGTTCGTCGCCTACACCGCCGGCCAGGGCTAGCGACGACGAGGGAGGCGGTGGCCCGCCCCCCTCGCACCGAACGCGCTTAGCGCGTGAACCTCAGGGCGCTGTAGACCCCGGCGTGGTCGGAGTCCCAGAAGCCGTTGACCGGCAGCAGGCCCGTCACCTCCGAGCTCTCCAGCTTGATCCCGGCGGGATCGTTCGTCATCACGTGGTCGACCTGGTGGTCGAAGTCGGAGACGCTGCCGCCTTTGCCGACTGCCAGCAGGGGCGAGTTGAGGCAGCAGGAGAGCGGATCGTTCGTGCTGCGCTCGACGAAGCCCGCCGCCAGCAGCACCTGGTAGGCGAGCCGATCGGCACCTGAGACGGTGTCGTCGTCGGAGTTGAGGTCACCGACCAGGACGACCGGCAGGTCGCTCGTCGCCGGGCCGCCCGGGGCCACCAGCTCGGCCGCCTGGGCCTGGCGGACCAGCGGGTGGAACGCCTCCAGGTGGGTGTTGACGAAGTGGAACGGCTCGCTGCCGCGGACCCGGGCGTCGGTCGCGGTCCAGCCGCGTTTGACCGCCACCGGTTGGCCGCCGACTTCCAGTTCCAGCAGGGTTTTGAAGTTGCCGCCGCCGGCGTTCCAGGTGTGGACGCCGGCGCCCGTCCGGGCGAGGATGACGTCGCGCATCAGCAGTTTGCCGAGCACCTCGGCATCGGCCAGTTCGCCGCCCGGGCCGTCGTTTTCGACTCCGTTCACGTCGGCCGGCGTTTCGGTTCCGAACTCGTTCTGGACGACGACCACTTCGTAGCGGTCAGGGCCGCGGTTGAGCTGGTTGAGGAGCAGTTCGAGGTAGTCGATCGTCAGCGCTTTGCCCGCCGGGGTTATCGGCGTCGTCTGCCAGAGCGAGACCTCCTGCAGGCCGACCAGGTCGGGCTTTGTACGCAGGATCTCGTCCGCCAGCCCTTTCGCCCGGGTCGGGAAGTCGTTGGCGATGACGTCGCGCAGGACCGCGCCGCTCGCGCTCACCACCTGTTCGGTGTTTTCGGCGGCGATCACCGGCCCCAGGTCAGCCCCGAGGTAGAGGTTGCGGGTCATGACAGAGGCGACCTTGCCTTTGCCGTTGTCGCTGTGGTCGTCCTTCTTGGCAAGGGCCAGGCTCGGCATCAGCAGCAGGGCCAAGACCATCGCCAGGGCGATTGCCGGCGCGAACAGCCGGCGGGTCAGTGCGGAACTCAAAGTCTTCCTCCTCTTCCACGGCCCCTTTCCCGGGGACCTGTTGCGAGGCGCCTCCGTCCGAGTCGCCCTCCTCTCCCCCTGGGCTACCCGGCTCCCGCGTGACCCGAATCACTATAGGGCCTTCCTTGTAATCGCATTAAAATCTGCCATACTGGCGCTTAGATTTTTAGAGCTTCATCAACAGAACTTCATTAGAACCCCAAGAATCCCTGGAGGAAAGCGAAAAGTGGCAAAGACGATCGGAATCGACCTCGGCACGACCAACTCGTGCGTGGCGGTGATGGAGGGCGGCGAGCCCACCGTTCTGGAGAACGCCGAGGGCGGGCGCACGACCCCGTCTGTTGTCGCGTTCACGGAGGGCGGCGAGCGCCTCGTCGGCACCGTCGCCAAACGCCAGGCGGTGATGAACCCGGAGAACACGATCTTCTCGATCAAGCGCTTCATGGGCCGCAAGGAGGCCGAAGTCAAAGAGGAGGAGACGATCGTCCCGTACAAGGTCGAGGCCGGCCCCAACGGCGACGTCCGCGTCGACGTGCGCGGCAAGCAGTACAGCCCGCCGGAGATCAGCGCGATGATCCTCCAGAAGCTGAAGACCGACGCCGAAATGAAGCTCGGCGACACCGTCGACAGCGCCGTCATCACCGTCCCCGCCTACTTCAACGACGACCAGCGGCAGGCGACCAAGGACGCCGGCAAGATCGCCGGGCTCGAGGTCAAGCGGATCATCAACGAGCCGACCGCCGCCTCGCTCGCCTACGGGCTGGAGAAAGAGGAGGCCGACCACTCGATCCTCGTCTTCGACCTCGGCGGCGGCACCTTCGACGTCTCGGTGTTGGAAATCGGCGACGGCGTCTTCGAGGTGAAAGCGACCGCCGGCGACAACCACCTCGGCGGCGACAACTGGGACAAAGCGATCGTCGAGTGGCTGGTGGCGGAGTTCAAACGCGACCAGGGTGTCGACCTCGCCCAGGACAAGAACTCGCTGCAGCGCCTCTACGAGGCGGCGGAGAAGGCGAAGATCGAGCTCTCCTCGGCGCAGGAGACGCAGATCAACCTGCCGTTCATCACCGCCGTCGAGGGGCAGCCGAAGCACCTCGACCTCAAGCTCACCCGCTCGAAACTCGACGAGCTGACGAGGGAGCTGCTCGACCGCGTGGTCGGGCCGGTGAAACAGGCGCTGAAAGACGCCGATACCGAGGTCGACCACGTCGTCCTCGTCGGCGGCATGACCCGGATGCCCGCAGTGCGGGAGAAGGTCAAAGAGCTGACCGGCAAGGAGCCGCACCAGGGCGTCAACCCCGATGAGGTCGTGGCGGTCGGCGCGGCGATCCAGGCGGGCGTGCTGGCCGGCGACGTCAAGGACGTGCTGCTGCTGGACGTGACCCCGCTGACGCTGGGGATCGAGACCAAAGGCGGCGTGATGACGAAGTTGATCGAGCGCAACACGACGATCCCGACGAAGAAGTCGGAGGTCTTCTCGACCGCCGAGGACAACCAGCCGAGCGTCGAGATTCACGTGCTGCAGGGCGAGCGCGAGATGGCCAGCGGCAACAAGAGCCTGGGCAAATTCCAGCTCACCGGCATCCCGCCGGCGCCGCGCGGCATGCCGCAGATCGAGGTCGCCTTCGACATCGACGCCAACGGGATCATCAACGTCACCGCGACCGACAAAGGCACCGGCAAAGAGCAGAAGATCGAGATCAAATCCGGCTCCGGCCTCTCTGACGAGGAAATCCAGAGCATGGTCTCCGACGCCGAGAGCCACGCCGACGAGGACCGCAAACAGCGCGAGCTGGCCGAAGCGCGGAACCTCGCCGAGAACTCGGCCTACCAGGCGGAGAAAGCGATCGAGGAGGCCGGCGACAAAGTCGACGACTCGACCAAGGAGGACGTCCGTGCCGCGGTCAAGGACGTCCGCGAGTCGCTGGAGTCGGGCTCGAAAGAGGAGCTGGACTCGAAGGTAGAGGCGCTAACGACGGCGATGACCAAAGCGTCCGAGCAGATCTACGCGGCGGCTTCGGCTGAGGCTGCTTCGGAGGGTCCGACTGAGAACGGCGCTGCCTCCGATGAGGAGGAGGTTGTCGATGCTGAGGTGGTCGACGAGGAGGGCAAATGAGCGCTCCTCAGGACGACCTTCAGGACGAGACCGCTAGGCCCGCGGGTCCTGCCGCCGCAGGGGACCCACCGTCTCCTGCAACTACGCAGGAGACGGTCCCCCCTACGACGTCACCCACGGGAGGGGCGTCTGAGGATGGGGCTCAGGCCGTCGAGGAGGACTTCGAGAAGCTGCTGGCTGACGCTGAGCAGCAGAAGGAGGAGTACCTCGAACTGGCTCGGCGGACGAAGGCTGACTTCGAGAACTTTCGGAAGCGGGCCGCTGCGCAGACGCAGGAAGCCCAGCTGCGAGGAAAGATCGAGGTCGCTCGGGAAGTGATCGACGCGGTCGACAACTTGGAGCGGGCGTTGGAGGCTGCCGAGGATGGTGCGGCGCTACGTGACGGGGTCGAGATGGTGCTCTCCGGGCTCCGCGAGACGCTTTCGCGCAACGGGGTCGAGCCCGTTGATCCCAAGGGCGACAAGTTCGACCCGACTAAGCACGAGGCCCTCTCCACCCAGCCTGTCGAGGGTGCCGAGAGCGGGGTCGTTGTCGAGGTGCTGCAGAAGGGCTACGCGCTCGGTGACCAGTTGGTGCGGCCGGCGCGGGTCGTGGTGAGCGCGTAGGAGGACTGTGGCTGACGAGCTCTACAAGACGTTGGGGGTCTCGAAGAAGGCCTCCGATGAGGAGATCAAGAAGGCGTACCGGAAGCTTGCCCGGAAATATCACCCTGACCGCAACCCGGACGACAAAGAGGCGGAGGACAGGTTCAAGGAGATCTCCGCCGCTTACGACATCCTCGGCGACCCGGAGAAGCGCAAGGAGTACGACGAGGGAACCGTCTTCCCCGGCTTCGGCAGCGGCGGCCAGGGACCGTTCGGGACCGGCCCCGGGGGCTTCGGCGGCTTCGACTTCGGGGACATCCTCGGCGGGATGTTCAACCGCGGCGGCGGTCGCGCCCAGTCCCAACAGGTGCGCGGGCGTGACCTCGAGACCGAAGTGCAGCTGAGCTTCGACCAGGCGATCAACGGCGCCCAGATCAGCGTCACGGTCCCGAAGGCGAGCCGCTGCGGCACCTGCCATGGCAGCGGTGCCAAACCGGGCACCTCCCCCACCACCTGCCCGCGCTGCGAAGGCCGCGGCGTCGAGTCCCAGGGCCAGGGCCTCTTCTCGATCAGCCAGCCCTGCCCGCAGTGCGGCGGCGCCGGCCAGATCATCGAGGACCCCTGCCCGACCTGCGGCGGCTCCGGCCTCACCCAGCAGACCAAGCGCTACAAGGTCAACGTCCCCGCCGGGGTCAAGGACGGCAGCCGCATCCGGCTGGCCGGCAAGGGCGAGGACGGCCCCCGCGGCGGCCCGCCCGGCGACCTCTACGTCACCACCCGGGTCGCCAGCTCTCCCGTCTTCAAGCGGCTCGACGACGGCAACCTCGAGGTGGCGGTGCCGATCACCGTGCCGGAGGCGCTGCGGGGCGGCACGATCGAGGTGCCGACGCTGAACGGGACGAAGAGGATCAAGGTCGCGCCCGGGACCAAGCACGGCTCGGTCCAGCGGCTGCGCGGCGAGGGGCCGCCGAAGAAACGCGGCGGCAACGGCGACATCCGCTACCGGCTCGAGATCCAGATGCCGGAGGAGCTCAGCGAGGAGCAGCTGCAGGCGGTCGACGAGTTGGCCGAGAAGCTGAACGGCGGCGACCCGCGGGCCGAGCTCTTGCGAAAGGCGGCGCGCTGATGGCCACCTACCGGCGGCGGGTGAAAGCGAGCTTCGACCAGGACCAGGGCGTGTTCATGATCTCGGTCGCCGCCGAACTGGCGGAGATGCACCCGCAGACCCTGCGGATCTACGAGCAGCGCGGGCTGATCGCGCCGAAGCGCTCGCCGAAAAACACCCGCCTCTACTCCCAGCGCGACGTCGAGCGGCTGCGGCGGATCCAGCAGATGACCGCCCAGGGACTGAACCTCGCCGGGGTGGAAATGGTGCTGGCGCTGGAAGGACAGGTACAGAGGCTGCGGGCCGAAAACGAGCGGTTGCGCAAGCGGATCGAGGAGATCGAAACGAACGGAAACGAGAACGGAGACGAGGGCTGATGCAGGCTGATCGATTCACCGAGAAATCGAGGGAAGCGGTAGCGGCGGCCCAGGAGCTGGCGCGGGCGCGCCAGAACCCGGAGATCGCCTCCGCCCACCTGCTGCTGGCGCTGCTCGACCAGCCCGAAGGGATGGCGATCCCGGTCCTGCAGAGGGTCGGCGCCGAGCCGGCGACGGTGCGGGCGCAGGCGAACGACGCGATCGCGAAGCTGCCGACGCTGGGCGACGGCGCCGAGCCGCAGATGTCCTCGAACCTGGCGCGGGTGCTGCGCGGCGCCGAGCAGGAGATGGCGAAGTTCGGCGACAGCTACATCACCGTCGGGCACCTGCTGCTGGCGCTGGCCGAGGACGGTTCCGGCGTCTCCGACCTGCTGCCCGACCGCGCGGAGCTCGAGCGGGCGGTCAAGGCCGTGCAGGGGCCGGCAAAAGTGACCTCGCCGAACGCCGAGGACAACGCGCAGGCGCTGGAGAAATTCGGCCGCGACCTCACCGCCGAGGCCGAGAGCGGCAAGCTCGACCCGGTGATCGGGCGCGACGAGGAGATCCGCCGCGTGATCCAGGTCCTCTCCCGCCGGACCAAGAACAACCCGGTGCTGATCGGCGACCCCGGCGTCGGCAAGACGGCGATCGTCGAGGGGCTGGCGCAGCGGATCGTCAAGGGCGACGTGCCCGAGAGCCTGCGCGACCGGCGGGTGATCGCGCTCGACATCGGCTCGCTGCTCGCCGGCTCGAAATACCGGGGCGAGTTCGAGGAGCGGCTGAAAGCGGTGCTGAACGAGGTGCAGCAGGCCGAGGGCCAGATCGTCCTCTTCCTCGACGAGCTCCACACGATCGTCGGCGCCGGCGCCGCCGAAGGCGCGGTCGACGCCGCCAACCTGCTGAAGCCGATGCTGGCGCGCGGCGAGCTGCGCGCGGTCGGCGCGACCACGCTCGACGAGTACCGCAAGCACATCGAGAAAGACGCGGCGCTGGAGCGGCGCTTCCAGCCGGTGCTGGTCGGCGAGCCCGACATGAACGACACGATCGCGATCCTGCGCGGGCTGAAGGAGCGCTACGAAAACCACCACGGGGTCCGCATCTCCGACTCGGCGATCGTCGCCGCCGCCACTCTCTCCGAGCGCTACATCGCCGACCGCTTCCTGCCCGACAAGGCGATCGACCTGATCGACGAGGCCGCCTCGCGGCTGAAGATCGAGATCGACTCGGTGCCGACCGAGATCGACGAGGTCGAGCGGCGGATCCAGCAGCTGGAGATCGAGCGCCAGGCGCTGAAGAAAGAGACCGACGAGCCCTCGAAGGCTCGCCTCGGGACGCTGGAGGAGGACCTCGCGAACCTGCGCGAGGAGGCCGAGGCGCTGCGGACCCGGTGGCAGAACGAGAAAGAGCCACTCGAGCAGATCAATGCGGCGAAGGCCGAGCTAGAGGAGGCGCGGCAGGAGGTCGAGCGGGCCGAACGCGAGACCGACCTCGCGCGTGCCGCCGAACTCAAATTCGGCCTGATCCCCGAACTGGAAGCGAAAGTGGCTGAACAACAGGCGCGGCTGGAGGAGGTGCACGCCGGCGGCGGCACGATGCTCGCCGACGAAGTCACCGAGGAGGACATCGCCGAGGTCGTCGCCAAATGGACCGGGATCCCGGTCAGCCGGCTGATGGAGGGCGAGGTCGAGAAGCTGATCAAGATGGAGGAGCGGCTGCACGAACGGGTGATCGGCCAGGACGAGGCGATCGCCGCGGTCTCCAACGCCTTGCGGCGCTCGCGGGCGGGCCTGTCCGACCCGAATCGACCGATCGGCTCTTTCCTCTTCCTCGGCCCGACCGGAGTCGGCAAGACCGAGCTGGCGAAGGCGCTGGCCGAGTTCATGTTCGACTCCGAGCAGGCGATCGTCCGCCTCAACATGTCCGAGTACATGGAGAAGCACACGGTCTCCCGGCTGATCGGCGCGCCCCCCGGCTACGTCGGCTACGAGGAGGGCGGCCAGCTGACCGAGGCGGTGCGGCGGCGGCCCTACGCGGTGGTCCTGCTGGACGAGATCGAGAAGGCCCACCCCGACGTCTTCAACACGCTGCTGCAGCTGATGGACGACGGGCGGCTGACCGACGGCCAGGGCCGCACGGTCTCCTTCACCAACACCGTCCTGATCATGACCTCCAACGTCGGCTCCGACCGGATCGTCGGCGACCAGGTCGACGAGGGCATCCGCGAGGCGATCGAAGAGGTGCTTGCATCGACCTTCAAGCCCGAGTTCCTCAACCGGATCGACGACACGGTGATCTTCCACCGGCTCTCGAAGGCCGATATCGGCCGGATCGTCGAGCTCCAGGTCAACCAGCTGGTCGGCCGGGTGGCCGAGCGCGGCATCGAGATCGAGCTCACCGACGACGCCCGCACCCTGCTCGGCAACCTCGGCTACGACCCCACCTACGGGGCGCGGCCGCTGAAGCGGGTGATCCAGAAACAGCTGGTCGACAAGCTGGCGCTGAAGATCCTCGAGGGCGAGTTCAGCGAGGGCGACGTGGTGCGGGTCGACGCCGCCGACGGCGAAATCGTCTTCGAGCGCGCCGGGACGCCTGCTGCAAGCGCTGCGGCGTAGCCGCGTGGCAGCGGGCGCAATGCCCGCTGCCGGGGCTCAAATTCCCGGCCGGTTCTGCCGAAACAACAACAACCTAAAGGTGCTCTTTAATAGTCCTGTTCAAGCTGGACCATGGGAGAGACCCGGCAGACCCTGATGGCAGACTTCACCGAGAACGACCCGACCCCGATCAACGCGCGGCCGCAGCGCCGCCCGCCGGAGGCCTTCGAGGACCTCTCGCTGGCGCTGCGTGAGCACCTGCTGTGGCCGGTCGAGGACCGGCTGCTCGGGCTCGGCGACCGCGGCCGTGCCGCCGTCGCCGGCGGCGCCGTCGTCCTGGCGCTGGGTCTCGGGATCGGCGGCTTCTCGCTGCTCGGGTCCGGGAGCTCCCAGCCGACTTCGGCGAGCCCGGTGGCCGTCGTCAGTAACCGGACGCCTGAGCCGGCGCCGACCGCCCCCGCACCTGAAGCAGAGCCGGAACCGGAGCCCACCCTCCACGGCGCCGCCCCGGTCTTCAAGCCCGTCGAAGGCGAGGAGAAGGTCGGCGAATCGAAGGGCGTCGAAACCGCTGCCCCCGCCGCCGCGGCCGCCAACACCGGCGACCCGGCAACCGACACCATCACTTCCTCCCCCGCCGCCCGCGCCACCGCCGCCGACGCCACGACCTCGAGCGCCCGCCCCGCGGACCTGCCCGACGGTCCGCCCGCCGGCCCGGCCGCGGTCGCCGTCGCCCGCAAATTCGCCGACGCCTTCGTCGTCTACGAGACCGGCGGCGACGAAACCGCCGTCCGCAAAGCCTTCGGCGCGACGGCGACCCCGGAGCTGACCAAGGCCCTGATGCGCCGGCCGCCGCGACAGCCCGCCGGCGTCGAGGTGCCGAAGGCCAAGGTCCTCAACATCGTCCCCGCTCCCTCGCACGGCACGATCTACCCGCTCAGCGTCTCGCTGCTGCGGGTCGGCGCGACCAGCGAGCTGCGGCTGGAAATGGAACAGCTGAAAGACCAGGGCTGGCGGGTCACCAACGTCCTCGGCTGATGGAGCGGGCGGCCAAGATCAGGGCGGTGGCGGCGACCGCGGCGGCGACGGTGGCCCTGGCGGTGCCGGTCGCGGTGGCGCGGGCCGAGGCCGAATCGGCGGCGACGCCGTCGGCGGAAACGACGGTCGAAGCTCCGGCGAGCGCGACCCCGACGACGCCGACCCCCGAACCGGCCGAACAGTTCGTGCCGCCCCCGGCGGAGGAACCGACCGTCAAGCACGGGGCGACGCTGGTGTCTCCCCCGCCTCCGGCCACGAAGACGCCGCCGCCGAGCGGCGGCCTCGACGCCGGTAAGGGCAAGTCCGGCACCGGCGGCGCGGCGGCTGAACCCGCGGAAACGGAAACGCCGACCGGCGCGACCACGACGCCGAGCCCGACCACCTTCGCGATCCCCTCCCTGCCCGCTTCCAGCTGCGCGATCAGCGGCGTGCCGCCGGTCCTGATCCCGATCTACCAGCGCGCCTCGGCCCAGTACGGCCTCGGGCCGCAGGGCCCGGCGATCCTCGCCGGCATCAACGCGATCGAGACGGCCTTCGGCAGCAACCTCGGCCCCTCCTCGGCCGGCGCGGTCGGGTGGATGCAGTTCATGCCGGAAACCTGGGCCAGCTACGGGGTCGACGCCAACGGCGACGGCGTCGCCGACCCGAACAACCCCGAAGACGCGATCTACGCCGCCGCCGGCTACCTGAAAGCGGCGGGGATGCCGGCCGACACCTACGGCGCGATCTTCGCCTACAACCACGCCGACTGGTACGTCGAAGAGGTGCTCGCCAACGCCGGCTGCTACGCCGACGAAGTCGGCAGCAACTCCTTCAGCGCGGTCGGCCTCGGGCCGCAGATCCAGGTCCTGCGCTGCGAACCGGCGCCCGACTGGAAGCAGAAGATCCCGGAGGAGTACCTGGCCGCCTTCGAGCAGGCGGCCGCGCGCTACGAACTCGGCAAGCGCGGCGTCTGGACGCTTGCGGCGATCGCCCGTCTCGAGTCGAACTTCGGCCGCAACCTCAGCAAGCGCCAGCTGCGGGTCGAAAGCGGCCTCGGCCTCGACGGCATGGAGTGGCGCCGCTACGCGGTCGACGGTGACAACGACGGCAAGGTCCGCCACAACGACATCGACGACGCGGCGGCCACCCTGGCGCGATTGATGTGGTCGCGCGGCGGCATCCAGGCCGGAGTCTTCACCCACAACCAGGCCGAGTGGTACGTCGACGAGGTCCTGCAGGAGGCCGGTGAAATCGAAGGCGGCTGCAAAGTCCGCTACATCGACTGGCGGATCGCCCCGCTGGCGACCGGCTTCGAAGCACCGGGCGCGAACGCCGTCCTCACCCCCGAGGGCCTCGCCGCCGCCCCCCGCAGCGCCCCGCCCGCGATCAAGGCCGTGATCGCCGCCGCCAACTCGATCGCCGACACCCCCTACGTCTGGGGCGGCGGCCACGGCTCCTGGTACTCCTACGGCTACGACTGCTCCGGCGCCGTCTCCTTCGCCCTCTACGGCGGCGGCCTCCTCGACACCCCCCTCACCTCCGGCTCGCTGGAGAGCTACGGCGAACCCGGCCCCGGCCGCTGGATCACCATCTACGCCAACGCCACCCACACCTACATGACGGTGGCGGGCCTGCGCTGGGACACGGTCGGCGACGCCGAAGGAACCGGGCCGAGGTGGCATGTGGAGCCTCCGTATCCGGATGGCTTCGTGGTGCGGCATCCGCCTGGGTACTAGCGTTCTCTTGTAGGGAGGAATGGGTGTCCCCTGACCTCCCTGGGTTGCCGGCCTTTAACTGAGCTTCTCTCGCTGAGTGGTCTGTGCCGGCAAGAGGACGCCGGTCGGCCAGGGGACACCCATTCCTCCTAGCGACAGTGGCTGAGATACCTTTGGGTTCGACGGCCATCGAGACCCTGGGAGGAACGGATGCCTACTTTTTTGATGCTTACGAACTTGACCGCGGAGGGTGTGCGGACGCTGAAGAACCATCCGGGGCGGATCGCCGAGGTGAACCGGGAGGTCGAGCAGATGGGGGTCAAAGTGGTGTCGCAGTACGCGACGCTGGGGCAGTACGACTTTGTCACCGTGGTCGAGGCTCCCGACGAGAAGACGATGGCCAAGGTCTCGGTTGAGCTCGGCTCGCGGGGGACGATGACCAGCCAGACCTTGGCGGCGCTGCCGGCCGAGGATCTGTCTTCCTCGCTGTAGGCGCAAGCCGTTGAAGGTTCTCGTAGTCGGCGGGGGCGGTCGCGAGCACGCGATCGTCAAGGCGCTGCGGCGCTCGCCGCAGGTCGACGACGTTCTCTGCGCGCCGGGCAACGCGGGGATCGCCGCCGACGCCGAGTGCCTGCCGGAGGTCGCCGCCGACGACGCGGCGGCGATCGTCGGGGCGGCCAAGAGCCATGGAGTCGACCTGGTCGCGATCGGGCCCGAGGCGGGGCTGGTCGCCGGCGCCGTCGATGCGCTGGAGGAGGCGGGGATCCCCGCCTTCGGCCCGCGTAAGGCGGCGGCCGAGATCGAGGGCTCGAAGGCGTTCGCCAAGGAGCTGATGGAGGAGGCGGGGGTGCCGACCGCCGGATACGCGCTCCTGCGCAGCCGCGAGGAGGCCGACGAGCAACTGGCCCGGGCGAGCTTCCCGACCGTGCTGAAGGCCGACGGGCTCGCCGCGGGCAAGGGCGTGATCATCTGCTCGACCGAGGCCGAGGCGCGCGAGGCGCTTGACGTCTTCTTCACCGAGCGGCGCTTCGGCGAGACGACGGTGGTGATGGAGGACTTCCTCGAGGGCGAAGAGCTCTCGCTGCTGGCGCTCTGCGACGGCGAGAACGTGGTCCCGCTGGCGCCCGCCCAGGACTACAAGCGGATCTTCGACGGCGACCAGGGGCCGAACACCGGTGGCATGGGCAGCTACTCGCCGGTCCCCGGCTTCGGCGCCGCCGAGGTCGAGGAGATCGTCGAGCGGGTGCACCGGCCGATCGTCGCGCGGATGGCCGAGCGCGGCGTCCCCTTCCACGGCGTCCTCTACGCGGGCCTGATGATGACCGCCGAGGGGCCGAGCGTGCTCGAGTTCAACGCCCGCTTCGGCGACCCCGAGACCCAGGCGGTGCTGCCGCGGCTGCGCTCCGACCTCGCCGAGCTCTTCCTCGCGGCGCGCGAGCCCGGCGGCCTCGCCGGGATGTCGGCCGTGTTCGGCGAGGACTGGGCGGTGACCGTCGTCCTCGCCTCCGCCGGCTACCCCAAGTCCTCTTCCAAGGGCGACGTGATCACCGGGCTCGAGGCGGCGGCCGAGCTCGCCGAGATCACCCACGCCGGCACCGCAAAACGCGACGGCGAGATCGTCACCGCCGGCGGTCGGGTGCTGAACGTGACCGGTCTGGGTAGCAGTCCCGCCGATGCTCGCGATCGTGCGTACGATGCAGCCCGCCGGATCTCCTTCGATGGGATGCAGATCCGGACCGACATCGCCGCCCGCGCCGTCGATCGAATCGCCAGCTGACCAAGTTAATCCAGTTCACCAACAGAATCGCCAACAGAACCCCCTGAGAGGAACGAGATGACCGAGATCTCCGAGGAGCCGACGCCGAGCGGCGCTCCCGACCCGTCCGACCCCCGCCCCGACGCCCCCGTGACGATGCCGGCGGTGGAGGAGGCGTTCACCGAAATCGAGGTCGACGAGCCGCACGTCGGGATCATCATGGGCTCGAAAAACGACAAGCCGAAGATGGAACCCGCCGGCAAGGCGCTGGAGGAGCTGGGGATCCGTTACGAGGTGCGGGTGATGAGCGCCCACCGCGACCCGGAGCTGGTCCGCGAGTACTGCCAGAACGCGCGCATGCGCGGGCTGAAGGTGATCATCGCCGGCGCCGGGATGTCGGCGGCGCTGCCGGGAGTCGCCGCGGCCCACACCGACCTGCCGGTGATCGGGGTGCCGATCCTCGGCAAGAGCCTCGGCGGCCTCGACGCCCTGCTCTCGGCCGTCCAGATGCCGCCGGGAATCCCGGTCGCCTGCGTCGCGATCGACGGCGCCAAAAACGCCGGCGTCCTCGCCGGGCGGATAATCAACGCGTGATCCCCCGCTACACCCGTCCCGAGATCGGGGCGGTCTGGACCCCGCAGGCGAAGCTGGAGAGCTGGCTCGAGGTCGAGCTGGCGGCGACCGAGGCCTGGGCGGCGGAGGGCGTCGTGCCGCAGGAGGCGGCGGAGGCCGCGCGGGCGAAGGCCTCGTTCACCGTCGAGGCGGTCGAAGAGCGCGAGAAGGTGACCGACCACGACGTCGCCGCCTTCGTCGACGTCGTCGCCGCCTCGGTCGGCGAGCACGGCCGCTGGATCCACTACGGCCTCACCTCCTCGGACGTGCTGGACACGGCGCTGGCGCTGCAGCTACGCAGGGCCGGCGAGGTCGTCCTCGCCGGCGCCTGCGCCTACCGCGACGCCCTGGTCACGCGGGCGCTGGAGTACCGCGACACCCTCTGCGTCGGCCGCACCCACGGCGTCCATGCCGAGCCGACCACCTTCGGCCTGCGGCTCGCCGGCTTCGCCTTCGAGGCGGACCGCAACCTCGACCGGCTGGAGGAGGCGTTCGCCCAGCTCGCCTTCGGCAAGCTCTCCGGCGCCGTGGGGACCTATGCCTCGGTGCCGCCCGCGGTCGAGGCGCGGGTGATGCAAAAGCTCGGGCTCGGCCGCGAGGACGTCGCCACCCAGGTCATCCCGCGCGACCGCCACGCCGAGCTGCTGACCGCGATCGCGATCGCCGGCGCCGGGCTCGAGCGCTTCGCGACCGAGGTCCGCAACCTGCAGAAAACCGAGGTGCGCGAGGTCGAAGAGCCGTTCGCCGCCGGCCAGAAGGGCTCCTCGGCGATGCCGCACAAGCGCAACCCGATCCGCACCGAGCGGATCACCGGCCTCGCCCGCGTCCTGCGCGGCTACGCGCAGACCGGGATCGAGAACGTCGCCCTCTGGCACGAGCGCGACATCTCCCACTCCGGCGCCGAGCGCGTCATCCTCCCCGACGCGACGATCCTGCTCGACTACATGCAGGACCTGGCGACCAAGGTCGCCGCCGGGATGAAGGTCAACGAGGACCGCATGCGCGAGAACCTCGGGCTCACCCACGGCGCCCTGTTCAGCCAGCGCGCCCTCACCGCCCTGGTCGAGTCCGGGCTCCCACGCGACGACGCCTACCGCCTCGTCCAGGAAAACGCCCAGCGCGCCTGGGACACCCGCACCGAGTTCCGCGACCTCCTCGCCGAGGCCGCCCCCGACCTCGACCTCGACGCCGTCTTCGACTACAACGCCTACCTCACCCACCTGCCTGCGATCTTCGAGCGCCTGGAAGCGCTGCGCTCCTGATCAGACCTCGACCACGGTCAGGCCGTTGACGCCGGAAAGGGCGTCGAAGTCGCGGTCCTGAGTGATCACCGGTATCTCGTAGGCAGCTGCAGTCGCAGCGATCCAAAGATCATTGACCTTGACGCTTCGACCCGAAGCGGCGAGATAGGCACGCATTCCCGCCCACACCCGTTCGACGGGTCCCCATATCGGGAGTACGTGGAGTTCTGCGATCGAATCGAGGGTGACGAGGCGCCGATCTCTGGTCCCTACATCTGCAGCAGCCAAGACACCCAATCGCAACTCGGCTTTGGTGACAATCGAGATTGCCACTTCCTTCGGCAGCCGCTCTCGATGCAGCTGCCGCCCGCTCTCGCGGGCGATGAAAACGCTCGTATCGAGTAGGCCCCGCTCGGGTCGTCCGTTCACCGAATAGGTCCCAGGTCGTCCGTGTTTTCCCCAACCAGTCGCTCCAGGTCGTCTTTCAGACCTGGGTCGGCAGCGTTCTGTGCAATTACCTCCAGGACCTCGTCCGGCGTAAACCACCGCGAGGCCGCCCGACGATGAGGCACCAGATCCGCCACCGGTTTGCCTCTTCGCGTGATCACGATCTTCTCTCCCGCTTCGACCCTGCGCAGCAGTCCGGCGGTGTGGTTCCGCAACTCCCTAGAAGCAACTTCTACGTTCATGCTACGAATGTAGCACTGCCCTCGGCGGAGTCGCGCGGCTGCTACGGCTGCCTGATGACCACCGGCGGCTGGACCGAATACGGCCGCGCCCTGCGCGAGCCGGTCGGCCGGCTGCACTGGGTCGGGGCCGAGACGGCGACCGCCTGGAACGGCTACATGGACGGCGCCGTCAGCTCCGGCGAACGCGTCGCCGCCGAGGCCCTCGCTCAGATCCGGTAGGCGGGGACCGGCTCCGCCTTCCCCTTCAGGTCGAGCTCGATCCGCTCGCCGGGCGGCGGTTCGTCCAAGCGCTCGACCAGGCGCGCTGAGGCGACGATCTCCCCGCCCCTCGCCTGCCCCTGCAGGACGTGCTCGGCGCTGCGGTAGAAACGACGCAGGAGCGCGCTCACCTCCTCTGGATCGCGCTGCTCGGAGAGCCGGGTAAAGCCGCGGATGTCGGCGAAGAGGACGCCGGCCTCGGTGGTCATCCCGCCCGGCGGTGCCGACTCCACGCAGACCGCGCAGAGGTTCGGGCTCTTGCGCGAAGGGCGATAGCCGAGCGGGCGGAGGAGGCGGCTGCCGAAGCCGGAGAAGGGAGCTCCGCAAATGCCGCAGCGGGGGCTGGTCGGGAGCGAGCGCAGCATCCGGCTCACGGTCCGCCCCATCGGGTCCGAGGCCATCGCGAAGTAGGCGGCCCAGTCCTCGGAGCTCAGCGGCTCGCCCTTCTGCTTGCGCGCCGCCTTCCGCAGCCGGCGTCGCGCCGCCCGTTGCGAGACAGCCAGCCGCTCTGCGGGGGCATCCTCGCCCATCCGTCGATCGTAATCCCGCCACCGCGACTCGCCAAGGCGGTTAGGCTTGGCCGATGGTCCTCTACACCTGCGGCCAGAAGACGCGCGGTCCGAGCTTCGCCCACCCCTGCGCCAAGGCCGGCAAGGCGCTCGACGCCGCCGGCTACGAGTACGAGCTGAAGACGGTGAAGGGCTACCGCGGGATGCCGCTGACCTGGGGCAGCCGCGGCGAGGACCGGGCGGAGGTCAAGCGCCTCAGCGGCACCAACGAGGTGCCGATCCTCGTGCTCGACAACGGCGAGGTGATCTCCGGCTCCGGCACGATCGCCAAGTGGGCGAAGGAGCACCCGCACTCCCCCGCCAAGTCGGGCGGCTGAGCGTCTAGATCTTGTCGGTCAAGAGACCGATCGCCAGAGAGCCCATAAAGAGGAGCTGGATGTAGAAGAGCCTGTCGAGACGGGAATCCATCCGTGCGAAGCCGTCCCGCATCTCACTCCTCACTTCTTTGAATCCGCTGTCCATCCGCCGGCTCAGTTCGTCCAGCCGCTCGTCGTTCCAGCTCTCCACCTTCCCCTCCTTCTCCAGAAGTGCCTCCATGGAAGAACTGTAGACAAAAACCTGCGAAATGTGTTGTCAGACTGCGACCGGCTCGCGCGCCGGCTGGCGGGCGGTGAGGACCACCGGGGTGCCCGCCTTCGGCGAGAGGGTGATGTTGCGGCGGCCGGTGCGCTCGGGGCGCGGGTCGGCCTTGCGCAGCTCGCAGCGGGTGAGCACTTCGCGGAGGACGACGCGCATCTCGAACTCGGCGAAGGTGGCACCGATGCAGCGGCGGACGCTGCCGCCGAAGGGGATCCAGGCGTAGGTGTCGGGGCCGTCCTCGAGGAAGCGCTCGGGCTTGAAGGCGAACGGCTCGGGATAGAGATCGGCGCGGGTGTGGGTGAGCCAGATCGCCGGCGTCACGTCGGTCCCGGCCGGCAGGGTCAGGCCGTCGACCGAGAGCTCCTTCGCCAGCCGCCGCCCGGCCAGCGGGATCACCGGCCGCAGTCGCAGCGACTCGGAGATCGTCGCCCGCAGGTAGTCCTCCTCGCCGGCCTCGAGCGAGGCTCGTAGCCGCGCCAGCGCCGCCGGGTGGCGCAGCAGCAGGTCGAAGGTCCAGGCGAGCGCGGTCGCCGTCGTCTCGTGCCCGGCCAGCAGCAGCGTCATCAGCTGGTCGCGCAGCTCCCGGTCCTCCATCCGCGTCCCGTCCTCGAACTCGGCGGTCATCAGCATCGAGAGGATGTCCTCGCGCTCCTCGAGGTCCGGCCGCTCGCGGTGCTCGGCGATCTCGGCGAAGAGCAGCTCGTCGACTTCTTTCAACTGGCGGTCGAAGCGGGCGAAGGGACCGGGCCCGCCGAAGCGCTGGAGGGCGAAGCCGACCATCTGGCGCCCGGTCGAGGCGGTCTCCTGCAGGACGTCGCCGAGCATCTCCCGCAGGCGCTCGAGCCGCGGTCCGCTGGAGACCCCGAAGACGACGCGCAGGATCACCTCCAGCGTCACCGCCTGCATCCGCGTGTGGATCGGAAACTCGGTCTGCAGCGGCCAGGAGTCGACCTCGGCGCCCACGATCTCGGTCATCGTCTGCTCGTAAGAGCGCATGCGCTCGCCATGGAAAGGCGGCAGCATCAGCTTGCGGCGGCTGAGGTGCTCTGCCCCCTGCTGCAAGAGCAGCGATTTCTGGCCGAGGATCGGCCCGAGGACGGTGTCGCGCCCCGGCGGCAGCCCGTGCTCGCGCTCCCGATAGAGCGCCTTGATCGCCTCGGGGTCCGAGATCAGCACCATCGGCCGCTCGAAGCCGACGAAGCGGACGCTGAAGGAGTCGCCGAACTGGCGCCGGCAGTCCTCCATGAAGGCGATCGGCCGGAACGACCAGCGCATCATCTGCACCAGCGGGCTGCTCTTCGGTTCGGGCGGAAGCGCCGCGGACGTCACGAAGGCAGCATCGCAGAGGCCGCAATATGCGGGGTGTGATGAAGCTCGCAGACAGGTGAAGGTCGGCACCCGGCCCGGGTGGGTAGCATCGCCGCCGATGACGAGCGTCGCCGACCTCAACCTCCTCTCCTCGGGCAAGGTGCGGGAGATCTACGAGTGGGATGACGACCTGCTGATGGTCGCCTCCGACCGCATCTCCACCTACGACGTGGTGATGCCGACGCCGATCCCCGACAAGGGCAAGGTGCTGAACCGGATGTCGGTCTTCTGGTTCGGGCTGACCGGCGACATCGTCCCCAACCACTTCATCTCCGAGGACGTGCCCGAGGAGGTCGCCGAACGGGCGATGCGGGTTCGCAAGCTGGAGATGTACCCGGTCGAGTGCGTGGTCCGCGGCTACCTCTCCGGCTCGGGCTGGAAGGAATACCAGGAGAGCGGCGCCGTCTGCGGGATCGAGCTGCCCGCCAACCTGGTCGAGTCCGACCAGCTGCCGGAGCCGATCTTCACCCCGAGCACCAAGGCCGACGTCGGCCACGACGAGAACGTCGACTTCGACCGGGCCGCCGAGATCGTCGGGGACCGGGCGCTGCTGGAAGAGCTGCGGCGGATCTCGATCGAGGTCTACAAGCGCGGCGCCCAGCACGCCGCCCAGCGCGGGATCATCCTCGCCGACACCAAGTTCGAGTTCGGCCGCAGCGCCGGCGCCGAGATCGTCCTCGGCGACGAGGTGCTGACCCCGGATTCCTCGCGCTTCTGGCCGGCCGCCAGCTATCAGCCGGGCGCCACGCCCCCCTCCTTCGACAAGCAGTTCGTGCGCGACTGGGCCTCGGAGACCGGCTGGGACAAAAAGCCGCCGGCGCCGGAGCTGCCGGCCGACGTGGTCGAGCAGACGCGGGCCAAATACGTCGAGGCCTACGAGCGCATCACCGGCGAGTCGTTCTAACAGCGTCGCTTCGCGACACCCACTTCAAACGCCGCAGCCGCGACGACCGTTAGATTGACGCTAATGAAGGCGCGCGTGCTGATCCGCCCCAAGGAGGGCATCCTCGACCCTCAGGGCAAGGCCGTCGAGCGGGCGCTGCCGGCGCTTGGCTTCGAGGGGATCGAGCAGGTCCATGTCGGGCGGATGGTCGAGCTCGAGGCCGAGGACCCGGAGCGGCTCGGCGAGCTCTGCGAGAAGCTGCTCGCCAACCCCCTGATCGAGGACTACGAGATCCAGACCCTTTGAACGCGGCGGGTCACGTACACGCAAGGCATCCCCGGACGCGAAGCGGAGGAGATGCCGTCCAATGATTTGGGCTGTTCTCCAATTTCCTGGTTCCTGCGACGAGCGGGACGCGCTGCACGCTTGCGAGGTCCACGGCGACGGGGCGCGGTTGGTCTGGCACGAAAGCCGCGACTTGGATGGGGTCGACGGGATCGTCGTCCCCGGCGGCTTCTCCTACGGCGACTACCTGCGGGCGGGCGCGATCGCCCGCTTCAGCCCGGCAATGGAAGCGGTGGCCGAGGCGGCCGCGGGCGGGGCGCCGGTGCTGGGGATCTGCAACGGGTTTCAGGTCCTCTGCGAGGCGGGATTATTGCCAGGCGCTCTCCTGCGGAACGTCGAGCTGCGCTTCCGCTGCCACCAGGTCGAGTTGATCGAGGAGCGCGACGGGGAGCGGCTCTCGATCCCGGCCAAGCACGGCGAAGGCCGTTACTACGCGCCGGAGGAGATGCTCGACGAGCTTGAGCGCAACGGCCAGATCGCCTACCGCTACGCCGACGGGCACAACTCCAACGGCTCGGTCCGCGACATCGCCGGGGTGACGAACGAGCGCGGCAACGTGCTCGGCCTGATGCCCCACCCCGAGCACGCCGTCGATCCGCTGACGGGGTCCACCGACGGGCTGCGGGTCTTCGACCGCCTGGGCGAGTTTGCAAACCAGGGGTTGGCAAAGGCGCCCCACGCGTGAGCGTCGAGACCGCCAAACACCGCGAGCTCGGACTTACCGACGCCGAGTACGAGCTGATCGTCGAGAAGCTCGGGCGGGAGCCGAACGACGTCGAACTGGCGATGTTCAGCCTGCTCTGGTCCGAGCACTGCGCCTACAAGCACTCGCGCAAGCTCTTGCGGCGGCTCCCGACCGAGGGCGAGCGGGTGGTGATGGGGCCGGGCGAGAACGCCGGCGCCGTCGACGTCGGCAAGGGCTACGCCGTCGCCTTCAAGGTCGAGTCCCACAACCACCCGAGCGCGGTAGAACCGTTCGAGGGGGCGGCGACGGGGGTCGGCGGCATCATGCGCGACGTCTTCGCGATCGGGGCGCGGCCGATCGCGCTCCTCGACTCGCTGCGTTTCGGCGAGCTCGACTCGCCCCGCTCGCGCCATCTGCTCGACGGCGCTGTGCGCGGGATCGGCCACTACGGCAACTCGATCGGGGTGGCGACGGTCGGCGGCGAGATCTACTTCGAGGAGCCCTACGAGCACAACTGCCTGGTCAACGCGATGTGCGTCGGCTTCGCCAGGACCGCGGACATGGTGCGCGCGGCGGCGGCCGGACCCGGCAACGCGATCGTCCTGATGGGCGCCTCGACCGGGCGCGACGGGATCGGCGGCGCCTCCGTGCTCGCCTCCGCCGAGCTCGGCGAGGGCGACGAGGCGAAGCGGCCGACGGTGCAGATCGGCGACCCGTTCGAGGAGTCGAAGCTGCTCGAGTGCTGCCTGGAGCTGCTGGAGAAGGGGCTGCTGGTCTCGCTGCAGGACCTCGGCGCCGCTGGACTGACCTCCTCGGCGGGCGAGATGGCGAGCGCCGGCGGGGTCGGGATCGACATCGACGTCGCCCGGGTGCCGCTGCGCGAGGCCGACATGGAGCCCTTCGAGATCATGGTCTCCGAGAGCCAGGAGCGGATGCTGGCGGTGGTCGAGCCGGCGCGAGTCGAGGAGGTGCGGGCTACTGCTGAGAAGTGGCAGACCGGCTCGGCGGTGATTGGAACGGTCACCGAGGGCAACACGATCCGGATCCTGCGCGGCGACGAGGTCGTCGGCGAGATGCCGGTCGAGGCGCTGGTCGACGGCTGCCCGCTGTATGACCTCGAGCCGGCCGAGCCGGAGGACTGGATCTACGGCAACCGGGCGACGCTGGCCGAAGGGGCGTCGCCGGAGGAGGAGCTGCTGGCGCTGCTGGGGGCGCCGAGCGTCGCCTCGAAGCGCTGGGCCTTCGAGCAGTACGACTCGATCGTCGGCTCGCGCACGGTGCGGCGGCCCGAGCAGGCCGACGCGGCGGTCCTGCAGCTGCCCGAGGCCGGCAACGCGATCGCGGTCTCGATCGACGGCAACGGCCGCAAGGTCGCCTGCGATCCCTACGCGGGGACGATCGAGGCGGTGCTCGAGTGCGCGCAGAACCTCGCCTGCGTCGGTGCCGAGCCGCTCGGCCTCACCAACTGCCTCAACTTCGGCAACCCCGAGAAGCCGACCGGCGCCTGGCAGCTCGACCGCGCGGTCACCGGGCTCGCCGACGCCTGCAACGCCCTCGGCGTCCCGGTGGTCGGCGGCAACGTCTCCCTCTACAACGAGGGCCCCGAAGGCCCGATCTACCCGACGCCGGTGGTCTCGATGGTCGGCGAGCTGCCCGACCCCGCCCAGGTCGCCGGCAGCGCTTTCGTCAACGAGGGCGACGCGATCGGCCTGATCGGCCCCTTCGAGCCGAACCTCGCCGGCTCGGAGCTGGCGAAGCAGCGAGGCGAGCTGAAGATGGGCCTCCCCCAGCCCGACGTCGAGAACGTCGCCGCCGCCTGCGCGATCGTCCGCGACGCCGTCCGCGCCGGCAGGCTCACCTCCGCTCATGACGTCTCCGACGGCGGCCTCGCCGTCGCGATCGCCGAGTGCGCGATCGCCGGCGAGGTCGGCTGCGACACCAACGTCGAACACCTGCGCGAGCGCGGCGCCCAACCCGAGGAAGCCCTCTTCGGCGAGGGCCCCGGCGGCTTCCTCGTCAGCGGCGACCGCACCGTCCTCGAGGGGCTCGGGGCGGTGCTCGTCGGGACCGTCGGCGGCGAGCGCATCTCGATCGGCGCCGGCGACCGCAGCCTCTCGGTCAGCCTCACCGAAGCGCGCGAGGCCTGGCAGTCTCTGCCGCGTCAGGCCGAAGACGTCGACTGACGCTCCAGCCCGAACTCCTCGCTTAGCCGCTTCAAGGTGTAGCCGTGCGTTAGCCGGACGGCCGAGTTCTGGTTGGCGAAGAAGTCCGAATCGCGGATCGCTTCCTCCCTTGCGCGGGTCTCGATCCAGCGCACCGGCACCACCCACTCGGCAGATGCAGGATCGTCGCGGTTCTGCGAAGCACCTGGCGATCGGGTCACCTCAAGGAATGCGGTTGCGCCTCGGTCCGTCTCAACCTTGAAGTCCTTGGCGAGCATCGCCTCCCCCTTCACCTCGCCCACTCCGACGTAGCCGCCCACTCCGTTTCCCTTTGGGATGTAGACGAACACCCGGTTCCCCGGCTTCAGCTGCTTGAGGCTCTTCGTGTACCACTCGCCGCCGCCGGCGCTGACGAACCCGAAGCGGATGGCCTCTTCCCAGGAGCGCTGCTCGTTCTCGCCGAAAGAGACATAGAAGTCGCGCCCGTTCCATGCCGGCTGCCCCTTCGCAGCGTCTCGGTAGGCACCTTTCAGCAGGTCGAGCAGCTCTGGCGCGGGGTCCCGCACGGAGCTTCCCTGCCTGATCGGTTCTCCAAGCGCTTTCTCAAGAGGAGCTATCCAGTCCCAGGCCAGGCGGACGAAGACCGACCGCCAGAGGGAGAGGTAGCTCTCCCCTTCGTGCCAGATCGAGACCAGCCCCGCCTTCTCGCCGCGGACCCAAACCGTCAGCACCTCGCGCCCCGAGCCGAACACCGTCCGCAGGGTTGCGAGACCCTCCGCCTCCAGGCCCCGCGCCCAGCCGAGGAGCCGCTGCAGCTCGCTGCGGGCGGGCTCCGGCGCCCGCGCGATCGCTTCCTCGAAGGCAGCAGACCCGTCGACCTCCCGCCGGGACTTCGAAGCGCTCGATGCGACCGCGGCCGGCGTCCGCTCTTCCGGGTGCTCCGGATCAACGCGCTGAGGGACGAGAAGCTGCTCGGACCCTGCCTGATACGCGGAGACAGTGATCAGGTCAAGGACTATCCCGCTGGTGATGCTCTCCAGATAGCCGACCAGCTGGACCAGTTCGGACGGCGCCTCGTCGAGGACCAGCACCAAGCGGAAGGCGCCAGCAGTCAGCGAATCTGCGAGTCCTCCCGAAAACTCGGCCTCTTCGACTTCCTGCGACTGGTCCGACTTCCGGACCAGATCGAGGATCGACCGCGCCTCGGCCCGGTCGAGGTGCGAGCGCAGGGTGCGTTCCAGCTCCAGCACCCCAAGCCCCTTCAGATAAGCAGCGTAGGTCAGGATTTGGGCAACGACCGCCCGGCGCGTCTCCGCGTTCTTGCGGAGCTTGATCTCGATGACCACCAGCCGGCCGTCCGTCTCCACCGCCAGCAGGTCGGCATAGCCGGGACCGAGTTGCACCTCTCTCCCCAGCACCACCATCGAAGGGTTTCCCGAGAGTGGCAGTAGGTCGGGCGAGCTCTCCACGAGATCGTGGAGCTTTTCCTCCGAGTCGAACTCAGAAGCGGTCAGTCGCCGCCATTCGTCGTCCTGCCGGCGCCAGATCGTGCCCACGGGCGGACTCTAGCTCGGGTCCTCGGTAACTGCGAATGATCGGCGCATCCGACTTTCGACACACCAGGGTGGGTCGGAAATCGGATGCGCTAACGGTTTAGACAAGCAGTCTCGCGGGCAGCTTCTTCTATGCGCCCCGGGAAGGGTGCGACGACCGAGAGGAGACCGTGGAAACCAGTCGGACCTTGCGAGTTGCCGCAGCGGTCGCCGCGACGGCGATTGCCGCGGTCAGCCTCGCCGCCTGCGGCGGCAGCTCGAGCAGCTCCGGCTCGCGCGAGCTCACCTTCTTCGTCGCGATCCAGCCGGGCGGGACGATCGAGGAAGTCTCGAAACGGTGCTCGGAAGAATCGAACGGCAAGTACACGATCACGCCGGAATTCCTCCCCACCGACGCCAGCCAGCAGCGCGAACAACTGGTCCGGCGGCTCGGCGCCGAGGACTCCTCGATCGACATCATCGGCATGGACGTGATCTGGACCGGCGAGTTCGCCAACGCCGGCTGGGTTGAAGAGTGGACGGGGGCCGAGAAGAAACAGGCCACGGAAAAGGTCTTCCCGAACGTGATCGAAACGGCTTCCTTCGAGGGCAAGCTCTACGCAGCGCCGTTCAACACCAACACGCAGCTGCTCTGGTACCGCAAAGACCTGGTCAAACAGGCGCCGAAAACCTGGGACCAGATGATCGAAGAGGCTGAAGGTCTCGAAGAAGCCGGCTCGATCCAGGTACAGGCCAACCGCTACGAGGGCTACATGGTCTTCGTCAACGCCCTGATCGAGAGCGCCGGCACCGAAATCCTCTCCGGCCCCGAAGAAGTCGACCTCGAACAGGGCCCGACCGAAAAGGCGCTGGAAGTGATCGGCAAGCTCGCGGGCGGCGGCGCCGCGCCGCCGAGCCTCTCGACCTCCGACGAGGACACCGCCCGGCTCGGCTTCGAGGCCGGCGAATCGGCCTTCATGACGAACTACACCTTCGCCTACGCGAGTGCCAAAGAAGAAGCGCCCGACGTCTTCAAAAACATGGGCTACGCGCGCTTCCCGCGCGTCGATGCGAGCAAGCCGAGCAAACCGCCGCTCGGCGGCTTCAACCTCGCGGTCAGCTCCTTCTCGGGCAACAAGGACGTCGCCTTCGAAGCGGCCACCTGCCTGGCGAACAAAGAAAGCCAGAAAACGGCGGTCGAACTCGACGGCCTGCCGCCGTCGCGCTCTGACCTCTACACCGACAAAACGGTGACCAGCGCCTACCCCGGCTTCGCCCAGCTGGTCAAGGAATCGATCGAAAGCTCGGGGCCGCGGCCGACGACGCCCGCCTACCAGGACGTCTCGCTGGCGGTGCAGCGGGCGCTGCACCCGCCGGACAAGATCGACCCCGAAGACACCGAATCGGTGTACGACGAACTGAAGTCCCTGGTCGAAGACGCTGTGAAGCGGGAAGGACTGCTCTGATGAGCGTCAACGCGCCTGCCAATCCCGCCCCGCCCGAGGCCGCCCCGAAGGCGTCCTCGCGCACCCGCTCGGAGCGCAAACTCGCCTGGATGCTGTGCGCGCCGGCGGTGGTGGCGATGCTGCTCGTCACCGCCTACCCGATCGCCTACGCGGTCGTCCTCTCGCTGCAGGACGTCGACCTGCGCTTCCCCGACGAGGGCGGGTTCGCCGGCCTCAGCAACTACAGCTCCGTCCTTACCTCGAGCCTCTGGTGGACCGACATCTTCAACACCGTCTTCATCATGGTGATCTCGGTCGCGATCGAGCTGGTGCTGGGGATGGCGATCGCGCTGGTGATGCACCGGGCGATCTTCGGCCGCGGCGTCGTCCGCACCTCGGTCCTCATCCCCTACGGGATCATCACCGTGGTCGCCGCCTTCGCCTGGCAGTTCGCCTTCAGCCCGGAAACCGGGTTCGTCAACAACCTGCCGCTGATCTCCGACGAAATGGACTGGTTCGGCGGCCGCTTCAGCTCCTTTGCGGTGATCATCATGGCCGAGGTCTGGAAAACGACCCCGTTCATGGCGTTGCTGCTGCTGGCCGGGCTGGTAACGATCGACGACCAGCTGTATGAGGCGGCGCGGGTCGACGGCGCCAGCGCCTGGCAGCGCTTCACCCGCATCACCCTGCCGCTGATGAAGCCGGCGATCCTCGTCGCGCTGCTGTTCCGCACCCTCGACGCCTTCCGCGTCTTCGACACGATCTTCGTCATGACCCGCGGTGCGCTGGACACCGAATCGGTCTCGATCCTCGGCTACAACCAGCTGATCAGCCGCCTCAACCTCGGGCTCGGCTCGGCGGTCTCGGTGCTGATCTTCCTCTGCGTCTTCCTGATCGCGTTCATCTTCGTCAAGGGCTTCGGGGCCAAGGTCGAGGAAGGACGGCCGAGCTGATGGAACGCAGCAGCCGCGACTACGCCCTCTGGACGATCGCGATCGCGCTGGTGGTGATCTTCGCGCTGATCCCGGTGATCTGGCTGATCTCGATCTCGCTGAAGCCGCCGGAAGCGCTGACCGACCAGAAGTTCATCCCTTCAGAAATCTCCTTCGACAACTACAAGAGCCTGTTCGAAGGCGGGATCGACGGCAGCCCCTTCATCAAACCGCTGATCAACTCGATCGGGATCGCCCTGATCACGACCGCGATCTCGATCGTCCTCGCCTCCTTCTGCGCCTACGCGATCGCCCGGCTCGAATTCCCCGGCAAGCGGGTGATCCTGGCGGGGGCGCTGGCGATCGCGATGTTCCCGCCGATCTCGACGGTCGGGCCGCTGTTCGACATGTGGCGGGCGCTGCACCTCTACGACACCTGGCTCGGGCTGATCATCCCCTACCTCACCTTCTCGCTGCCGCTGGCGATCTACGTCCTCGTCGCCTTCTTCCGGGAGATCCCCTGGGAGCTCGAGCAGGCGGCCCAGGTCGACGGGGCGACGCCGTTCCAGGCGTTCACGAAAGTGATCGTGCCGCTGGCGGCGCCGGGCGTCTTCACCGCCGCGATCCTCGTCTTCATCTTCTGCTGGAACGACTTCCTCTTCGCGATCTCGCTGACCAGCTCGGACGCCTCGCGGACCGTTCCCGCCGCCCTCGCCTTCTTCACCGGCGAATCGTCGTTCACCGCGCCGACCGGCAGCATCGCCGCCGCGGCGGTCGTGGTGACGGTGCCGATCATCGTCTTCGTCCTCATCTTCCAGCGCCGAATCGTCGCCGGGCTCACCGCCGGCGCCGTCAAGGGATAAAGGAGCCAACCGATGTCAGAGATAGTCCTCGACGGAGTCACCAAGACCTTTGCCGACGGCTTTGAAGCCGTCAAAGACATGGACCTCGACATCAAGGACGGCGAGTTCATGATCCTCGTCGGCCCGTCGGGCTGCGGCAAGTCGACCGCCCTGCGGATGATTGCCGGGCTCGAGGACATTTCCAGCGGCGAGGTGAAGATCGGCGGCGAGACCGTCAACGACCGTTCGCCGAAGGACCGCGACATCGCGATGGTCTTTCAGAACTACGCGCTCTACCCGCACATGACCGTGCGCGAGAACATGGGCTTCGCGCTGAAGCTGGCGGGCGCCGACAAGTCCGAGATCGACCAGAAGGTCGAGGAGGCGGCGCGGACGCTCGACCTCGAGCAGCACCTGGACCGCCGGCCGGCCAACCTCTCCGGCGGGCAGCGCCAGCGGGTGGCGATGGGGCGGGCGATCGTCCGCGACCCGAAAGCGTTCCTGATGGACGAGCCGCTCTCCAACCTCGACGCGAAGCTGCGGGTGCAGATGCGGACCGAGGTGGCGCGGCTGCAGTCGAAGCTGGAAACGACGACCGTCTACGTCACCCACGACCAGACCGAGGCGATGACCCTCGGCGACCGGGTCGCGGTGATGCGGGCGGGCATCCTGCAGCAGGTGGGCACTCCCGCCGACCTCTACGACAACCCCCGCAACCTCTTCGTCGCCGGCTTCATCGGCTCGCCGGCGATGAACTTCATGCCGGGCGAGCTGAGCGGCGGCAAGCTCAAATTGCCGATCGGCGAGGTCGACGCCGGCCAGCTCGGGATCGAGCGCAGCGACGGCACCGTCGTCGCCGGCCTGCGGCCGGAGAACTTCGAGGACGTGGAGGTGATCGGCGACCTCAAGGAGGAGCGCGGGGTCACCTTCGAGGCCGAGATCGACCTGGTCGAGTCGCTCGGCTCCGACCTCTATGCCTACTTCCACATCGAGTCGGCCGGCGTCCAGTCCGACCAGCTCGCCGACCTGGTCGAAGAAAGCCTCGAGGAAACCGGCGCCGGCGCCGAAACCACCGAGGGCCGCGAGCAGATCGTCGCCCGCCTCGACCCGACCAGCAAAGTCCGCCGCCGCGAGCACGCCCAGCTCTGGGCCGACACCTCGAAGCTCCACCTCTTCGACCCCGAGAGCGGCGACAACCTGCGGACGAATTAGGCAGCGGCTGACCCGCCGGTCCTCGACCTAGACACAGATAGAGCTATCAACGACGGTGGCGACTTTGCCTGAGCGACGAAGGGTCGCCTCGATCACGACAGAGCACGATTCGTCAGTCGGCGTGTCGTAGAACTGACCCGTAACGGGGTCGTAGCCACAACCCTTGCAGCCATCTGGGTCGACGCGATCCCAATCCGCGCTTCCTGAGTAGGAGAGATCCCCGACGCGGAGCACCGTCTTGATCTTCGTCCGCTCGCCAGCAAACTTGTCTGCCTTTGCTTGGATCGCTCGCTTGGCCTTGGCATAGCTGAGGCGCTGCTCAGCATTGGCGGGTGCAGGAAGCACCAGGAGACATACGACTACTGGCAGAAGACCCTTCAACCACTTCATCGGCGTGGACCCTACACAGGGCTCTTGGACGGTGTTTGCAGCGACAGGATCCCTTAATAGGGGGGGCGCAGGCCTTCGAACATCGGGAAGTGCTTGACGTTCCGGGTGGCAAGGCCGATGCCAAGTTCTTCCGCAGTGGCGGCGATGGTGAGATCAGCGACGCCGATCCCGGCATGGCTCCGGCGCCAGCGGCGCCCGAGCTCGCCTGCGCGACGAGCCATGGGTTCGGTGACCGGAACCCAAGCGATCAGAGCGAACAGGCGGTCGGCTGACCGACGTTCAGATGAGCGCAGCCCTTGAAGCACCTCGATCCGACTGATCTCGGAGCAGGACGGTCGGGCCTCGAGTCCGGCGAGATATTCGGCTGCGGAGTCCGAGCCCCGCAGATGGTCGATCAAGACGCTGGTGTCGAGGACGACGCTCAACTGTCGAGTCGGGCCAGCCGCTCAGCGTCGCCGCGGCGGACATCCTCGACGTAGTTGCGACCGTCGTCGAGGTGGGACGCTACGCCGGCGCTCTGCTCGAGCGCTTGCCTCCACTGCTCCTGCCACGCAGCGGCATCCCGCTCCTCTTGGGAGAGGTATGCATCAACGGCCCGGCGAATCACCGTTGATCGGGAGGTTCCCTCGGCGGCGGCACGCTCGTCGAGCCGCGCCGTCTGGGCCTCATCGAGATAGATCTGCGTGCGGTTCATGATGTATGAGTATACATCACCAGCATCGCGCCCGATTGGCTAGTTAACCGCGGCGACCAAGCGTGACATCAGCTCGGCGGCCTGGTGGTCGTCGAGGCCCTGCGACTGGGTGAGCTGCTGCCAGGTGCGGAAGGCGATCGCATGGGCGATCGCGGCGCGGGTGCGGTCGCGGGCCTTGCCACGTAGGCCCCGCCCCCGCATCAGGATCTCGGTGATGACCTCCATCAGCTGGTGGTAGGGAGCGAAGAGCTTGGCGACGATCGGGACCTGGGCTTCGTCGCGAAGGAGCTTGTCGAGCATGCCGCCGGCGCGGCGGTAGTAGGCGTAGAGCTCGGCGAGGGCGGTGTCGAGGCGTTCGTCGGGGTCGTCGATCTCCTCCCACCGGCTCACGTCCGGCGGTGGATTCCCTTCGGCCCAGTGGGCCGAGCAGGCGCCGAACAGCGCCTCTTCGTCGGCGAAGTGGCGGTAGACGGTCGAGCGCGGCACGCCGGCGTGCTCGGCGACGGCCTTCATCGAAGTGCGGGCGGGGCCGAGGGTGCCGTGCAGCTCGACAGCGCTTTCGGTGATCCGCCGCTTCGTCTGCGCCTCCAGTTCAGCGCGGCGCTTCATCTTGTACGGGCGCGTTTTATCGGACATACCTGTATCGCCAATCTTGACAGATGGCGCGGAGTCTGTCTATATTTGACGCGACACTACTGTCTTATGAAAGGAACGAACAGATGGCAACGGTGATCGGACCAAACGACGGCAAGGCAGGCTTCCTCGGCAGCATCGGGGTGCGCTTCATGATCGACGGCGAGGACGCGGGCGGCGACTTCTCCCTCGTCGAACACCCCCTCTCGGCGCGGGCGCTGGCGGCGCCGCTGCACCGGCACACCCGCGAGGACGAGTACAGCTTCGTGCTCGAGGGGCGGATGGGCGGGCTGCTCGGCGACGACGTGGTCGAGGCGGGCCCCGGCGACCTCGTCTTCAAGCCGCGCAACGAGTGGCACACCTTCTGGAACGCCGGCGGGGAGCCCTGCCGGATCCTCGAGATCATCGCCCCAGCGGGGTTCGAGCACTTCTTCGAGGAGCTGGTCGACATGGGCGGCGTCCTCAACGCGACCCCGGAGAAGCTGGCGGCGCTGAACGACCGCTACGGGCTGGAGATGAAACCGGAGACGGTCCCCGAGCTGCTCGATCGCTTCGGCCTGGTGATCGGCGAGCCGGTGGAGAGTGCGCTGCAGCTCGCCTAGACAGCGGCCTTCATCCAGCAATTAGCGGTAATCGGAGACGGATCGGGTAGCCGTAGAGCGCTGCTACCCTGCGCAGGTAGGCAGTCAGTCCAGTTGTGTTGTTCATGTCTGCCTGCGCGTCCGTCTTCGATGGCAGTGAGGAAAACGCGCTCTTGACTCCCACGCAGGGGTTCAGCTTCGACCATGAGGGGCCGCGCGAGGAATGCGGCGTCTTCGGCGTATACGCACCGGGGCACGACGTCTCCCGCCTCGCCTACTTCAGCCTCTACGCGCTGCAGCACCGCGGTCAGGAGTCGGCCGGGATCGCCACCTGCGAGGGCGGGATGCTGACGACGATGCGCGAGGCCGGGCTGGTCTCCCAGGTCTTCGACGAGGAGAAACTGCGGGCCCTGCAGGGGGACATGGCGATCGGCCACGTCCGCTACTCGACCACCGGCGGCGGCTCCTGGGAGAACGCGCAGCCGATCTGGCGCGACGACGGCCGCGAGGTCGCCCTCGCCCACAACGGCAACCTCACCAACGCGGTCGAGCTCTGGCGGGAGCTGAAGGAGCGCGGGCTGCAGTTCCGCGGCACCTCCGACTCGGAGATCATCGCGGCGCTGCTCTCCTCGCACGAGGGGAAGATGATCGAGGACGCGGTCGCCGACGTGATGCCGCGGCTGCAGGGTGCCTACTCGACCGTGGTGATGACCAAGCGGGCGATCGTCGCCTTCCGCGACCCGCACGGGATCCGGCCGCTCAGCCTCGGCCGGCTCGGCGACCGCTTCGTCGTCGCCTCCGAGCGCTGCGCCTTCGACATCATCGGCGCCGAGCTGATGCGCGAGGTGCACCCGGGCGAGATGGTCAGCCTGACCGAGCGCGGGCTGGAGACGCGCCAGGTGGTGAAGACCGACCGCCGCGCCAGCTGCGTCTTCGAGCACATCTACTTCTCCCGCCCCGACAGCCGCCTCGAGGGCAAGGTCCTGCAGCAGGCGCGCGGGCGGATGGGCGAGATCCTCTGGCGCGAGGCGTCGGTCGAGGCCGACCTGGTGATCTCGGTGCCGGACTCGGGCAACCCGGCGGCGGCGGGGTTCGCGCGCGCCTCGGGGCTGCCGCGCGATGACGGCCTGATCAAGAACCGCTACGTCGCGCGGACCTTCATCCAGCCCGGGCAGGAGCTGCGCAAGCACGGCCTGCGGCTCAAGTTCAACCCGCTGCCGGAGATCGTCGCCGGCCAGCGCCTGGTCGTCGTCGACGACTCGATCGTCCGCGGCAACACGACGCGGCAGATCGTCGGCATGCTGCGCGACGCCGGCGCCAGCGAGGTGCACCTGCGGATCTCGGCACCGCCGATCCGCAACCCCTGCCACTACGGCGTCGACATGTCGACCCGCGAGGAGATGATCGCCCACAACCGCTCGGTCGAAGAGATCGCCGACGAGCTCGAAGCCGACTCCCTCGCCTACCTCTCGATGGCCGGCGTCTACGAGGCAATTGAAGGCGACCCCGGCGAACACTGCGACGCCTGCTTCAGCGGCCGCTATCCGCTCGGCGACCCCGATGAGGCCGACGGCAAATTCGCCCTGGAGACGATCGCCGGCGCCGCGCGCTAGCGGCGCTGAGACTTCTCAGCGCCGCTGCTTGTTCTGCTTCTTGTGCTTGCGCACGCAGCGGACCTTGCCGTGGACGCGCTTCTTCTTGAAGCCGCGCTTGCACCTGATCGGCTTGGCCGGAGGCTTAGCAATCGGCGGCGGGGTCACGGCCGGCGGCGGGGTAGCTCCGCCTCCCGTCGACTGACCGCCGTCAGAGGACTGGGGGGCGAAGGTGGCGGTGACGGCGACGTCGGACTTCAGCCCGACCTGGCAAGGACCGGTGCCGCTGCAGCCGCCTCCCGACCAGCCGACGAAGGTCGAACCGGGCGCCGGGTTCGCCTGCAGCGAGACGCTCGTCCCCTCCTGCAGCTCGCGGCTGCAGGTCGGGCCGCAGTCGATCCCGATGCGCCCTGACGTGACCGATCCGGAACCGCCGCCGCCCTTGGCGACGCTGAGCGAGTGGAAGATCGCGTTCTGCGGCCGCAGGTGCAGCAGGAACTGCCCGAATTCGCCGGCGGCGCTGTCGACGGCAATTCGGTAGGTGGTGTCGGAATGCACCTCGACCTCGAAGCTGCGCCCGGCGTTGCATTCGCCGCTGCCGACGTCGGTCACCGGAACCGGGACGAGGGTGCCGAGGCTGGAGCCGGTGTAGAGGCCGAGCAGCGGCTCGAAGCTGCGGCTGCAGAGATCGAGATCGACGGTGACGCTCTTGCTCGGCGTCCACTCGAACCAGACCGAGTGCCCGCCCGGGTCACCCATGTGATCGGGCTCGCCGGCCTCCTCAGTCGCCAGCGAGGTCGAGCCCGGGGCCCAGATGCCGACGCCGCCGAACCTCATGGGCTTGGAGAAGTCGTCATTTTCGGGACGCGGGTCGATGTGGAGCCAGATCCGCCCCTCGGCGCCGTCCCTGCCGTCGACGGCGATCCGGTAGACGGTGTTGGCAACGGCGTCGAAGCTGAGCTGACTGCGCGGCGAGCATTTGCCGCTGGCGTCGTCGTTGCTCGCCACCGGGGTCAAACCGTCGACTTTCGAGCCGGTGTAGACGGCAAGCAGGGTGTCGAAGCTGCTGTCGCAGGTGTCGACGCTGACCTCGCCGCTGCGGGGGGCGGTCCACTTGAACCAGACCGATGCGCCACCGGCGTTCCCGGCGTGGTCGTCCTCGCCGGCCTGCTTGGAGCCGAACCGGTTGGACGTCCACGCCTGGGTCGGCAGAGCGGCCCCGAGCGGCTGCGCCTTGCCGAAGTCGTCGCTGGCGGCCGTCCCTTCGAGGATCAGTTGCAGCGTGCCGCTGCTGCCGCTCTTACCGTCGACGGCGATCCGGTAGGTGGTGCCGGCGACGGCGGCGAACTCGACCTTGGCGTCGGTCGGCCTGCAGTCGGCGTCTTCGGCACCGTCGTCGTCGCCGGCCACCGGCGTCAGCGCGCCGACCGCGGAACCGGTGTAGACGGCGAGGAGGACATCGAGGTCGCTGGTCCGGGTGCAGGTGGAGACTGCGATCGAACCCGAAGTAGGCGCCGTCCACGAGTACCAGACGGAGTGCCCGCCCCCGTCGCCGGCGTGGTCCGGCTCGCCCGCCTCCTTGCCCGCGAGCGGGGTCAGAGGGACGGTGAAGATCGGCAGCGAACCGGCGAGCTGGGAGGCGTCAGCGAAGGCGTCGTTCGCCGGACTGCTCTGAGGGTAGAGGCCGAAGCGCCCCTCGCCGTTCTTGGTGTCCACCGCGATCCAGTAGGTGGTTCCTGCCGTTGCCTGGAAGCTGACCTGGCTGTCGGTGGCGAGGTTGCACTGTTCGTTGAACGGGCTACCGGTCAGGTCGTCGTTGGCGGCGACCTGCGTAAGGGCGGTCACCGTCGCGCCGGTGTAGACGCCGAGCAGGGTGTCGACGCCGGGCTGGGTTCCGCAGGAGGTGAGCTCGGCGGGCCCGCTGCTGCTCGGCGTCCAGGAGAACCAGACCGAGTGGCCACCGGGATCGTCCGCGTGGTTCGGCTCTCCCGTCTCCTTGGAGGCGAAGACGGTCGTGCCACCGGCGCCGCAGCAGCCGCTGGAGATGTCCTGCGCCGCGCTGAAGTCGTCGTTGTCGGGCCGCCCGCTCAGCTGCAGGGCGAAGTTGCCGTCGTTACCGCCCTTGCTGTCAACCGCGATCCGGTAGGTGGTCCCGGCGACGGCTTCGATCTCCACCTCGCTGCCGAGGTCCCTGCAGGCAGCGGGTGAATCGTCGTTGGCGGCGACGGTCGTGAGCGCGCCGAGGCTGGAGCCGGTGTAGACGGCGAGCAGGGTGTCGGGGCCGAATTCGCCGTACGGGCAGGTGGAGATGGCGACCGGGCCGCTGCTGGTCGGCGTCCAGGAAAACCAGACCGAGCCGCCGCCCGGATCGCCGGCATGATTGGGCTCACCGGGCTCCTTGGAGGCGAAGCGGGTGGAACCGGCGCCGCCGGTCGGGAAGTCGGCGGGGAGAGTTTCGGCTGCTGCGAAGGCGTCGTTTGCCGCCGATGCTTCGAAGTTCAGGTCAAACCGGCCCTGGGTGCCGGCTTTGCCGTCCACCGCGATCCAGTAGGTGGTGCCGCCCTGCGCCTGAAAGCGGACTTCGCTGTCGGGGCGGCCGCAGCTCCTGCGGCCGGAATCGTCGTCGGAGGCGACCGGGGTGAGGCTGCCGAGCGAAGACCCGGTGTAGACGGCGAGCAGGGTGTCGAGGTCGGTGCTGGGGTTCTCGCAGGTGGAGATGGCGATCTTCCGGTCGCTGGCAGGCGTCCACGAGAACCAGACCGAGCTTCCGCCCGCGGTCCCGGCATGCTGTGGCTCGCCGCTCTCTGCGGTGGCGAAGCGGTTGCTCCCCTGCGTCCCGAAGGAGGGGAAGCTCGAGCTGAGTTCCTGGGCATCGGCGAAGTCGTCGTTGCCCGGCCGTCCCTGGATCTGCAGGTTGAACTTGTTGACGGCACCGCCGACCCCGTCGACGGCGATCCGGTAGGTGGTCCCGGCCGTCGCCGTGAAGGTCACGGCGCTCTCCACATAGGAGCATTCGAAACCTTCGGCGGCGGCGTCGTCGTTGCTTGCGACCGGCGTAAGCGCGCCTAGCGAGGACCCGGTGTAGACGGCGAGGACCGTGTCGAGACTGCCGAAGAAGTCGCAGGTCGAGATCTTCACCGGTTCGGTCTGGCTCGGCGTCCACGAGTACCAAACCGAGTGTCCACCGGCGTCGCCGGCGTGATCGGGCTCCCCGATCTCCTTGCTGGCGAGGCGAAGGGTGCCGAACACGTTCTGCGGCGGGTCGCCGACGATGGTCTGGGCGCTCCCAAAGTCGTCGTTGGCCGGCGGGTGCTTGAACTGGAGTTGGAAGTTGCCTTCGGCGCCGTCGCGCCCATCGACCGCGATCCAGTACGTGGTGCCGGCGCTGGCCTCGAATTCCGCCACCGGAAGTTCGCTGAAGAAGCAGGAGGGCGGCGATGGCGTGGCGTTGGAGGCGACCGGGGTGAGCGAGCCGACGCTGGGGCCGGTGTAGACCGCGACGAGGGCGTCGACGACGCCGAAGCAGCCGGCGCTCTGGATCCCGACCGGGCCGCTGCTGCTCGGCGTCCAGGAGAACCAGACGGAGTGGCCGCCAGGATTGCCCGCATGGTTCGGCTCGCCCGCCTCCTTGGTCGCTTCGACGTTAGTCCCTTCTTTTTCGCCGGCCAGCACCGCCGGCAGAGCGGTGGCTTTGGCGAAGTCGTCGTTGGCGGGCGCAGCCGCTCGCGCCGCGGCGCTCCAGCTGAAGAACGCGAGGACGGCGAACGCAACCACCGCGAGAGCTCGTCCCGCCTGGATCCTTCCTACTGACATCGATTGCTCTCCCTTGACTGGTTTGGACGAGGCCGCCTGCAGTCACTTTAGTTCGGTTTTGGCCAAGCAGAGACATCAACCCGGTTCGGTACGCGAAGATGCGGTGGTGAGCTCGTTCCGGATCGTCGTCCTCGCCTCGGGCAGCGGCACCAACCTGCAGGCGATCCTCGACAAGCTGCACGGGCGCGACGGGATCGAGGTGGTGGGAGTTGGCTCCGACAAGCCGGCGGCGGGGGCGCTCGAGCGCGGGCGGCGCGTTGGGGTCGAGATCGCGGTCTTTCCTGTCGCCGACTTTCAAGATCGGTCGGCGCGCGACGAGGCGCTGGGCGACTGGATCGGGTCTTGCCGTCCCGACCTCGTCGTCCTCGCCGGCTACATGCAGCTGCTTAGCGCGCCCTTCGTGCAGCGCTTCCGCAACCGCGTCGTCAACATTCACCCTGCCCTCCTGCCTTCGTTTCCGGGGCTCGACGCGATCGGGCAGGCGCTCGCCGCCGGAGTGCAGACGACCGGCGTCACCGTCCACTTCGTCGACGAGGGGGTCGACACGGGGCCGGTGATCGTCCAGCGGGAGGTGCCGGTGCCGCCGGGGGTCTCGCGCGAGCAGCTGGAGGCGGCGGTCCACGCGGTCGAGCACGAGCTCTACCCGGAGGCGATCCGCATGATCGCGGAGGGCCGGGTTAGGATCGACCCCAGCGACCCACGGACGGTCGCGATCGCTTCCCCTGATGACTGAGCCAGCCACCGACACCACCCCGGAGACCCTCGACGACGGGCAGGTTCGGGTGCGGCGGGCGCTGGTCTCGGTCTCCGACAAGACCGGGGTCGCCGACTTCGCCAAGGGGCTGGCGGCGCTCGGGGTCGAGATCCTCTCCACCGGCGGCACGGCGACGGCGCTGCGCGAGGCGGGGCTGGAGGTGACCGACGTCTCCGAGTTCACCGGCCAGGAAGAGATCCTCGGCGGCCGGGTGAAGACGCTGCACCCGCGGCTGCACGCGGCGCTGCTGGCGCGGCGCGGCGACCCGGAGCACATGGCGACCCTGGAGCGTGAGGGGATCGAGCCGATCGACGTCGTCTGCGTCAACCTCTACCCGTTCGAGGAGACGATCGCCGGGGCCGACGTCGCCCACGAGGTGGCGATCGAGAACATCGACATCGGCGGGCCGACGATGATCCGGGCCGCGGCGAAGAACCACGAGAGCGTCGCCGTTGTGGTCAAACCGGAGTCCTACGACGCGGTGCTGGCCGAGCTGGAGGAGGGCGACGGGGAGATCTCCGCCGCGACCCGGCACTGGCTGGCGAACGAGGCCTTCGCCCAGACCGCCCGCTACGACGCCGCGATCAGCCGCTGGTTCTCGATGGAGTACGAGGACTTCCCCGAACACCTGGCGGTCGCGTACGAGAAGGTGCTCGACCTCTCCTACGGCGAGAACCCGCACCAGCGGGCGGCGCTCTACGCGGAGTCGGGGCTGCGCACCCACATCCTCGCCCGCACCTCGAAGCTGCACGGCCGCGCGCTCTCCTTCAACAACGTCCTCGACCTCGATTCAGCTCGCGGGCTGGCCGAGGACTTCGAGCAGCCGGCCTGCGTGATCGTCAAGCACAACAACCCCTGCGGGGTGGCGATCGGCGCCGACGTGCTGGAGGCCTACCTGAAGGCGCTGGCTTGCGACCCGGTCTCCGCCTACGGGGGCGTGATCGCCCTCAACCGGCCGATCGGCCGCGAGCTGGCCGAGGAGCTGCACAAGAACTTCGTCGAGGTCCTGAGCGCCCCCGGCTACGAGGAGGGCGCACTCGAGGTGCTGCAGCAGAAGGAGGCGATCCGCATCCTCTGCGAGGAGGAGCGCCGCCAGGCCGATCCCGCCGAACGCGACGTCAAGCGCGTGGTCGGCGGCCTGCTGATCCAGGACCGCGACGGCGACCCCGAGCCGCGGGAGATCATGGAGGCGGTGACCGGCAACGAGCCGAGCCAGGAGCAGTGGCAGGACATGCTCTTTGCCTGGACCGTCAGCCGCCGCGTCCGCTCCAACGCCATCGTGATCGCCAAGGACGGCGCCACCCTCGGCATCGGCGCCGGCCAGATGAGCCGTGTCGACTCCGTCCGCCTGGCCGTCGAGAAGTGCCGCGAGGCCCGCGGCGCCGAGGCCGAGGGCCTCCTCTCAGGCTCGGCCCTGGCCTCCGACGCCTTCTTCCCCTTCGCCGACGGCCCCGAGCTGGCGATCCAGGCCGGCACCACCTCCGTGATCCAGCCCGGCGGATCCAAACGCGACGCCGAGGTAATCGAGGCCTGCGAGCAGGCCGGCGTGGCGATGGTCTTCACCAAGCACCGGCACTTCCGGCACTAGCACTGGATGCGCGTACGTCCCGTTTAGGCGGCCGGACGCTCTTGTTCTCTGATTGAGGAGGTTCGACTGACCATTCGATGTGATGCACGATTCGGCGGCCACGCGGAATCGGCCTACGGTCTTTACAGCGGTCTTCCTTTTCCCGGCACCTTTGATGCCTCTTATCGGTACGAACAATTATCCACGGCTTGATCAAGGGTGTCACGGGGGCTAGAAGTCCGGGTGGGGAAAACCACACTCCGGCTCGAGAGCCGGAACGCAAGGAGAAACGATGAAATACCTGAACATCCTCGGCATCGCCGTGGCCGCGGCGGTGGCACTGATGGCCTTCGCCGCGTCGGCGTCAGCCACGATCCTCGAGAGCAACGGCGTAAAAACGCCGTCGGAAACGACGATCAACTCGACCCTGACCGGCACTGCCTCGCTGACGACGACAAGTGGCACCGTCCTTGATACATGCACCGGGGGCGGGGTCAAAGGTAAGACGACGAATGAAGGCGGCGAAGGCGTCCCCGTGACCGGCAGCGTCCCCCCGAGCGGCGTGACCTGGACCGGTTGCACCAAAACAACCGACACCCTCGAAGGCGGCACGCTGGAAATAACCTGGACCGCCGGCATCAACGGGACAGTCACCGGCAAAGGCTTCAAGGTGACAGTCGAAATGGTCAAAGAATTCGGCGGCACCTGCAGCTACACCCTGGGCGGCGGGACGACCCTCGGGGAATTCAAAGGGACCACCGCAGGGGACGCAACCCTGGCGATCAATGCGATTGTCAATGGCGCCGCGGGCAATTCGTTCCTCTGCCCGTCGGACACCAAATGGGTCGCTAACTACAAAGTCACAGAACCGACACCGTTGGCAGTTACAAACAAATACCCGTAAGGAAGCTGGCCGTAGAAGTACAAGCGCTAGCTGAAAGCGGCCGCCTTTCGGGGCGGCCGCTTTACCCGGAGGTCACCCCGAAAGCGCCTGCTGCTGCTCACTCGCCTGCATCACGTGTTTGCATACCTGCATCGGTTCGTCGGTGACGAAGAGGAGCTCTTTGTCGCCCGGTGAGACTAGGCCGTGGGTCGCGATGGTCCTCACCAAGCACCGCCACTTCCGGCACTAAGTGAAGGGCCCGACGTGACGATGGCCTTTGTGAGCCATCGTCACGCGGGCAGTGACATCAGGTATTAGCTTTTTTCAAGAGCTCAACTCGCTCCGACGGCAAGTGTCGTGCTCGTGGGTTCTGTCTGGACGTAACTTCCTTCCAGGGTCCCGTTCGCCGGGCAGGTAATACTGCTTCCTGACAGCCTTACGATCTGGGTATTCAGATCGAGCGTGGCCGGTTTGCCCTCTGTGATGATCCCGACCACTCCACCGGTTGTCCAGCCGTAGACACAGGTACCGAACATCGGGTTGTTGAATGCCCAGCCGATTTCCGAACTGGCTGTGACTGTGCCGTTACTCGTGCCGCTGATGTTGTGGATTTCCAGACCTCCTAGTTTGGTGAAGCCGTTGGCAAAGGTGCACCCGTTGAATGAGAGGGTCTTGTTTTCGCTCGTGACTGTGCTGGTTGCGCTGCCCGCGTTCGTGATGTCGGACTTGAGAACTGCTTCGGTGCATGTCTCCAAGGTGGTTTCTCCGTTCACCCACCTCAGCGAGCTGCCGGGTTTAAGGCTGAACCCGATCCTCGTTCCCACCGCATACTTTTTTGCCAAGGAACAGGGTGATTCTATTGCCGAGCAGAGGACGGTCGCTGAGGCCGTGCCCGCGCTGAGGAATGCCATCAGGGCCGTCGCCGCGATGGCGGCAAGACCGAGCGTCTTGAGGTGCTTCATCTGAGTCTCCCTTTGTTCAAGCCCAATCATGGGCGGTTCGAGACTCAGGTCGTATCAGGCTATAGGACGTTTAGTCAAGAAAAAGAGAGCATTTTAGGACGAGCCGGCTAACGCCTGCTGTTGCTCGCTCGCCCGCATCACGTGCTTGCAGACCTGCATCGGTTCGTCGGCGACGACGAGGAGCTCTTTGTCGCCGGGGGAGATCAGGCCATGGTCCTCGAGGCCGCGGTCGATCCACTCGAGCAGGGGATCCCAGAACTCGGAGTCGACGAGGATGGTGGGGAAGGCGTGGATGCGGTGGGTCTGGATCAGGGTCAGGGACTCGAACATCTCGTCGAGGGTGCCGAAGCCGCCGGGCATGATCACGAAGGCGCGGGCGAAGCGGACGAACATCAGCTTGCGCGCGAAGAAGTAGTGGAATTCGTACTGGCGGTTGACGTAAGGATTGATCGACTGCTCGTGCGGCAGTTCGATGTTGAGGCCGACCGAGAGTCCGCCGTTCTCGGCGGCGCCGCGGTTGGCAGCCTCCATCAGGCCCGGCCCGCCGCCGGTGATCACCGAGTAGCCGTGGTGGGTCAGGCAGGCTGCCGTCTCCCGCGCCAGCTCGTACCAACGGTGCCCCTCCTCGACCCGCGCCGAGCCGAAGATCGAGACCCCTTCGTCGATGTCGCGCAGGGCATGGAAGGCCCCGTCGATCTCCTTGCGGATGCGGTCGAGGCGGCGCTCGTCGTCGCCCTCCTTATCGACCGGGACGCGCAGCAGGTGCTCGTCGTGCCGCGCCCCGTCGCTGCCTCCGCCCGCCGCCATCTCAGGGAGAGGGTAGCGATGGAGAGACTGTCCTCACCGCATGGGTCGGCCCGCCTGCGATAGGAGTTCACTTATGAAGACTCGAATATTGGCCTTTCTTGCAGCAGCGGTTCTGACGGTTGGCCTCAACGCTTGCGGTGATGGCGGGAAGACGTACGACATCGCACCGGTCTTTCCCCTGACCGCGGACAAGTGCGCGAAATACAACGGCCAAGAAGAGGGTTCCGGCCTCACTGCCACTTGCCTGGTCACCAAGGACGATTGCGAAAGAGCCGCAGCCGACTGGAGAGAGGCGATGGAAGGCAGCGGCGTCAACGACGCCATCGAGTTCACCTGCGAGTAACCGCATCTCGAGTCGCCGAGATGAGTCCTGTTCCTTACGTTCGTGGGCAGCTACTAGTGCTCGCGGCGCTGATCGTGATCGGCGCGATCAGCGGGGTGGCGCTGGTAGCCCTCTGCTGCGCAGTGGTCGCGCTCGCGGTCGCGCGAAGCCTGGAGGCGCGTTACCGACGCGATCTCGCGGCAACCGGAGCGGGTGTACCTTCCCATCGCGACAGCTTGGACACTTTGATGAGCAATCTTGCCTGGGGCGGGCTCGGGCCGTCCTTGCTGATCGCTCTTCTCGCCTTCTTGTTCGGTCCTGCTCCGCACGGCCAGGCGTTCGAGACCGCACGCACCGCCTTGGCCGACCTGACGATCGCCGCCACCGGCGTGTATTCCTCGAGCCTCGTCGACTGGTACGTCATCCTGCCCCGGGTCAGCGGCCAGCTCGGCTGGCGGCCCTGTCGCGACCCTGACCCTGAGTTCCCCTTCCCCCATAGCTGGAAGGAGGTGACGCGCTGGTGGTACATCCACCGGATCGTCGGCGCCCTGATCTTCAGGGTCTTCGTAGCGCTCGCTGCCGCGGCGATCGTCGGCGACTTGGTCGGAGCCGGAATCCAGGCGAAAATCGCCGCCGGACTGATCATCGGCATATTCGGCCCCTATATGGCCTCGATCCCGGATGCGGTCATGCAAGCCTCCCAGCCGAAGGTGATCGTCGGACAAACCATCATGGTCAGAGCGCGGGCCCGCCGGCAGCTGCTCCCGCCGTTCCGCAAGCTTTTCCCGCCTGAGCTGCGTGGGCCACAGTACGTCGTCGACGTCTCGCTTGAGGGCGTCCACCTGACCCCGGCCGGTCCTCGCGAAGCTGCAGAGCTGCCGGTCGACGAGCCTTTCGTGCGCAATCCAGATCGGCTGGCGCTGGCGAATCTCGAGTCCGCCCGCCTAGCCTCTCAGCAGTTCCGTGGTTGCAGGGGGCGCTGCGCCGGAATCAACTGGTACTGCATCGAGAACCCTGACTGCTTCAAAGCAAAGTAGAAGACGACGCTCGGCAGCAGACCCAGAGCCAGGTGGCCTGCCAGATGCAGCCGGCCCCGAGGAGAGCTCGCTGCCTGATGCCGGGAAGTGGATCGCCGAGCGCGAGCAGGATCACGCTGGAAGAGAGAGCGAGGACCATCAGACCCAGGATGAGCGTCCCCAGCGAGCCCCGCACCCGGACTGCGCTCGTTATGGCTGCCAGGAGAATGCTCACCGTCGTCAGGGCAGAGGCCAGGTCGTGAACCCTTCCGGCAGCGGTAGCGTGAGTCACCGCCGCCGGGATCTCGGCACCCCGATCGGTCGGAAAGCAAGCCAGCAGGATCACGCCGAGAGCCGCGCAAAGGAGGGCACTCGCCTGCAGGCAGGCGAGGCGATCGTCCCCTGCCGAGGACAGCGTCGCGCCGGCCAGCGCCATGAGTGAAACCGCCCACGCCAGGAAGGCGACGACCGCCACCGCACCAGCCCCAGCATGGACGTACTCGGAGACCTGCTGACGCGCTGGATCGAAGTCGACCACCCAGATGCCCTGCGTCGCAACCATCGCGACGAAGATCGTCAGGCCCACGGCCGAAGTCCAGATCAGCGCCGGGAAGGGAAGGTGGGCGAGCCCTTTGTGCACCAGCACGAAAATGCCCCCGGCGGGACTCGAACCCGCGCCGCGCGGCTTAAAAGGCCGCCGCTCTAACCAGCTGAGCTACAGGGGCGAAGTGCCCATGGTAGAGGGAGCTTGAGCGAGGCGCTCGGAGGTTCAGGAGAGGTCGGGGAGGCCTTCGTAGGCGGTCGAGGCCTCGGCGTGGGTGCGGCGGGGGATGCGGCCGGCGCGGTGGGCGAGGTGGCCGGCCTCGACGGCGCGGCGCAGGGCAGTGGCCATGGCGACGGGGTCTTCGGCGCCGAAGATGGCGCTGGCGGCGAGGACGGCGTCGCAGCCGAGCTCGAGGGCCTGGGCGGCGTCGGAGGCGGTGCCGATGCCGGCGTCGAGGATGACCGGGACCTCGGCACGCTCGGTGATGATCGCGATGTTGTACGGGTTGCGGATGCCGGCACCGGAGCCGATCGGGGAGCCGAGCGGCATCACCGCGGCGCAGCCGGCCTCCTCGAGGCGGCGGGCGAGGATCGGGTCGTCGTTGGTGTACGGGAGGACGGTGAAGCCGTCGGCAACCAGCTGCTCGGCGGCGTCGACGAGCTCGACCGCGTCGGGGAAGAGGGTGCGGTCGTCGCCGATCACCTCGAGCTTGATCCAGTCGGTCGAGAAGGCCTCGCGGGCGAGCTTGGCGGTGCGGGCGGCGTCGCGGGCGGTGTAGCAGCCGGCGGTGTTGGGGAGGACGAAGAGGCCGAGCCGGTCGATCACGTCGAGGACCGAGCCCTCGGCGGCGGGGTCGATCCGGCGCAGGGCGACGGTGACGATCTCGGTCCCGGCGGCCTTCAGCGCCGCTTCCATCTGCGCGAGCGAGCGGAAGCCGCCGGTGCCGGCGATCAGCCGCGAGCCCCACTGGCGGCCGCCGAGCTCCCAGGTTTCGTCCGCCTCCGGGGAGCCACCCTGGATTGCCGCCAGAACCTCGACCGCCTGCCCCTCACGCAGCGGCGTCCGCTCCCACTCCGAGCGCGGCACGACCTCGCCGTCGAGGGCGACCGCGACGCCGCGTCCCCCCTCCCCCGCGCCGCTTGCGCGAACGGCGGCGTCAAGCGTCGCGTCCTCCGGCAGCTCGTGCGTCCGCCCGTTCAGCTCGATCCGCATGAGTTTCATGACGTTTGTCCCACTCCTGTAACAGCGCGTTCGTCCTTATGGGGTCTATACCGCGATAAGGACGAACGCCGGCTGGAGAGGAGGTCCGCGACGGCTTCGGCCGCCAGCGGCGCCAGGAGGATGCCGTTGCGGAAGTGGCCGGTCGCGAGGACGAGGCCGTCGATCGCGCCGGGGCCGACCAGCGGGAGGTTGTTCGGGGTGCCGGGGCGGAGGCCGGCGATCGCGTCGAGGAACTCCATCTCGGCGACGTCGGGGAGCAGGCGGTAGGCCTCGCGCAGCAGCTCGTGGATGCCGGCGGCGGTGACAGCGGTGTCGTAGCCCATTTCTTCGACGGTGGCGCCGACGACCAGGCGGCCGTCGCCGCGCGGCACGAGGTAGACGCGCTCGGAGGCGAGGATGTGGCGCGCCGGCGGCTCGCCGTCGCGCCGGCGCAGCTCGAGGACCTGTCCTTTGACCGGGCGAACCGGCGGGCGAGCGTGCTCGGGCAGCCACTCGGTGACGCCCGACCAGGCGCCGTTGGCGAGAACGACCGTCTCCGCGCGCAGCTCCTCCTCGAGTGGGCGATTCGACGTGTCCTGTACGTCGAATCGACCGCTCGCCGTCCGCCCGGTCGTTCGGACGCCCCTCAGCCGGCCGTCCTCAAAGATCCCATCGACCACCTCGGTCTGCGTTCGCACATCAACGCCCTCGCCTTGAGCTGCCCCCAGCAGCGCAACCGTTAGCGCCCGCGGATCGACGGCTGCCTCGCCTGCCGCGAAGACGCCGCCGTGGAACGACGGCGTCAGCCCCGGCTCCAGGTCGCGGCACTTCCGCGGCGGCAGCCACTCCGCCTCCAGCTCGAGTGAGCGCTGCAGGTCGTGGACGCGGCGCAACTGCGCCGCCTCGTCACGGTCGAGGGCGACGTGAAGCGCCCCGAGCTGCTCGTATCCCGTTGCCTCCCCGCTCGCCGCCTCCAGCTCGGCGACGAACTCCGGGTACAGGCGCGCCGCGGCCAGCGTCAGCTCCATCAGCTCCGGCTCGCCGAAGGTCAGCTCGCCAACCGGCGCCAGCATCCCGGCCGCGACCCGGGTCGCGCCGCAGCCCGGGTCGCCGCGCTCGACTACCGCCACCCGCGCCCCGCGCTGCGACAGCCGCCAGGCACAGCTGAGGCCGATGACGCCGCCGCCGACGACGACCACGTCGAAGACGTCACCAACCACACCACCAGCAGCATCAGCGACATCCGAACCGCGCTTCTCGTTCACACCCTTGCCTCCGCCGGCATTACCCGGATCAGGTCGAAACGGTCGGTGACCTCGGTGCCACCCTCTCAGCCCTCACGGGCTCCCGTGCACGCAACGTGCCTCTCCGATGCTACCCCTCCACCGACCCCGGCAGAAGGCCTGCTGCCCCACCCAGCCATAATCGGGCTATGAGCCTGTCGCTGCCCGAGGGGGACGGTCCGCTGCGCCGCGAGCGCCTGCGCACCGCCCGCCTCTACTTCGTCTGCGACGCGCGTCCGCAGACCGACTTGGAATCGCTGCTGCGGGCGGCGCTGACCGGCGGCGCCGACATCGTCCAGCTGCGGGAGAAGGAGCTGGGGCGGGCGGAGATCGAGCGGGCCGCCGACACCTTCCGCCGCGTCGCCGACACCTTCAGCGCCCTGTTCGTCCTCAACGACGACCCCGAGCTGGCGCGCGCCTGCGACGCAGACGGCGTCCACGTCGGCCAGGACGACGTCGCCGCCGAGCAGGCGCGGGAGCTGCTCGGCGAGGACGCGATCATCGGTCTCTCGACCCACTCCGAGGAGCAGATCGCGGCCAGCGCCGAACGCCCGGTCGACTACATATCTGTTGGGCCGATCTGGGAGACGCCGACGAAGGAGGGACGGCCGGCGGTCGGCCTCGACCTGATCCGGCACGCCGCCGAACACGCTCCGCATCCCTTCTTCGCGATCGGCGGCATCGATCCCGACAACGCGATCCAGGTGGTGCAGGCCGGCGCCGAGCGGCTCTGCGCGGTGCGGGCGATCCGCGACGCGGCCGACCCCGCCGCCGCGGCGACGGAGCTGCGGCAGGCGTTCGCCGAGCGCGAGAGGGGCGTGGCGCCCGGTGGCTGAGGAGCGACCGCCCGCGGCGCAGGAGCGGGTCAAGCGCAAGCAGCGCGGCGGCGGTGCCGACCGGATGGCGCGCGGCTACGCCCGCGCCGAGCAGCGCAACCAGGAGGCCCGCGAAGCGCTCGAGCCGCTGGCCGAGGGCGAGCGCCCAACCGTGGTCACGGTGGGCGCCGTAGTCGCCGGGCTGATCGCGCTCTCGATCGTCGTCGGCTACCTCGCCGGGGTCGAGGTCGACGGCGAAAAACCGAAACTGCCGCAGGTGCTGGCCCCGGCGCTGATCATGGGGCTCATGTCCTGGGGGATGTGGCACGCCCGCTACTGGGCCGTGCTCGGCTTCCAGCTGATCCTCGTCTTCGTCATCTTCAGCGCCTTCTTCGGGCTGGTCGTCGGCGCCTCCAGCGTCGGTCAGATCCTCGCCACCCTCGCCCTGCTGATCGTCGCCGGTACCTTCTTCTACTTCATGGTCAAGGCGATGGCGCGGATCCAGATGCCGACCCGGGCGCCGCGGGAGTAGACGTGGCCGGCCTCCCCTCCCTCTCCGGTTTCACCTCCCTGCCCGCCGACGCGGTCGCGGCCTTGCGGCGGCTGCCGGAGATCGCCGAGAACACGCGGGTGATGAAGGAGCACACGGCGGCCTTGGAGCGGGTCGCCGAGGCGCTCGACCGGGTCGCCGGGCACACCGGCGCGCTGCCGGCGATGGGCGACGAGATCACTCGGATCGGTGGGACCGTGGGCGGCCTCGACGGCGTCGACGACCGGGTAGCGGCGATCGAGGCGGCGATGCCGGTCCTGGTCGAGGTGCAGCGCCACCTGGCGGCGCTGCCGGAGACGATGGGCCGGCTCGACGACGGGATCGGCCGCCTCGACAGCGGCATCGACCGACTCAGCAAGCTGATGGAGCAGATCCTCACCGGCATCGACGGGCTCAACTCGAGCGTCGAGACGCTGCAGGGAGCGGTCGGCCCGCTGGGGCGCCTCGCTGGGCGCGTCCCGGGACAGAAAAAGGGCTAGGCAGGGCGAGTTTGCAAACCACTGGTTGACAAAGTCGCCCACCCCACTTCTATAGGCTCCGAACGCATGGCCGACTCCTTCGACCAGATCGTCATCGGCGGCGGGCCGGGCGGCTACGTGGCCGCGATCCGCGCCGCGCAGCTGGGCCAGAAGACCGCTGTCGTCGAGCGCGACAAAGCCGGCGGGCGCTGCCTCAACTACGCCTGCATTCCGGCGAAGACGGTGCTGCGGACGGCCGAGATCTACCACGAGGCCCGCAACAGCGAGAACCTCGGCGTGGTCGGAAACGACGTCAGCCTCGACTGGGAGGCACTGCACCGCCGTCGCGAGGAGGTCTCGCAGACGCTGTCGGGCGGAGTCGAAGGGCTCTGGAAGAAAAACAAGATCGAGTTCATTCACGGCGACGGCTCGCTGACCGCGGACGGCAACGTCAAGGTCGGCGAGGAGACTTACGAGGCGAAGGCGGTGACCCTGGCGACCGGATCGGTGGCGCTGCCGATCCCCGGCGTCGAGTTCGGCGGCCGGGTGCTGGAAACCTGGGGCGCCTGGTCGCTGAACGAGCGGCCGAACCGGATCGCCGTCGTCGGCGCCGGCGCTTCGGGCGCCGAGCTTGCCTCCGCCTACGCGCGCTTCGGCACCGAGGTGCTGCTGATCGAGATGCTCGACCAGATCCTCCCGGTCGAGGACAAGGACATGGCGAAAGTCGTCGAACGGGTCTTCAAGCGCGACGGGATCGAGATCTCCACCGGCACCCCGGTGGAGAACGTCGAGGCGGGCGAGAGCAGCGTCAAGTTCTCCTACGGTGACAACAGCGCCGAGGTCGATTACCTGATGATCGCCGGCGGCCGCGCGCCCGACGTCGAGGGGCTGGGGCTGCAGGAGGCCGGGGTCGAGCTGGAGGAGAACGGCAAAGTCAAAGTCGACGAGTACCAGCGGACCACCAACCAGAAGGTCTTCGCGATCGGCGACCTGGTGAACAAGAAGGCGCTGGCCCACAAGGCTTCCGAGGAGGGCGTGGTCGCGGTCGAGGCGGCGGCCGGGGTCGAGACCCAGCCCATCAACCAGGACCTGATGGTCGGGGCAACCTTCTGCCACCCACAGGTGGCGAGCGTCGGCCTCACCGAGGCGCAGGCGAAAGAGGGCGGCCACGAGGTCAAGGTCGGCAAACAGAAAATCGCCGGCGAGGGAGCAGGCACCGTTTACGACGACAAAGACGGCCTCGTCAAGCTCGTCGTCGAGGCGAAATACGGCGAGATCCTCGGCGCCCACATCGTCGGCAACCGCGCCTGCGACATGATCGCCGAGCTGGTCGCGGTGATGGAGATCGAGGGCGGCTACCAGGAGCTCGCGCGGACCGTGCACCCGCACCCGACGGTGTCGGAGGCGGTCCTAGACGCTGCTAGGGCCGTCGATAATTGGGCGATTCACGCGTAGACAAGGCGGCAGCGGACGCGAAGCGGAGCAGCCGCCGCGTTGTTTTTTACTACGACCTCGGGTCTCCTTACGCGTACCTCTCCGCCGAGCGGATCAGCGGGCTGTTCACCGAAGCCGAATTGGAGCAGCCGGAGTGGCAGCCGATCCTGCTCGGAGGGTTGTTCGGGCGCTTCGACCGCGGCTCCTGGTCGGAAACCCCGGCGCGGGCCGAAGGGATGGCGGAGGTCGAGCGGCGGGCGGCCGAGTACGGGCTACCGCCGATCGCATGGCCGAAGCCGTGGCCCAACAACGGCCTGTTGGCGATGCGGGCGGCGACCTTCGCCAAGCAGACCGGGCGCACCGTCTCCTTCTCCCTCGCCGCCTTCCGCCAGGCCTTCGCCGCCGGTCGCGACCTCTCCGACGTCGACAACGTGATGATCGCCGGCGCGGCCTGCGAGCTGCACCCGCGGGCGCTGCTGAAAGCGGTCGAAACCGAAGCGGTGAAAGGGGCGCTGCGGGAGGCGACCGACCGCGCCGGCGACCTCGGCGTCGAAGGCGTCCCGGCGGTGGTCGTCAACGAAGAGGTCTTCTGGGGGGACGACCGCCTCGAGGAAGCGGTCGAGGCGGCAGCGCGTCACCAGTAGGTCAGGCGCGCTCCCCGAACTGCATCAACTTAACCATCCAGCAGATGATCAAGTTGATGCAGCTCGACGGAGAGGGGCGTGATCTAAGGTGAACTCGATGGCTGAGTTGCCTGACGCCGCCACCTGTTACCAGCTGCTTGCGCGGATGGCGCTGATCCGCCGCTTCGAGGAGGAGGCGGGACGGCAGTACCAGCGGGCGAAAGCCGGCGGGTTCCTGCACCTGGCGATCGGTGAGGAGGCGACGATCGTCGGCACCACCTCGGTGATGCGCGAGGAGGACTTCCTGATCGGCACCTACCGCACGCACGGCCACGCGATCGCCCGCGGGACCGAGCCGAAACGGGTGATGGCCGAGCTCTTCGGCCGGGTCGACGGGACCAGCGGCGGCCGCGGCGGCTCGATGCACATCTTCGACGCCGAGAAACGGTTCATGGGCGGCTACGGGATCGTCGGCGGCAACCTGCCGATCGCCGCCGGCATCGCCCTCGGCTCCCAGTACAAGGGCGAAGACGCGGTCACCGTCTGCATGTTCGGCGACGGCGCCTCCAACACCGGCAACTTCGGCGAGACGATGAACCTGGCGGCGTTGTGGAAGCTGCCGGTCTTCTTCCTGGTCGAGAACAACCTCTACGGGATGGGCACCTCGGTCGAGCGCCACTCGGCCCAGACCGATCTCTCGAAAAAGGCGGAGGGCTACGGGATCTCCGGAACGCGGGTCGACGGGATGGACGTGGTCGCCGTGCGCGAGGGGGTCGCAGAGGGGCTGCGGCTGGCGCGCGAGGAGCAGCGGCCGACGCTGCTCGAGGCCTTCACCTACCGCTACCGCGGCCACTCCGCCGCCGACCCTGAGGTCTATCGGGAGCGCGAGGAGGTCGAGGAGTGGCAGCACAAAGACCCGATCGAGACCTTCGCCCGGCGCTGCATCGAGGCGGGGGTGCTGGGAGAGCGCGAGGTGCAGCAGGCGCGCGACGAAGCCGAGGAGGCGGTCAAGGCGGCGGTCGAGTTCGCCGAGAGCTCGCCGGAGCCGCCGCTGGAGACGATGTACGAAAACCTCTATGCGCGGACCGAGGCCGACGGCTGGTACGCGGTCGACGAGCGCAGCCCTGAGCCGCACCGCGGCGAGCGCGAAGACGAGATCCCCGAGGCGGCGCGCGAGCTGGCCGAGGCGGGGGCGGCCTACGCCGAGGAGCCGGCGGGGGAGCGGCCGAATCCGGCGACCCACGGCGACGCGCAGGAGGGGACCGAGCCGCGGGTCAGCCCTGAGCGGGAGGTCGCCGACGAGCCCGAAGAGGTGCGCGCGGAGGAGGGCGAGGGCTGATGGCCGAGCTGCGGATGCGGGAGGCGCTGCGCGACGCGATGGCCGAGGAGATGCGCCGCGACGAGAGCGTCTTCGTGATGGGCGAGGACGTCGCCGTCTTCCAGGGAGCCTTCAAGGTGACCGAAGGGCTGCTCGACGAGTTCGGCGAGCGGCGCGTGCGCGACACCCCGATCTCCGAGAACACCATCGTCGGCATCGGTGTCGGCGCGGCGATGAACGGGCTGCGGCCGATCGTCGAGCTGATGACGGTCAACTTCTCCTTGCTTGCGCTCGACCAGATCGTCAACCACGCCGCCGCGATCCCCTACATGTTCAACGGCCAGGCGCGGGTGCCGCTGGTGATCCGGATGCCGGGCGGCGGCGGTCACCAGCTCGGCCCCACCCACTCCCACTCCTTCGAGGCGCTCTTTCTACAGGTGCCGGGCCTGCTCGTCGCCTGCCCCTCGACCCCGGCCGATGGCAAGGGCCTGCTGAAGGCGGCGATCCGGGATCCCAACCCGGTCGTCTTCATCGAGCACGAGAGCCTCTACGGGACGCGGGGCGAAGTGGCCGACGGCGAGGGCGAGCCGCTGCGCTTCGGCGAAGCGGCGGTGCGCCGCGAGGGCGACGACGTGACGATCGTCGGGGTGTTGAAGATGGCGCAGGTCGCCGAGAAAGCGGCCGAGCAGCTGGCGAGCGAGCACGGCGTCGCCGCCGAGGTGATCGACCCGCGCACCCTGCGCCCGCTTGACCTCGACACGATCCTCGCCTCGGTCCGCAGGACCAACCGCGCGGTGATCGTCGAGGAGGGCTGGCCGCACGGCGGCGTCGGCGCCAACCTCGCGACCCTGATCACCGAGCAGGCCTTCGACTACCTCGACGCACCCGTCCAGCGAGTCACCGGCGCCGACGTCCACATGCCGTACTCCAAACGCCTCGAGCAGGCAGCGATCCCGCACGAGGAGCATGTGGTTTCCGCAGCGCTGGCGACCCTCCAGGGCGCGCGCCCAGGCTGAAAACTCACTTCTCTCCGCATAGCGGGAACAAATGCGTTTTCAGCAGGTCTTCTTGGCACCCGTCACCGCGTTCCACGCCCTGCCGACGCTGAAGTCGGCGGCTACTCGGAAGACTCCGGGATGGGAGGCGCGGGCGACGGTCCAGTCGCCGCGGCGGAGGATGCAGCCGGCGCCGCGGGCGATCGACCAGTAGGGGGTGAAGTTGACGCGGACGAGGAACTCGCCGGGGCGCTCGACGTCGAGGGCAAAGCCCTGGCGACCGATCCAGCGCGTCTCCGCGGCGGCGCCGGCGAGCGGGGCGACGAGCGGCTTCGGGTCGCGCACGGCGTAGATGCGCCAGTGCTCGGAGCGGAAGCGCGGGGCGAGGTAGGACGGTTCGCTGAGGATCAGCCGGCGCTCGTCCTGGGAGGAGTAGTCGAGCGGGGCGTCGGGGAGGGCGACGTAGGAGATCGCGTTGGCACGGAGCCAGGCTCCGTAGCTCGCGGCGGTCAGCGCCTTGTCCTCGTAGAAGAGATCGTCGCGGGTGGTGTCGAGCTGGCGCAGCCAGCCGCGGGCGAGCTCGAACTTGGGCGCCAGGTAGGCGGACTCCCAGTGGTTGGCGGTCGGCGGCACCTCGATCCGGGTGCCGGTCGCGCCGTGGGCGCGCAGCCAGCGGGCGGCGGGATGGAAGTAGGCCGAGGTGGTCGAGGGGTCGCCGACCGAGCGGGCGATCTGGGCGACGCTGGCGGTCAGCTGCCAGTAGAGGCTGCCGGCGATCGCGAGGGCGAGGAGCGGCGCGAAGAACCAGGCGGGGATGGCAGGGCGCGGGCGGCGCGAGAGCAGGACGGCGGCGAGCACCGGGCCGCCGAAGAGGGCGCCGAGGCGGACGGCGTTGCCGCCGAGCGCGTTCGGGGTGAGCCAGACGAGGGTCGAGGCGAGGAGGTAGCCGGCGATGACCCGGCGCAGCTGCCGCTCCTCGTCACGAACCCCCCGGGTGAGCAGCAGGGCGCCGGCGCACCAGAGCGGGATCGCGACGTAGGAGGAGAAGACGAAGGGGAAGTGGCCCGCTTCGGGGAAGGCGATGTTGGGGGCGACGGTGATGAAGAGGGCGAGGGCGCCGGCGGCGAGGGGGAGGAGCCGCGGGCGACGTCCCGGCTCGATCGCGCCGACGATGAGGACCCCGGCGAGGAAGGCTCCGGCCACCGGGCTCGCCAGCGGGCAGGCCGCCGCGGCGAGGAGCGTCAGGGGCCCGCGCTCGAGCTGCAGGCAGCGCAGCGCCGCGAGCCCGAAGGCGACGCCGAGGGCGAAGGTCAGCTGTCCGTCGGCGAGGAGGGTGACGACGCCGGCCGCGAACCACAGCGTCGCCCAGCGCGCCTCCACTCCCCAGCGGTCGCGGACCAGGCGATCGAAGAGGTAGGAGGAGGCGATAACCGCGAGCATCCCCACCAGCCGCGGTCCCAGCAGCGCTGCCAGCGGCGGGAAGAGAACGCTGTAGGTGAGGGTGTAGTGGCCGCCGTACCAGCTGCCGTTCCAGATCGCGAGGCCGGCCCGCTGAAACAGCTCGGTCCGGAACACCTGCGCCGCCAGATCCCCGACGGGCGGGCTCCAGATCAGCATCAGCAGCGCCAGCAAGGAGCTGAGCGCCACGGCCGGAAGCCATTCGGGGCGAAGAGGCTTGGTCTGGACCATAGGCGCGGCCAAAGGATAAGGCGGCCAACTGCAACGATTCGCCAATGACCGACGAGATCCTCGTCAAGCGTCTCGGCATCGTGCCCTACCTGGAGGCGTGGGCGCTACAGAAAGAGCTGGCCGAGCAGCGCCGACGCGGCGAGATCCCCGACGTCCTCCTCCTCCTCGAGCACCCCCCCACCTACACCCGCGGTCGCCGCTCGCAGCCGGAGGAACTGCCGATGGGGGTCGAGTGGTACGAGGCCCAAGGCATCGAAGTCCACGACACCGACCGCGGCGGCCTCGTCACCTACCACGGTCCGGGCCAGCTGGTCGCCTATCCCATCGTCCACCTGGGCGCCTACGGCGACGACGTCCACGCCTACGTGCGCGGGCTCGAGCAGTTGATGATCGGCGGGCTCGGCGAAGCGGGCGTTCCCGCACAAACCATCAAAGGCCTGACCGGCGTCTGGACTGAGGGCGAGCCGCCGCCGACCATCTCCCCCATCCCCGCCCGCAAGATCGGCTCGATCGGCCTCCACGTGAGCCGCGGCGTCACCACTCACGGCCTGGCGATCAACGTCGACAACGACCTGCAGCCCTTCGAGTGGATCGTCCCCTGCGGGATCGAAGGGGTGGCGATGACCTCGCTCGCGAGAGAGACCCGCGCGGAGCAGAGCGTCAACGCATTCGCCGACCTCCTGGTGAGCCGGTACGCGGAGGCCTTCAAGCGAAAGCCCCGGGACGGCAATGCCGTCCCGGGGCTTCTGGGCTAAGACGGGCTACCGACTAAGACGCGGTCACTGCCCAAGAGCCTTCACCGAACGCGAAGCCGCCGAATTCCTGAATCGCGAAACTCGCGCCGTAGGCAAATATCTTTTTGTCGTCGATCGTGATTTCGCCGTTCGCTTCCTGTACGTAGAGGCAGAGGAAGCCCGCTTTAGCGGTCGGCGCTTCGACGTTGCCGGGACATTCTTCTTCGTGTTCGCCCGCCGTTTTGACGAGGACGGCTTTCGGCGCTTTTTCGAGGGCGAGCCCGTAAGAGATCGCGATGATCCCGACTTTGACGTCGATTCCGCCGCCTCCCCAGCGACCTTTCAGGCTGGCTCCGGAGGGCAACGTGCAGACCGGGTCGGAGGCGCTGCAGGCGCCGGGTTCGCCGTCCAGGCCGTCAGCACCCGGAGCACCGGCGGGGCCCGTGTCTCCCTTTGCCCCGGTGTCACCCTTCGGCCCCTGCGCTCCGGCAGGACCTGGTGCACCGTCTTTGCCGTCCTTGCCCGCGTACTTTTTCGCGATCTTGACGATCTGCTTTTCCTGGGCCTTGGTGAAGACCTTCTTGGCGGCGAAGGCCGTGCCGGCCAGAGCCACGATCAAAGCGATGACCGCGAGCGCCATTCCGGCCGCACCGAGCTGGTTGTGAATTCGCTTGAACATTTAGTTGTTCCCTCCCTTGACCTCTGTTGTTCCCGAGGCTGAGACAGTTCTAGCCCGGCGGCGACAGCGGGCCGCAGGCTCTCTAAGGCTGCGAGCCCTGTCGGAGACCTCCTGATTTCCCATTGCGGTCCTTTGTGTTCCCGAAGGACCGCGCTCACCGTAAGGAGGCGCTTGCAGTGGTGTCAAGAAGGGCGTCCACCCCGCTGCAGGGACAGACGATGCCCTTCACCGGGCCGGTTTCCCTGGAAATCGATTGGTTTTGATTTGGAACGCGAGTGACAAAAGTCCCCCGGAAGGGGTTGTCACTCGCAGGCCCAGCGAGCTACTCTGGATATCGTCGCGTACCAGTAAAGGGACCGCGATCATAAGGGGAGAGGCGGCCAGCCCATCGAAACGGAGTCGACAAAGTTGTCGGGCGATGAGACGTCAGTCTCCGCGCTTCTGAAGGTGCTCGGAAACGGCGCCAACGGACCCATTCTCACGGCTTTGGGACCGCGCTCGCTACGGACGAAAAAACTGACTGAAAAAGTCCCGACTTATGCGCCCCGGACGGTCTACCGGCACGCGCGCAAGCTCGCCGAACTCGGCCTCGTCGACCGCGAGGAGGTAGCGGGGGTGCCCTCGACGGTGATCCACTCCCTCAGCCCGGCCGGGCGGGATCTCTACCGCCTCCTCGGCTCCTACGCGAAGGCTTCGCTTCCCTGGGTCTCAGGTCCCGGCAGCGGCGACGGCCTCTGGACAGTTTGCGGGCTGCTCGGGGAGATGTGGACAAATCGATGGATCGAGGAGCTGGGCCAGGGCGGCCGCTCTGCCACCGATCTGGCCGAGTTCACCTCGCAGATGACCTTTCATCAGGTCAGTCGTCGCACCCAGCAACTGCTCTCCTGGAACCTGCTCTATGAGAGCGCCGGGCGCGGGCAACGCCGGCGCTACCAGCTGAGCGATCAGACCCGCCACGCGATGGCGCTGGTGGCGGGGATCGGCCGCTGGCGGCAGCAGCACGTCGCCGGTGAGGAGGACGGGGGCTTGAACGTCGATGAGATGTCGACGGTGCTGCGGGCTTCGCTGCCACTGCTGCAGCTGCCCGAGCACCAGGAGCGGAACGTCAAACTCGGGATCGTCGGCCTGACCGGCCTCGACGGTCAGCGCGGCTCCGCCACGCTGACGGCCCACGTGAGCGCAGGCGGTGCAGTCCGCTGCGTCAAGGAACGACCCTCCGAAGACGCCTGGGCGATCGGGACCGTCGACACCTGGTTCGCGGCGACCCTGGACGGTGAGCGAGAGCAGATGCGGGTCGGCGGCGACCTCGACTTCGTCGACGACTGCCTGAAACGGCTGCACGAGGCGCTCTGGGCTGCGCCGGCCGAGGTGGGTGCTCGCTAGGCTCAGGCTGAGCCGATGAGCGAGACCGCCGAGCGCATCCACGTCACCCGTTCCCGCGCCAAGCCCGGCGGCACCGCCGCAGCTGCCGACGGCACCGTCCCCTTCCGCCGCGCCCGCAAGCCGCCGTGGCTGAAGGTGCCGGCGCCGGGCGGACCGAACTACCGGCGGCTGAAGGAGAAGATCGGCTCGGACAACCTCCATACCGTCTGCGAGGAGGCCAACTGCCCGAACGTCGGCGAGTGCTGGGAGCGCGGCACCGCGACCTTCATGATCCTGGGCGACGTCTGCACCAGGCGCTGCGGCTTCTGCAACGTTCAGACCGGCAAGCCGACCTGGAACGACCCGCTGGAGCCGCTACGCGTAGCGAACCAGGTGAAGGCGATGGGGCTGCGCCACGCCGTCGTCACCTCGGTCGACCGCGACGACCTGCCCGACTACGGCGCGAGCGCCTTCGTCGGCGTCATCCGCTCGATCCGGATGCTGGCGCCCGAGTGCAAGGTCGAGATCCTCACCCCCGACTTCCGCGGCCAGGAGATGCCGCTGGCGAAGGTCGTCCACGAGCGGCCCGACGTCTTCAACCACAACGTCGAGACGGTGCCGCGCCTCTACCCGATCGCCCGCCGCGGCTCCCAGTTCCTGCGCTCCGCCCGGGTCCTGAAGATGGCGAAGGAGATGGGCGGCGATGAGGTGGTCACCAAGTCCGGCCTGATGGTCGGCCTCGGCGAGTCCTTCGAGGAGATGGTCGAGACCTTCGGCCTCCTGCGCGAGCACGACGTCCAGGTCCTTACCGTCGGCCAGTACCTGCGCCCGACCGAGAACCACCTCCCCGTCGTCCGCTACTGGCACCCCGACGAGTTCGCCGCCCTCGAGCGAGCGGCCTACGACCTCGGCTTCGAGTCCGTCGCCGCCGGCCCCCTGGTGCGGTCGAGCTACCACGCCGATCAGAACCTGCCGGAGTCGCATCGCGCCGAGCAGCTGATCGCCTAGGCGAGGCGGCCTACAATTCTCGCTGCGGGGCCATAGCTCAGCTGGAAGAGCGCCTGCTTTGCAAGCAGGAGGTCGCCGGTTCGAACCCGGCTGGCTCCACTAGCCGTTAGTCGAGATCGAAGTCCTTCGGGGGCTTCTGCTCGAACCAGAGCTCGTCGTCCTCGGGGGCGTCCTCGAGGAAGTCCGGGGTGTCCTCGAGCACGTCCTCGTGGCCGGTGTCCGGGTCGTAGTCGGGACGGGCCGGCTCGTCCTCGGCCTCGTCGTCCTCCTCCTCGTCCTCGTAGACGGGGGCGGAGGGATCGGCGACCGGGGCGGGGATCTCGTGGACGTCGGTGCGGGGTGGCACCTCGTGCTCCTCGGCGAGCGGAGCCTCGAGCGCCTGGTCGAGCTCGTCGGAGAGGCGCTGGTCGCTCCAGAACTCCTCGTCCTCTTCGTCCTCCTCGGGGAGGGCGGGGGCGGGGGTCTCGGTGCGGGAGGCCTGAATCTCCGGTACCGGGTCGGCGGCCGGGGCGTCCTCGGTCCCCATCTCGGCCTCGATGTCGAAGAGCTCGGTCGGCTGTTCGGCGATCGCGTGGCGCCCCTCGGTCTCCTCGCCCTGGCCGGCCTCAGCGTCGGCTGCGGGCGAAGCCTCCTCGGCGGGCTCGACGACGACCTCGTGCTCCATCGCCGACGCCTCGGCGACCGGCAGCGCGTCCTCGACCGGCAGATCCTCCTCCGCCGGCGGAGCGGCCTGGGCCGGGTCCTCGGCCGCCGCGAGCGGAGCGGCCTCGGCCTCCGGCTCGATCGCGTCCGTCGCCTCAACCCGCGGCTCCTCGCGCTCACCGGCGCGCTCCGGCGGGGGTGGCTCCTGAAGATCGGCGATGTTGATCCGCCGCCCGCTCTCCCCGGTGGGCTCAGCCGGCCCCACGTCCGGCGTCGCCATGAACTCAGTAGGGGCCTCGGCGAACGGGTCCGGCTCCTCCGGCCGCCCGGGCGGTCCGAAGGCCTCGTCCTCGAGCCGTTTCAGCTCAGCCTCGTCCGCGCCATGGGCGCGCTTCAGTTCCAGGTGCTCTCGAATTGCGTCGTCGAGGATGCTCATGCTCGCCACTCCGTCAGGAGGCTTCCAAAGACTATGGGGTTATCCTGTCGCTTGCGCGGCACTGGGAGCAACTTCCCATCCCGCAGAGCCCGGGGCTATAGCTCAGCTGGCAGAGCGCCTGGATCGCACCCAGGAGGTCGGCGGTTCGAATCCGCCTAGCTCCATCGGAGGAAGTGGCTGCACGTGCCGCGGTCGAGCCGACCTGCAAAAAGTGCCTAAGGGCGCAGGTGTTGATCCTGCCTCAACGCAACCGGGAATAAGACATTGAGGGATCCTTGGCGAGGTTCTGATCCTCAACCAGGAATCCGCCGTCCACTTCCAGGCGCGGCAGGGCGAGGGGTGAAACGGGTGCCCCAGGGGCCTCTGCTCAGGCGCGGGGGTCCCGCAGCAACGCCTCCTGATCGGCCGCGGCCAGGCGCCGATCGAAGCGGGATACCCTCCAGCGCCGCAGCCAGCGCGGACCTTCCGGGTAGAGGCTGCCGGAGAGTCGCTTCTCCAGGTCCCGGGCGAGACGATCGGGCGACTTCCGCCTGGCAAACGAGAGCTTCACGGCCGGCAGGCTATGGGGATCGTCGGATGTCTAGCCGGCGCCGCGGGTATTTGCGAGTTCCGCGAAAACGTTGACGCTCAACAGGGCAATTGCGGCGAGGATGGCCAACAGGCTCGTCGAGCTCCAGCCGCTGTCGATCAGCGTCACCGCGACATAAACCAGGAGAGAAAGGAGCGCGAAGATGACTAGGGCGCGGCGGGCGGAGAGCCAGCCGGTCTTCGGTGGAAGTAGCTGCCTCTCACCCTGCTGTCTCGTCCGGCGAAATGTCCTCAGCAGTTCGACGACCCACATCTGATCGGCCGTCCGGATCATCCCGTTTTGAACGCAGAAGCCGCGCGGTATGACCACCGGTCCGTCGTCCCCGCCGATCGTCTTCGGGGCGACGTTTTCGTTCACCTCGGAAACGACCTTAAGCACGAACTTCCTGGTTCGCGGCGGATTGCCCCGGTCGAGGAGGTAGATCGCGCAGAGCAGCTCCGGTGAGAGGATGATGTAGTCGGTCGTGCTGCCCTGGGAGTAACCGTTGAAGTAAGGGCGCTCGAGGGCGAGCTTCTTCTTGTTCTGCCTATGCACCCACTCTTCCACCCTGGCATCGCATGCGATCAGGGCCTTGTCGATGTGGGCGTGTTCGTTGATCTGGGGTGAGGCACGGTGCAGAGCCAACCCAGCCAGGGCGATAAGGTCAATCCCCATCCGCTGCTTGTCGTGCTGGAGCTCGCGCGCGAGCCAGTCGTAGGCCTCTTTGACGACGGGCTCTTCTTGAGCGGCCGGAAACCTCCGCAGCGCCCAGAGGATGTAGGTGGTGGGGACGTGACGGTCCCGCTGACCATGGCTGGTCTTAGTCGGCCTGGTCGTCCATCCCGCCATGTTCTTGGGTGAGCGCTTGATCAGGTACTTGATCAGCTGCGGCTGTTCCTCCCCCTGCACTATGGCGCGGTCAGGTTTCAGGGCGTCGACCATGTAGGCGAGCTTCATGATCAGTGTGAAGTCCCTCTTCCGGATTGCTTCGAGCTTCTCGATCTTCCGCTTCGGATTGGTCGCGGGCCACGACTCCGGGATTACGGGCGCAACCCGGTCGAGGGGGTATGACTTGAGAATGGAGCGCGACTTAGGCGGGTGGTCGTCCCTGCCGTCGATCAAGGCGAGGGCGACGACCGCGGAGCTGGTCCCAAACCGGCCCCAGTGCTCGTCGGAGCGGTGCGCGTCGTCTAGGTACTGCCCCCAGGCGATGTGACCCTTCAGCTCCGGCGGGCTGACGGGCTTTTCCTCGAGTAGGCTCCTGATCGCCTTCAGCGAAGTGGTCACTCCGCCATCAAGGGTCCTCAGGGTCTTACGGGTAGGCCAGCGGCTCTCCCGCCAGGAGATGCTCATGGAACACTCATCCAAACCCGTTGCATGGATCTCACCACTGACAGCATGGTAAGGGGATGAAGAAGCCTACGGGGACTTCAGCCCGTCGCGCAGGACCTCAGTCACCTCTTCCCGCTGGTGGCGCCATTCCACGCCGGGGAGCTCGGTGGTCGAACCGTCAGCCAGTCGCAGGGCCGCCCCCGACCCCTCCGTCACTTCGCCGATGATCCACACCTCATGCCCCTCTGCCGCAAAGGTGTCACGCATCTGATCGACCTTGGAAGGTGGAACGGTGAAGAACAGCTCGAAGTCGACGGAAGCACTCATCGCCAAGGCCAGTGGATCGACACCCGCGGCCGCCGCCACCTTTCCGGCGGCGTCGTCGATCGGGATCGACTTCTCATCCAGTACCACTTTCACCTTGCTCGCAGCTGCCAGCTCGTAGGCGGTGGCACGCAACCCGTCGGAGACGTCCTGGCAGGCGTGCGCGAGTTGGTTGGCGGTCAACAGCCTTCCCTGAGGCACCCGCGCCTCAGGCCGCCGCCATGACTTCAGCAAATCCGCTTCCGCGCTCTCTGAGATGGCTCCGGCTTTGGTGTCTCCGCGACCGAAATGAACGATGGCGGCTGCCGGGTTTCCGACCTTTCCGGTCAGGCAGACCGCGTCGCCGGGGCGGGCGCTGCTGCGCAACAGCGCCCTGCCGCGCTCGCACACGCCAATCGCCGAAGCGGACAGAATCAGGCGCTCAGCGCCCCCCGTGTCCCCCCCAAGCAGCTCACACCCGGACACCGCGGCTGCCTCCCGTGCTCCGTTCAGGACCGTCGCGAAGTCCTCGTCGGACATCTCGCCCGGGTAGCGGACGACGTTGAGCACGCCGATCGGTTGGGCTCCCATCGCGGCGATGTCGCTGATGTTGGCTACGACCAGGTAGTAGCCGACGTCGAAGTAGTCGAGGAGTCCGAGCTCGAAGAGGGTGAACTTAGAGCCCCGCACGTAGTCGGAGCCCCAGACCAGGGAAAGCTCCCCCTTGAAGTCGACGACGGCGCAGTCGTCACCCGCGGTGGCGGGCGCGGCAACGTCGATCTGAGCGCCCCCCAAGTCCCAGCTCCCGAACCGCGGATGCCGGCCGAGATCGGCGAGAAGGGCGGCAACGCGGTGCTTCTCGTCGCTGGGACTCATCGCTCTGCGGCGATCGCTTTCCAGGCCAGCGATCGCACCTCTTCCTGGCTCAAATCGGTGGTGTCGATCACTGTCGCGTCTGGGGAGGGGACGATGCGGTCGCTGAGAAGCCGGGACTCTAGCTCTTCGCGGTGGCTGGTTTCAGCGATGCGCCCACCCCTCCTGGCGATCCGCGCCGAACGCTCGGCAGTGAGGAAGAGCTTGATCGAGGCTTGCGGCGCGATCGCGCTCCCGGCGTCGCGGCCGGAGAGGACCAGGCGGCCACGCTCGACGAGCGGCCGGCAAACGCGACTGACGACACGGCGGACCGCTTCGATGGTGGCGACTTTCACCACCCGCTCGTCAACCGCCGGCGAGTAGAGCTCCTCCTCGATGTCGAGGGAACGGCCCTCGAGCAGGACCTCCTGAAGGCCAGGTTCGGGTGGCGGCTGCCTCGCCGTGACCGTCAGCCCCTCTGCCAAACGCTCGTCCCATTCCCCTTCGCCGATCTTCTCGACCAGGGTGCGGTAGGCGATCGCCCGGTATACGTAACCGCTCTCGCAGTACCCGAAGCGCTGGCGATCGGCTAGCCAGCGCCCGAGCGTCGTCTTGCCGACACCGGAGGGGCCATCGATGGTGATGACTTGCTCGGCCTCAGACGTGGGCATCAAGCAATGGACGCAACTCGCGGACGGTCTGCCTCAGCAGTTCTCGCTGGACTACGACCCCCCAGTCCCATGCATCGGCCGTTTGCCCGAGCATCCGCGAGACAACTCGCCGGATGTACTGGCGCGGGATCTGACGGTCGTCGGCCCACGTGAACCAAGCCTCTTCGGCTCTCTCGTAGTACAGGTAAGGACGTTCCTTCTCAGCTATGACGTCCCGCTGGTCAGCCACCCGCTGGAAGGAAAGGCCGTCTTCGCGCATCTCCGCGAGGATGTCCCCGTCGAGGGGAACCACATGAAGGTGGGCATGGGTGATGCACGCCCCACCTTCCATCTGGTGGGTTGATCCATGCTCGAGAATCGCTGGGGAAGTCCAGCGCTCAGCAAGGGCCAGCATCAGCCGCTCGCGAAGCCGCTCCCAATCTGGCCACGCCTCCGGGGGCATCGCGGCGAAGGAAGGGACGTTAGTGCGGGGGACAATCAGCAGGTGGCCGGCGACCAGCGGAGCGAGGTCCACGAAAGCGGCGAAGTACTCGCTCTCGGTAACAATCCTGCTTGCCGGCTCGCCTCCGTACACGGCAGCGAAGTGGCTCCGATCCGTGCGGCCGGTCAGCTCGGGCAGAAACTCGGATTCATCCGCTGGACCGGGGTTCACTTGCCCAAGATAATCCAGCGGCTGCGGACCCGCTGCCGCTAAGCGGCGCTCAACACCTGCATTCGCGCCTCGAGGGCTCGGCGGGCGTGCAGCCACTCGTCGTACTGCTCGACGTGCTCCAGACAGTGGAAGACGTGCTCCCGCGGACCGACCAGCAATACCCTCTGGCCTAGAGCCAAGGCGATCCCCAGCTCCGCATGCCGCCCACCGCGACCCTGCGGGCCCTTGCTCGGCTCGGTGAAGGCGATGCAGACCTCAGCTCGCCGCACGTCCTCGAAGTCCATCTGGGCGATCTCCGCGGCCCGCCCTTCGGGAGTGAGATGCCCGCCCGGGATCGAGGCGTCCTGGAAGAGCCAGCGACTGGTGACCTCAAAGCCCCTATCCAGGAGCTCCTGCGCGACTTCCCGTAGCTCTTCGCGACGGGCATAGCGGCCGGCGATGTACACCGCAGGCCCTAGCCCCGAGCTCGTAGGTTGGGATTCGGCTTTGGTCTCCTCCATTGGCGTTCCCTGAGTATGGGAGCCCCGACGGCGGAAGTCCTCGCCCCGCTCCCCCCTAATTTCCGGGATGGAGCCGGCGGATCGTGCTCAGACGGCACCGAGCCGGGGT
>DASULV010000073.1:0-29463 GCA_036277955.1 Solirubrobacterales bacterium | reverse complement strand
ACCCGACCGACCACCAGAGACCTCCTCGACGAGATTTGCGTGGGAAACCTAATCCCTCGCGAAGACGGTCCCTGGCTACCCCTGCAAAGTGACGAAGCGCTCCTCGGTCAGCTCGTAGACGGCGTAGGCCGGGCCCTCGCGGGTGTTGCCGGAGTCCTTGACGCCGCCGTAGGGCTGCTGGTCGGCGCGGAAGGTCGGGACCTCGTTGATCAGGACGCCGCCGAACTCGAGCGTTCGCCCCGCCTCCAGGCCCTTGCCGATGTCGCGGGTGAAGACACCCGCCTGCAGCCCGAACTTGGAGTCGTTGGCCATCGTCAGCGCTTCCTCGAAGATCGAGAAGGTGTCGATGGTGGCCACCGGGCCGAAGATCTCCTCGCACCAGACCTTCGCCTCTTTCGGTGGCGCTTTCAGCAGCGTCGGCGCCAGGCAGCGGCCCTCGTCGACCAGCTCGCCGCCGGTCAGCAGCTCCGCCCCGCCGGAGACCGCCTCGTCGATCCACTCCTTGACCCGGTCGCGGTCGTCGGGGGTGATCAGCGGGCCGACGTCGGTGCTCTCGTCGAGCGGGTCGCCGACGGTGAGGCCTTCGACGTTTTTGACCAGGCGCTCGGTGAACTGCTCGGCGATCGACTCGTGGACGAGGATCCGCTGGATCGAGATGCAGCTCTGGCCGGCGTGCGAGAAGGCGTGCAGCTGGGCTTTGTCAGCGGCCGTTTCCCAGTCGCCGTCGGCGTCGACGATCAGCGGCGCGTTGGAGCCGAGCTCGAGGTTGACCTTCTTGTGCGGGGCCTTCGAGCGGATGTCCCAGCCGACCGGCGCCGAGCCGGTGAAGGTGAGGGCGCGGGTGAGCGGGTGCTCGACGATCGCGTTGCCGACCTTCGAGCCCGGCCCCGGGATCACCGAGAGCCAGTTCTCGGGCAGGCCCGCCTCGAGCAGGATCTCGGCCAGCTTCAGGGCCGAGATCGGCGTCTGGCCGGCGGGCTTGAGGACGATCGCGTTGCCGGCGGCGATCGCCGGGCCGAGCTTGTGGGCGACGAGGTTGAGCGGGAAGTTGAAGGGGCTGATCGCGCCGACCACCCCGTAGGGGACGCGCAGCATCACGCCGAGCTTGCCGACGCCGGCCGGGGCGGCCTCCATCGGCACCGTGCCGCCGGTCAGCTTGCGCGCCTCGACCGAGGAGAACTCGAGCGTGGAGACACAGCGTTCGGCCTCCAGGGTCGCCGTCTTGATCGGCTTGCCGGCCTCGGCGGCGATCGTCGCCGCCAGGTCGTCGCGGCGCTCGGCGACCAGCTCGGCCGCGCGATCCAGCACTTTCGCCCGCTCGTGCTGGGGGAAGTCGGTCGCCTCGAAAGCCTCGTTGGCGGCCTCGATCGCCTTGTTCACCAGCGCTTCGTCGCCCTGCGCGACCCGGCCGACGACGCTGCCGTCGTAGGGGCTCTTCACCTCGTCCCACTCGCCCGTCGCCTGCCACTCGCCGGCGGCGAGGAGCTTGTGGTCGGTTGCCTCTACGGTCTGCGTCGCCATCGCGCCCTCCTCGAATCGGGGTGTCTCTTGAGGGTACGCCCCCGCTCATGCAGGCCGCTACTCCGCAACGTTGAATCTGTTCTCTCGGAGATGTCCAAGACCGTTATGGCCCACAAGCTCCGCACCTTTGTCGTGACCTGCGCGGCGGGACTTGCCCTGCTCTCCTTCTACCCGCTCTCTGCCCAGGCCAGCGTCAGCTGGGTCGTCCACGGGCGCGGGTTCGGCCACGGGGTCGGGATGAGCGCCTACGGCGCCTACGGCTTCGCCCAGCACGGCAAGAGCTACCGCTTCATCCTCGGCCACTACTACACGGGCACCAGCCTGGGCACGGTCGAGGGGACGCGGGTGGTGCGGGTGCTGCTGGGAATCGAGGGTGGCGACGTCGGCTTCAGCGGCGCCACCAGCGCCTGCGGGATCCGGCTCGACCCGCGCCGCAGCTACCAGGCCCACCGCGACGGCAACAGCGTCAAGCTGCGCAGCTCGGGTGGCAAACGGCTCGCCAGCTGCGGCCGCAAACTGCGCGCGGCCGGCCCGGGGAAGGTGACGATCGCCGGCTACGGCACTTACCGGGGAGCGCTGGAGACGGTGCCGACCGAAAGCCAGGCCGGCTCGCTGAACGTGGTCAACGCGCTCGCCCTCGAGCAGTACGTGAAAGGGGTGATGCCGAACGAGGTGCCGCCCTCCTGGCCGGCCGAGGAGCTGAAAGCGCAGGCGGTGGCGGTCCGCTCGATCGCCCTCACCGGCGACGTCGGCGGCAACGGCTTCGACCTCTACTCCGACACCCGCAGCCAGGTCTACGAGGGGCTCGAAAGCGAGTACGCGTCGACCAACGCCGCGGTCGCCGCGACCCGCGGCCAGGTCGTCATGTACGGCGGCAAGGTCGCCCAGACTCTCTACTCGGCCTGCTCCGGCGGCCACACCGAGAGCGCCGTCAACGTCTTCGGCTCCCCCGTCCCCTACCTCGTCGGCGTCCCCGACCCCTACGACTCAGCCTGCCCGCTGCACGAATGGACGCTCAAATTCAGCGGCCCTGAAATCAGCGCCAAGCTCGGCTCCTACCTACAGGGCCGCCTGAAAAAGGTCGTGATCACGAAGCGCGGCGTCTCCCCCCGGATCATCGAAGCCAAGCTCTACGGCACCGGCGGCGTCAGCACCGTCACCGGCACCGACCTCGAGGTCGCCCTCGGTGGTTACGACACCTGGATGACTTTCCAGAAGGTGGTCAGCAAGAGCTAGGGCTGCCCGTGGCCGCCGCCGTGTTGTGGCAGGGGAGCGGTCGTCGAGGGAGGGGGCGCCTGGGGAGCCGGCGCCGGCGGAGAGGGCGCCTCTTTGCTCAGGACGCTGAAGGGAAGCTGATCGCTTTCGGCTCCCGGCGGCCGCAGCACGCTGAGTTTCGTCGGTCCTTTGTCGATGTCGGGAACCCTGACCTGGACCCGTTCAGCGTTCGGCGTCCCCTCAACCTGCGCGGCAACGCCCGCGATCATGACGACAACCCCCGGCGAAGGATTGACTGGACCGGGAGCCGCTCCCGCCTTCATCCCGGCGTTGGGAGCGGCAATCAGCTTCTGCCCGTAGACCGTGACGAGGTCGCCCGGCTTGCCCGACGGCGGAAGGACTCCGAGGAGGATCGGAGGTTCTTTGTAGATGCCCTTCTTGGCGACGTAAGCCGCAGCGGAGACACCGGTGAGCGCGATCAGCGTGTCGGGAAGACTGGGAAGCCCGGCGGAGGGGTCGGAGACGAACTGGACGAGGAAGTAGGCGAGAGCGAGGAAGTTGAAGAGCAGGTACTGGAAGTCTCCGAGGTCCGTTTCCCCGTTGTCGTCGCCGACCAGCTCCTGGACCGCCGAGGTGCTGTCCTGCGCGTCCTTCGGTGGCTTAACCTCGGTGCCGTTGGCGACCTTGCTCTGCGTGATCGCCTTGCTCGCCACCGCGGTACCCAGGGGCAGGCCGAGCAGGACCAGGTAGGTCCCATCCAGACCCTGGTCGAAGAAGTCGTTGAGGCTGTCTCCGAGGGGGCTCTGCAGCCGGTCCGCCCACGACCAGTTGAAGAGGTCGCCGACGTGGACGATCAGGTAGGCGAAGAAGAGCGAGAAGAGCGCGAAGACGACGACCAGGGTCCAGGCGGTGGCCTGGAACTTGCTGGTCGACCAGCGGCCGTCTTTGCCGATGACCAGCTTGCCGGTGCCGGGAACGGTCCACCAGATGAGGAGCAGGGCCGCTGCCGCAAGAGCGAAGCTCAGCGCCCATCCTTCGTTCACCTGTGAGTGACTTGCTACTGCCAGAATGTCCATGTCGCCTCCCGCCAGTTGGTTGTTCTGGACAAACGTAGGAGCAAGAGCCCCGAGCGTTCAAGGAAGCCTCATGAAGGTTCCGCAAAACCGGGAAAGAGAGATGCCGCTTCGTGGCGCCCGCGCTCAGCCGTCGGGGTAGGGCTGGATCGGGATGCCGTGATCTTGTTCTTGTTGATGGTCTGGACGCATGCCGAACTCGTAGGCGGCGCCGCCGTCGAGGGTTAGCCGGCGGGGTGGGAGGCCGGGGCGTTCGATGGTCAGCTCGAGGTCGGCGACGGAGCAGTTGACGGTGTGGTGCTCGGGGCCCTGCGGGTCGGCGTAGACCCAGCCGACGAAGTCCTTCTTCGGGGCGGTGACGCGGCCGTGGACCATGATGTCCTTGCCGGGGAGCTGGAAGCTGCAGACCGTCGGCTGCTCCTCGATCCGGGCGGAGCGGATCGCGCCGAGGCCGCCGAGGCGATGCGGCTCGCCGTCGAGGACAAGCATCCCCGAGGGGATCCAGGGACTGGTGCGGGAGCCGAGGCGGACGCGGGCGGCGCCGGCGTCGAAGTAGGTGTTGGGCGCGTCGGCGAAGCCGGTGCCCTCGAGCCAGACCCAGCGCTCGGCGTGCTCTGAGCCCCAGTTATGGCCGATCATCCCCGGCCATCCCGTCAGCTCGATCGAGGTGTCGTCGATTTCGAGGCGTCCTTGGAAGAGCGCGTCGGGGTAGGGCGCGAGGAACTTGGTCTTCGGCAGCGGCGCCTTGTAGAGCCAGTCGGCCGGCAGGTACTTGCAGGGCTCGGCATCGCCGGCGAAGGTGAGCGACCAGGCGGCGCTGAGCGCCTCGGTGTCGACCGAGCCCTCGGCCCGGCCGGGACCGATCTCGGCATCGGCAACGCGGATCCAGTCGCCGGCCGGTGCCTCCAGCTGCGAGGCCGGGACCGTCACCTTCGTCGCCCGCGGCCCCTCGGCGCTGCGGTCGAAGAAGCAGAACCAGATCGAGGCGTTCGGCTCGGCGCCCGGCCGCTTGTGGACCGTGTGGCGAATCCAGATCCCGCGCCCGCCCCCCGGCTCGCAGGCCTTGACGTAGAAGCTCTCGTAGTGGCCGGCCTTCGCCGCCACCTCCGGAAACCGCGCCCGTTCCTCCATACGGCCGACTCTAGACCTTGATCGTGATTACGTCGCCGTCCTGGACTACGTAGTCGCGGCCCTCTATGCGCAGGAGGCCCTTGTCTCTTGCGGCGACGTAGCCGCCGGTGGCGACCAGGTCCTCCCAGCCGATCACTTCGGCTTTGATGAACGCTTCCATGATCTCGGTATGGATCGTGCCCGCCGCCTGCAGCGCGGTGGTGCCGCGGGCGATCGGGCGCGCGACCGCCTCCTTGCCCTCGCCCGCCGTGAAGAAGGTGATCAGCTCGAGCAGGTCGTAGGCGGCGCGGACCAGGCGCGCCAGGCCGGAGCCCTCGACCCCGTAGCTCTCGCGCATTTCCGCCGCTTCCTCGGGGTCGAGCTCGGCCAGCTCGGCCTCGATTCGGGCGCTGACCGCGACCACGCCGGCGCCGACCGCGTTGGCGTGGGAGACAACCGCTTCCGGCGGCTCGGCATCGCCCTCGTCGACGTTGGCGACGTAGAGGATCGGCTTCGTCGTCAGCCCCTGCAGGTTCCGGGCGGCGTGAGGGGCGGCCTCGGGGACCGGGACCGAGCGCGCCGGGCGCCCGGCGGCGAGCGCCTCGTGCACCGCCTGCAGCCACTCGTGCTCGACAGCCGCTTCTTTGTCGCCGGTCTTCGCCTGCTTGCCGACCCGCGGCAGCCGCCGCTCGACCTGGTCGTAGTCGGCGAGCACCAGCTCGGTCTCGATCGTCTCGATGTCGGCGAGCGGGTCGACCCGCCCGTCGGGATGCGGCACGTCGGATTCGGTGTGGCAGCGGACGACGTGGCAGATCGCGTCGGTCTCGCGGATCGAGGCGAGGAACTGGTTGCCGAGCCCCTCCCCTTCCGAGGCCCCTTTGACCAGCCCGGCGATGTCGTGGAAGTCGATTTTCGCCGGCACCAGCTCCGAGCTCTTGACCGTCTCGGCGACCTGCTCCAGCCGCTCGTCCGGCACCTGGGCGACGGCGACGTTCGGCTCGATCGTCGTGAACGGGTAGTCGCCCATCTGGGCGCCGCCCTTGGTCAGGGCGTTGAAGAGGGTCGACTTGCCCGCGTTCGGCAGTCCGACGATCCCGACCTTCATCGCACGCGCTCCATCAGAACGAGAGCGGGACGATCAGGCCGAGGACGACGCCGAGAAAGGCGCCGGCGAGGACGTCGGACGGGTAGTGCATGCCGAGGTAGGGGCGGCCGAGCGAGAGCGCGATCGCGACGAGGAAGGCGGCCGCCGTCGCCGGGTCGACCCGGACCATTGCCGTCGCCACCGCGAACGATGAGGTTGCGTGGGCGGAGGGGAAGGAGAGCGAGCTCGGGGCGCCGCCGAGCGGCGGCAGGCCCTCGAGCACCGGCCGCGGCCGTTTCACCGCCAGCTTGATCGCGTAGTTGAGCCCGATCGCGAAGGGCCCGAGCAGGGCGCAGATCAGCCACGCTTCCCAGCGGCCGTTGTCGATGATCGCCAGCGCCGCCCCGAGTAAGAACCAGACGAGGGCGTTGTTGCCGGCCTTGCCGAGGGCGACCGCGGCGTCCTCCACCGCGGGCGAGTGCCCGTGGGTGCGCATCCAGCGCAGCGCTTTCAGGTCGAGGTCGCGCATCGGCGGCAGAATGTCAGATCCATGCCCTCCGTCCCCGGCTTCGTCCACACCCCCGGCCACCACTGCGGCTCGACCGCGCTGCGCAACCTGCTCGGCTTCCACGGCGTCGAGATCAGCGAGGAGACGGCGTTCGGGCTTGGAGCGGGCGCGGGCTTCTACTACCTGGCGATGGAGGACGCCTCGCCGAGCCGCTGGTTCAACGGCCGCACCGCGCGGCTGGAGGAGACCTTCCGCGAGCTGACCGGGGCGGCTCTCGAGCTGCGCACCTTCGCCGAGGCGAACGGCGAGGCGGCCTGGGAGGCGGCGCGCTCGGAGGTAGACGCCGGCCGGCCGGCGCTGCTCCTCACCGACATCTACTACCTCGACCACTACGGCAACTCCGCCCACTTCCCCGGGCACGCGGTGGTCCTCGCCGGTTACGACGACGAGGTCGCCCACCTCTCCGACACCGCCTTCGAGGAGCTGCAGACGACCCGCCTGGAGAACCTCGCCCGCGCCCGCCATAGCGGCCACCCCGCCTACCCGCTCGAAGGCCACATGTTCACCGTCGGCGAGGCGATCGACCGGGCGCAGCTGGAGGCGGCGGTGCCGCGGGCGATCGCGCGGGCGGCGAGCGAGATGCTGGAGCCGCCCTTCGGCGAGTTCGCCGGCGTCCCGGCACTGGAACGGCTCGCCGCCGAGGTCGACTCTTGGCCGAAGGCCGTTTCGGACTGGCAGTGGTGCGCCCGCTTCGCCTACCAGGTGATCGAGCGGCGCGGCACCGGCGGCGGCTGCTTCCGCCTCATGTACTCGCGCTTCCTCGAGGAGGCGGGACGGGAGGAGGCGCCGCTCGCGGCCGCGGCGGCGGCCCGCTGGACCGAGCTGGCAGAGGCGTTCAAGGCCGCGAGCGAGGAGGACGAGCCGCGGCCGGAGCTGTGGGGCGCGGTCGGCGAGGGGGCGCAGCAGGTGCTCGAGGCCGAGCGGCGCCTCTGGACCGCGCTCGCCGATTCGGCCGCCTGAGCGGCCCGCCTACTTGAACTGGAAGCTGGTCAAGTCCTGGGCGAAGGTCGGGTTGAAGACGACCTGGTCGAGGTCGATCTCCGAGGAGACGAAGGTCGGCAGGGTGCTGGTCCCGTAGGGCACCCACGGCGCCTGTTCCATGAACTTGCGGTCTAGCTCGGCGTATTCGGATTCGACCTGAGGCGTCAGTGGCCCTTCGGCCAGTTGGGTGATCTCGTCGTTCAGCTTCGGGTCGTCGATCCGGGCGAGGTTGGTGGCGCCGGTCGGGACGATGCTCTCGCCCGAGAGCAGCGGCTGGAAGAAGTCGTTGGGGTGCGGGTAGTCCTCGAACCAGTTGGCGAAGCCGATGTCGAGGTTCGGGGTCGATTCGTTGCCGATCAGGCCGAAGTAGTTGTCGGCGTTGACGATCTTCAGCGTCGTCTCGAAGCCGAGTTCCTTCAGGACCCCCTCGAGGTATTCGCCCGCTTCGTCGTTGGGGCTTTCGTTGTCGGTCCAGACCGTGATTTCGCGATCGCTCGGCTTCGCCGCGGCGACGAGTTCCTTCGCCTTGGCGAGGCTGTGCGGGTAGAGCTCGAACCGTTCGTAGCCGGGCATCCCGGGCGGCAGGATCTGCTGGGTGCCGCTGATCTGGCCGGCGTAGATCCGTTCCAGCGCCCGCGCGTCGACCGCGTAGTTGACCGCCTGCCGCACCTCGACCTCGTCGAACGGCGCCTGCCGGGTGTTCATCCAGAAGAAGTAGGTGCTGATCGTCGGCTCGACCTTGAACTGGGAGCCCTCGTACTTGCTCTTCACCTCGGCGTAGCGGTCGGCCGGTGGCGGGTTGCCCATCCAGTCGTAACGGCCGCTTTCGACGTCGTTGACCTGGGTCGCCGGGTTGCGGAGGACGTCGACTTCGATCCGGTCGACGTGGCCGCTCGGGATCTGCGGCAGCAGCTCGGCGTTGGCGCCCGCCCACTGCGGGTTGCGGCGGTAGTCCCAGCCGCGCCCGGGCTGGGCGGAGACGATCTCGTAGGGACCGGTCGCCGGCGGCGGCTTCGCGGTCAGGTCTTCGGCCGGGGTGCCGGCGGGGACGGGGGCGGCGAAGGGCAGCGCCAGCTCGTTCGGGAAGGTGCCGCGCGGCTTGACCAGGTGGATGACGATCTTGCCGCTCTTGTCGTCGGCCGAGATCCCGGAGATCCCGCCCTGCTTGGTTTCGGCGAACTCTTCGGCGCCGACGATGTCGGTGTAGAAGGGCGAGCCGGGCGAGTTGAGCTTGAACATGCGCTCGATCGAGGCGGCGAAGTCCGAGGCCTCGACCGGCGTCCCGTCGGAGTACTTCAGGCCCTTGCGCAGGGTCATCGCGTAGGTGCGGCCGCCGTCCGTGATCTTCGGCATCGCCTCGGCGAGGCCGGGGATCACCTTGCTGCCGGCGCTGCCGGAGGCGTGGGCGTAGGTCAGCAGCGGGACGTAGACGTCGTAGACAGCGGTCGAGCCTTCGCCGGTGTAGGCGAGCCCCGGGTCGAGCGAGTCGGGGAAGGAGCCGAAGGTCGCCTTCAGCGTCCCGCCCTCGCTGCCGGTGGTGCTCGAGCTGCTCGAACTACCGCAGGCCGACAGGGCCAGCGCCGCGACGAGCGCAAGCGTGAGTGCCGCCAACTTGGTCGAGCCCTTGGTCACGCGGGTACCCCTTCGACATCCGCGGCCCGATCCTTGAACGGTGCAGCGCGACTCGGCGATTCGTCTAGCCCTCGCCGCTCCGGTTTGTCGATCCAAACCCAGGGTATTCAGGCGCCATGACCATTGGAGCAGGCATCTTTCTCATGGCAGTGGGCGCGATTCTCTACTTCGCAACCAACATCCACGTCCAGGGCGTCAGCATCGACACGATCGGCCTCATTCTCATGGTCGCCGGCCTCGTCGGACTGCTGATCGGGCTGTTCCAGGAAATTGCCTGGTCCCGCCGCCGGCCGGTCGAAGGAGCCCCGGTCGCCCCTGTGGAAGAACGTCGCGAAGTCCGGGATCCCGCCTACCGCGACGCCCCGCCGCGCTACTAGCGCTCTTAGCCCGAGCTTCCGGGCGCTGGCGATGGTGGAGGTTTGTCACCGTCGCCAGCGTCAGCGCGGGACAGCGGGCGGTAGAGTTCCGGCCCGTGTTCGACGGTCATCCTCCCGCTCCCTGGAACCATCCCTGGAACGACCCGCTGGCTCCTCCAGACCTGCTTCACCCACGGCCTGACGCGGACCTTGCCTTTCTCGGAGGAACCGGTCCCCAGCCGGAGGACTTTCCGTACACCGAGGAGGGCCGGCGGGACTACTACACCGCCGCGAGCTCAGCCGCGCACCAGATGATGATGGAGCGGCAGCGGCACTCCGCGATCGTCCCCAGGCACGACCCACAAGGCACGCGTTACGCCTCTCGCTCAGCCCGCGACAGCGATCTGGAGATCGAGCTTCTGCTTCTCCACTGATGACGGTTCGCTGGGAGTACCTGGTCCTGGTCCAGGAGAAGAAGGTCGAGAAGAGAACGCGGCCAATGGAGCCTGACCCGGATGACCCGTTCAGTCGCTGGGCCATGACGGGAGAACCCGAGGAGGAAGAGTATTTCCACTACATCCACACCTTCTTCATCTGGCGGCCGGGCTCGAGGGAGGCGGAGGAACGCGAAGGCTGGTCCTCGGACAACCAGAAGCGCGGGGGCTACCCGGACATCCTCAACGAGCTCGGGGCAGAAGGCTGGGAGCTCGTCGAACGCTCCACCGGCTCCAGCGTCTCCGGACCGAGCCGCCTGGGATGGAGCGGCGCGGCTTGGCCCGTCGAGATCGTCTGGACGCTGAAGCGGCCGGTCGAAGGAGACGGTTAGGCACGCCAATGGCGGAGTTCGCCACGATCGGCGTCTACGGCTTCGACGGCCCCGGGTTCGTCCGCGCCCTGCGGGAGGCCGAGGTCGGGATCGTCCTCGACGTCCGCCAGCGCCGCGGTGTGCGGGGCAGCGAGTACGCCTGGGCGAACTCGAAACGGCTGCAGGCGGCGCTGGGCGAGGCGGGGATCGGCTACAGCCACCTGCCTGAGCTGGCGCCGACGACGGAGATGCGGCAGTTGCAGTACGAGGAGGACGCCCGGCGGGGCGAGGGCAAACGCTCGCGGTCGGAGCTGGCGCCGGAGTACGTCCGCCGCTACACCGAAGAGGTGCTGGACCGGGTCGACCTCGAGCCGATCGTCAGGTTCGTCGGCAACAACGGGGCGGCGCTCCTCTGCGTCGAGCGCGATCCGGAGGCCTGCCACCGCTCGCTGATCGCGGCGCGCCTGGAACAGGAACTAGGCGCTCCCGTGACCCACCTGAAGCCGCCGAGCGACTAGATCGATTCCAGCGCCGTCCGCGCCACCAGCGCGAAGGAGCCGAAGACCAGCAGGATGAACGCCCACCCCGGCGCTCCCAAGAGCGCCGTCAGCAGCGCCGTGGCCATGCCGACGTAGAAGACGATTCCGAGACCCTCGACGAGTTTCTCCGAGGAGTAGAGGTCCAGCTTCTCCAGCTTCGAGTTCACGGGGCTCTTTTCGAAGCGCGACGCCGAAGTCCTCTCACTCCTCCCAGTCCAGCCCCTCGACCTCCTCGGCCCGTACCCGGCCGCAGCGTCTAAAGGCACCCTCCAGCTCCTCCTCCAGCCAGCTCGTCCCGGCTTCCGTCAGCCGCACGGCCGCTGCCTGCCGGATCGACTGCCGCGGGTCGACGTTACCGACCCCGCGGTCCGCGTTCTCCGCCGTCGACGCGAAGGCATAAGCGCCCAGCTCGTCCATCAGCTCCGCCAGCGACACCCCGTCCCCAAGGGTCCCGTCGACGAACTGCAGCCCCCGCACCCTGATGAAGTGCGGCCACCGCTCCAACCAAGGCCGCCGCCCGATCTCCTCCGCCCCCGCATCGTCCCGACCCTCCATATAAGCCCGAGCCACCGCCCGCCCGTAGACCCGGATGTCGTTCGGCCCGCTTACCAGGTGCCCCATGAACATCACGTCCCCGTCGCGAACGGAGCGCGGCCGGCGACCTCGAGGGTAGGTGCAGATGCGGTGGCTGCCTGAGGTGCGGACGGCGTCGAAGACGGGGCGCTCACGCGGCGAGCGGTTGCTGCCCTGGCCGAAGAACTTGACAAAGCCGGTGGCCAAGCGGCAAGAGTAGAGCGGCGACTAAGAAGTCAGTCGGAAACTAGTCGGGCTTTGCGATCTCGGCGCCTGGCACCTTGGTTCGAGACCAGGCGCTGGGGATTGGCAGGTTGCCGGGGATGACCACGACGCCGACCCAGGAGGGCCGCATGGGTTTAGGCGCCCCATGAAGATCTGGCTCAATCAGCGCAACGTTATTCGCGAGGATTCCCGGCGGCAGATCCTTGGCGCTCATGTCGAGAATGCAGAGGAGCGAAAGTTGACGCTGCCCCCCGGAGGCGTATTGCACTGGCTGGCCGAGGTAGGCACGGGCAACATCGAGGCTGACCGCATGCTGGCGCTCCACCTTAAGCTCGCAGTTGATCCCGTCGTGAACAAGATCAGTGCGACCACCGGCCGAATCAGTGCGAGTCAAGCGCCCTCCCAGGGTGGCGTCTGCGCGCAGGCGCCGCTCCATCTCGGACTGAAACTCGCTCTCCGGGACAGCAGCGCCCTCTCGAAACACGTTTTCGATCTGAATCGCCATCGCGGCCCTGGCGACGGCGGCAAAAAGTCGTGCGAAGGCCTCCAGTTCCTCCTTCGACACTTTTTCCCTGAGGAAGGTGAAGGCGTCATGCAGGCGCTCGTCGATCGCCTCGGCGCCAGTGATCGAGTCAAGCGCAGGATCGAGCGCCCTTACGGCGAGTCGTCGTTGACCGAGGACGGCAATCTCGGTCTCCTCGCCGCCATCCGCGGACAGGCTAGCCGCGATCGTCAGGTTGACTGGCTCGTCCCCGCTGGCCCGTAAGACGAGCTGGACCTCCCCCTCAACCGGCAGTGGATCGGAGTCACCGGTTTCCGGCCGCAGCAGGGTGACTGGGGGTACCTCGATCGTCGCTGGATCCCAGACGGTGTCGAAGCGAAGCGTCAACCGCGGCAGCTCGGCGGGCCAAGCGATTATTCGGACCAGCGCGCGCAGGCGATGGAAGCGATCCAGCTGAACCCTGACCGTATCGCCGATGCTGTCGTCGTCTAGCAGCAAAAGGACGACGGCTCGTGGAGTCTCCCTGGCCTCCGGCTGCTGTGAGGCCGCATGCCCTCCACGGCCTTTGCGCTTGGACCTGATTAGCGATGCCGGCAGAGGCGCCTCCCTGAGGCGCCTCCCAAAAGCCTCCGTCTCGTCGTGGCTACTAACCCGGGCGGCCATCTCGGCCAGACCGACCAGATCTGCCTCGCGGTCGGGATCTGGCCGCTCCAAGAGTCGATCGCGCAAAAGCTCTGCTCGGCGGCGCGCCGAGTTTAGGTGTCGCTCGGCGTCGGCTTCTGCTGCCTGCACCCCCGCGTCCCAGCGCTGCAAGGCAGCGGCGATCCGCAGCAACTCCCTATGCGAGCGCCACCTAACGGCGGTGGTGCCGAGCTCCTCATCTGGGACCGCTGCCTCGGAACTCGCGGCCGCTACTTCAAACTTTTCGGCCACCTGTGCTGGGGGCTCAGTGGAGGCAAGCGCGGCGTCAGCCGCCGCCCGGGCTTTGTAGTGAGCCGCCCTAGTCATCAGAAGGCTCCTCCAAGGGCAGATCAAAGGGGGAAGCTCGCGCTTCCCGAACTTCCTGCTCGCGTTCAACGTGCTCATGCCACCGTGCAAGCTCGTGCTCGGCCCGGGCGAAATCACCATCGACTAGGGCAGCCTCAAAGCGAGCCTGTCCGAGGCGGGCAAGGACGCCGGCGCGCTGGGCCGCGTGTTCGGCGTCGTCGGGAACCCCCACAGCGATCTCCTCCGCGAGCGTGACCGCCTCGTTCCAGAGCCCGGCGCCCTGCAAAACCTCGACAAACTCGGCAGCCTCACCGGTCCACTGCGGGAGTCTCACCCTCGCCGCCTCGACGACCGACTCGGCGCGGTTCTTGAGAGCGGAGGCAGGAAGATCCCGTAGACGCCGCATTAACTCATCGCCGCGCTGGTCGATCGTCGTTTCCGTTCCATGCACGGCCTGAAGCAGGCGGTCGGCGTACTCATCCAACAGGAACTCCTCGCCATTGACCCGCATTACCAGGCGTTCGAGGGCGTGAGGTTGAAGCCTCGCCGCGAAGACCAAGAGCTGACGCCGGACCCCATGGCGCACCGGGTGCGGCAACACGGCGCAGCAGCTCCAGGTCGTCTCGAGGATCGACTCAAATGCCTGGGAATCGTCCCGCTCCGCGTAGAGCTTGGTCAACTCCATCAGAATCAGAACGACCTGCTCCCGGTGGCGCCCGGGAATCGAAATCCGGTGGCGCAGTCCGTTGACCATCGCGAGGTGGACCGCAACGTAGGTATCGGTTAGCAAGGGAATGATCAGCTCCTCGAGCTCTGGCGGCGCCTCGAAATGCGGGGCGCGTGCTAGCTCCTCCCAGGCCCCAATCGCGGCGGCGCGCACCGCAACCTCCGGACTAAGCAGTGCACCGTAGAGGCGCTGCAGCACCCCTTGGCGCAGCTCCGGATGCACACCGATGGAACCAAGCGTCCTAGTCAGCTCAGCCCGCAGGTCACGCGCCGCATCCCCGGGTGGATCCTCGCCGTCAAGTAGAGCGAAAAGCTCTGGGGACACGGCCTCAGCGCGGTAGGCGGCGAGACGACCCAGCGCGGCCGTCAGGTGGGAGATGCGACCACGGCGGATCATCTCTTGGGTTTGCTGAACCATGCCCGTCAGTTGCGGCGGAATGCCCTCCTCAATCGAGACCGGCGTGGACACAGCTTTCATTAGGACTCCGATCAGCGAAGCCGGGCGCTCGATCAACAGCTCGGGGTGATAGTTGGCCGCAAGTTCGAGGGAGCTCGCGGCAGCGTTGGCAGGCTTCTCTCCGAATGTACCGCCGGCGATCTCAAGCAGGCTGTCGATCGCGATCTCTCCGGCGGGCATCGGAACTGAGTCCTCGCTCATCCGAGTGCGAATCACTGCGTCAAAGGCATGAAAGAGCATTTCTCGCTGCTCCTCCTCGAGGCCAGCGCCTCTCTTCAGGTAGAGCCCAGAAACCTCATGTGGCTTCGCAATCAGCGCTGCTTCGAGACCGCTGGATATCCCCGACCGCGGGCTCCCCGCATAGATGCTGGTCGATTCTGGCAGCGACAGCGCGTCGATCAGTGCGGCCGCGAGGATCTCAGCCGATCCAGGCTCGATTTCGATCAGGCGAGCGGCGGCTGCACCCGCGGCGCCGCGACGCCAGGAACCGTCTCTCCCCAGCATCTTGACGAGCTGATCGAGCAGGGCGGGGAGATTGCGTTCTGCGGCGAGCTTGAGCAAGCGAGTGTCGGGCGGTTTCGACTCAAACGGAATGTCCCGCTGCGGGCCAGCAAGAAGGATCGCTGCCGCCATGCACGGGACCAGATCCTCACTCTCAAGTCGATCCTTGAGTCGGATGACGACGCGCACCGCGCTTTTGTTGGGGCCTTTCGCAAGAGCGCTGAGCGCGACTTCCAGAGCCCGCGAATCCAGGACTCGTCCGGCGTCGTTGAGGGCGTCGACCGCCTCGCAGAGCTCACGACCGGGGCTTGCCAGCGCCGCTTCGACGATTGCGCCTTCCGCACCGGCCGTGCAGAGCTCAGCTCCTCCGCGGGCGATGTCGAGAAACTGCTGAGCGCGCTCATCGGGCTCATCGACGTCAATCCCATCGATCAGTCCGATCCACTCACGCACAGGCTGCGGATCGTTCTCCACAAGGTGCCGGCGGGCTTCCGCACGGGCTGCCTGCTCAGCCGCACGCTTCTCTGCCTCCGCCTTTTTCTTCCTGGCATTCTCCTCAGTGGCGCGATCGAGGTCATCGACGAAGGTCTTGAGGTTGGGAATACTGACCACCTCACGGTGTGGACAACCGACGCAGTTCTGCCGGTAAAAGCTGACGGCGATGCCCTCGAGTTGCATTCCTGCCATCGACGGATTGGCCGCATGGGGACACTTGATTTCGCGGCCCCCGACAGGCAGCCCGGACATCGCTTCGACCAGACCTTCCCCGAAATGGGGTGACTTCTCGACGCGGGCGTTGCGGCAGTGTCGCTCCACCAAGTCGATGATCTTCTGGTTCTCGGCGCCGAGCGCCGCTGCCTCCTCGATTTCCATCTTCGCCCATTAAAGCGACGGAAATAGCTCTGCCCGAAGGAAGGGTGCCCAAAAGCGTCGCGCTAAGCGGTGAACTGCGCCTTGGTGCCGGGAGCCCCTCCTGGTGAGCCAGCTGGACGCACCTCAGGGTCGGCCGTTTGGGCATGGGTACCCATGCCGGTACCCATCGCCGCCAACGCTGCACGAGTGCTCAGAGCATGATGCCGTTCTAAAGAGCGGCATGCCGATACGGGAGCGACGGGACTCGAACCCGCGACCTCCGGCGTGACAGGCCGGCGCTCTAACCAGCTGAGCTACGCCCCCGAGAGACTTCGAGCGGGCAGATGGACCGCCGCTCGAGGCCAAAGCTAGCGCATTACGTCCCGACGGCGCGAGCGTTGGTAAAAGGGGGGAATGCGCGAGAGGTTTCCGGGGTTCTACCGACCTACCGAGGAGGAGTTCAAGGAGCTGTGGCAGACGGCTCTGATCGTCCCGGACACCAACGTGTTACTGACGCTCTACAGGGTTTCTGAGGCCACGCGAGCAAAACTCCTGCAGATCTTCAAAGGGTTTGGCGAGAGGCTGTTCGTGCCCCACCAGGTTGGGTTCGAGTTCCAGAAGCGCCGCATCGGGGTGATCGACGAGCAGAAAAGGGCTTACGAGAAAGTCGAGAGTCAGATCAAGGGTCTGGCGAGGAAAGCAGCAGGAAACATGGGCCGTCACCCGCGCCTCGACAAATCCGATCTGGAAGAGCGGATCTCCAAAGCACTGGAGCCAATCCAAGCTCATGTCGCGGAGACCCGGGAGAAACATCCCGACCCCATGGTCGGTGACGACGCGCTCGGCGCCGACACGGTCCGCGATGAGCTCGACCAAATCCTTGTGGGTCGGCTGGGTGAACCTCGTGACCCAGAGGAACTAACCAAGGTGGGTCGCAGAAGATATGAGCGGGATCAGCCGCCCGGCTTCGAAGACCGAGAAAAGGACGAGCCCGAGCGCTACGGGGACTTGGAGATCTGGCTCGACATGATCGACAAAGCAGGACAGGAGAAAAAGGGCGTCATTTTCGTTACCGAGGAGCGCAAGGCCGACTGGTGGTGGAAGCGAGACAACGAGATCCTCGCGCCGCGGTTCGAGCTGGTCGAAGAGATGCGCAGAGAGGCAGCCGGTCAGCAGTTCTACATGTACGGGCTTGAGCAGTTCATGGATCGCGCGGCTGAGGAGTTGGAGATCACCCTCTCGCCCGATGAGCGCAGCGATGCCGCCCGCGCGGGCGACGCTGCCGCGGCTGAGTCTTCGCAGTCGGATTGGTGGAACGTCACGCTTTCCCAGCCAGTGGTCGGAAGCGGCGCCCAATATGTCTTTCCTCCCCTTGGCAGCGGCGAAGTCTTCCGGACCCAGAAGTGGCCGAAGAGCCGCTCCTGGATTCCTTCCTTCCTCCAACAGTGGAACGTCGAGGCCCTGGAGGTCGGTCCCGAGGCACTGCTGCGCGTGTCTTGGAAGTCCGATTCCTCCGTGAGCGGGCCCGAGACCACTTACGTCTGCCGTGTTTTGACCCCTGCCGGGGAGCTGCACGAGGCAGTGGTGAGATCGAGCGACATGAGCGCCTCGGTGGTCTACCCGGTTGGGTTCCCGAGCGCGGTGAAGCCGGAAGCCGGAAGCCATTCCTTCGAATGGCTATCCAGCAACCCGCATCTCGTTCTCCCGCAGCCGCTCGGCCGCGGAACGTTCGAACTCGATGCCCCAGGGGAGGGCAGCAAGGACTCGTAGCTAGAGGTCTAGGCGACTGGTTTGAGCGCTGCTTGCGCGATCTCCGGGACCGCGAAGGGAACCTCACGGGCGGCGATCTCTTCCAGCAGCTCGCGCAGGGCGGCGATCCGCTCGGCGCCGTAGCGCTCGGCCCAGCGCTTCTCGACCCTGGCGAAGAGCTTGCGACCGTGGGCCTGGGCGCTCTCGCCACGCTCGGTCAGGCAGATCAGCTTGGCGCGCTTGTCGTCGGGGTCGGGGATGCGCTTGGCGTAGCCGCGGTCGACCAGGTCGTCGACGATCTCCCCTACCGACTGCTTGGTCATGTTCGCCCGCTCGGCGATGTCGGTGAGGCGCAGGCCGTGACCCTGGACGAAGCGGAAGACGCAGCCGTGGGTGGGACGGATGTCGCCGAACTCCGACTGCTCCAGCTCCGCCCGGAACTCGGCGAACAGCGCATCGGAGGCGATGTCGAGGAGTCCCGGGAGGGGGATCCAGGCGGAGGGGTTTTTCGAGCTAGAGGTCATTTCGTCAGGGAACCTGATAAGTTCACCTTGTCAGGACGCCTGACAAGGTTGCCTTACGAATTGTACCCGATGACCAGGAGACCTCAGATGGACTCGACTTCAACCGCGACGGCCGCCGGCGCCACCGACCGCAAATGGTGGACGCTCGGCGCGGTCTGCGTCGCGACTTTCATGCTTCTGCTCGACATCACCGTGGTCAACACGGCGCTGCCGGCGATCCAGCAGGACCTCGGCGGCAGCTTCACCGACCTGCAGTGGGTGATCGACGCCTACGCTCTCTCGCTGGCGGCGCTGGTGCTGACCGCCGGCTCGCTCGCCGACCGGCTCGGCCGCCGCCGCGTCTTCGCGATCGGCCTCGGCGTCTTCTCGGTCGCCTCGCTGCTCTGCGCGCTGGCGCCGGACCCGACCTTCCTCAACCTCGCCCGCGGCCTGCAGGGCGTCGGCGGCGCGGTGATGTTCGCGGTCTCGCTGGCCCTGGTCGCCCAGGAGTTCCCCAGCGGCCCCGAACGCGGGATGGCGATGGGGATCTACGGGGCGACGATCGGGATCGCGGTCGCGATCGGCCCGCTGGTCGGCGGCCTGCTGACCGACGGCTTCGGCTGGGAGTCGGTCTTCCTGCTCAACGTCCCGATCGGGCTGGCGGCGATCGCCGTCACCTACTGGAAGGTCGCCGAGTCGCGCGACCCGAACGCGACCCGGATCGACTGGGGCGGCCTCGTCACCTTCTCCAGCGCTCTCTTTCTCCTGGTGCTGGCGCTGGTGCGCGGCAACGACGAGGGCTGGGGCAGCACCCTGATCGTCTCGCTGTTCGCGGCGGCGGCGGTGCTGATGGCGGCGTTCTTCGCGATCGAGCGCCGGGTCGAGCAGCCGATGCTGCCGCTCGGTTTCTTCGGACGACGCGCTTTCACCGGCGTCCAGCTGGCGGCCTTCGCGGTCTCCGGCTCGATGTTCGCGCTCTTCCTCTACCTGACGCTCTACCTGCAGAGCTTCCTCGGCTTCTCGCCGATCGAGGCGGGCCTGCGCTACCTGCCGATCACGATCGCCTCGTTCATCGTCGCCCCGCTCTCCGGGATGGCGCTGGCGAAGGTCAAGGCGCGCTACCTGATGAGCGCCGGCCTGGCCCTGACCGGCCTCGGCCTGCTGCTGATGTCCGGCCTGCAGATGGACTCGGAGTGGACCGCGCTGCTCGCCGGCTTCCTGATCAGCGGCATCGGCGTCGGCCTGCTGAACCCGGTGATCGCCGACGTCGCCTTGAGCGTGGTGCCGAAAGAGCAGAGCGGAATGGCGGCCGGGATCAACGACACCTTCCGCCAGGTCGGGATCGCGGTCGGCATCGCCGCGTGGGGCGCGATCTTCCTCGGCGCCGGCGCTGACAAGACCCAGCAGGCGGCGAACGGGGCGCTGACCAACGACCAGGCGCGCGGCTTGGTCGAAGCGACCTCCTCGGGCCATCTCGGGGAAGCGGTCTCGGGACTGCCGGCGGGCCTGCGGGACACCGCGGCCAACGCCGCCCAGCAGGGGTTCCTCCACGGCTTGAACGAGATCCTCGTGCTCGGCGCGATCCTCTCCTTCATCGGGGCGGTGTTCGGGCTCTGGCTGGTCCGCGAGGGCGACATCGAGCGCGAGACGTTGGTCGATACGGCGTTCGAGGTCGAGCCGGAGATCGAGCCGGCTCGGGCATAACGGAGAGTCTGGGGAGGGGTCGGGTGGTCCCTCCCCAGACACCACTCGCCAATGGCTCGTGGTTGAGTGTCTGGAGAGGGACCACCCGACCCCCCACCCGCTCCGCTCCGCAGATGCGATGATCCGGTCACATGCGGCGGCTCCTCGTTTCATTAGTGCTGGCAGCTCTGGTGGTTCCGACTGGGGCCAGCGCGGCTGAACGGACGGTCAGCGTTTCGGCGACGGTTGAACGGGAGGTGCCTAATGACACTGCTGAAGTGCGGTTCTCGGTCAGTAAGGAACGAGCCGGACGTAGTGGCGCGCTTCAGGTTGTTGCGACTCGGATGAAGGCGGTGATTGCGGCGGCTCAGCGGGTTCCGGGGGTGGGGCCCGGTGACGTCACCACTGGGCCCATCTCGGTGCGGCGGGTCGAGAAGGGAGAGCGGCCCGTCTATCGGGCGAGCGAGGGGGTCTCGGTCGTCACCCATCAGCCCGAGGCCGCCGGCGAACTGGTTGCGGCGGGGGTCGCCGCCGGCGCGACCGGCACGCGCGGGCCGAGCTTCTTCGTCGGCGATCGCGAAGCCGCTTACGACGCCGCCCTGGTCGAAGCCCTCGAGAAGGCGAAGACGAAGGCCGGGTTGCTGGCGGCAGCGGCCGGTGCCACGCTCGGGCCGGCGATCACGATCGTCGAGGGTGGCGCCGTCACGCCCGTCAACGAAACCGCGGCCGCGACGCCGGTATCCAAGTGCGTCTCCGCCTCACCGGGGAGCGCAGACGTCCGTCGCTCAGGGGCGCACGCCAGCGTCTGCGCGACGCCGCCCCCGGTCAAGCCGGGCAAGTCGACCGTCACCGCCACCGTCGACGCGACCTTCGCCCTGCAGTAGCGATCGCGATGAGGCTGCTCACCTTCGACGCGGGCGACGGGGCAAGGGCGGGACTGCTCGAGGACGACCGCGTGGTCGATGCCTGGGCGCTGGTGGGCGAGCCGCACCGGGGAGGCCTGCGGGAGCTGATCGCCGCCGGGCGGGTCGAGGAGCTGCGAGGGCGGCTCGGCGACACTGGCGCACCGTCGCATCCGCTCTCGGCGGTGCGGTTGCTGCCGCCGATCCCGGACCCCGACAAGATCGTCTGCATCGGCTTGAACTACCGCAAGCACGCGACCGAGGTCGGGGTCGATGTCGATGCCCTGCCCGACGTGCCGACGATCTTCGCCAAGTACCCGAACGCGCTGGTCGCCGACGGGGCGACGGTGAAGGTGCCGACGGGGAAGACGGACTACGAGGCGGAGGTGGCGTTCGTGATCGGCCGGCGGGCCAAGGACGTGGATGAGGACGAGGCGCTCGACTACGTCGCCGGCTACACGCTGCTCAACGATCTCTCGGCGCGAGACCTGCAGGGGGCGACGCCGCAATGGATGCCGGGCAAGGTCTTCGACGGTTCGGCGCCCTGCGGTCCCTGGCTGGTGACCCCGGACGAGGCGGGGCCGCCGGACGCGATCGCGATCCGGCTGACCCTGAACGGCGAGGAGATGCAGAACGGCGCCACCGACGACCTCATCTTCTCGATCCCCCAGCTGGTCTCCCAGCTCTCGAAGCTGATGACCCTAGAGCCCGGCGACGTCGTCTCCACCGGCACCCCCGAGGGCGTCGGCATGGGCCGCAAACCGCGCGTCTGGCTCGCCGAGGGCGACGAGATCGTCATCGAGTCCCCGACGCTCGGGCGACTGACGACGCGAATCAGCGTTTAGGCGGAATCTCGTAGGCCTTGGCCGGCAGGCTCGCCGAGAGGGGACGGGTTGCTGGGCGCACCCTCGAAGAGCTCGCGCCGGCTGCGGTCCAGCGTGGCCGGTAGGGCGTAAAGGCGAGGAGGGCGTTCCAGGTGTCGGTGTCGACGATGCCGTCGGCCGGCAGACCGTGGTCTTCCTTGAAGGCGCGGACGGCGCGGGCGGTTTGGCGGCCGAAGATCCCCGTCACCGGCAGCACCGCGCCGGCGGCGATCAGGTGCTCCTGCGCCCAGACGACCATGTCGCCCTTGCTCCCTTTCTTCAGCAGCGGGTGGACGACTTCGGTGCGGTAGCCGGTCACCGGCTGCAGGGCACTGGCGGCGCCGACCGCCCCCCACTCCCGGCCGCTCGTCTCCTGCCAGGACCACCAGCTCGGCGGCAGCCCGCCGTAGCTCTGGGCGAAGCGGCGGAAGAGGCGGATCGAGGCGGCGCCGGGGCCTTCGTAGGTCTGGCCGATCGGGTAGATCGGGTGCCCCCAGATGCGGTTGAAGAGGTAGGTGTGCTCGTAGACGGTCCGCACCGAGGTGCCGATCGTCTTCCAGTACATCTGCGGCTGGTTGTAGGTGGCGCCACCGGGGCCGAAGAAGACCGAGTAGGGGAAGGACGGGTGGTAGTCGACGTAGGGGAAGCCGGCGAGGGCGACCGGGAAGGTGGCGCCGATCCGGGCGCGCAGGGCGCGGACGTAGGTGTCGGCGGCGGCGTACTTGCCCTCGTAGTCGGCCTCGGCGTCGATCACGAAGCAGTCGGCGCCCTTCGCGGCCGCGGCGGCCGCGATCCGGGCCTCGGCGAGCGGGGCGTCGCCGTAGACGAACTGCCAGGCGCAGACGTCGAGACCGCCCCGGTGCAGCGCCTGCACGAGGCCGCGGCTGAACTGGCTCCAGTGACCGCCGCCGTCGCCGGCCTTGACGTAGACGGTGCCGATGTCATTGCGTTTGGCGCGGGCGATGATCGCGCCGATGCTGCCGCCCTCGGAGTGCGAGACGTACCAGACCCACATCCCCTGGCGGTCGAAAGCGGTGTTGCTGACGTTGCCGCCCGGTTCGACCTGCCCGGCGCCGCCGGTGTCGGCGCCGGCTGCGGCCGGGGTCAGCGCAAACGCGGTGACAACCGCAAGCGCGGCAAGGATTCGGGAGTTGAAGCTCACAAAGAGTCTGAACACGGTAGTGGGGGACGGGCTGCGGATGGTGGCCGAGCCGGGGCGGGTGACCCTCTCCGGACACCACTCGCCAATGGCTCGCGGTTGAGTGTCCGGAGACGGTCACCCGCCCCGCTCCGAATCTTCCGAGCGCCGGGCTTAGGATCGAATCGCAGCCTCCTCCCCACCGCCGTGAAGAATCCCACCCGCAAGATCCTGTGCGCCGCCGCACTCGCCGTCAGCGCGATCGGCACCGCCACCCCCAGCGCCCCCGCCGCCGAACTGCATCAACTTGATCACCCAGCAGATGGTCAAGTTGATGCAGTTCGGACGAGGGAGGCCGGGCCGCGGATGTTGCGTGCGCGGCTGGCGCAGAAGGGGCGGGAGCTGATCTTCTCGGTGCGGGCTTCGGAGGCGGTGGGGCTGGGGGAGCTCGAACCGCATCCGGATCCGCGGCGGGCGGACGCTCGCTACCTCTGCTTCGAGCTCGCGTCCGACCCCTCGGCGTCGTCGCTTCGCTTCTGCCTCGGGGGACCGAAGGCGCACCGGCGCATCGGGATCGAGCAGGTGAACCCGGCCGGGCGGCCGACGCAGGAGAGCTGGGTCCGGGCGACGGTGAAGCGGCCGCGGCCGGAGAAGCTCGTCGTCGCAATCGTCCCCGGCGAAGCCGCGCTCTCGCCGCAGCGCTATCGCTGGCGCGCGATCCGCAGCAGTGGCTGCGAGGTCCGCAACCGCTGCGCCGAATCCCTCCCCGCCACCGGCACCGACACCTTCCGCCTGCGCCCCGTCCGCGCGGTCGGCTGCACCGGCGGCCGCCCCGGGCTCGTCACCCACGGGCCGCGCGATCGCCCCCTCGTCGCCCTCACCTTCGACGACGGCCCCAGCGAATACACCGACGACTTCCTCAGGGTCCTGCGCGAGAAGGGCGTCCACGGGACCTTCTTCCAGGTCGGCCAGGAGATGCCGGGGCGCGAAGATGTGATGCGCCAGATCCTCGCCGAAGGACACGAGCTCGGCGACCACACGATGAACCACGTCGAATACCCCGGCTACGACCAGATCGCCGGCGCCGCCGCGCGGATCGCCGCCTACACCCACTTCCGCCCCTGTCTCTTCCGCCCGCCCGGCGGCGGCGTCAACGCCAGCGTCGTCGCCACCGCCGGCAGCCTCGGGATGCGGACGATCAACTGGGACGTCGACCCGCGGGACTGGTCGCTCCCCGGCACCGGGGCGATCTACTCGAACATCGTCAGCCACGCCCGCAACGGCTCGATCATCCTCATGCACGACGGCGGCGGTCCCCGCGGCGAGACCCTCGCCGCCCTGCCGCGGATCATCGACACCCTCCGCGCCCGCGGCTTCGGCTTCGCCACCGTCTCCGAACTGCTCGGCTACCGGATCCTCTACCGCCCCTACGGCTGATCCAGATCGACTTCCCTGTCCGTAAGGCAGGGGGATGAAGATCGCAATCGTCGGAACCGGGATCTCGGGCCTGGTCGCCGCCCACCGACTGCACCCCGAGCACGAGATCGTCGTCTACGAGGCGAGCGACCGGATCGGGGGCCATACCAACACGGTCCCGGTCGAGGCCGCGGACGGCACCCACTGGATCGACACCGGCTTCATCGTCTTCAACGACCGCAACTACCCGAACTTCGAAGCCCTGCTCGACGAGCTCGGGGTCGCTTCCCAGCCCTCCCACATGAGCTTCTCCGTCTCTGACGGGAGCGGGCGCTTCGAGTACAGCGGCACGCCGTGGGGGCTCTTCGCCCGCCCGACGCACCTGCTCAGCCCGACCTTCCTCGGGATGCTGCGCGACTGGCGCCGCTTCAACCGCGAGGCGCGGGCGCTGATCGGGATGAACGGGACCGCGCCCTCGCTCGGCCACTGGCTCGAGCAGCAGGGCTTCTCCCGCCACTTCGTCGAGCGGCTGATCGTGCCCCAGGCGAGCGCCGTCTGGTCGGCCGACCCGGCGCAGATGTGGGCCTTCCCGGCCAGCTTCATGGCCGAGTTCTTCGAGAACCACGGCATGTACAGCCTCCGCAACCGGCCGCGATGGCGGACGGTGAGCGGCGGCTCGCGCAGCTACGTCGAGGCGATCACGGCGCCGTGGCGCGACCGCGTGCGGACGGGGGCGCCGGTGCGGCGGATCGAGCGGCTGGCGGACGGGGTGCGGATCGAGGCGGACGGCTGCGAGAGCGAGGAGTTCGACCAGGTCGTGATCGCCACCCACTCCGACCAGGCGCTGGCGCTGCTCGCCGACCCGAGCGAGGCCGAGCGGGAGGTCCTCGCCGCGATCCCCTACCAGCGCAACGAGGCCGTCCTCCACACCGACGCCTCGATGATGCCGCGCCGCCGCGCCGCCTGGTCGAGCTGGAACTTCCACCTCACGCCGGAGCCGGCGACGGGCACCACCGTCACCTACTGGATGAACCACCTGCAGCGCCTGCGCTCCCGCCGGCAGTACTTCGTCACCCTCAACCGCAGCGAGGAAATCGATCCTGCCAAGACGATCCGCGAGATCTCCTACGACCACCCCGTCTACACCAAGGAGGGCGTCGCCGCCCAGGCCCGCTGGAATGAGATCAGCGGCCGCGACCGCCGCACCCACTACTGCGGCGCCTACTGGGGCTGGGGCTTCCACGAGGACGGCGTCGTCAGCGCCCAACGGGCGGTCGAGGGCATAGCGGGCGCCACCCCTCCCGAACTGCATCAACTTAACCACCCAGCAGATGGTCAAGTTGATGCAGTTCGGGAAGAAGCCGACGAGGAAGAGGTGGCGGCGTGAAGGCTGCGGTCGAGGGACAAGGGGTGGGGGTCGCCGGGCCCTCCCCGGTGTTGTCCGCCGACCCCCACCCCTCGTCCCTCCCACCCGCTTCGGCGGTCTACGAGGGAACGATCCGCCACCGGCGGTTTGCGCCGGTCGAGCACGAGTTCCGCTACCGGCTCTTCCTCATGTACCTGGACCTGGCGGAGCTGCCGCAGGTGCTCGATCCCTACCCGCTCTTCTCGGCCCGCAGCCGCGCGCTCGCCCGCTTCCGCCGCGAGGACTTCATGGGCGACCCGGGGCGGCCGCTCGACCAGTGCGTGCGCGAGGCGGTCGAGGAGGCAGCCGGCGTCCACCCTTCCGGGCCGGTCCGCCTCCTCGCCGGCCTCCGCTACTTCGGCCACAGCTTCAACCCGGTCTCCCTCTACTACTGCTTCGACCCGGCCGGGGAGCGGGTAGAGGCAGTCGTGGCCGACGTGCAGAACATCCCCTGGGGCGAGCGGCATCCCTACGTCTTGGCGCGGGGCGAGCGGCGCGGTAGCGTCCTCAGCGACGAGCTCGAGAAGACCTTCCACGTCTCCCCGCTGATGGGCATGGACCAGACCTACTCCTTCCGCGCCGGCGAACCGGACGAGCGGCTCGCCGTCCACATCGAGTCGCGGCCACGCGAGTCCGCGCCCGACCGCGATATAGGCGGTCCCTCGCGGACTCGCGGAGCGCCGAAGGAATTCGACGCGACCCTCAACCTCCGCCGCCGCGAGCTCTCCCGCCGCACCCTGACTACGATGCTCGCCCGCTACCCGGCGATGTCGCTGCAGGTGGTGGCGAAGATCTACGCGCAGTCGCTGCGGCTGAAGCTGAAAGGGGCGCGCTACTTCCCGCACCCCGAGGGGAGCCGCCCGAGAGGATTCGTCTCGCCGTGACCGCCGCCGCCCGCCCGCGCCTCGGCGACGCGGTCGCCCGCGCCGGCGTCGGCGCCGTCCTCGGCCGCGTCCGCCACGGCCGCATCGACGTCGTCGAAGGCGCCCGCGAACGCAGCTACGGCCCGGCCGACGCCGACCTCCGCGCCACCGTCATCATCAACGATCCGACCGCCTGGCGCGAGCCGCTGCGCGGCAGCGTCGGTCTCGGCGAGGGCTACGTCGCCGGCCGCTGGGAGACCGACGACCTCGTCGCCCTGATCCAGATCGCCGCCCGCGAGCTGCGCGGGATGGACGGCGTCCGCGGCGCCGTCGCCCGCCCCCGCGCACTCTGGCACCGGCTCCGCCACCTCGTCCCCGAGAACGACCGCGGCGGCGCCCGCCGCAACATCTCCGCCCACTACGACCTCGGCAACGACCTCTTCGCCGCCTTCCTCGACGAGCGGATGATGTACAGCTGCGCCTACTTCCCCGACCGCGCCACCAGCCTCGAGGAGGCGCAGCTGGCGAAGCTCGACCGGATCTGCGACCGCCTCCGGCTCGGGCCCGACAACCACCTGCTGGAGATCGGGACGGGATGGGGCGGGATGGCGATCCACGCCGCCCGCCGCAGCGGCTGCCGCGTCACCACGACGACGATCTCCAGCGAGCAGTTCGGGCTGGCGCGCCGGCGGGTGCGCGAAGCCGGCCTCGAGGACCAGGTCACGGTCCTGCTCCAGGACTACCGCGACCTCGACGGCCGCTACGACCGCCTCGTCTCGGTCGAGATGATCGAGGCGGTCGGCTGGCAGTACTTCGACGACTACTTCCGACGCTGCGACCAGCTGCTCACCGACGACGGCCTGATGCTGCTGCAGGCGATCACGATCGACGACCGCCTCTACGGGATCGAAAAGGCGGCGAAGAGCTTCGCCAACACGCACGTCTTCCCCGGCGGCTGCCTGCCCTCGCAGGGGCTGATCGCCGACTGCCTGGAGCGGGTGACCTCGATGAAGCAGGTCTGGACCGATGACATCACCGCGCACTACCCGCCGACCCTGGCCGAGTGGCGGGCGCGCTTCCTCGCCGCCTGGGAGCGGCTGCGCGCCCGCGGCTACGACGAGCGCTTCCGCCGCCTCTGGGACTTCTACCTCAGCTCCTCGGAGGCGGGCTTCCGCGAGCGGCGGATCGGCGACGTGCAGGCGCTCTTCGCGAAGCCGAGGGCGCGGTGAGCGAAGCGAACGCGGGATCGAAGCAGCTGCTCCTCATCCACGGGCTCGGCGGCACCCGCAGCATCTGGGAGCCGGTGATCCCGCTGCTGGAAGGGGAGCGCGAGGTGCACGCGATCGACATGCCGGGATTCGGCGGAACGCCGCCGCTGCCCGAGGGCGAAGAGGCGACCGCCGCCAACCTGGCGCGGGCCGTGCATGAGGAGTGTCTGCGCAACGGGGTCGAACGGCCGCACGTGGCCGGCAACTCGCTCGGCGGCTGGGTGGCGCTGGAAATGGGCCGCTTCGGCTGGGCAGCCTCGGTGACGACCCTCTCCCCCGCCGGCCTCTGGTCACGACCGCTGGGCGAGCCGAGCGGCGGCGGCGCCCGGATGCTGCTGCGCGGCTCGCCCTGGCTGAAGGCGGCGCGCCCCTTCCTCTCGGTCGCGCTGCGGTTCCCCCAGACCCGCGCCGCCGCCTTCCAGTCGATCGCCGCCCACCCCGAGCGGATCCCGGCCGACGCCGCCCACGACCTCGTCGCCGGCTGGCTCGACGGCGAGGGCTACGACGCCGCCAACCGGGCGATGCGCAGCCACGTCTTCGACCCGGCCGGGTACCCGGAGGACGTGCCGGTGACGATCGCCTGGTGCGAGAAGGACCGCCTGCTCGGCCCGCCGAAGCCGCATCGCCGCCCCGCCCACGCCCGCTTCCTCGTCCTCCCCGGCGTCGGCCACACCCCCACCTGGGACGATCCGGAGCTGGTCGCGCGCACGCTGCTCGACGGCAGCGGCACCGTAACCTCCGGGGCGACCCCAGCGAAGGAGGAGCATTGATCGTCGAGAGGACCGAGAACCCGATGTGGCTGTCGAACGCCTACCTGGTCGCCGACCCGGAGCGCAAGACCGGCGTCCTCATCGACGGCAACGACGACCTCGGGCCGCTGCTCGAGCGCGCCGAGCGCGACGGGATCGAGATCACCCACGTCCTCGTCACCCACCCGCACCCCGACCACGTCGCCGGCCTCGCCGAGGCGCGGGCGCGGCTCGGCAACCCGCCGCTGGTCGCCCACGAGGCGACCGCCGCCGAGCTCGACGACGAGGTCGAGATCGTCCTCGGCGACGGCGAGTCGCTCGACGCAGGGGGCATCGAAATCGAAGCGATCTTCACCCCCGGCCACGCCGCCGGCCACCTCGCCTTCCTCGTCGAAGGGACCGACCTCTTCACCGCCGACGTCCTCTTCAAGGGCACGGTCGGCGGCACCATGGCCCCCGGCGCCTCCGGCTTCGCCGACCTCAAGGCCTCGGTGATGCGGCTGATGGAACTGCACCCCGAGACCGTCGTCCACCCCGGCCACAAAGAGCCGACCACGATCGGCGAGGAGCGCGAGCACAACCCCTTCGTGCGGATCTGGCGCGGCCTCGACTCGACCGGCGATGAGCAGGTCACCGTCTGGGGCCGCCCGGCGACGCTGAAGCTCTGGGCCCCCGACTACGACGGCGGCAACAAGGCCTGGATCGTCTTCGGCGACTCCGGCGAGGAGGCAATCGTCGGCGGCTCCCAGGTGGAGCGTGCCTGACCTTTAGCGGTTTGCGCACATTTGGACGGATGTGCGATGGGTTAATCGCGCCTTTGTCTCCACACTCCATCAATGGCGCAAGAAGTGCAGGAATTCTTTTTTAATTGGTACCCGGTTTTCGGGGTCTTCTTCATGGCCCTGCTGCTCTACATCTTCCTGAAAATGATGCGGGGGATGATGGGGACGACGAAGCCGGAGACGGTGAAGGCGTCCCGCACCGCGCCGGTCCTCTGGGAGGAGGTGCAGGGGGTCGACGCCGCCAAAGACGAGCTGATGGACGTCACCGCCTGGCTCCGCGATCCCGACCGCTTCGCCGCCCTCGGCGCCCAGGCGCCGCGCGGCGTCCTCCTCTACGGCCCGCCCGGGACCGGCAAGACGATGCTCGCCCGCGCCGTCGCCGCCCAGGCCGGGGTCGACTTCTTCGCCGCCTCGGGCTCGAGCTTCGTCGAGATG
>DASULV010000072.1:0-198531 GCA_036277955.1 Solirubrobacterales bacterium | reverse complement strand
GGTGTGGACGCCCATCGGGTCGACGTTCTCGATCGAGCAGATGATCACGACGTTGTCGTTGCGGTCGCGCATCACCTCGAGCTCGAACTCGCCCCAGCCGATCACCGACTCCTCGACCAGGACCTGGTTGATCGGGCTGGCGGCGAGGCCCTCGGAGACGACCTGCAGAAGCTCGGTCTCGGTGTTGCCGATCCCCCCGCCCTGGCCCCCCATCGTGAACGCCGGGCGGACGATCGCCGGCAGCGAGATCTCGCCCGCCGCCAGCTTCTCCTCGACCTCGGCGACGTTCTCGACGGTCACCGACCACGGGATCCGCAGCCCGGCCTCGTTCATCGTCTGGCGGAACTTCTCGCGATCCTCGGCGCGGCTGATCGACTCGGCGTTGGCGCCGATCAGCTCGACCCCGAGACGATCGAGCGTCCCGTCCTCGTGCAGCGACATCGCGATGTTGAGCGCGGTCTGGCCGCCGAGGGTCGGCAGCAGCGCGTCGGGCTGCTCCTTTTCGATGATCTTCGTCACCGGCCCGGGCAGCAGCGGCTCGATGTAGGTGCGGGTGGCAAACTCCGGGTCGGTCATGATCGTCGCCGGGTTCGAGTTGACGAGGACGACTTCGTAGCCCTCCTCCAAGAGCACCTTGCAGGCCTGAACGCCGGAGTAGTCGAACTCGGCCGCCTGGCCGATCACGATCGGTCCCGAGCCGATCAGGAGGATCTTGCGGATGTCCTCGCGTTTAGGCACTCTCTACCTCCCGCGCCCCTGCCAGGCGCTTCTCCAGGTTTTGCCGGACCGGCGGCCACTCGTCGTCGACAATCGAGTAGTACGCCGAGTCGCGGACCCCGGTGACCGGCATCAGCATGTGCTTGCGGTGAATCCCCTCGAACTTCGCCGGTAGCGCCTCCATCGCCCGCCGTGAGCGCTCGTTACGGGCATCCGTCTTCAGCTCGACCCGCATGCAGCCGAGCTCCTCGAAGGCGAAGCCGAGCATCAGCAGCTTCGCCTCGACGTTGGCGCCGCTGCGCCAAGCCGAGGGAGTGAGCCAGGTGTTGCCGATCTCGACGCCATCGTGAATCGGGCGGGGCGCCAGGTAGGAGGAGCTGCCGAGCGGCTCGCCGTCGGCGCTGAGGGTGGCGAAGCCGTGCTCGTCGCCCATCTTCTTCGCCAGCAGACGACCGTCGAAGGCCTGGTCGAAGCCCTCCTCGGTCTCGCTCACGCGCCGGTCTATCCACTGCCAGATCTCTGGGTGGATCGCGACCGAGCGCAGCGGCTCGCGGTGCTCCTCGACCAGCGGCTCCAGGCGCACCATGCTCCCTTCCAGGGGGCGGTCGGGCGGCGGCCAGATCACGCAGCCAGCTCCAGGAAGCGATCGAAGAGGTGCCTCGCGTCGTGCGGGCCCGGGCCGGCCTCGGGGTGGTACTGGACGGTGGCGCCGGCGACGTCGCGCAGGACCAGGCCCTCGACCGTGCGGTCGTAGAGGTTCAGCTGCGAGAGCTCGGCGACGCCGAAGTCGGTGTCCCAGCGGACCGGCTCGTCGCCCTCGATCTTCGGCTCGCCTCCGGGCCCGACGACGGCAAAGCCATGGTTCTGGGAGGTGATGTCGATCCGCCCCGTCTCCAGGTCCTTGACCGGGTGGTTGGAGCCACGGTGGCCGAAGGGCAGCTTGTAGGTCTGCAGGCCAACCGCGCGGCAGAGCAGCTGGTGGCCGAGGCAGATGCCGAAGACCGGCTTCCGGCCGATCACGCCGCGGACGGTCTCGACGACGTAGTCGAGGGCGGCGGGGTCGCCGGGGCCGTTGGCGAGGAAGACGACGTCGGGCTCCTCGGCGAGGACTTCCTCGGGGCTGCTGGTGCAGGGCAGCAGGGTCAGGCGGGCGCCGTGCTCGCGCAGCTGGCGGACGATGCTGAGCTTGACGCCGGTGTCGATGCCGACCACGTGCGGGCCGTCGCCCTCGAAGCGGACCGGCTCCGGCGGGGTGACGGTGCGGGCGAAGTCGGCGCCGTCCATCGCCGGCTCGGCGGCGATCCGCTCGCGGGCCTCGGCTTCCGGCGTCGCGACCGGGAAGATGCCGCCGCGCATCGCCCCCTTGTCGCGCAGGTGGCGGACCAGGGCGCGGGTATCGACGCCGCTGACCGCGGGGACGCCGCAGTCGCTCAGCCACTCCAGCCAGCCGCCCTCGGCGGTGGCGACGTCTTCGCGGTTCTTGGCGTCGCGCATGACGCCGCCGCGGGCGTGGACGCGGTCGGACTCCATCGCCGCCTGCGAGACCCCGTAGTTGCCGATCAGCGGGTAGGTGAAGACGATGATCTGCCCCGCGTAGGAGGGATCGGTGACGGCCTCCTGGTAGCCGGTCATCGCGGTGTTGAAGACGACCTCGCCGGTAACGGCGCCGTCGTGGCCGCAGGCGAGCCCGTCGAGCCGCGTCCCGTCCTCGAGGAGTAGATAGGCGCTCATCGCGACCTCCTGGGCGAGTTTGCAAACCGCTGGTTGACAAAGCCGCCCCTCATGCGGCGACCCCCAAGGAGAACGAGCGCAGGCGGTAGGCGACCTGGCCGGCGGCGACCGTCATCAGGACGCGGCCGGTGAGGGTGCGGCCGGCACACCAGGAGTTGGCCGAGCGGCTCTCGTAGCCGTCCTCGCCGACCGTCCACTCGGCGCCGAGGTCGCAGAGGACGACGTTTGCCTCCGAGCCGGGCGTCAAGGTCGGGCGCGGCAGGTCGAAGGGCTCGGCGCCGCCGCCCATCCGCTCGACGACGAGGGCGAGGTCGACCGTCCCCGGGAGCACCAGCTCGGTGTGGAGCGCGGCAAAGGCCGTCTCCAGCCCGGTAACCCCGAAGGCCGCCTGCTCGAAGGGCACGTCCTTTTCCTCCGGCTGGTGCGGCGCGTGGTCGGTGGCGATGCACTCGATCGTGCCGTCACGTAGGCCCTCGATCAGCGCCTGGCGGTCGCGCTCTTCGCGCAGCGGCGGGTTCATCTTCGCGCTGTGGGGGTCGAGGCCGCGGACCTCCTCGTCGGTGAGGCAGAGGTGGTGCGGGCTCGCCTCGGCGCTGATCTGGACGCCGGCGGCCTTGGCGGCGCGGACGATCTCGACCGACTCGGCGGCGGAGAGGTGCTGGACGTGGATGCGGGCCTTCTCGTGGGCGGCGAGGGCGCAGTCGCGGGCGACCATCGTCGACTCCGAGACCGAGGGGATGCCGCCGATGCCGAGCACGGCGGAGACCGGCCCCTCGTGCATCGCGCCCCCCATCGAGAGCCGTGGGTCCTCCTCGTGGAGGGCGATGTTGCCGCCGCAGAGGTGCTGGTACTGGAGTGCGCGCCGCATCACGCCGGCGTCGGTGATCGGCAGGCCGTCGTCGGAGAAGCCGACGGCGCCGGCTTCGCGTAGTTCGACCATCTCGGTCAGCTCCTCCCCCGCCATGTCCTTGGTGACGGTTGCGAGGAAGCCGACCGGGACCGAGGCGCCGGCACGGGCCTGCTCGCGCAGGGCGCTGACGTCGGCGGCGGTGGAGACGGGCGGCTCGGTGTTGGCCATCGCCAGGATCCCGCAGTAGCCGCCGGCGGCGGCGGCGCGGGTGCCGGTCTCGACGTCCTCTTTGTGCTCGTGGCCGGGAGTGCGGAGGTGGACGTGCGGGTCGAAGAAGGCGGGGAAGGCGTACAGGCCCTCGGCCTCGACCACCTCGGCGCCCTCGGTGTCGGCCTCGCCGGGCGAGGCGAGCGCCGCGACCTTGCCTCCACGGATCACGACGTCATGGATCGCGTCGATTTCCGCCGCCGGGTCGAGCACCGTCGCCCGGCGCAGGACCAGGTGCGCGTCCTCGCCGGGGCGGACGTCGAGCTGCTCGCGCAGGCTTGTCGTCGGCAGTTCCCGCTGCGCACTCATGCCGAGGTCCCGATCGGGGTCGGCCGGCTGCCTTCGCCCTCGGCGACCGGAGTCGAGGCGTCGCCTCCGGCGAGCAGCTCGTAGAGGATCGCCATCCGCACCACCAGCCCGGCGGCGACCTGCTCGGCGATCAGCGACTGCGGCGAGTCGATCGCCTCGCCGGAGAGCTCGACGCCGCGGTTGACCGGGCCGGGGTGCATCAGCAGCTGGCGCGGGTGGAGGCGGCGGCTGTCGATCTGGAAGCAGGCGGCGTACTCGCGCAGGGAGGGGACGAAGCTCTCGCTCATCCGCTCCTTCTGCATCCGCAGCGCGTAGACGACCTCGGCCTCCCCGATCCCGTCGAGGCTGTAGGAGACCTCGCAGCCGAGCTCCTCGATCCCGCGCGGGATCAGGGTCGGCGGGCCGCAGACGGTGACCTCGGCGCCCATCTTTGCGAAGGCGATCAGGTTGGAGCGGGCGACGCGGCTGTGGAGGACATCGCCGACGATCCAGATGCGGACGCCCTCGAGCGAGCCGAGGCGGCGGCGCAGGGTGTAGACGTCGAGCAGGGCCTGGCTCGGGTGCTCGTGCTTGCCGTCGCCGGCGTTGACGACCGAGGCGGCGGTCCAGCCGGCGACCATCTGGGCGGCGCCGGCATAGGGGTGGCGGATGACGATCGCGGCGGGGTCGTAGGCCGAGAGCGTCGCGATCGTGTCCTTCAGCGACTCCCCCTTCTCGACCGAGGAGCCGGCGGCCCTGACCGAGACGAGGTCGGCGGAGAGGCGCTTGGCGGCGAGGTCGAAGGAGCTCGACGTGCGGGTGCTCGACTCGTAGAAGAGCGAGACGACGGTGCGGCCACGCAGGGTCGGCACCTTTTTGATGTCGCGGCGGCCGACCTCGGCGAAGCTCTCGGCGCGGTCGAGGATCGCCTCGATCTCCTCGCGCGAGAGCTGCTCGATCGAGAGCAGGTGCTTCATCGGCTCACCTCCACTGGGCTGGGCTCGGAGATCGTCACCTCGTCTGTGCCGTCGATCTCCTCGAGACGGACGTTGACCCGCTCCTCGCGGGCGGTCGGCAGGTTCTTGCCGACGTAGTCGGGGCGGATCGGCAGCTCGCGGTGGCCGCGGTCGCAGAGGACCGCCAGCTGGACGCGCTGCGGACGGCCGTAGTCGAAGAGCGCCTCGATCGCGGCGCGGACGGTGCGGCCGGTGTAGAGGACGTCGTCGACGAGGACGACGGTGCGATCGCTGAGGTCGAAGTCGATGTGGGAGGCGTGGACGACGGGCTGCGAGGCGGGAGCCTTGGCGCCGACGTCGTCGCGGTAGAAGGAGATGTCGAGGTCGCCGAACGGCAGGTCGCTGCCGGTCAGCTCGCCGAGGAAGACGTGCAGGCGACGGGCCAGCACCGCTCCGCGGGTGTGGATGCCGACGACCGCCAAGCGCTCGGAATCGGGGTTCCCCTCGGCGATCTCGTGCGAGATTCGCCGCAGCGTTCGCTTCAGATCGTCGTGCTCGAGCACGACCTTCTCGTTCACTTCGGTGGCTTCCTTCCTGGCCTCACGGGACCTGGTTAAAGGACGCGCCCAATGTAGCAGCGCTCCGCGACGGTTGCTAACCCTCGGTTTCCTGCTCTTTCCGCGCTTCGCGGGCTCCGTTGGGCACCAGGTGCGGCTCCCCGCGCTCCGGGAACGGCAGCTCGATCACGTCGAAGTCGCGCGGGGCGACGGTCGGCTCGAAGACCTCCTTCGCCTCCTCGATCACCTTGCCGACGTGGTAGCGGGAGGAGATGTGGACGAGGGCGAGCAGCTTCACGTGCGCCTCGGCGGCGACGGCGGCGGCCTGCCCGACGGTCGAGTGCCCGGTTTCGGCAGCCCGCTGCGCCTCCTCCTCGGCGAAGGAGGCGTCGTGGACGAGGAGGTCGGCGTCGGCCGCTGCGGAGACGGTTGCGGGGCTGGGCGCGGTGTCGCCGGTGACGACGATCGTCCGCCCGGCGCGGCTCGGCCCCATCACCTGGTCGGGGGTAACCGTGCCGGAGGTGCCCTCCACCGACTCGCCCCGCTGGAGCGCGGCGTAGGCAGGACCTTCGGGCACGCCGGCGGCCGCGGCGGCCTCGGGGTCGAAGCGGCCGGGGCGCTCGGCCTCGACCAGGGCATAGCTGTTGGCACGGGCACTGCGGTGAGAGGCTTCGAAGGCCCGAATCTCGTACCCCTCGTGCGCGACCGCTTCCCCGGGCTTCAGCTCGATCAGGTCGAGAGTGAAACCCAGCCGACCTACCAAAGGCGAGAAGACCTGGAACAGCTCCGAGAGCCCTGGCGGCCCATAGACCTTCAGCGGCACCTGCCGATCGGTGAGGTCATAGGTCTTCAGCAGCCCCGGGATCCCCAGCACATGATCCGCATGGAAGTGCGTCAGGTAGATCTCGTCCACCTGCACCAGCCCCAAGGAGCGTTGCATCTGCCGCTGCGTCCCTTCCCCGCAGTCAAAGAGCAACCGCTCCCCCCCGCGGCTGACCAGCACAGCCGCGGTAGACCGCCGCGCCGAGGGCACAGACCCCCCGGTCCCAAGAAAAGTCACCGCCAAGTCCATTGGCCGGCGAGCCTACGCAAAGTTGAGGCAGAACAGCGCGAGTGGTGAGTTAACCGTCCTATAGCCAGGTTAACTCTCCACTAGTGATTCGGGCACAGGCGGCTAAGCTGCGGATACGCGCCCGTAGCTCAGCTGGATAGAGCGACAGCCTCCGGAGCTGTAGGCCACAGGTTCGAATCCTGTCGGGCGCGTCTCAGTTTTCGGCGGCCTTGAACCTTGCGACCCACTCGTCGCGGTTGAATTCCGCGGGGTCGGTCTCGGCTAGGAAGCGCTCCAGGGCAGCGATGAAGTGGCCGGGGCGCTCGAGCATGGGGACGTGGCCGGTGTCTTCGAAGATCTCGAGGCGGCTGTCGGGGAGGGCGGCGTGGGCTTCGCGGGCGTGCTCGACGGGGATGATCGGATCGTTTTCGCCCCAGACGATGAGGACGGGGAGGGTTTCGGCCAGATAGAGGCGGTCGAGGGCCGCTATGCGCTGGCCCTCCATGTCGACGACGGAGCGGAGGGTGGCGAGGAAGGCCTTGCGGCGCTCCGGGTCTGAGAGGGTCGCGTAGCCGCGGGTGATCTCGGCGAGGTCGGCATTCGGGCGCAGGCCGATCACGCCGAGGCCGCGGCCGATCACGCCGCCGACCGTCTTCCCCACCCCCGCCGTGGCGGTGATGAAGAGCTCGGCGCCGGGCAGCGCCGCCGCCCGCAGGATCGGACTGACGTCGGGTCCGAGGCCGCCGCTGGAGACGAGCACCAGCCGCTCGACCATCTCCGGGAACTGGTAGGTGAACTGCATCGCGACGCCGCCGCCGAGCGAGTGGCCGACGAGGGTCGCCCGCTCGTGGCCGAGCGAGAGCATCAGGTCCCGCAGGCTGCTGGCGAGCGCGCCAAGCGAGTAGTCGCCGCCGCCCGGCGCCGAGGCGCCGTGGCCGGGGAAGTCCGGGGCGATCACGGTGTGGTCGATCGCCAGCGGCTCGATCACCGATTCCCAGTTGGCGCAGGTGCCCGCCATCCCGTGGATCAGCAGCAGGACCGGCCCGGAACCGGCTTCGATGAAGTTCATCGGGCGGCCGTGGACCTCGACGGCCCTCGGCTTCGGCTTTGCCCTGCTCAGCCGCGTTGCTTTGGTTGCCACGTCAAGTCCCTACCCCCGAACGGTGCAGAGGTATCGCGCGGCGGCGAATCCGCCCCCGATTCCAATACTGTCGCGCCGTGCGCCTCCCGCCCCGATCGGCCGACCCGCAGGACGACAAGCTGCCGCGCGGCGCCCTGATCATCGTCGCGATCGGGCTCGTCGCCTGCCTCGTCGCCGCCCTCGCGACCGTCGGCAAGGGCGAGGGCGAATCGGCGCACCTGGAATGGGTCCAGCTCGGCACCGCCCCGGACTCGAAAACCACGGCGATCGCCGGCGGCAAAGGCGAGATGCAGCTGGTCGACACCCACATCCGGGCCACCGGCACCAACGTCAGCGGCTACTCGCTCTTCACCGCGGGCTCGACGCTGAGGATCTCCGCCGGTGCCCCGATCGGCGGCGGGCGCATCCTCTGCCGCGTCAAGGCCGGCAAAGGAACCGAAGTCGCCCAGAGCGCCGGCGGCCTCCGCGGCACCTACCCCCGCTCCTCCGAAGAAGGCATCTACAACCAGGAAGTGCCGGAAACGGTGCTGATGGACTTCAGCTCCCACAGCAGCGAACTGGCAACCCTCGAAGTCCTCGACCGGCCGAAGCGGTTCACCACCGAACAGGGCGTGAAGCTCGAATGGCCCGAATACGAAGCTGGCACCGAGAACCTCAAATACTTCATCACCGGCAAGCCGAAGAAAGACCTCGAACTACCCTTCTTCACGGTCTGGCGCACGACCAAGGTGCCTGCCGCGCGGATCGCCTGCGCGCTCGAAACGGGCGCCGGCGAATCGACGGTGTCGACCAAAGTGGCGCTACCCCACCGCTCGCCGCCGATCGACGAAGAGGCAGAAGCCGAAAAAGCCGAAGAAAAAGAAGAACTCGAAGCCGAAGAAGAAGCCGAAGAGGAAAGCTAGACGTCGAGCTGCTCCTGCGGCGCGACCAGCAGCTCCGGCCCCTCTGCCATTCCTTTTCCGACCTTGTTCAGCGCCGGGTTGGCCGGGGTGCCCTCCATCCGCCGCGGGTCGAGCGGCGCGCACATCGCCACCGCGTCCTCGGCGCTCAGGTCCGGACGCAGCCAGGCGGCCTCGGCCTCGGGGCTCGGCAGGATCGCCGGCATCCGGTTGTGGACCGGCGCCACCACTTTGTTCGGCGTCGTAGTGACTAGGGTGCAGGTGTAGAGGTAGCCGTCGTCGTAGCCGCGCTCCTCCGGGTCGTCCCATTTCTTGCGGGTGCAGAGGCCGGCGAAGGCGAACGGCTCGCCGCCGTCGACGGTGAAGCGCCAGGGCTGGCGCGGCTGCTTGGGATCCTCGGCCTTCATCCACTCGTAGAAGCCGTCGGCGACGATCAGGCAGCGGTGGCGGAACTTGTCGACCAGCGGCCCGTAGGCCTTGCTTTTCAGCAGGTTCTCCTGTTTCGCGTTGATCATCCGGTAGCCGACTTTGAGGTCTTTCGCCCAGACCGGGACCAATCCCCAGCGCATCAGCTGGGCCTCGCGCTCGCCCTGCCGCGCCTGCTCCTCATCGGGCGAGGAGCGGACGACGAGGACCTCCTGGGTCGGCGCGACGTTGAAGCGACCGAGGCCGGGTGGCGCTTTCTCTTTGGCGTCCTTCGCCTCTCCCCCGTCCTTGACGCTCTCCTTCGAGGGCGCCCCGCCCCGTTCCAGCGCCTTCTCCAGTTCGACCTGAAAGCGGTCGGCGATCTTCTTCGTATCCTTGCCGGTGACCGTGAAACGCCCGCACATCGGCTCAGCCTAGCCGGCCTGGGCGGCGCTCTCGGGGCGCAGCTCGGCGTGGTCGCGGTACCAGTCGAGGGTGCGGATCAGGCCGTCGCGGAGCTCGACCTCGGGTGCCCAGCCGGTCATCTCGCGCAGCTTGGTCGAGTCGACGTACTGGCGGTCGATCTCTCCTGCCGGATTGCCGGTGCCGAGGAACTCGGGTTGGAGGTCGGTTCCGGAGACGTCGACGATCGTCTGCAGGACCTCGGCGACCGCGTAGGGGCGCTCGCCGCCGGCGTTGAAGGCCTCCCCCGCCCCCGGCCCGCCGGCGCCCACCGCGTGCTCGACCGCCAGGTAGGCGGTGACGGCGTCGCTGACGTAGAGGAAGTCGCGTTCGGGGCTGCCGTCGGAGCGGATCTGCGGCCGGCGGCCGTCGAGGACGGCGGCGATCGCCTCCGGGATCAGGCGCGAGAAGTTGGGGTCACCGCCGCCGTAGATGTTGGCGAAGCGCGTTACCGCCACCGGCAAGCCGTAGGAGGGCCGGTAGCTGAGGGCGATCGCGTCGGCCGCGGCCTTGCTCGCCTCGTAGGGCGAGGCCGGCTGCAGCCGCATCGTCTCCCGGTAGGGCAGCTCGTCGCTTGGCCCGTAGGCCTTGTCCGAGGAGGCGACGACCACCGCCGGGACGTCGGCGCGGCGGCAGGCCTCCAGCAGCGACCAGGTGCCGCGGACGTTGACTTCGAAGGTTTGCGTCGGGTCGGCCATCGCCGGTCCGACCAGCGTCTGCGCGGCGAGGTGGAAGACGACCTCGAACTCGCCGGCCGCGATCGCCGCCTCGACTCCCGGGGCGTCGCGGAGATCGACCTCGAGCAGCTCGACCTCGGAGTCGATCCCCTGCAGGACGAGCCCGGAGTGCGGCGGCGGCGCCAGGTCGAGGACGCTGACGGCGTCGCCGCGTTCCAGCAGCGCCCGCGCCAGGTTGGAGGCGACGAAGCCGTGGCCGCCGGTTACCAGCGCCCGCTTCAAGGGGCGTCCACCGGCGCCGCGTCCCAGATCCGCCAGGCGGCCTGCCCGGCGGTCCAGAGGTCGTTGAGGACGACCGCGTCCTTGTAGGTGTCCATGCAGTCCCAGAAGCCCTCGTGCCGGAATGCCCGCAGTTGCCCGTCGGCCGCCAGGTGCTCGAGCGGCTCGCGCTCGAGCACGCTGTCCTCGCCGACGTAGCTGAGCGCCCGCGGCTCGAAGCAGAAGAAGCCGCCGTTGATCCAGTGCTCGCTGCGGGGCTTCTCGACGAAGCCGGTGACGGCGTCGCCGCTCAGCTCGGCGACGCCCCACTGCAGGTTCGGCCGCACCACCGTCACCGTCGCCAGCGCGCCCTGCTCGCGGTGGAACTCCAGCAGGCCGTCGAGGTCGATGTCGGCGACTCCGTCGGCGTAGGTGGCGCAGAAGGTCTCCCCGCCCAGCCGCTCCGCCAGCGCCGCGACCCGGCCGCCGGTCGGCGTGTCGAGGCCGGTGTCGACGCACTCGACCCACACCCCCTCCGGCCAGCGCTCGGCGGCGGCGAACTCCGCCACCGCCTCGCCCATGTAGCCGGTCGCCAGCAGGAAGCGCTCGAACCCCTGCGCGGCGTAGATCTGGATCACGTGCCAGAGGATCGGCCGGCCGCCGATCTCGACCAGCGCCTTCGGCACCGACTCGGTCCGCTCGCGCAGCCGCGTTCCGCGGCCGCCGCAGAGGATCACAACGGGTGGCTTCACGGCGGGCATTATCGGTCAATGCCCGTCACGCCGGAGCCCCGGGGCTACTCGCGGGGGACGATTCGGCCTTCGGGCCTCGGGTTCGGCGCTCCCTCTCGAACCGAGCGGCCGTCGACGAGAAGCTCCGCCGCCGCGGCGATCCCGGCGATCTCGTCTTTTCCGAGCTTCTTTTCGGCGCCTCCCCACTCGTAGCTCTTCGGCGGCTCCCCTCTCCCGCGCTCCACCAGCTGCTCGTAGCTGCGTTCGCCGTCGCGACGATGTTCCGGCTCGCCGCCGTAACCGGCGGCGAACTGCTCGTGCATCTCCTCCAGGACGCCCAGCGCCGAGCGCAGGCGCACCCAGCGGTGGTTGTCCCAGGTGATCGCCTGCTCCGGCGGGTCCGGTGGCGTGTAGGCCTCGCGCAGACGGGCGGCGGCGGCCCTTCCCCGTGCCGTCAGCGCGGCGATCGTCTTCGGGGGCATGGTCAGGTTCATGCCGCCCTCGCCATCCGTCATGTTCACGTGCGCCACCCGGTCCCGGTAGCCGGGCGCGCGCATCTGGGCCTCGTCGTTGCGGTTCTGCATCGTCCGGATCGCGCTGTTGAAGAAGGCGAAGAGGCGGGTGTCGTTGAAACCCAGTACCCCGCGGCGGTCCGGGAAGCGATGCCACCACTCGAGGATCCCCTTTTCGTTGGAGTCCACCATCCAGGTGTTTTTCGCCTGGTCGGTCCGGCTGGGCCGCTCCCAGTTCGGGAACGGGCGCAGGTTGATCGCGAAGGTCGGCCAGCGGGGGACGAGCCGGTCGAAGAAGTGGATCGGGAAGTTGCTGGAGATGCCGCCGTCGGAAAACCAGCATCTCTCCACCTCAGGCCGGGTTTCCGGTTGCCCCACCTCCGGCCAGTGCTCGGGGTCGTCGAGCGGGTCCCAGTCGGGGCCGATCCGTTTTGCCCAGGACCTCCACTCGTCGAGGACGGCGTTTTCGGGCCTCGCCATGTCGATGCCCCAGAGCGGCACCGCGCTGAGCAGCACCGGGAAGGAGAGGCTCATGCGAGCGGCGACCACGACCGGGATGTCGGCCGGCGCGGGCAGCGGCCGCAACGGCAGCGCCAAGGCCCGGCGCATGCGGGATGCCTGCACCTTGGCCGGCGAATACCCGGCGGGCGGATCGGGCGGGTGCGCAACCATCCAGTCGACCACCTCCGGCGGAAAGAGCTCGCGGAATTCGTCCGGGTCGAAGAACCACTCGCGGCTGTCCCAGGGCAGACGATGGGCGCGCCGGTTGACGAGGTTCGTGGTCATCATCTCCAGCTGGAGGTAGCGGTCGTCGGGGTCTTTGGGTTGATCCCGTCGATCCCTCCCCGGCCCCGTCCACAGGTGCCCGAAGGTGAGCGGCTCGTCCTTCGGCAAGCCCGCCGTCTCGTTGATCAGGTCGGTGAGCCACGGCGTCAAGGCAACCGCTCCTTTTGACTTCTCACCCGGTCCCCCCGAGCAGAGTCCGAACCGGTTGTCCGGTACGCCGCGGAGGAGCTGCCGGAGCATGTGCAGGACGACGCCGATCGCACCGCCGATCACGATCAGGAGCGCGCCGCCGACCATCGCCAAGATCAGCGCCGCGTCGAAGCCGTCGGCGAGGCCCTCGAGCAGGGCGACAACCAGGACCGCGATCCCCAAGGCCGCTCCGAGCAGGAAGGCGGGCAGGTGGGAGAGCAGGGCGACACTGGCCGCCCTCCCACCCCCGCCCTCGAGATTTGCGATCAGGACCCGGAAGAGCCGCCTCGTCTTCGGCTGCGGCTGGAACAGTCCCTGCAGGTTCTTGTCAGCGCCGATCCATGCCGGCAGGCTCGCGAGTCGGTTGAACCCGCCGTTCTTCCGACCGTACTCGGCCGCCGCCGTGGCGGCGGCAGCGATCGCTCCGGCCGACGTCCCACCGACGTTGCGGAAGCGGTAGGTCCGGGCCAGCTCACAGACGGCGAGCGGGTAGACCACCCCGCTGGTGATCCCGCCCTTCATCACGACGTCGCAGCAACGCGACGGGCTCCCGTACTCGGCCTGCGCGAGGTCGATCTCTTCGATCATTGCGAGGGCGTCCCTTTGATCCCCTTGAAGGGAACGCTGATGACGTCCCCGTCGTTGCTGGCGAGAAGTTCCACCTTGCCCTTTTTGACCGCCGCGAACCGGACCTTGTACTCGATCGCGTGCGGGCCTTTCTGGATGCGTAGGTCGTCTTCGACCGGAACCACGCTGAAGGACTCCTTCGGCCCCTCGCCATCGGGGAACCGAAGCGACGCTTCCGCTGCCTTCTGACGGGTCTTGATGTCCACGGCCGCGAGGAAGAAGACGCCCAGGATCACCGCCGTGGCGGCGGCGATCGCCGCGATCACGACCGCGGGATCCGACTTCAACGAGGCCGGGACGGCCCCGAGGATCGCCGCGATCAGGAGACCGAAGGTCGCCTGCACCTTGGTCAGGCTGAACGCCGGGCTTCCGACGTCCACTTCGTCCTTCTTCGTCTTCTCCTTGTTGGTGAAGAACTCCAACGGGTTCATCATGTGCCTCCCTCGAATCGAGTCTTATTACTCAAGCCGAGCAGAGGCGCTCAGAACATTCAACCTTTCAACTAGGTACCAGTTGGTACCCAGAAAAGAATTACAGCCTTTTCGCTTCAGCAGCCGCCGGCCACAGCCGGGAGGATCGTCACTTCGTCGCCGTCGTTGATCGAGGTCTCCAGCCCCTGCTGGAAGCGGATGTCCTCGCCGGAGACGTAGACGTTGACGAAGCGGCGCAGGTCGCCGTCCTGGGTGATGCGGTCGCGGAGGCCGCCGTGGGAGTCGAAGACGGCGTCGAGCACTTCGCCGACGGTGTTCCCCTCCACTTCCAGCTCAGCCTGGCCGCCGGTGGCGGCGCGCAGCTGCGTCGGGATCTTCACGGTGACTGACATCTAGGCGGCTACCTCCTGGCGGAACTCGCTCTCGAAGCTTTCGAGGCTGGGGTCGATCTCGTGCATCTGGAACGTATCGCGCGTCGCGTCGAGCGTCTTCAGACCCTCGCCGGTGATGTAGACGACGACCCGCTCGCCGTCGGCGAGCTCGCCCCGCTCGGCCAGCTTGCGCAGGACGCCGACGGTGACGCCGCCGGCGGTCTCGGTGAAGATCCCGGTGGTCTCCGCCAGCAGCTTGATCCCCTCGCGGATCTCCTGGTCGGTGACCGAGTCGACGCCGCCGCCGGTCTTGCGGGCGTGCTCGACCGCGTAGGGGCCGTCGGCGGGGTCGCCGATCGCGAGGCTCTTGGCGATCGTCTCCGGCCGCTGTGGTTTGCAGACTTCCCAGCCTTCGGCGAACGCGGTCGCGACCGGGCTGCATCCCTCTGCCTGGGCGCCGTTGAAGACCGGCTGCTTGCCCTCGACGAGGCCGAGGTCGAGCCACTCCTGGAAGCCGCGCCCCAGTTTCGTGAACAGCGAACCGGAGGCGATCGGGCTGACGACCCGGTCCGGCAGCTCCCAGCCGAGCTGCTCGACGGTCTCGTAGGCGAGGGTCTTCGAGCCCTCGGCGTAGTAGGGGCGCAGGTTGACGTTGACGAAGGCCCAGGGGCGGGTCTCGGCAAGCTGCGTGCAGAGGCGGTTGACGTCGTCGTAGTTGCCGCGGACGCCGACCAGGTTGGTGCCGTAGACGCCGGTGGCGAGCAGCTTCTGCTCCTCGAGGTTGGCGGGGACGAAGACGTAGGAGTCGAGGCCCGCCGCAGCCGCGTGGGCGGCGACCGCGTTCGCCAGGTTGCCGGTCGAGGCGCAGGCGACGGTGTCGAAGCCGAGCTCCTTCGCTTTGGCGACCGCCACCGCGACGACCCGGTCCTTGAACGAGTGGGTCGGGTTGGCGGCGTCGTTCTTGATCCAGATCTCGGCGCCGGTCCCGAGCCGCTCGGCCAGGCGGTCGGCGCGCAGGAGCGGCGTCAGCCCCGGCTCCAGCGGATCGCTGGCGCGGCCCTTAAAGGGCAGGAAGTCGCGATAGCGCCAGATTCCCTGCGATCCCGCCTGGATCCGTCGCTTCACCCCTGCCGCGTCCAGGCCGCTGTAGTCGTAGACGACCTCCAGCGGGCCGAAGCAGTTTTCACACACGTAGCTGGCGTCCAGCTCGTAGCCGGTCCCGCACTCCTTGCACTTCAGGCTCTCTACTGACATCCGATCCTCATTTCGCTCTTACGAACCCAGCTCATAAAAAAAGACCTTCGCCATCTGTGGGGCGAGGTCCGGATCGGACATCCCCCACATCTTCCAAATCGCCTGCATTTCTGCTCTGCGACCTGCTGGACTTGGCACCTGTCTCGACCTTGCGGTCGCGATGGTTGCCGGGGCTTCACTGGGCCAGTCCCTCCACCCCTCTAGATGTGGCGCTTATGTGCAGGGAAAGATAGCGGACGGGTTGGCGGACAGCAACCATTTACGGCGAGAACGCACGCTTTTCGTCACGCCTGACTAACCTAGTCCCCACGATGAGCCCGCTGCCGCACGAGACGATCGGACTGAGCGATGCCGAACCTTCCGAAACCGAGGCTGCGGCGGCCCGGCCGGCGCGGCGAGCTCGTCTCTCAGCCGGCAGCGCCTGAGCCCCAGAAGCCGAACGTCGAGGAAATCGAGTCAAACGGCCTGCGCTGGGTCAACATCGAGTGGCCCGGGTCGCTCGAGCGGACCTGGCTGGAGGAGCACTTCGAGTTCCACGCCCTCGACCTCGAGGACGTCCTCTCCCGCAACCAGCGGCCGAAGATCGACGTCTACGACGACTACCTCTTCATCGTGCTGCACCTACCGGTCTTCGACCCCAAGGCGGGCCGGCTCGGGACCGGCGAGCTCGACCTCTTCGTCGGGCCCGACTACGTGGTCACGATCCCGAACCTGCCGCTGCAGCCGGTCGAGTACCTGTTCGAGCGCTGCCGGGCCAAAGAGGAGCTGCGCGAACAGCTCTTCTCCCGCGGCTCCGGCTACCTGCTCTACCGGCTGGTAGACGACTCCTTCGATTACTGCTTCCCGATGCTGCGCAAGATCGGCAACAAGCTCGACGCGCTCGAGGACGACATCTTCGAAGAGCGGGCCGAGGAGGTCGTGCGCGACATCTCCAACGTCAAGCAGGAGATCATCAACTTCCGCAAAGTGATCCGGCCGCAGCGGCCGGTCCTCCGCGACCTCGAGAAAGTCAAACAGCGCTATCTCGCCTCCGACCTCGACCTGGAGATCTACTTCGACGACATCGTCGACGCCCACGAGCGGATCTGGGACATGCTCGAGAACTACAAGGAGGTCGCCGAAGCGCTGGAGGAGACCAACGAGTCGCTGATCTCCCACCGCCTCAACGACATCCTCCGGGTGCTGACCGCGATCAGCGTCGTGATCCTGCCGCTGACCCTGATCGCCAGTGTGATGGGGATGAACACCTGGGTCCCGAGCGAAGGCCACGAGGCCGGCTTCATCACCGTCCTGGCGCTGATGGCGATCATCCTGGTCGGGATGGTCGCCTACTTCCGCCGCCGCAAGTGGCTGTAGGCGGTTCGGCGCGTCAATAGGATGAGCGGCCCGTGGCAAATTTCCGCATCTGGGCGCCCTGGCGCCTCGCCTACGTGAAGGACGCGTCCAAGGACATCGAGGAGGAGTGCATCTTCTGCGCCAAGCCGGCGGCGGACGATGACGAGGCGAACCTGATCGTCCACCGGGGCGAGCGCTGCTTCGTGATCCTCAACCTCTTCCCGTACACGAACGGGCACCTGATGGTGGCGCCCTACGACCACGTCGGCCGCCTGCAGGAGATCCCGGCCGAGACCCTGGCGGAGATGATGGCGCTGGCGCAGCGGGCGATGGAGCGGCTCGAGTCGGTCTACCAGCCGCACGGCTTCAACGTCGGCTTCAACCAGGGCCGGGTCGCCGGCGCCGGGGTCGAGCACCACATCCACATGCACGTCGTCCCGCGCTGGGCCGGCGACAACAACTTCATGCCGGTGATCGCCGACACGAAAGTGATGCCGCAGTCGATCGAGCAGAGCTACGAGGCTCTGAAAGGAGCGTTTTGAGCGACCAGTCCCCCCTGGCCCCGCCCGGGATCTTCAAGGCGTACGACATCCGCGGCCTCTACGGCTCGGAGATGGACGAGACGACCGCGCGGGCGATCGGCCGCGCCTTCGCCCGGGTGCTGGGGCGGCTGCGGGGCAAGGAGCCGAGCGAGCTGCGGATCGGGCTCGGTCGCGACATGCGGCTGACCGCGCCGCAGATGGCGGCCGCGGTGCGCGACGGGCTGACCGCCGAGGGCGCGCATGTGGTCGACGCCGGCCAGGTCGCGACGGAGATGCTCTACCACCTGGTCGGCTCGCGCGAGCTCGACGGCGGCGCGATGGTCACCGCCTCCCACAACCCCAAGGCCTACACCGGGGTCAAGCTGGTCCGCGAGGGCGCCCTGCCGCTCTCCGGCGACGCCGGCATCGGCGACGTCAGGGCGGAGATCGAAGCCGGGCTCGCCGACGCGCCGGGCGGCGGAGATTCCGAGGAAGTCGACATCTGGGACGAATTCCGCGCCCACGCGCTCTCCTTCATCGACCCCGCGAATGTGAAGCCGATGACGGTGGTGGTCGACGGCGGCAACGGGATGGGCGGGCCGATGGTCGGGCCGATCCTCGAGCAGCTGCCCTTGGAGCTGGAAGAGATGTACTTCGTTCCCGACGGCGAGTTCCCCGACCACGAGCCGAACCCGCTGCTGGAGGAGAACCGGCGGATGATCATCGACCGGGTCAAAGCTTCCGGCGCCGACCTCGGGATCGCCTGGGACGGCGACGCCGACCGCTGCTTCTTCATCGACGGCGAGGGCAGTTTCTGCGACGGCGACTTCATCTGCGCCCTGCTGGCGCGGTCGATCCTGCAGAAGAACCCCGGCGCGACGATCCTCTACGACCCGCGCTCGAGCCGGGCGGTGCCGGACCTGGTCGCGGCCGAGGGCGGCCGCTCCGACCTCTCGCGCGTCGGCCACGCCTTCTTCAAGGCGCGGATGCGCGAGGAGGAAGCGGCCTTCGGGGGCGAGGTCTCCGGCCACTACTACTTCCGCGACTTCTGGAATGCCGACTCGGGGACGATCCCGGCGCTGCTGGTGCTGGAGCTGCTCTCCCTCGACGGGCGCACGCTGGCCGAGCTGATGGAGGAGTTCCGCTCCCGGTACTTCATCTCCGGCGAGATCAACTCCGAGGTCGACGACCAGGAGGCGAAGATGGCGGAGATCGCCGATCGCTATGCGGACGGCGAGATCACCCACCTCGACGGGATCTCGGTCGACTATCCCGACTGGCACTTCAACGTGCGGCCCTCGAACACCGAGCCGCTGCTGCGGCTGAACCTCGAGTCGCTGATCTCCTACGAGGACATGGAGCGCCGGCGCGACGAGCTGCTCGGGCTGATCCGGGCGTGACGGCGACGCCGGAGCAGGCGCTCGAGCAGGCGGCGCTGGCCGGCATCCACCGCTTCCCGATCCCGACCCCGTTCGCGGTCGGGCGGGTCAACTGCTACTTGATCGAGGACGAGCCGCTGACGCTCGTCGACACCGGCCCCAACTCGGGCAAAGCCCTCGACGAGCTGATCGCGCGGCTGGCCGAGCGCGGCCACGAGCTCTCCGACCTCGAGCTGATCGTCGTCACCCACCAGCACATCGACCACCTCGGCCTGGTCGAGATCCTGGTCGAGCACTCTGGCGCGGAGGTGGCGGCGCTGGGGGCGGCGGCGCAGCGGCTCGCCGCCTTCGACGAGGACGCCGAGGCGGAGGACGCGTTCGCCGTCGAGGTGATGCTGCGCAACGGCATCCCCGAGGACGTGACCGTGGCCCTGCGCAGCGTCTCCCGCAGCTTCCGCGGCTGGGGCTCGCACGTGACCGTGACGCGGCCGCTGGAGGACGGCGGCACGCTGGAGCTGCGCGACCGCCGGATGCAGGTCCTCCACCGCCCCGGCCACAGCCCCTCCGACACGGTCTTCTGGGACGAGGAGCGGCGGATCCTGATCGCCGCCGACCACCTGCTGCCGAAGATCTCCTCGAACCCGCTGATCACCCGCCCACTCGACGGCTCCTCCCGTCGAACTCAGGCGCTCGTCACCTACATCGAGTCGCTGCAGAAGACCCGCGAGATGCCGGCCGAGATCGTCCTCCCCGGACACGGCGAGCCGATCACCGAGCACGCCGAGCTGATCGACTCGCGGATGGCGGGCTACGACCGCCGCAAGGAGAAGATCCACCGCCTGATCGCCGAGCGCCCCCGCACCGGCTACGAGATCGCCCAGTCGCTCTGGGGTAACGTCGCCGTCACCCAGGCCTTCCTCACCCTCTCCGAGGTGATCGGCCACGCCGACCTGCTCGTCAACGAGGGCCGGGTGCGCGAAGCCGACGACGGCTCGGTGATCCGCTACGAGGCTACCTAGTGTCGACTTTGTTCGGAATAGCCGTACAAAAGCGACACGCCTATAGCTGCGTGCCGATCGCGTGGCCGAGCGCGGCGGCGGCGAGGCCGAGGACGATGCTGAACACGAGGTTGGTCACGGCGATCCGCCGTTTCCCCGCCTCCTCGATCCGCTGCGTCTCCATCATCCAGGTCGAGAAGGTCGTGTAGGAGCCGAGCGCTCCGGCGCCGAGCAGCAGCCTCGCGTCGCCTTCGACTGCAGCGCCGGCCAGCAGGCCAAGCAGGAAGGCGCCGCTGAGGTTGACCGCGAGCGTTCCCATCGGCAGGTGCGGGTGCAGGCGGTCGGCGACGAGCAGCGTCAACCCGAATCGCGCCAGGGCCCCGCAGCCACCGAGCAGCGCCACCCCGATCCAGACGGCCCAGCTCATATCGCCTCCGCCCGCCTGCCGACGGCAGTCGCCGCCTGCACCCCCACGAGCCCCGCGACCACGCTCGCGCCGAGGTAGAGGACAGCCAGCCCCACCCTCCCGGCGTCGATCATCTCCACCAGCTCGACCTGGACGGTGGAGAAGGTCGTCAACGCCCCGCAGAACCCCGTCGTCAGCAGCGGCCGCCGGTATTGCGAGTGCGGGAGGACCGTGAACCAGTAACCGAGCAGCGCGGCGCCGACCACGTTGACGACGAAGGTCGCCCAAGGCCACCCCACCCCGGGGTCGGGAAGCGCTTCCGCAAGCCCCGCCCGCATCAACGTCCCGAGCGCCCCACCGAGAAAGATCGCCCCCAGCTCCCGTCGGTCGATCATCGGCGGCAGCCTAGGTGAAGGCGCGGCAGCATTAGGCTTGCGCGTCCCGTGTCCGCCCAGCTCCGATCCCTCCGCCGTCGCAAGCCCGCCAAGAAGCGGATGCTGCTGATCGTCAATCCGTATGCGACGACGGTTTCGGATCGGCTGAAAAACCTGGTGGTCTATGCGCTGCAGGGGCGGTTCGACGTCGAAGCGGTGTCGACGCAGGCGCAGAACCATGCGACCGAGATCGGGCGGGAGGCGCTGGACGGGGGCTACGACGTGGTGGTGGCTTTCGGCGGCGACGGGACGCTGAACGAGGTCGTCAACGGGGTCGCGGGGACCGATCTGCCGGTGGCGGTGCTGCCGGGGGGCTCTACGAACGTGGTGGCGCGGACGCTGGGGATGCCGAACGACGTGGTTGACGCGACCGAGCATCTGCTCTCGCTCGTCGACGACTGGCAGCCGCGGAAGATCGACCTGGGGATGGTCGACGACCGCTACTTCGTCTTCGCCTGCGGGGCGGGGATCGACGCGAGCGTGGTCAAGCGGGTCGACCGCAACCCGACGATGAAGGGCAACGCCGGCCCCTACTACTACTCCTGGGCCGGGATCTCGAGCTTCTACCGCAAATACCTCCTCAACCCGGTGCGGATGCGGACCACGGTCGACGGGCAGGAGCCGGTCGAAGGGATCACCACGATCGTCCAGAACTCCGACCCTTTCACCTACTTCGCCAGCCGTCCGATCCGGGTCTGCGAGGGGATCGCGATCGACGACGGCACGCTCTCGCTCGCGGTGCTGAAGCGCGCGGCCCAGCGCGACATGCCGACCCTGATCAACCGCCTCTTCAGCGAGAAGAACCCGGCGGCGCGGCACAAACAGGTCGCCCACTTCGACGACGTCACCCACGCGGTGGTGGAAACCGTCTCCACCGACAAGCAGGGCGCGGTCCGCCCTCTCCCCCTCCAGGTCGACGGCGACTACATCGGCGAGCGCGACCGGATCGAGCTGCGCTCGGTTCCCGCGGCGCTGACGATCGTCGCCTAGGGACCGGCGGCGGCTAGAGCCGGACCAGGTTCTCGGCCTCGATCGCGCGGGTGACGCCGCGGAAGTCGATCGTCAGCGCCGAGCGGGCGACCACGTCCTCGTAGTCGACTCCGGGATGGGCGGTGACGATCGCCACGGCGTCGGCGTCGTCGAGGGCCGCGTCCAGCTCGACCGAGTCGAGGCCGAACTCCGGCAGCGAGGGCACGTGGCGGTCGTGGTAGGAGACCTCGCCGCCGAGCTCGATCAGGCGGCGGACGATTTTCAGCGAGGGCGACTCGCGGATGTCGCCGACGCCGGCCTTGTAAGAGATGCCGAGGACGAGGATCCGCGAGCCCTTGACCGGCTTGCCCGCGTCGTTGAGGGCGCGCTCGATCCGCTCGACACAGAAGGCGGGCTGGGTCTGGTTGACCTTGCCGGCGAGCTCGATGAACTCCGGGTAGAAGTCGTGCTCGCGCGCCTTGAAGGCGAGGTAGAAGGGGTCGACGGGAAGGCAGTGGCCGCCCATCCCCGGCCCGGGCTCGAACCGCATGAAGCCGAAGGGCTTGGTCGAGGCGGCGTCGACCACCTCCCAGACGTCGATCCCGAGCCGGTCGCAGAGCTGGGCGAGCTCGTTGACGAGCGCGATGTTGACCGAGCGGAAGATGTTCTCCAGCAGCTTCGAGAGCTCGGCCACCTCCGGGCTCGAGAGGACGACGACCTCGTCGCAGATCGAGGCGTAGAGCTCACGGGCGCGCTCGGCGCAGGCCTCGGTGTAGCCGCCGACCAGCTTCGGCGTCGTCTTCACGGTGTAGTCGGTGCGGCCGGGGTCGATCCGCTCCGGCGAGAAGGCGACGTGGAAGTCGCGCCCGGCCGAGAGGCCCGACTCCTCGAGGATCGGAACCAGGCGCTCCCGCGTGGTGCCGGGGTAGGTCGTCGACTCGAGCACGACGACCTGGCCGGGCTGCAGCACCCGGGAGAGGCCCATCGCCGAGTCGACCAGGTAGGTGAGGTCGGGCTCGCGGGCGCTGGTCAGCGGCGTCGGCACGCAGATCACGATCGCTTCGCAGGCGGCGAGGTCGGCGTAGTCGGCGGTCGCCGTGAGGCGATCCCCGAGCGGCGCGAGGACGGCGTCGGCGACGTCCTCGATATGGCTGCGGCAGGCGTTTATGCCCTCGACCTTGCGCCGGTCGGAGTCGAGGCCGACGACCTCGTGCCCTGCTTCGGCGAAGGCGACGGCGAGCGGCAGGCCGACATAGCCAAGCCCGACGATGCCGATCCTGTTCGCGGCCATGCCCGGATAACGCCGGGGGGAGCCGCGGACTTTCGCCGCCGGGCGAGGTTAGGATCGCGCGATGCGACTGCAGGCTTCCGATCTCGCGCCCGGGCTGCTGCTCGGACCGGACGTGAAGATCGGCGAGGGGGTCCTGCTCGGCGGCCACGTGGTGATCCACGCCGGGGTCGAGATCGGCGACGGGGCGCGGATCGGCGACCACGCCCAGCTCCGCGACCGCGCCCGGATCGGGCCCGGGACGACGATCGGCAGCTACAGCTGCGTCGACCCCGACGTCGCGGTCGGGGCCCGGGTCAGCGTGCAGACCCGCTGCTACATCACCGGCGGCACGGTGGTCGAGGACGACGTCTTCGTCGGCCCCGGCGTCACCCTGACCAACGACAACACGATGAACCGCCACGGGCCCGAGAAGGAGTTCGAAGGCCCGGTCCTGCGCCGCGCCTGCCGGGTCGGCGGCGGCTCGACGATCTGCCCGGGGGTGGAGATCGGCGAAGAGGCGTTCGTCGCCGCCGGGGCGGTCGTCGCCGCCGACGTCCCCGCGCGCGCCGTCGTCGTCGGGGTGCCGGCGCGCCGGCTGCGCGAGGTGCCCGACGAGGACCTACTGGAGCGGTGGCGCTGAGCGCTCGCGGCCGGGCAGCGGCCGCGCCGGCACCCCGGCCACGGTCGCCCCGGGCTCGACGTCGCCGCTGACCACCGCTCCCGCGCCGACCGTCGCCCCGGCGCCGATCCGGACCCCGCCGAGGATCGTCGCCCCGGAGCCGATCGTCGCCCCGCGCTCGACCACGGTCTCGAGCAGCTCCCAGTCGTCCTCGGTCTGCAGCCGGCCGTCGGCGGCGGTCGCCCGCGGCCGCTTGTCGTTGACGAAGGTCACCCCGTGGCCGACGAAGACCTCGTCCTCGATCGTCACCCCGTCGCAGATGAAGCTGTGGCTCTGGATCTTGCAGGCCGCGCCGATCGTGGCCCCGCGCTGGACCTCGACGAAGGTGCCGATCCGGGTGCCGGCGCCGACCTCGCATCCGTAAAGGTTCGTAAAAGAGTGGACAACGACTCCGGCCCCGAAGGTGACGTCGTCGAGCAGGCGATACGGAGCCTCGTTCGCGGGGGTGACTGACGTCGTCTCGTCCATTCGTTGATCAAACGCTCCTGCTGCGCGCAAGCTTTTGGTCGCCCCGTCCGTTTGTGATCCGTGGCGGTATTGAGTGAACCAGTCGCGAACCCGCGGCTCTCGTCCAACCATCCGTATGTGGTTCTGGGAGCCCGGTCGAGGAAGCTGCGGCAGCGCATCGAGGGTGCGCTCGAAGACTCGCGCGGGCACACCGCGCTCCTCTTCGTCGACGGCGTCGACGAGGCGCTGGATCTGCAACTCGAGGCACCCGCGATCGCGATCCTCGTCTGCGACCTCGATCAGCCGGAGGGGATGACGATGCTGCGCCGCGCCCGCGGCGAGCTGCAGCTGGCGATCGTCGCCGTCTCGCCCCCGGCGACCGCCACCGGGGTCCGCCGCGGCCTCGACGCGGGCGCCGACGCGATCGTCTTCGAGCCGATGCTCGAGTCGACCCTGGCGGTGACGATCCGCGCCGTCGACTCCGGTCAGTCGGTGGTCCCCCGCGAGCTGCGGGCCAGCGTCCAGCGGCCGGCGCTCTCGCACCGCGAGCGACAGGTCCTCACCTTCGTCTCCCAGGGCCTCACCAACTCCCAGATCGCGGAGGAGCTGTTCCTCTCCGAAAGCACCGTCAAGAGCCACCTCTCTTCCGCCTTCGCGAAGTTCGGCGTGCGCTCCCGGCGCGAGGCCGCGGCGCTGTTTCTCGAGTTCGACCAACCCACCCCTTAGCGAGGTAAATCACGTGAGCAGCGCAACCGCAACCAATCCCGTTCTCCCCCTGGCCGCGACGGAGGGCACGAACGTGCCCTTCATCCGCCTCGACAGCGCCTTCCCCGAGCTCTTCGCGGAGCTGATGGAGACCGTCGAGCGGATCGCCGCCAAGTCCGCCTTCACGCTCGGCCCCGAACTCGAGCGGTTCGAGGAGGCCTTCGCCTCCTTCTGCGGCACCGAGCACGCGGCCGGGGTCTCCTCGGGCACGGCGGCGCTGGAGATCGCCCTGCGCGCGCTCGGCATCGGCCCGGGCGACGAGGTGATCGTCCCCACCTACAGCTTCATCGCCACCGCCGAGGCGGTCAGCACCGTCGGCGCCACCCCGGTGATCGTCGACGTCGACCCGGAGACCGCGCTGATCACGGCCGAGATCGTCGAACGCGCCCTCACCCCGCGGACGCGCTGCGTGATCCCGGTCCACCTCTTCGGCCGCCCGGTCGAGATGGACCCGCTGCTGGCGCTCTGCCGCGAGCGCGGCATCGCCGTCGTCGAGGACGCCTGCCAGGCGCACGGCGCCCTCTACCGCGGTCGCCCGGTGGGCTCGCTCGGCGACGCCGGCTGCTTCAGCTTCTACCCGACCAAGAACCTCGGCGGCTGGGGCGACGGCGGGGCGCTGGTGACCAGCGACGACGACCTCGACCGCAAGGTGCGACTGCTGCGCTCGCACGGCGAGGCCGTCCGCCACAACCACGAGCTGGCGACCGGGACCCACCGCCTCGACACGCTGCAGGCGGCGATCCTCGAGGTCAAGCTGCGCCACCTGCCGGCCTGGAACCAGAGCCGCCGCGAGGCGGCCGAGGCACTGCGCGCCGGTCTCGCCGGAACCGCGGTGGTCCCCCCCGCGCCGGCCGCCGCCGACAGCGACCACGTCTACCACCTCTTCGTCGTCCGCAGCGGCGAGCGCGATGCGCTCCGCGAGCACCTCGACGCACGCGGCGTCGCCAGCGCCGTCCACTACCCGACCCCGATCCACCTGCAGCCCGCCTATGCCGGCTCCGGGCTGCGGCCCGGCGACCTGCCGGTGGCGGAGCGGCTGGCCGGGGAAAACTGTTCCCTGCCGATCTTCCCGGCGATCACCGACGAGCAGATCGCCGAGATCGTCGCCGCGGTGCAGAGCTTTGAAGTCGCAGCAGTTAGCTGAGGACCGCACCCGCGGGCCCGCCGGCGGCGGCCTGCGGGTCTGCATGGTCCACTACTCCGACTTCGTCGTCGACTCGCGGATCCAGCGCCAGGCCCGGGCGCTCGCCGAACGCGGCGACGAGGTCCACTGCGTCTGCCTCAACGACCACGAGGAGATCCCGGTCGGGGCGGGCAAGATCGTCCTCCACCGGGCCGCCGCCGGCAAGCCACGGGGCGGCAAGCGCGCCTACCTCGAGGGCAACGCGCGGTTCTTCGCCGGGGCGACGCGGCGGGTCACCGCGCTCGACCGGCGCCACCGCTTCGACCTGGTCGAGATCCACAACATGCCCGACGCGCTGGTCTTCACGGCCCTGCGGCCGAAGCTGCGCGGGACGCCGCTGATCCTCAACTTCCACGACACCTTCCCGGAGCTGTTCGCGACCCTCTTCGACCGCTCGCCGAAGAGCCCGCTGGTGCGCCTGATCCGGGCCGAGGAGCGGCTCAGCGCGGCGTTCGCCGACTGCCACATCTTCGTCACCGGCGAGGCCCGCGACCTGCTCGCCACCCGCGGGATCGTCGCGCCGCGGACCCAGATCGTGATGAACACTCCCGACGAACGGGTCTTCGGCGCCCGCCGCGACCCGATCGAGCTGCCCCAGGAGGGCCCGCTGCGGGTCGTCTACCACGGCGGCCTCGCCGAGCGCTTCGGGGTCGAGATCCTGCTCCGGACGGTGGCGATGCTGCGCTCCGGCGGCGCCGAGGTCGAGCTCGACGTCTACGGCTCCGATGCCGAGGCGGCCCGGGCCCTGGCCGAGAAGGCGGCTGAGATCGCCCCGACCGGCGTCCGGATCGCCCCCCAGCCGACTCCGGTCGAGGAGATCCCCGCCCGGCTCGCGGCCGCGCACCTGGGAGTCGTCCCGACCCTGCGCGACGATTTCACCGAGCTGCTGCTCCCGGTCAAGCTGCTGGAGTACGTCCACATGGGCATGCCGACGGTCGCCTCGCGGCTGCCGGTGATCGAGCGCTACTTCGGCGACGACCTGCTGCTGGCCGAGCCGGGCGATCCGGCCTCCTTTGCGGCCGCGATCGAAGGCGTGCGGGCCGATCCGGCGCTGGCCCGGGAGCGCGCCGCGCGCGCCTCGCTACGGCTGGCCGAGATCGAGTGGCGCCGCCAGCGCGACGGCTACCTGGCGCTGATCGACGAGCTCGCGGCCGGCGCCGTTTCGGTCGCCTGATCGACCAGCGGCGCTTTCCTGATCGCGCCGAGCAGGACGCTGACCAGGCGCGGCGTCGTCACCAGCACGCAGCCGACGTAGAGAGCGGAGCCGAGCGCCCCCGCCAGCAGCGCCTCGGCCAGCCCTTCGGCGACCAGGCCCGCGATAAGGGCGGCGCCGCCGAAGCCGGCGACGGCAAAGGCGGCAAGCCGGCCGCCGTCGCTTGCCAGGGTCCGGGCCAGCGCCCAGCGTCCCTCGCGGGCGCCGGCGAAGAAGAGCACCGCGGCAAAGGCCGCCGGGGCGATGAAGGCGGCCCCGACCACGCCGTCGGAGCCGTAGAGGGCCCCGCCGAGCGCGGTGACGCCGATGTGCAGCGCCAGCAGGGGCGGCGCCAGGGCGTTGACCAGGCGGCCGCGCCCGAGCGCCAGCAGCGCCGGCAGCAGCAGGTTGACGAGCAGCGCCGCGACCACCCAGGGGGCGAGCAGCGCCGCGAAGACGCGCAGGGTTTCGACGTCGGCCGGGTCGAAGCTGTGCGGGAGCAGCTCGCCGATCAGCGGCGCTCCGGCGACGATCAGCGCCGCCAGCGCCGGCGCCGCGATCAGCATCGAGTAGCGGAACCCGGAGGGAACGGTGTCGCTCAGCATCTCGCGCCACTCGCCGAGCGCGCCGCGCCTCATATCGGCGATCCGCGAGAGGCCGAGGGCGAAGGCGGTGCCGGCGACCAGGTAGCTGGCGAAGAGGTAGGCGTAGGAGAGCACCGTCGCGTCGCCTTCGGCGTAGCCGCTGGCGAAGGCGAGGGTGACCATGTAGAGGGCGTTGAAGACGAGGTAGATCGCCGTGCGGGCGAGGATCAGACCCGACATCGAGATCAAGCGGGCGGGCGCGAAGGAAGGCCTGGCGGCGCTCGCTCCCGGGCGGGCGCCGCGCAGGCCGATCAGCATCACTCCCAGCGTTCCGGCCGCCATCGCCAGCATCGACCAGCCGAGGGTCAGCTCCTCGGCCAGCGGCGCCACCGCGAGGTAGACGACGAGGCCGAGCGCGGCGCCGAAGATGTAGGCGCCGGCGATCGCGTTGAAGCGGTCGCGGACGGCGAGCAGGGTCGCCCCGCCGGCGGCCCAGAGCTGCAGTGCCGCGGCGAGGCCGAGCAGGGGCAGGGCGTCGGCGGTGACGGCGCGGTCGGCGGCGTCGAGCCCCGGCGCCAGCAGGTGGGCGAACTGGTCGGCGAAGGGAATCGTCAGGACAAGCATCGGCACCGCGATCAGGCCGAGGCAGACGCCGTACTCGGCGGTCAGCAGCCGCGGCCGTTCGCCGATCAGCAGGTTGGCCGAGGTCATCCGGATGCTCTGGCTGAAGACCCCGACGATCGTGTAGAGCGCGAAGGCGACGAAGAAGCCGTCGGTGCGGCCGTCGACGCCGAAGGAGTTGAGGTAGAGCAGCGCCTGCAAGCCGGAGGCGGCGGCCATCGAGAGGGTCGCCAGGGACATCGCGACGCCGGCGCTGGCGTGCTTCGCCTGCATGCTGTCGGTGGCATGGCTGCCCATCTCTCTAGACAACGGCTGCGACCGCCGATTTCTTCGCCGGGGCGTCAACCCACTGCCGCTGCCAGCGCTCGAGCAGGAAGAGGCAGAAGAGGCGCTGGTCGGCCTTGATGTCGCCTTCGCCGGAGACCCGCAGGAGCCGCCGCACCTCGTCCTCGCGGTAGAGACCGCGGGCGCGGGTGCCGGGGTCGAGCAGGGTCTGCTCGAGCAGGCCGCCCTGCTGTGCCTGCAGCCAGCTGCCGAGCGCCGAGCGGAAGAACCCGCGCTTCGGCTTGTCGACGATCTCGTCGGCGACGAGGCCGCGCGAGACCCGCTTCAGCAGCTCCTTGCGGTTGCCGCGCCGGACCTTGCGCGAGTCCGGCAGGGCGAGGCAGAAGGAGACGACGTCGTGGTCGAGGAACGGCACCCGGACCTCGAGCGAGGTCGCCATCGACATCTTGTCGAAGTAGAGGAGCATGTTGTCGACCAGGGCGAGGCGGAGGTCGAGGTAGAGCGTCTGGGTCAGCGCCGAGCGACCGCCGAGGCCGTCGAGGTGGTGGCGTACCGGCGCCCCGACGTCGGTCCCGGTGAGGAACTCCGGCGTGAACAGGTCGAGCCGCTGGCGCGGTTGCACGACCCGGCTCATCGCCAGCATCCGCTCGACCGGGTCCGCGGTCGCAAGCGCCCGCAGGCCACGGGCCCGGGTCGACTCCGGCGCCCCCGCCCGCGCCGCGAGCGCGGCGGCCGCGCGGCCGCCCGGGACGCGGCCGAGCTGGTCGGCGAGGCGGGCGATCTGGTGCTTGCGGTAGCCGCCGAGGATCTCGTCGGCGCCCTGGCCGGAGAGCGCCACCGTAACCGTCTCGCGGGCGAGGCGGCTGAGCAGGAGCATGCCGACGCAGGAGAGATCGGCGATCGGCTCCTCGAGGTGGCCGAGCGCGTCGTCGAGCAGATCGGGATGGTCGAGGGCCGAGGTTTCGAGCTCGTGGTGGTCGGCGCCGAGCCGCTCGGCGACCTGGCGCGCCTCGGCCAGCTCGTTGGCGGCGCTGTCCTCGACGAACCCGACCGAGAACGTCTGTATGGGCCGGTCCGAGGCCTCGGTCATCAGCGCCGCGATCAGGCTCGAGTCGAGGCCGCCGCTGAGCATCACCCCGAGCGGCACGTCGCTGACCATCCGCGCCCGGGTCGCCGTGCGCAGCAGCTCCAGCAGCCGCTCCCCGTCCTCCTCCCAGGAGCTGCCGACCCCCTCCGGGGCGTTGCCCCAGGGGTTCCAGTAGGAGCGGCTCTCGGCCACCCGGCCGTCTTCGTAGACGAGGCAGGTGGCGGGATCGAGCTTGCGCACGCCCTCGAACAGGGTGAGCGGGCCCGGCACGTAGCCCCAGGCCATGAACAGCTCGGCCGCGGCCGGGTCGAGGCGCGGCTCGACCAGGCCGCCGGCGACCAGCGACTTGACCTCGGAAGCAAAGCCGATCCCCGCCTCGCTCTCGGCGACGTAGAGCGGCTTCACCCCCATCCGGTCGCGGGCGAGGACGAGCCGGCGCCGCGGCCGGTCCCAGAGCGCGATCGCGAACATCCCGCGCAGGCGCTCGACGAAGCGGGGCCCGAGCTCCTCGTAGAGGTGGACGATCGTCTCGCCGTCGCCGCGGGTTGCGAAGCGGTGGCCGCGCCCCTCGAGCTCGGCGCGGAGCTCGCGGAAGTTGTAGATCTCGCCGTTGAAGACGGCGGTGATCTCGCTGTCCTCGCCGGCCACCGGCTGCGGGCTCCCGGCCGGGTCGATGACGCTGAGCCGGCGCATCCCGAGTGCCACCCCGGGCTCGAGCAGGTGCCCGTCCTCGTCGGGGCCGCGGTGCTCGATCGCGGCGGTCATCGCCGCCAGCGCCTCCGGGTCGAGCGGGACGCGGCGCGGGTCGGCCGCGGCGATGCCGGCGATTCCGCACATCGGCTACCTGCCCCCCGCCAGCGCCGCGCGCATGCGGCCGCGCAGCTCGGCCCGGACGAAGCGGCGGAACTCGGTGTCCTCGACCCGGGGGACGCGGCGCAGCGCCGCCTCGAGGTAGCCGTAGAGGAAGGCGAGCCCGGAGATTCCCCGCGGGCGCATCCGCAGCGCGACCTTGAGCGCCCGCAGCGCCACCCAGCCGAGGCCGAAGTGGGCGATCCAGGCGCAGCGGCCGTGACGGGCGCGGCCCCGCAGGGCGCCGCTCGCGGTCGCCACCGGGCGGTGGTGGCGGGCGACCAGGTCGGGGTAGGAGCGGGTGCGGAAGGAGCGCATGCGGGCGTAGGTCTCGTCGATCGTGTCCCAGCCGAGCCGCTCCTGGACGCCGCCGATCGCCTCCAGGCACTCGCGCGAGTAGAGCTTGAGGGCGCCGTGGACGTGGTGCGGGGGGATCGCCAGCCGCACCCATTCCCCGCCCAGCGGCTCGATCAGGTCGCCGCAGGCGATGCCGAGCCGCTCGTCGGCGGCGAAGCGGGCGAGCAGCGCCTCGTAGTAGTCGGGGGGCAGCTCGACGTCGCCGTCGAGCTTGGCGACGTGGGTAAAGTCGTCGCGGCCGTGGGCGAGGCCGACGTTGAAGGCGCGCGGCGCCGCCGCCAGGGCGAGCCGGTCGACCCCGGTCGGCTGCGGGCCGGGCCGCGGCGAGACGACCCGCATGAAGGGGACCTCGGAGGCGAGCGCGGAGAGCAGCTCGCCGGTGCCGTCGTCGGAGTCGTCGTCGACGACGATCCATTCGTCGGGCGGGCGCTTCTGCGCCGCCATCGCCGTCACCACCCGCTCGAGGTGGGCGGCCTCGTTGCGAACCGGGCTGACGACGAGCAGCCGCTGCTCTGATCCGTTCATCTCTCTTGAAAACGGTCCCGGGAGGGTCCCGCTTCCAAGCCCCTGAAAGTTCCATGAAAGTACAGGTCGGCCCATCCGTTGACTTCTCAGCGAGCCACCTCTACCGGACTGGAACGAATGGACCTGATCAGAATCCTCAATGAGCTGTGGAGCCGCCGCTTCTGGGTGCTTGCGGCCGTCGTGGTCGCGGCCCTGCTCGGCCTCTCGACCACCTACAAGCTGCCTTCATTCGAAAAGCGCGCCGAGCTCGTCGGCGCCGCCAGCTCGCAGGTCCTGGTCGATTCCTCGACCTCGGCGATCGGCGACGTCGAACGCGATCCGGCTCCGCTCGCGAACCGGGCGGTCGTCCTCGCCCAGTACATGAGCAGCGCCGAGGCGCGGACCGAAATCGCCAAACGGATGAACCTCGCGCCGACCCAGATCGCCGCCGACGGGCCGTTCAGCTCGCTGACCAACCGCTCGACCTACCAGGCGACCCCGGCCGGCCCGCGCGCCAACCAGCTGACCGAAGAGAACGCGGTCTACCGGTTGGTCTTCGACGCCCAGCTCGAACTTCCGATCATCTCGATCTACACGCAGGCACCGGATGCCACCAGCGCCGTCGGCCTCGCCGGGGCCGCTACCGACGTCCTCAAGGGATACGTCAAACAGCTCGACGAGGGCATCCCGCCGGAACGCCGGATCACGATCAGCAGCCTCGGCGCTCCCGAGGGCGGCACGGTCAACGACGGCGCCAACCCGACCCTCGCCTTCCTCGCCTTCCTCGGCCTCCTGCTCGTCTTCTGCACGCTGATCGTGCTCGGCTCCGGCCTTGTCCGCCAGTGGAAGCAGGTGAAGTCGTCCGAGGGCGGCGAGCGCGGCCGCAACGGCGGCCAGGAGCCGGCCGGAATCCCGCAGATACCCGACGAGGAGCTGCTCCGTCATCCGCGGTCGGCCGGACGCCGCGGCGTCCGCGTGGAGTCGCCCCGCCAGTACAGCTAGGCGCCGATGGCCCCCGCCGGCCCCGACCTCTGGCCGCGCACCTCGCGGCTGCTGCCGTGGAGCATCGCCGCCTTCCTGGCGATGCTCTTCCTCTTCCCCTTCGACTCGACCACGGTCACCGGGGCGAAGCCCGACCGGCCGCTGCTGATCGGGATCGCCGCCCTCTGGCTGCTCTCGCTGGCGGTGATCGAGGGGAGGCGCCGGCCGCGGCTGCACGGCACCGTCCTGCACGCCGCCCTGCTCTTCTTCGTCGTCACCGCCGTACTCAGCGTCCTGCTCAACGCCGAGACGCTGCGCCTGCACGGCGAGCTCTCGCTCGGGATCAAGAAGCTGATCGTCCTGATCTTCTTCGTCTCCCTGTTCGCGATCGTCGCCTCGGCGCTGCGGCCGCGCGAGGCGCGCAACTTCATCCCGCTGATCGTCGGCCTCGGCTGCGTCGCCGCGCTCGGCTGCGTCTGGGAGTACCGCACCGGGTTCAACCCGTTCTACGAATGGGGCGGGAAGCTCTTCCCCGGCGGTCTCGACCTGCCCTCGGTCGCGACCGAAAAAGACGCGACCGGCCGGATCCCTGTGCTCGGGCCGACGATCCACCCGCTGGCCGCGGCGCAGCTGGTCGCGATGGTCGTCCCCTTCGCGATCGTCGGCGGGATGTACGCGGAGACGAAACAGCGGCGGATCCTCTACCTGGTGGCGACGCTGATCCTCCTCGCCGGCGTCTTCGCGACCCAGCGCAAAACCGGACCGCTCGTGCTCGCCGCCGGGATCCTCACCCTGGTGGCTTACAAGCCGCGGGAGATGCTGCGGATGGCGCCGGCCGGGGTTCTTCTGCTGCTGGCGATCCCGCTCATCGCCCCCTCCGCGCTCGGCTCCGTACGCGACCAGCTCAAGCCCAGCGCCGCCACCTCGACGCTGTCCACGCGCGACCGGACCTCCGACTACGAAGCGATCGGGCCCGAGGTGCTGAACCACCCGGTCATCGGGCGCGGCTGGCAGACCTACGATCCCGAGCGCTACCGGGTGCTCGACAACCAGTACCTCTCGATCCTGGTCGGCAACGGCTGGCTCGGCGTCGGCGCCTTCGTCCTCGTCTTGATCGCCGGCTTCGCGGTCTGCACGCGGGCGATCCGGACCGACGACCCGGCCCGGGCTCCCCCCGCCCTGGCCACGGCCGGCGCGGTGGCGATGATGGCGGTCGCCAGCGCCACCTTCGACACGATCGCCTTCGCGGTCGTTCCCTACACGCTCTGCCTCTTCCTCGGACTGGCGGCTGCCTGCGCACCGCCGCGACCCGACGGTCTCGCGCGCGCCGCGGCACGACTGCGGCTGGCACCCGCCCCGGCTTCGAGGAGCAGCGGCTGATGGCGACTTCGACCGCCAGCGACCGCACGCCTGGGCTTGCCGTCCCCGCGGAGCGTCCCACCCATGACGTCTGCGCGATCGTCGTCTCGCACGAAGGCAAGCGCTGGCTCGAGCCGGCGCTCTCCTCGCTGTTCGCCCACGCCGGCCCGCTCGACCTCGACGTCGTCATCGTCGACAACGGCAGCGACGGCGCGGCCGAGTTTGCCGCCGAGCGTTTCCCGGGGGCGCGCGGGATCCATTGCGCCAACCGCGGCTTCGCCCACGCCAACAACCAGGCCGCGGTCGACGCCGACGCCCGCTACGTCCTCTTCCTCAACCCCGACACCAAGGTCGTCGACGGCACCCTCGCCGACCTGGTCGCCCACCTCGACGCCCACCCGGAGATCGGCCTCGCCGGCTGCCGCCAGCTCGACGCCGAGGGCCGCCTGTGCCCGACCGCGCGCCGCTTCCCGAGCGTCGGCCGCGCCCTCGGCGAGGCGATCGGACCGGAGCGCTTCGGGTTCGCCCGGCGCCTCGGCGAATCGGAGCTCGACCTCTCCCGCTACGAGCAGGAGCTGCCCTGCGACTGGACCGCCGGCTCGTTCATGCTCGTCCGCCGCGAGACGCTGGCCGCCGCCGGCCTGCTCGACGAGCGCTTCTTCTTCTACTCCGAGGAGGTCGATCTCTGCCTGCGGATCAAGCGCGCCGGCTGGGAGGTCCACCACCTGCCGCAGCTGACGATCGTCCACTACGGCGGCACCACCGAGGCCGGCCCCCGGATGGAGGCCCAGATGGCCTACGCCCGCAGCCAGTACGCCGCCAAGCACTTCGGCCCCCTCCGCCGCTGCGCCTTCGTCACCGCGATCGCCCTCCGCCACGCCCTCCGCTGGGCCGCCCTCTCCCGCCGCCGCCCCGACCGCGCCGCCGCCCACAAACAGGCCCTCTTGACTCTCCTCGGCCGCGTGGAGCCGCCCTTCGGGACGCCGCCGAAGCCTGCTTAGTCGGACCGCCCCGGCCTGTTTGGGGGGAGACTTTTGCTCCGCCCAGCCTTATAGAGCCGATGTCCACGCCGCTGGTCGAACCTGCGTACCTCTTTGTGTACCCTGCCCCCATGGCTAAGACCGTGCCGGCGCGCAAGCTGCGTGAGAACCTCAGCGCGTTTCTCGACGAGGTCAGCGAGCGTCATGACTACCTCGTAATCACGCGGAACGGGGTCCCGGCAGCAGCGTTGATCTCGATCGAGGAGTACGGGGCGTTGGAGGAAACGGCCGAGATCCTCTCGGATCCGGACACCATGGCCGCAATCGAGCAAGGCCTTGCGGAGATCGAGCGTGACGAAACGGTCCCCTTCGACGAGGTCCGCAAGGAACTTGCCGAACGCCGCGAATCCTCTGAGTGAGCCTTGCCCGAACTGGTCCTCACCCGGCGTGCTCGCCGCGAGCTGCTCGACCTGAGCCGGCCGCTGGCCGACGCGGTGGAGAACTCGCTCGCGGCCCTGTGCCGTGAACCCCTCCTGGGCCATCCTCTCCGCGGACGGCTACGCGGCCTCTTTTCCTGGCGCGTCGGCGCCTACCGAATCCTCTACCAACTGATCGACGGCGGAAAGACGATTCGCATCGTCGCCATCCGCCACCGCTCGATGGCGTACGAAACGGACCCGCGCTAGCTCTGACGAGCCGAGCCTTTAATGGCGTCTATGCAGAAGAAGCTGCCACGACAGAAACATCATCGTGGGCGATCGCCCCACCCTTCTGAGCTCGTGCCGTCACCAGCGCCGGCTTGCGGTTCGCGGGTGCCACGTCCAGCACGAACTCGATCCCCAGCCGCCTGACCGCGTTGATGATCGTGTCGACCTCCGGGTTGTGCTCCCCGGACTCGAGCTTGACGACCCGGGGTTGAGAGACGCCGAGCTTCTTCGCCAAGGTCCTTTGGCTCAGTTTGTGCTCAACGCGGTAACGCAGCAGCGTTGCCGCAAACTCCCTCGCAGGAGCGAGCCTCTGCCACTCCGCCCGAAAGCTCGGGTCGGCCAGCTGCTCCTCGGCCAAAAGAGTCTCGAAGGGTTTGTCGGCAGTCGTCATCGTCATTTCATGATAATAGGTTTATTATCGGAGCCCAGAGTGACGCTTCAGGCGGTCGCTCGTATCCATGATCGCCCGATCGAAGTTTTTCTTCTTCGCGGCTACCGCCAGGATCACGAACCGGCTGCCAAACCGCGCATAAATCGGCCGCGCCTCGCAGGCCCCCTGCTTCGGGCGCAACTCGAACAAATTTGCCTCTCCCTTCAAAGACTTCATGTGCGGTGACGGCAAGTCCGGCCCAAGGTCCTTCAGCTTCTGCACGACGTTGAAGACCGCTCTGCGATCTCCGCGCGACTTCACATCCTCGAAGTCGATGACCGCCTCGCTGTCGAAGTCAACGGTCCAGGCCTTAGGTGGCTCGCCCATACAGCGACATTAGGTCTGCCGGCGGACGTAAGTTTTTGTCTTCAGGGAGGTTAGGCGACCGCAGCGCCTACCGTGGCGTGCGGCTGGAGGACCTCGGTGCGCCAGAGCTCGAGCATCATCAGGGCCCAGATGCGGTGGGCGTGTTCGCTGCCGGCCTCGTGCTCGGTGAGCAGGTCTTCGACGGCCTCGGGGCGGAAGCGGCGGCGGGACAGCGCGGCCGGGTCGAGCAGGAGGTCGCGGGAGTAGTCGCGGAGGTCGGTGCGCAGCCACTCGGCCAGGGGGACCGAGAAGCCCTGCTTGGGGCGGTCGAGGATCGTGTCGGGGAGCCAGCTGCGGAGGGCGTCGCGGAGGACGACCTTCTTCTCCATCCCGCGCAGCTTCATCGGGGCCGGGATCGAGGCGGCGAACTGCATCAGGGACGGGTCGAGGAAGGGCGAGCGGGCCTCCAGCGAGTGGGCCATCGTCGCGATGTCGATCTTGGTCAGCAGGTCGCCCGGCAGGTAGGTGCGGACGTCGACCTCGAGCAGGAGGTCGAGGCGGTCGGCGCCGGAGGCCTCGCGCCAGGGCTCGGCGATCGCCTCGGCGGCGAGGGCGGCGTCGCCGAGCGCGGCGCGGTGCTCGTCCGAGTAAAGCCGCGCCCGCTGCTCGGCGTCGAACAGCGAGACGTAGCGCTCGTAGCGGGCCGGCCCGTCGAGCCCGAGCGAGCCGCCCAGCCGCCGCAGCCGGTTGCGGGCGCTCTGCTCCTCCCCGCTCTCCGGAATCCGGCCGGCGAGGGCGGCGGCGGTCCGGCGCAGCGGCGCCGGGATCCGCTCGAGCCGCGCGGCGAGCGCGTTCGCCGCGTAGCGGGTGTAGCCGGCGAAGGACTCATCGCCACCGTCGCCGTTGAGCGCCACGGTGACGTGGCGGCGCGTCATCTCGGCCAGGTAGAAGCTCGGGATCGCCGAGGAGTCGGCGAACGGCTCGCCGTAGTGGCGGGCGATCTTCGGCGCGATCTCGATCGCGTCCGGCCGCACGTGCAGCTCCTCGTGCTCGGTTCCGAACAGCTCGGCGACCGCGCGCGCGTGCTCGAGCTCGTCGAAACGGCCGCCGCCGAACCCGATCGAGAAGGTCTTCACCGGCCCGCTCGTCTCCCTCGCCATCGCCGCGACCACGGCCGAGGAGTCGATCCCGCCGGAGAGGAAGGCGCCGAGCGGCACGTCGGCGACGAGGCGGCGGCGGGTCGCCTCCCGCAGCTGCTCGAGCAGCGGCTCGTGCAGCTCGCGCGGATCGCTGACCGCGTGCTTGCGGCTGTAGTCGAGCTGCCAGTAGCGGTCCAGGGAGACCCGGCCGCCCTCGTAGACCATCGTCGTCGCCGGCGGCAGCTTGCGGACCCCCGCGAAGGCGCTGAGCGGCGCCGGGATGTAGCCGTAGGCGAGGTAGCAGTCGAGCGCCGCCTCGTCGATCTCCCGCGGGACCTCCTCGTCTTCGAGCAGGGCCCGCAGCTCCGAGGCGAAGCTCAGCGCGCCCCCGCGCAAGGAGTAGAAGAGCGGCTTCTTGCCGACCCGGTCCCGGGCGACGAGCAGCCGCCGGCGCGCCTCGTCCCACAGCGCGAAGGCGAACATCCCGTCGAGCGAGCGCACGCAGTCGACGCCCTCCTCCTCGTAGAGGTGGACGATCGCCTCGGTGTCGCCGTCGGTGCGGAAGCGGTGCCCGGCCGCCTCGAGCCGGCGGCGGAGCTCGCGGAAGTTGTAGATCTCGCCGTTGAGGACGACGGCGATCGAGCGGTCCTCGTTGTAGATCGGCTGATCGCCGCCCTCGAGGTCGACGACCCGCAGCCGCTGGATCCCCAGCCCGGCCGGCCCCTCGGCGTGGATCCCCCGCGCGTCCGGGCCGCGGTGCTCGATCGCCGCGCACATCCGCTCGACCAGCGCCGGGTCGGCGGCGCGGCCGTCGCTGTGGACGATCCCGGCGATCCCGCACATCTCAGGCCTCCCCGACGCGGCGCGTCGCGAGGCGCTGGAAGCGCACCGTCCGCGCCCCATCCGGCAGCACCCGCGCGGTCAGCTGGACCAGGTCGTTCCAGACCAGCGGGAAGAAGCTGCGCAGGGCGCTGGCGTAGACGGCCGCGCCGACCAGGCCGACGACCGCGGCGAGGACCGGCACCGGCGCCTCGCCGGCGCGCAGGAGCCCGGCCAGCGGCACCGCGGCGGCGAGCAGGGCGAGGCTGCAGGCGACCGCCGGCAGCAGGTCGGTGACCAGGCGCCGGATCGGGATCTTCAGCAGCAGCCGGAAGAGAATCCCGTAGACGGCGACCATCATCCCCACGTGGACGGCGACGACGCTGACCGCGAGCGCCGTCAGCCCGTGCGGGGCGGCGACCCACGAGGTCGCCACGTAGAAGACCAGCAGGACGAGGTTGAAGTAGAGCAGCGCCCGCGGCTTGCCGGCGGCGAGCAGGATCTGCGGATAGCCGGTGAGGATCGCCGCGATCATCCCCGCCACGGCGAGGATCTGGACCGCGCCGGCCGCCGGGGCCCAGCGCTCGCCGAAAACCCACGGGACCAGGTCGGGCGCGAGCACGATCAGCAGCGAGAGCAGAGGCAGCAGGACGGCGGCGTGGATCCGGGTGGCGCGCTCGTGGAAGCGGCGCAGCTCGTCGAGGTCGCTGGTCCGCGAGTAGATCGGGAAGGCGAGCCGCATCATGATCCCGCTGATCTTGTCCTGGTAGACGACCCCGAGCTGGAAGGCCCGCCAGTAGAGGCCGACCTGGGCGGCGCTGAGCCGGACCGCGGCGACCGCGATCGTCGCGTTGCTGACGGCGACGTAGGTGAGGCCGGCGGCCGAGGCGGGCAGCCCGAACCCGGTGACGTCGCGCAGCGCCTGGCGGTGGAAGCGCGGCATCGGCGGCGGCACCGAGATCAGCAGCAGCACCGCGGTGGTCAGGGTCGCGATCAGGGCGCCGAGCACGATCGCCTCGGCGGCGAGCCCGGCCACCGCCATCGCCACCGCCGAGACCGCGCCCAGCGCCAGCGAGGCCATTTCGATCATGCTGACCCGGCGGAAGTCGAGATGGCGCCAGAGCAGCCCGCGCGAGACGGCGCCGAGGCCGGCGAGCAGGAAGACCGGTGAGATCATCCGCAGCAGCTCGGCCGAGGCGATGCCGAAGAGCCTGCCGCCGACCGGCCCGGCGAGGACGAGGGTGGCGAGGCTGAGCAGGCCGCCGGTGACGAGGCTGGCGAGCATCGCCGCCTCGACGTGGGTGTGGTCGATCTCCTTGCGCTGGACCAGGGCGCTGCCCAGGCCCTCGAAGGTGAAGATCACCGCCAGCGGCACGAAGATCAGCGGCACCACCGCCTCGCCGAACTCCGACGGCGCCACAAGCCGCGCCAGCACCACCGCCGAGACCAGCGTGATCAGCTCGGAGGCGACCCGGGCGATCATCGTCCAGCGCACGCCGGAGACCGCGGCCTGCTTGAGGTCGTGCGGGGAAAGCTCGGTGCGCTCGGTCTGGTGACTGTTCATGCGGTCTCGGGCCCGTTGTGGGCCCTATGGGAATCAACGCCGCGACAGGGGGCCGACTTGCGCTCCGCAAGCCGGATGAGGAGCCGTTCGTTGATCCCTTGGAATGGCCACCGACGCGGTTTTCACCTTCGACGAGATCACCTGGGACGCGGCGCAGCGCCGCGGCATGTGCTTTCCGACCGACCGCGTTGCCCTCGCCCTCGCCGCCGACCGCCGGGTCGAGCGGCTGCTGATCTGCAACCAGCCGCGCAGCGCCCCGGTCAAGCTGGTCAAGGACAGGCTGCGGCCGCCGGCCGCGTTCCCGGCGAGCGACCGCGTCCACCTCTACGAGCCGCTGCGGCTGCGCCGCCGCGACCCGGTCTCGTTGTCCGGGCTCGAGCGCTCCTACGCCCGCTACGGCCGCCGCCTGCGCCGGGCGGCCGAGCGGCGCGGGCTTCGGCGCCCCGCCGTCGTCACCGCCCACCCCTTCGTCGCCGCCTTCGCCGAGCTCGACTGGGCCGGCCCGGTCACGCTCCTCGCCAGCGACGACTGGGCCGCCCATCCGGCCTACGAGCGCTGGCGCCCCGCCTATCTCGCCGCCTACGAGCGGGTGGCGCGGCGGCGCCTACGGGTCTGCGCGGTGACGCAGACGATCGTCGAGCGGATCGAACCGCAGGGCCCGGCGGCGGTCGTCCCCAACGGGGTCGACCCGGAGGAGTGGCTGGCGGTCGGGCCGCCGCCCGCGTGGCTGACCGAGCTGCCCGGACCCCGCTTCCTCTACGTCGGCACGCTCGACTCGCGGCTGGACGTCGAAGCCGTGCTCGCCGTCGCCCGCGCCTGGCCCGAGGGCTCGGTCGTCCTCGCCGGCCCGGTCGCCGACCCCGATCATCTGGCCCCCCTCCGCGAGGAGCCGAACGTCCACCTCCCCGGCCCGGTGCCGCGCGACCAGGTCGCCGCCCTCGCCCATGCCGCCGACGTCTGCCTCGTCCCCCATCGCCAGCTGCCGCTGACCGAGGCGATGAGCCCGCTGAAGATCTACGAGTACATGGCCGGCGGCGGCCCGGTCGCGGCGACCGACCTGCCGCCGCTGCGCGGGATCGAGGGACCGCTGGAGCTGGTCGCCCCCGGGGGCGACTTCGTCGCCGGCGTCCGCGCAGCGCTCGCCCGCGGCCCGATGGCGGAGGCCGAGCGGCAGCGGTTCGTCGCCGACAACGCCTGGCCGCAACGCACCGACGAGGTGCTCGCCCTCGCGCTCGGCGAGTGAGCTACCTCCGTTCGTAGATCGTGAAGGCTGCCGAGGGGTAACTGCCCGAGACCGGGTGGGTGACGTCGCCGAAGCGGGCGACGCGGCGCGACCCGGTGCGGATCCACTTGCCGAGCAGGGGGTCGTAGTCGCTGCCGAAGCTGCGGAAGCCGAAGGCGGAGAAGTCGCGGGCGCTGAGCACGGTCAGCTTGACGTGCTCGCGCTCAAGCCTGGCGATCGTGCGGCGCTCGTCGGTAGCCGAGTCGATCAGGCCGGGCAGGAACATCACCTCGTAGGTCGCGGGAGGCCGGTCGGCCATGAAGTAGATGCCGCCGTCGGAGGGCAGGGCGAAGATCGGCTCGCCCGGTTCGGTCCGGGCCGCGATCAGGTCGAGGGTCCGCTGCAGCGCCGGCGCCGAGGCGTCGTTGGCGACGAAGGAGCCGCGCGCGGTCCGCACTTCGGTGTTGTTGTCGCTGTAGAGGCCGGCGAGCGGGTAGATCACCAGCCCGGCGGCGGCGATGGCCAGCGCCGCGGTGGCCGCGCCGCGCGCCTGCGGCCAGCGGGCGCCGATCCGCTGGTGCAGGATGCCGGCGAGCAGGACCAGCGGCGCCGCGTAATAGGGCGCGTAGGAGCCCTCCCCGTTGAAGGCGTCGTAGGCGCGCAGCCCGAGCAGCAGCGCGACCGCGACCAGGGCGGCGTCGTCGGGCCAGCTGCGCCCGAGCGGCGGCGGATCGCGCCGCCAGACCGCAACCGCGGTGACCAGCGCCGCGACGATCGCCAGCGCCGGCAGCCAGGTCATCCCGAGGATCAGGTCCGTCGCCTCTCCCTCGACCGCTTCGCGCGCCCCTTCGAAGAGGCCGAGGGCCCGCAGGGTCGCGTCGATCAGGGCCAGCGCGAGTACGACCGCGACCGGCGGCACCGCCGCCCAAAGGCGGGCGGCGCCGCGGCGCCGGCGCCAGATCAGCACCGCCGCGATCAGGGCTGCCAGCAGGCCGCCGTAGACGAGCAGGCGCCCGAGCGTCGAGGCACCGCTGGCCGGCGTCAGCGGCGCCCAGTCTTCCTGCGAGCGGAAGCCGGCGACGCGGATGAAGTCGACCGGCCAGAGGTTCTCCCAGAGCAGGCGATGCGCGCCGACCGATGCGGCGAAAGCCCCGAGGACGACGAGCGGGACCGCCAGCGCCGGCAGCCCGATCCGCAGCGCGTCGGCGAGCACGGCGCTGCGGGGGCGCTGCGTCAGGCCGGCAAGCAGCCAGACCGCCGCCGCGCCGGCGGCGACACCGAAGAACTCGGGCCGGGTGAGCCCGGCGGCGCCGATCGCGACTCCGGCCAGCCAGGGGCGCTCGCGGCAGAGCGCCAGCAGGGCGAGGATCAGGCAGAGCAGGCCGACGGTGGCCGAGTTCGAGTGCGGCAGCACGAAGTTGAAAGCGGTGCCGGAGAACCCGATCGCCATCGTCATCGCCGCGCAGACCGTGGCCACGGTCGGCCGCAGCCACTGGCGGGCGAGCGCGTAGAAGCTGCCGACGATTGCGGCGCTGAGCGCGATCCCGAAGCTGAAGGCGGTGGTGAGGCTGGCACCGAAGAGCTGGAACGAGCCGGCCAGCCCGTAGAGCCCGAGCGGACCGTAGAAATAGCGGACGTCCCGGTAGGGCACCGCTCCGTCAGCAACCCGTTCGGCCGTGGTCAGCTCGGCGCCCGCGTCGAGCGCCGGGTTGCCCCACTTCTTCCAGGTGAGGACGATGAGGACGAGGAAGCCGAGCGCCAGCCCGGCGAGGGCGAGGGCGTCTGCCCGCACCAGCCGTTGCGGGCGCGCTACCGCCGTCGCCTGTGGCAGCGGCTGCAGCGGTCGCTCGGGAGTAACGGTCGAGGCCATCCCAAGATCAACGCGCGAACCCCTGCCCCGCTCGCGCGGGCCGCTTTAGCGCTCGTCGGAGCCGGCGTCGCGAGCGCTCCCTTTCGGGCGCGCTTCGTTGTCGAAATCGTCGGCGAGGTTGCTGGCCGAGTTGGGCACGAGGTCGACCGCGGGCCCGCCGGTGAGGTGGTAATCGAGGTCGGCGTGGTCACTCGCGTTCGCGAAGGGCGGCGCGGAGACGGCAACATCGGTCTGATCGCAGACGCCACCCCCGAACCAGACGTTGTAGCGGTAGCTGACGCCTTTGTAACAGGCGACCGCGCGTTCGGCCACGTTGCCGACGACGCTGACGTTCTCGTACTGCGGGTCGGGGGCGCCGTCGTTGAGGTTGATCGCCGTGTTGACCGAGTTGTGGCGGATCAGGACATCGCGCCATGGCCCGCCGCCGGAGAACTCGACCGCCCGGCCGCTGTTCGGGTGGCCGTTGGGGTCGGTCGGGGTCGCGAACCAGTTGTTCTCCAGGGTGACGCCGGAGATCGTTCCGTTGAAGGGCTGCAGAAAGATGTCGAAGATCGAGCAGTTCCAGAAGGCCGAGCCGCGGACGGTCAGGTTCTTGACCGCGCCGACGATCAGGCACTCGATGTGGCAGGCGTCGAGGTCGTAGGACTGGATGTCGTGGATGTCGACTCCCCAGATCAGGATGTCGGTCGGCATCACCCCCGGCCGGTTCATCCGGATCCCGTTGTTGCTGCCGCCGTAGCTGCCTCCACAGTCGCTGGCGGGTCCGTAATCCCCGCCGATCACGCTTACCTGCCGGCCGGAGTCGATCGTGAAGTTGCGCCCGTCCATTCCCCAGAAGGTGACGTCGCTGACGTCGGCCGGCCCGTCGTAGGGGATGTTGGTGTCACGCGCCCGCATCGCCATAAAGGTGACGTGGGACCCGTAGGCTTCGATGTTGCCGTCGACGTCGACGAAGGAGCCGGCGGCGGGCCGGAAGTAGACGTCCTCGGTCGAGGTCTTGTCGGCGTCGTTTTCGATCCGCTGTTCCGGATAGGTGCCGCCGGCGACGTCGACGACTTCGCCCGGCTGCGCTACCTCGTAGGCCCGGTTGAAGGTTCGGCAGGGGCTCCCGGCCACGCAGTCCCCGGAGTCGGAGCCGTCGGTGGCGACGAAGCGCGTCGCCGGCACGTCGGGGGCGACCGGCGGGGCCGTCGGAACCCGGACCGTGACGCCGGGCGCCACCGTCACCCGGCCGCCGCCGGGCACGGCCGCCAAGCTCGGCCCGGAACCCCCAACCGTCAGGCTCTGCTTGAGGGTTACCCTTCGCTCGATGCAGACGCCGGCGCCGCAGGCAAAGACCTGGACCCCTCCGGGGGCCGCGCCAGAGCGATTCGCGCCTCGCGCCCGTGCCCTCTTCGCCACCGCCGCACCGCAGCGCCGGGCCCGCGAGCGCGACGCCTTCAGCGGCACCCGGAGCCAGAAGCGGCCACCGTCCACCCGCGCGGCATGCGAGAGCCGGCGCAGGCGGCAGTTCTTCCGGTAGCGCACCAGCACGTTGCCGGCACCGCGCACGTTGCCGGTCACGACTACGTGGGCGCCGCTGTCGTCGAGGCTCGCCGCGAGCCCGGACAGGCGCGGCCGGTCGTCGTTCTGCCCGCCCCCGCTGGCGAGGGCGACGAACGCTCCCACGGCCAGGGCGCAGAGCAGGGCGAACGCCACGACCCAGATCTTGCCGAGCTTGAAGATGCCCCTGATTGTTCCAGAGCCCCTGCCTTCGGCGGGCCGGAAAGTACTAATTTCGGACAGGGTTACTACGAGGCGCAAGCGCGGCCACTTCGCAGGGGTTTACAAGGCAGATGCGTGCCCCCCTGCTCCGCCTCAGCCTCCCCGTCCTGATCGCCGTCGCCACCGTCGGCGTCTTCCTCGCCAGCGGCTCTTCCGCCGCCGTCACCTGCCCGAGCTCGGTGCCGGTGGTGAACGAGAACAACTGCAAAGGCGAAGGCAGCTCGGACTGGATGACCGGCAACTACGACGACAACATCGCCGGGTTCGCGACCCAGACCAGCTTCAACCGCGGCCAGAGCGTGCCGCTGAAGATCGCCCGCAACGCAGCGCCGGGGACCACCAAAGTCAACATCGAGGTCTTCCGCCTCGGCTACTACGGCAACGAAGGCGGCCGGCTGGTCCACACCGCCACCAACGTCACGGTCCCCAACAACCTCACCTGCAAAACGGCGAAACCGGATCCGGCCACCGGCGAATACAGCTGCGCCAACTGGAGCGTCACCTACACGGTGCCCTCCTCCGCCCTGCCGGCGACCGGCGTCTACGTCGCCAAGCTGACCACGGTCGGCACCAACCCGCTGGAAAACACGATCCCGTTCATCGTCCGCGACGACACCCCGACGGTCGACTCGAAGATCCTCGTCGTCCTCCCCACCGCCGACTACGCGGCCTACAACACCTGGGGCGGCAAGAACCTCTACTACGACCGCCTCGGGGGCGAAACTGTCCAGGCCTCCGGCACCGGTCGCGCGGTCAAGGTCTCCTTCGACCGGCCGATGTTCGACGGCTACGAGGACCGCGACCGGATCTTCGGCCCCGAGCTCGAAACGATCTACTGGCTCGAGAAGGAGGGCTACGACGTCTCCTACAGCGACGACGTCGCCGTCCACCAGAACCCCGCCTCGCTCAAAGACCACGACATCGTCATCGTCCCCGGCCACTCCGAGTACTGGTCCGAAGAGGAGTTCAAAGGCTTCGAAGACGCCCGTGACGCCGGCGTCGATATCGCCTCCTTCAGCGCCAACACCTCTTACTGGAAGGTCCGCTACGAGAACGGCAACCGTACCCTCGTCTGTTACAAGACTGTCCAGGGCGACGGTTCCGGCGGCAGCGGTGCTGTCTCGGACAACGACTGGGGTCCCGACGGCGTCAAAGGCACCGCGGATGACGCACTCGGTCTAGACGGCATCGCCGGAACGGCCGACGACAACCCCCAGAACTCGACCACCACCTGGCGCGACAACGGTGCCCCGAAAGGCGATCCGAACGCGCCGGCCGGCGGCCGGGTCGGCCCGGACAAACCCGAGAACACCCTCTGGGGAGTCATGTACTTCGGCGACAACGCCGGGAACAGCTTTCCGCTCAGCGTCCCCGCGGGCAACGCCAACGAAGAATTCTCCTCGGACCGGATCTGGCGCAACACCGGGATCTCGGAGAACAAAACGACGGCGATCGGCAGCGAACTCGTCGGCTGGGAGTGGGACTCGGTCCCGACCCAGGCCCAGTACCTCGCCCATCAGCCGGCCGGGGTGAAGAAGCTGACCTCGACCAACGCCGACACGCTCGGCGGCAGCCAGAACAGCTGGCTGATCGACGAGGGTCGTCAGCGCACCAACTTCCCGCCCGCCGGCCTCGACGGGACCGTGCACGCGGTCAAGTACAAAGCTCCCAGCGGCGCCCTCGTCTTCGCTTCCGGGACGATGCGCTGGTCCCGCGGCCTCGAGTCCGAAAGCGACCCGCGGATCGAACAGGCGACCTACAACATCCTCTCCGACATGGGCGCGCAGCCGGCGACCGCGACCGGGATCACGCTCGACCCCGCCGGCTCCAACCAGCTCCCCAACGCCTCCTTCACGCTCACGCCCAACCCGGTCGGGTTCAACACCACCGTCACCTTCAACGGGGCCGCCTCGAACGACCCCGACGGCAGCATCGTCAAATGGGAATGGGACCTGGACGGCAACGGCACCTACGAGGTGAGCTCGACGACCAGCTCGAGCACGACCCGCAAATACACCGCCGACGCGACGATCGACGTGCGCCTGCGGGTGACCGACAACAAAGGCGCCACCGACGTCTCGGTCAAGACCCTGACCGTGATCGGCAACCAGTTCCCGATCGCCTCGCTGACGGCGACGCCGAACCCGGCGATCCAGGGCCTGCCGGTCAGCCTCAGCGCCGCCGGCTCCAGCGACCCGGACGGCTCGATCGTCAAATACGAATGGGACCGTGACGGCAACGGCACCTTCGAGACCAACACCGGCACCACCTCCAACACCTCGTTCACCTACCCGACCCCCGGAACCGTCCAGGTCAGCGTCCGCGTCACCGACAACGGCGGCAAACAGGCCACGAAAACCATCCCGGTCACGATCAGCGTCGCCGGCGTCAGCAGCTACTCCGACGCGGTCAAAGACACGGCCGGCCTGATCCACTACTGGCGCCTCGACGAGACTTCCGGCACCACCTTCGTCGACAGCGTCGGCACCGCCGACGCGACCAGCAAAGGCGGCCCGACCCTCGGCGTTGCCGGCGGCATCGCCGCCGACCCCGACCTCGCGACCCGCTTCGACGGCGTCGACGACACCGCCCGGGCCACAGTCGACCTCACGGGGCTGAGCACGATCACGGTCGAGTTCTGGCTCTACGTCGACAGCTACACGAACGACGACGCGATGACGCTGGAGCACACCGACAACTTCAACCAGAACAAAGGCGGGTTCCTGATCGACCCGAACGCGCCCCAGGGTGGAGGCAAATTCGGGATCGGGATCGGCACGCCCGACACCCGCAACGACGCCTACTTCGAACGGCCGAGCGCCGGCCAGTGGCACCACTACGCGATCGTCCTCGACGCGACCGCGCCGGCCGCTTCGGAGATCACCCCCTACGTCGACGGCAAACCGGTGGCCTACACCAAGTCCGCGAACGGCACCGGCTCCGGCGCCTTCGCCAACGCGGCCCTCAACTTCATGTCGCGCGCCGGCAGCGGCTACTTCGAGCGCGGCGTGCTCGATGACGTGGCGATCTACGACCGCGCCCTCAGCGCCGCCCAGATCTCCGAACACCAGGCCAGCTTCGGCACCAACCGGCGGCCGATCGCCTCCTTCACCGCCACCCCCTCCCCGGTCCTGACCGGCGTCCCGGTGACCCTGAACGGCGCCGACTCCAGCGACCCGGACGGCTCGATCGTCAAATACGAATGGGACCTCGACGGCAACGGGACCTACGAGACCGACACCGGCTCGACCGCCAGCACCACCCGGACCTTCACCGCCAACGGCGAATACACCCTCGGACTGCGCGTCACCGACAACCTCACCGGCACCGACACGACGACCCGCACGATCAAAGTCGGCCCCCAGCCGCCGAGCGCCTCGTTCACCGCCACCCCGAATCCGGCGACCATCGGCAGCTCGGTCCACTACGACGCCTCCGGCTCGAAAGACTCCGACGGCTCGATCGTGAAATACGAGTGGGACCTCGACGGCAACGGGACCTACGAGACCGACACCGGCTCGACCGCCGCCGCCGACCGCGTCTACGGAACCGCCGGCACCTTTGACGTCGGCCTGCGGGTGACCGACAACAGCGGCACCAGCGCGACCGCGACGCTGCCCGTCACCGTCAACAGCGGCGGCGTCAGCAACTACGGCGACTCCGTGCTCGAAACCCCGGGCCTGGTCGGCTACTGGCGCCTCGGCGAGAGCAGCGGGCCCGCCTTCGCCGACAGCAAAGGCACCGCCACCGGCACCGCCTCGGCCGGAGTGACCTTCGGCCAGGCCGGCGCGGTCGGCGGCGACCCCAACACGGCCGCCCGCTTCGACGGCGACGACTACGGGAAAGCGCCGCTCAACCTCTCCGGCACGAGCAAAGCCACGGTCGAGTTCTGGCTCAAGTGGGACGGCTACGTCGATGACGACGCGCTCGCGCTCGAGCTGACCGAAAACTTCAACCAGATCGACGGCGGCTTCGTCGTCGACCCGGACGCGCCCCAGGAAAACGGCAAGTTCGGCGTCGGGATCGGCTCGGGCGCAACGCGGAACAACGTCTTCTTCACCCGCCCCAGCGCCGGCGCTTGGCACCACTACGCCTTCGTCTTCGACACCACCGCTCCGGCGGCGCAGCAGATCATCCCCTACGTCGACGGTCAGCCGGTCAGCTACACGAAGACCGCCAGCGGCACCGGCGCCGGCAACTTCGCCAACTCCGTGCTCAACTTCATGTCGCGAAACGGGGAACGGCTATTCGGCCGCGGCACGCTCGACGAGGTGGCGATCTACAACCGGGCGCTCAGCGCCAGCGAAATCGCCGCGCACAAAGCCAGCAACGGCGCCAACCACAAACCGACGGCGGCGCTGGCGATCACCCCGAACCCGGTCGCGATCGGCGGCAACGCGACCTTCGACGCCTCCGGCTCGACCGATTCCGACGGCACGATCTCCAAATACGAGTGGGATCTCGACGGCAACGGGACCTACGAGACCAGCACCGGCTCGACCCCGACCGTCAGCGCGAAATACTCGACCGAAGCCCAGATCCCGATCTCGGTCCGGGTCTACGACGACAAACTCGCGGTCGACACCGAAACCAAAACCCTGAAAGTCGGCGGGCCCGACCCGCAGCCCCCGGTCGCCTCCTTCAGCGCCACGCCGAACCCGGCGATCACCGACCTGCCGGTCCAGTTCGACGGCGCCGCGGCGAAAGACTCCGACGGCACGATCGTCAAATACGAATGGGACCTCGACGGCAACGGCAGCTTCGAGACCAGTACCGGCGCCGTCTCCACCACCCAGCAGAGCTACAACTTCGCCGGCCTCGTGCAGGTCCGCCTGCGGGTCACCGACGACACCGGCATGACCGACACCGCCACGGTTCCGCTCACGGTCAACGCCAGCGGCGTCAGCAACTACGGCGACACCGTGCTCGACACCCCGGGCCTGGTCGGCTACTGGCGCCTCGGCGAGAGCGCCGGCCCGAGCCTCGCCGACAGCAAAGGCACGGCGACGGGCAGCGCCCTGAACGGGACCGTCTTCGGCTCTCCCGGAGCCCTGGTCGGAGACCCGAATACCGCGCTCTCCTTCGACGGCACCAATGACTTCGGCAGCGTCCCGCTCAACCTCTCCGGGACGGGCAAAGCCACGGTGGAGTTCTGGCTCAAGTGGAACGGCTACGACAACGAAGACGACCTGGCGATGGAGTTGACCCCCAACTTCAACGGCAACAGCGGCGGCTTCCTCGTCGACCCGAACTCGAGCCAGGGCAGCTTCGGCGTCGGCATCGGGATCGCCGAGTCCCGCAACAACGCCTTCTTCGCCCGCCCCAGCGCCGGCGCCTGGCACCACTACGCGCTGGTCTTCGACACCACCGCTGCGGCCGCGCAGCAGATCACTCCCTACGTCGACGGTCAGCCGGTCAGCTACACGAAGACCGCCAGCGGCACCGGCGCCGGTAACTTCGCCAACTCGACCCTCTACCTGATGTCGCGCGGTGGTCAAGCCCTGTTCGGGGCCGGAAGCCTCGACGAGGTGGCGGTCTACAACCGGGCCCTCAGCGCTGCCGAGATCGCCGAACACCAGGCCAGCCATGGCCTCAACCGGCGCCCGCACGCGACCCTCTCCGCCAGCCCGAACCCGGTCCAGACGAAAACCGAAGTCACCTTCAACGCCTCGGGATCGACCGATCCGGACGGCTCGATCGTCAGCTACCAGTGGGATCTCGACGGCAACGGCAGCTTCGAGACCGACACCGGGACCACGCCGACCGCCAAAGCCGGCTACGCGCAGGAGGGCAAAGTCGCAGTCACGGTGCGGGTACGGGATAACGAAGCGGCAACCGATACCGAAACCGTCCCCCTCACGGTCGCCGAACCGCCGCCTCCCCCGACCACCGTCAGCTACTCGAAAACCGTCTCCGAAACCCCCGGCCTGATCCACTACTGGCGGCTCGGCGAGACCAGCGGAGCGACCCTTGCCGACAGCGCCGGCAGCGCTACCGCCACCCTGCTCGGCGGACCGACGCTCGGCCTCACCGGACCGCTCGGCGGCACCGCCGGCGGCTTCGACGGAATCGACGACGCCGCTTCAGCGCCGGTCAACCTCTCGGCGACGACCGACCTCACGGTCGAGTTCTGGCTCAAGTGGAACGCCTTCGCCGACGACGACGACCTGGCGATGGAGCTGACCGAAAACTTCAACGCCAACTCGGGCGGCTTCCTGATCGATCCGAACTCGAGCTCGGAAGCGTTCGGCGTCGCGATCGGCGAGGGCGAATCGCGCAACAACGCCTACTTCGCGCGACCCAGCGCCAGCGTCTGGCACCACTACGCCTTCGTCCTCGACACCGCGGCTCCCGTGGCCCAGCAGATCGTCCCCTTCGTCGACGGCAAACCGGTCACCTTCAGCAAGGGAGCCAGCGGCAGCGGCGCCGGGGCCTTCGCCAACAGCAGCCTCTACCTGATGTCACGCGCCGGGGCGAACCTGTTCGGCGCCGGGACGCTCGATGAGGTCGCGATCTACGACCAGGCGCTGAGCGCCACCCAGATCGCCGCCCACTTCGCCGCCAACGCGGACTGAGCGCTAGGCCGACTCGTCGGCGCCGGCGTCGCGCCGCGGGCCCATCGGGCGTGCCTGGCCGTCGATGTCGGTCCCGAGGGTGTCTTCGCTTTCGGGAACGAGGTCGCGAGCGGCGCCGCCGGTCAGGTGATAGTCCATCCCGGCGCCGTTGACGGCGTTGACGTAGGGGTAGGCGCCGCCGAGGTTGACGTCGCCGGTGCCGCAGGCCATCCCCTTCCAGAGGTTGTAGCGGAAGGTGACGCCGCGCAGCGAGCAGGACCCGTAGGTCGGCTGGCCGATGTTGCCGACCACCCGGAAGTTCGAGTAGGCCGGGTTGAGGCCGTTGTCGTCGAAGGAGAAGTAGCCGTTGGCGCTGTTGTGGCGCACGACCGTGTTGGCGAAGTCCGAGCTGCCGCCGGAGAAGGCGAGCGTGCTGGCGCCGGAACCGCTGCCGCCCTCGCCGACCGGCGAGGCGAACCAGTTGTTCTCGATCGTCAGGTTCGAGACCGGGCCGCTGTTGGACTGCAGGAAGATGTCGTAGACCGAGTTGCCCCAGAACTTCGAGTTGCGCACGGTGACGCCTTTGCCGGCGAATATCGCCAGCCCCTCGATGTGACACGGGCCGAAGTCGTAGGAGACGATGTCGTGGATCTTCACGCCTTCGATCAGGATCCGTTCCGGATTCGGCGCCCCGGTTTCGGCGAAGCGGCGAATGCTGTTGTTGGAGCCGCCATAGGGGCCGCCGCAGTCGCTGGCCGGCCCGTAGTCGCCGCCGATCACGTTGACGTCGGAGGCCGACATGACCATGAAATTGCGCGCGTCCATGTTGCGGAAGGTGATGTCGGAGACCGGGAACCGGTATGGATCGGTGACCCGGGCGTTCAGATCGACCGCGGTCATCCCCTGCAGGGTGACGTGCGAGGCGTACACCGTGACGGTGCCGAGGCTGACTTTCGCCCCCGCCGCCGGACGGAAGACGACGTCGTCAGTCGAGGTGTAGCCGGCGTCGCGCTGGATCGTCTGGTTGCCGTAGCTGCCCGCCGCCAGCTCGACGACGTCGCCAGGCGCTGCCACTTGGTAGGCGCGGTCGAGCGATTTGCAGGGGGCGATCGCAGAACACGACGCGGAGTCCGAGCCGCCGGCGGTGAGGTAGAGATCGGCGCCGCCGCTCGGTTCCGTCGGAGGGGTGGGCGGCGTAGTCGGTTCTTCCGGCGGGGTCGGTTCTTCCGGCGGGGTCGGTTCGGAGGGCGGCACCGGCGCGGCGCCGCTGGTCTCGTCGGCGCCCGCGTCGGGAGCCGCTCCGGCCGGCCGGGCATCGCCGTCGATGTCTCGCGCCGGCGAGTTGGCGGGGTCGCCGGCGTCGATCGCCGCGGCCCCGGCGTTGAGGTGGAAGTCGAGCGCCGCCGCGTTGCGGAACCCCGACGGTGCGACCTTGTCGCTCGGCCCCACTTTCGAGCCGGCGTACCAGACGTTGTGGTCGACTTCGATCCCGGCGGGCTTCGGTTCGAGGTTGCCGGTGCTGCCGCTCCAGAACTTCACCGCCGGCCCGACGTTGCTGAGGATCTTCACGTTCGAATAAGGAACGCTCGGGTCGGGGTTGATCTCTTTGTTCAGCGAGTTGTTGCGGATCGTCACGTTTTTCCAGCTGGTGCCCGCGTGATCGCCGAATCGGATCGAGTAGTAGCCGCTGCGACAGCAGTCGAAGAAGTTGTTCTCGATGAGGATGTTGCTCGGCGTCGCCGCCGCCCCACCCGGCAGCTTCTGCAGGAAGATGTCGAACACCTCGCAGTTGCGGAAGGTGCTGTTGCGGATCGTCAACCCGTTGACCGCCCAGACCTGCAGGCACTCGACGTGGGCGCTCGAGCCGGGCGAGAGGGTGAAGTCGTGGAAGTCGACGCCTTCGATGAGGATGTTTTCGGGCGAGGCCGAGGTCGACGTCCCGTTGGAGGCGATGCGGCTGTTTTCGTCGGCAGAGGGGCCGACGCTGCCACCGATGAAGGAGATATCACGCGACGACTGGGACCCGTCCGAGTAGAGGTCGAAGTTCTTCAGGGCGTCGTTGCGCATGGTCACGTCGACGGCGCTCGATTCGATCCAGAGCTTGCCGGCGAATCGGAGACCGCGCAGCTCGAGGTGCCGGGCGTAGATGTGGAGCTGGGGGGAGATAGTCACCGTCGCCCCCGCCGCCGGCCGGAACAGCACGTCCTGGGTCGAGGTCTTGGTGGAATCGAGCGCGAGGGACGTATCGCCGTAGGTACCCGCCGCCATCTCCACCGTGTCGCCCGGCTGCGCCAGTTTGTAGGCGCGGTTCAGCGTCTTGCACGGTTTGCTTGAAGTGCAGGCGTTGGCGTCGGACCCCGACGGGCTCAGGTAGAAGTTGGCCGTGCCCGGCTGCGGTTCCGGTTCAGGGGTCGGCGTCGGAGTCGGTTCCGGTTCCGGCGTAGGCGTCGGTTCAGGGGTGGGTTCCGGCGTAGGCGTCGGTTCAGGGGTCGGCGTCGGAGTCGGTTCTGGAGTCGGAGTCGGTTCTGGAGTCGGAGTCGGTTCCGGCGTCGGTTCGGGACTCGGCTGCGGCGTGGGACTGTTCGGGTCGAGCGGATCGCTGCCGCGCTTCACCTCGATCGCGTCGCTGATCCCGTCGCCGTCGGTGTCGCGCTTACGCGGGTCGGTGCGGGAGCGGAACGTCTCGTAGCGATTGGTGAGGCCATCGCGATCGCTGTCTCGAAGCCGGTTGCGGAGCTTTGGATTGAGCCGCTCCTTGGCGACCGGCTTGCTATCGATCACCTTCGTCGCCGCTACCGCCACCGCCGCCATCGCGAGGACGGCTGCCGCCAGGACAACCAAGGACACGGTGCTCTTGAGACGCCTCCCATTGATAAACATTTCTGCACTGTCGGTCGCCAGGGAACCCACCCTGAAGACACGACCCCCCCTTCGACATATGTAGTAGTCAGACTGGTCAGCCCAACGTGCCCGCGGCGCTACTTATGTAAACCCGCCCTGGGCTAAGAGCCGTTGCTCAGCCGTACCGGCGAGCTGGCGTCACGGACCAGCAACTGCGGCTCTCCGCCGCCATTTGCAGGGACGACGTAGAGGTCGTCCCCATACGCGTACGCGAGGGTTTGGTCGTCGATCCACTCGACCTGGTCGTCGATCGAGCGCGTCTCCGCGACCGCGTGATCGTCCAGGGTCCCGACGTCGAGGACCCGCAGCCGCCACTGCTCGCCGTCGCCGATCCGGCTCTTGTAAACGATCTGCCTGCCGTCCGGCGAGAGCGACGGGCACTCCACCCCGTCGCGCAGCACCCGCATCGAACGGGCGGCGATATCGCCTTCGACCAGGTAATGGCTGCCGCCGGTGCCGAGGGTCGCGTAGAAGCGGTTGGAGTCGCCGGGCACGAAGGTGACGCCCCAGAAGTTGAAGTCGACCGCGTCGAAGGGCTTGCCGTCCTTGGTCACCTCGAACTGCTCCAGCTGGGCGATCTGCTCGCCGCTCTCCATGTCGAGGATCGTCGTCCGGGTCGAGAAGGCGGATGGCGACTGCAGGTAGGAGTCGCCGCTGACGAACACGGTCATCGCCCCGTAGCGGCCGTCGGCGGAGACCCTGGCGCGGGAGGGGAAGCCGGTCAGCGCGATCTCGTCGAGCGGGCGCAGGCGCGAGTCGAAGATCTGCGCCCTGTAGTCGACCCCGGAAGGCGCCACCCCCATGCAGATTCCACGCCCACCCGCGTAGTAGACCCGCTCGCAGGCGAGGTCCTCGGAGCGGCGCCGGACCTTGCCTTCGTCGATCTCGTAGACGCGCCCGTTGAGGCGCGGGTTGGCCGGGTCGACGGCCCGGACCATCAAGTTCGCGTCGGCGAGCGTCGCCCCCGCGGTCTGCGGCCGCGCCTTGGTCGTCGTCTGGTCCGGCCCCAGCGCGGCGGCGACCACGTAGCCGGCCCCGACCAGGAGGCAGACGGCGACGAGCCCGAGCAGGATCCTGCCGTTGCGGCTACTCATTCGGCGCGAGGCGCTGGGCCCGCAGGAGCAGTGGCGCCGCGACCGCGATCGCCGCGGCCAGGGCGGCGGCGAAGATCAGGACCGCGCTCTGCATTCCGACCGCGAACCAGAGGGCGCCGAAGAGCACCGAGGAGAGCAGGCGACCGAGGCTGACGACGGTGATCAGCAGGCCGATGCCGCTCGCCTGCAGCTTCTCCGGCAGCAGCGCCCCGGCGAGCGCGGTCAGCACCCCTTCGGTCGCCGCGAAATAACCGCCGAGGGCGAGCAGGCATACGGCGAGGGCCAGGTAGCCGACCGAGCTCATCATCAACACACCGTAGGCGACGAAGAGGAGGGCTTGACCGCCGAGCAGGACCGGGACCTTGCCGATCCGGTCGGCGAGCTGCCCGACCGGGATCGCCAGCCCCATAAAGGCGATCGCGGTCATCACGTAGAGCAGCGGGAAGAGCGCCGGGTCGAAGTCGATGCTGCGCTGCAGGCCGACGTAGATCATCGCGTCGGAGACGCTCGCCACCGAGAGCCCGGCGGCGGCGATCAGGAGCGGCGCGAAGCGCGGCTCGACCACCAGCCGCAGCGCCGCCCGCAGCCTCGGCGCCGAGCCGTTGCGCGGCGCCCGGTCGGGTTTGCCCTGGACGTTGAGGATCAGCACCGCGAGGCCGAGAACCGCGAAGAGGGTGCTGACGACGAAGACGGCGTCGAAGCGGGCGGGCGCGAGGAAGAGGATCCCGAAGGCGAGCAGCGGCCCGAGCATCGCCCCGGCGCTGTCCATCGCCCGGTGGACGCCGAACGAGGTCGCGAGCCGGTCCTTGGCGCTGGAGAGCGAGATCAGGGCGTCGCGCGGAGCCGTGCGGATTCCCTTGCCGATCCGGTCGACGGCGATGATCGCGCCGATCCCGCCCAGGGTGTTCCCGGCGGCGACCAGCGCCACCTTGCCGACTGCCGAGAGCCCGTAGCCGAGCCCGGCGACGCCCTTCGGCCGCCGCCAGCGGTCCGAGGCGAAGCCGCTGGCGACCTGGACCAGCGCCGCCGCGCCGCGGTAGGTGCCGTCGATCGCGCCGAAGACCAGCGGGCTGGCCCCGAGGCTGAAGATCAGGTAGAGGGGCAGCACGGTCGCCACCATCTCCGAGGAGACGTCGGTGAGGAGGCTGACCAGACCCAGCATCACCACGTTGCGCGGGACGCGCAGACGGGCCGAACGGGCGGCCCACAACCGCGGCTTGAGCAGGACTTTGGAGGCTTCTACCTGGTACATGGCTCGGGACGAGAGCCGGACCGGGTGGCGGCGGGCCCTCTAGGAGTTCAACGCGCCGACTAGTCCTTTTCTCGCACTTTCGGCCGGCCGGCCGGCGAGGCCGAGCCGCTCGGCGACCTGCCCCGCCACCTCTTCGGCAAAGCCCATCACCGAGTCGCCGTTCAGCAGGTAGGGGTAGATCTGGGCGTTGGAAGCCAGCGCCAACCCCGGGACCCCCGGCCAGACCGGCGCCACCCGCGAGCCGCCCTCGGCGCGAACCTGGTGCACCGGCTCGACCAGCTTCGCCCTCTGCACGGTCCAATCGACGACCTCGTCGCGGCTGAAGCCGGGCGAGAGGCGGGCCAGGTAGTCGGTGAAGCGGCGGTAGACCGACTCGTCGTCCTCGCTCTGCTCCGGCGCTTCGGGGTCGCAGTACTTGGGCAGGTAGACGAGCTCCAGGCCGTCGGTGTGCTCGGTGCCGAGCACCTGCGTCGTTTCCACAGCGCTGGTCAGCGGCGTCGGCTCGGTGATGTTGATCGCGTAGTAGGGCAGCAGCCGGCGGCGCACCTTGATGATCGGGCAGACCACGCCGAGCCAGCGCTGGGGGTAGGGCGCGAGCAGGCCCTGGTGGCGTTCGGGCAGCAGGTAGCGCAGCGCCGGTGGCTGCAGGGTCGGGATCGTCAGGTCGAACTCGAGCGTCTCGCCCTCCAGCTCGACCCCTGTGACCGAGCCGTCCTCGGAAAGGGCGAGGCCGGTGACCGGCGCTCCCGTGCGGGCCTCGACCCCGAGCTCGCGAGCCCGTGCCACCATCGCGTCGACCAGCCGCTGGTGCCCGCCGACGATGTGGCCCATTTCCTCGCCGCCGCGCCCCTTGCCCTGCCGCGCGCCCGACATCCGCCGCGTGCGCGCCCACAGGTAGGTCGCCGGCAGGCCCGAGGGATCGCCGTCGAAGCGGGTGTCGAGCAGCGGTTTCCAGATCCGCTCCCAGACCTGGTTGCCGCAGATCCGCCGCAGCCAGGTCTCCAGCGGGATCGCCTCCAGCTTCTCGTAGGAGCTGCGCAGCTGGCACTGGGCGACGAAGCAACCCAGCCGCAGCCGTGCCGGCGGGCTGAGGGGCGAGAAGCGGAGAAGGTCGCCGATGCCGTTGAAGTCGTGCATCTTGCCGTCAGAGAAGAAGCCGGCGCCGACCGGGGTGAAGCGCAGCTGGTCGCCGAGCCCGACCTCCTCGGCCATCGCCGCCATCCGCTGATCCGAGGGGGTGATGACGTGGTAGAAGCGGTCGACCTCGTGGCCGCTGAAATCGAAGGTCCCGGCGAGGCCGCCGAGGCTCGGGCCGCGCTCGACCACGGTCACCCGGGCACCCTGCTGGGCGAGCCGCAGCGCCAGCGAGATGCCGAGGATGCCGCCGCCGACGACCCCGACGCGCGGCGAGGCGCCGTCCATCAGCCCTGGGGGACGGCCGCCGGGCCGTCGACGGAGGCGCCCTCGATCGCCGTCGCCGCAGCCGGCTCGGGCAGCCCCAACGGCGCCGTCGCCTCGGCCAACGGCGAGACCGGCGGCGGCTGGATGCGGCCGACGAGGTGCGCGGCCATCACCCGGAGGTAGGCGACCACCGTCGGTTTCAGCTGCATCTTCGACTCGCCTTTGCGGGTCGTCCAGTCGTTCGTCGTCGGCACCTCGGCCACCGTGGCGCCGGCGTTGTAGAGCTTCAGCAGGAGCTCGACGTTGGCGGCGAAGCCGGGCTCGCGGACCAGCAGGTAGCCGTAGGTGTCGGCCGCCTTGCGCAGCGTCCCGGCCCGGTAGACCCGGTAGAGCGAGGAAAGGGTGTGCATCTCGCGCAGGCCGCCGAGGTAGCGGAAGGTGTTGGAGACCGATTTGCTCGCCGCCAGCCGCCAGCCGGCGACGCCGACGATCTTGCCGCCCGGCGCGTAGACCGAGGCGAGGACGACGTCGTTGCCCTGCTCGAAGAGCTTCAGCATCCGCGGCAGGTCGGAGAGGTCGGAGGTGGTGTCGGCCTCGAGGGTGACGATCGCGTCGTCGTCGGAGGACTCCTTCAGGGCCGAGCGGATCCCGGTGTTGATCGCGGTGCCGAGGCCGCGGTTGACGGTGTGCGTGACCACCGCCAGGTGCATGTCCTGGGCGTGTTCGCGGATCACCTCGCCGGTCCCGTCGGTCGAGCCGTCGTCGACGATGATCACCCGTGCCCCGAGCTCGCGGGCGACCGGTGCGAGGTCGGCGAGCAGGCGCGGGATATTTTCCGCCTCGTTGTAGGCGGGGATCACGAAGCGGATCATGCGAAGACCTCCAGGGGCCGGGGGGCGGGGATATCGAGCAGCTCGACGGGGCGCCGGACCGCGGCCGACTCGCGCACCGCGAGCGCCGCGGCGAGAGCCTTGACGCCGTCGTGGGCACTGATCGGCTCGGGCGTGTCGTCGAGGACGCAGCGGCAGAAGGCCTCGAGCTCGGCCCGCAGCGGCTCGGCCTTGGCCAGCGAGAAGCGCACCGCGGCACCCTCGCCGTCCCCGCGCAGGACCGAGAGGCCGTCCCACTGCAGCGGTGCGGTCGTCGACTCGACGAACCAGACGTCCTGGGTGATGTAGCTCGCCCGCAGCAGCCCGTTCTCGCCGATCAGGGCGATCTCGCGCTTCTTCTCGGGGGTCAGCCAGTTGACGTCGAGCAGGCCCAGGGTCTCCCCCGCCCCCGCGCCGCCGAAGCGGGCAAGGCAGGTGAGCAGGTCCTCCTGCGAGCTGTGCTGGAAGCGGCCGCCGTCGGCGTAGATCTCGTGGATCGAGCAGTCGAGGACGTACTGCATGACGTCGAGGTCGTGGGTGGCGAGGTCGATCGCCACGCCGGTGTCCTGAATCCGCGTCGGCAGCGGACCGACCCGGGTCGTGTGGGCGCGGTAGACCTTGCCGAGGCGGCCGTCGGCGACCAGCTCGCGCAGCTTCGCCACCGCCGGGTTGAAGCGCTCGACGTGGCCCACCATCAGCTTGCGGTCGGCTTCGATCGCGGCGCCGCGCATCCGCAGGGCGTCGGGAAGCGTGGTCGCGATCGGCTTCTCAACCAGCACGTGGAGGCCGGCGGCGAGTGCCTCCAGCGCCACCTCGGCGTGGTGCTCGGAGGGGCAGGTAATCGAGATCGCGTCGAGCTCGTCCGCGTCTTCGATCAGGTCGCGCCAGTCGGAGAACTCGAGCGCCTGCGAGCCGGCCAGCGCCCGCGCCCGCGCCTCGGGGTCCGGGTCGGCGACCGCGACCAGCTCCGCGCAGTCGAGCTGGGCGTAGTTGCGGACGTGGAAGGCCCCCATCCGGCCGCAGCCGACGACGCCGACGCGAAGCTGCTCAGACAAGGGACTCCTCCCGGGTGCGGTCGAGGTGGGCGACGGTCAGCTCGGCGATCCGCTCCGCCGCGCGCCCGTCGCCGAAGATCGGCGGCCGGGCGGCGGGCAGCGGCTTGGCGAGGGCGGCGCGGAACTTCTCCGAGTCGACGCCGACCAGCGTGTTCCAGCCGGTCGAGACCGTCTCGATCCACTCCGTCTCCTCGCGCATCGTGATGCACGGCACCCCCCAGAGGTAGGCCTCGCGCTGGACCCCGCCGGAGTCGGTGGCGATCGCCACCGCGTCGCGCTCGAGGGTCAGCATCTCGGTGTAGGTCACCGGGTCGCGCATCTCGACGTTGGCGGGAACCGTGAGGTTCCAGGTCGCGATGCTCTTGCGGGTCCGCGGGTGCAGCGGGAAGATCACCCGGCACTCGGCGGCGCCGAGGCAGTCGAGCACGGCGGCCAGCCGCTCGGCTGAATCGGTGTTGTAGTTGCGGTGGGCGGTGGCGAGGATGTACTCCCCCTCCTCCCCGCGCTCGGGCAGGCGCGCGCGGGTCGCCAGGTGGACGTCGGCGAGGACGTCGCCGGTGACGTGGACGTCCCCCCTCACTTCCTCCTCCAGGAGGACGTCGCGAGCGTGCTCGCAGGGCGCGAAGAGCAGGTCGGAGAGCCCGTCGGTCTCGATCCGGTTCGCCTCCTCCGGCATGTCCTCGCGGTAGCTGCGCAGGCCCGCCTCGACGTGGATCAGCGGCACCCCGGCGGCCACCGCGGCGCGGGCGCCGGCGATCGTCGCGTGGGTGTCGCCGCGGACCAGGACGGCATCCGGCTCGCGACTGGCGATCACGCGGCCGATCCGCTCCTCCGCCACGGTCACGGCCGCGGTGCCCGGCAGGGAGCCGACCCCGAGGTTGAACTCGGGCAGAGGCAGGTGCAGGTCGGCGATCTGAAGATCGGACATCCCGGGGTCGTAGTGCTGCCCCGTGTGGACCAGGATCTCTTCCGCCCGGCTGGCGAAAGCGAGCGAGAGCGGCGCCGCCTGCACGATCTCGGGGCGCGAGCCGATGATGGAGACGATCCTGGCTGCCATGACCGATCAACGCACGAACGGTCCGCCTCTTTTTGCCGCAGCGGAAAAAACTTCCCGAGTCGTCGAAGTTTGACCGTTTTTCGGCCTCGTGCCGACCGCGGCACCGCAAGTCTTCTCGACCGCTCCCCGTTGTCTCCAGTGAGGATGGAGGCCCACAGCGAACTCACGCAAAGCGAAGCGCTCCCGGCCAGCAGCTGGCAGCGTCGCTCGCTCGGCGCCCTGCAGCGCCTCTTCGACATCGCCTTCGCGCTGACGCTGATCGCCCTCTTCAGCCCGATCCTGATCGGGGTCGCGCTGGCGGTCCGCATCGACAGCCGCGGTCCCTCCTTCTTCCGCCAGCGCCGGGTCGGCTACCGGGAAAAGGAGTTCACCCTCTACAAGTTCCGCAGCATGCGGGTCGACGCCGACCCGCAGGGCCACCAGGAGTACGTGACCGCGCTGATCAAGGGCGAGGGGACCAATCCCAACGGCGCCGACGGCGCCGAGGGCGGCCGCGAGAACCTCTACAAGCTCGCGGTCGACAACCGCATCACCGGGGTCGGGCGCTGGATCAGGAAGTGGAGCCTCGACGAGCTCCCCCAGCTCTTCAACGTCGTCCGCGGGGACATGACCTTGGTCGGGCCGCGGCCGGCGATCCCCTACGAGGTCGCCGAGTACCCGAGCTGGTACCGGGAGCGGTTCTCGGTCAAGCCGGGTCTGACCGGCTACTGGCAGGTGAGCGGGCGCAGCGAACGCACCTACGAGGAAATGGTGCGGCTCGACATCGAGTACGCGCAGCGCCGCAACCTCGGCCTCGATCTTTCAATCCTTCTCAAAACCCCGTGGGTCGTCCTCAGTCGAAAGGGAGCAGAGTGAATCCAGCAGGAGCCATCGGAACCTTGGTCGTCGGCTACGGCTACTGGGGCCCGAACATCGTCCGCAACGTCGTCGAGCGCCCCGAGTTCCGCCTGATGGGACTGTGCGAGCTGGACGAAGGCCGAGCCGAAGACTTTCGCCGTCGCCATCCCGGGATCTGGATCGAGCCCGACCTCGACGCCGCCCTGGCCGACCCCCGGATCGAGGCGGTGGCGATCGCGACCCCGCCCCACACCCACTACAACCTCGTGCGCCGGGCGCTCGAAGCGGGCAAGCACGTGCTCGTCGAGAAGCCGCTGGCGCGGACCGCGAAAGAGGCCGCGGCGCTGATCGCGCTCGCCGAGGAGCTGGGCCTGGTGATGATGCCCGGCCACACCTTCGTCTACAGCCCCTCGGTCAACGCCGTCCGCGACCTGATCCAGGGCGATGAGCTCGGGGAGATCTACTTCATCACCTCCTCGCGGATGAACCTCGGCCTCTACCAGCAGGACGGCGTCGTCCTCGACCTCGCCCCCCACGACCTCTCGATCCTGCTCCACTGGCTCGGCAAACCGCTGGTCGAGGTCTCGGCCAGCGGCCGCGCCGTCTTCCAGGAGGGCGTCCACGAGACCGCCTTCCTCACCCTCCGCTTCGAGGGCGGCACCCAGGCCAACGTCCAGCTCTCCTGGCTGGCGCCGCGGAAGATGCGCCAGATGGTCGTCGTCGGTTCCCGGCGGATGGTCCAGTACGAAGACACCGCCGCCGATGACTCCGTCCGCATCTACGACCGCGGCCTCGACTTCGCCGAGCCCCCGGCCAACTTCGGCGAGTACCGCCTCACCTACCGCACCGGCGACATGGTCGCCCCCCGCGTCCAGGCTCTCGAGCCCCTGGCGCAGGAGCTACGGGACTTCGCCGCCGCGATCCGCGAGGGCGCGACGCCGGTCTCCAACGCCCATCTGGGCCTCGAGATCGTGCTCTGCCTGGAGGCGCTGGAGGAGTCGCTGCGCAACGAGGGGAAGCCGGTAGCCGTGCGCCCCGCCGCCGAGGAACTGCGCGCCGCGCGCGCGGACCTGCTGCCGCTCCGCGACTAGTAGCGGCGGCAGCGCTCTGTAGGAGCAGGAGACGTCGCGCCGAGGAACTCGAGCTCGGCCAGGTAGACCAGCACCGCGTGGGTGGCCAGCTGGCTCATGCCGACGCGCTGGCGCAGCGCCTCCTGCTCGAGGATGGCTTCGCTCTCCGGATCGAGCCGGAGCTCGAATTCCTTGTGCGCCGGCGACGAGCGCTCAGGGAGGAATCGCGGCGGCGGGACCGGACGCCGCCCCACTCTCAGCTTGTACGCATAGTGGACGAGGGCCCGACGGACACCGCCCGGAAGGTCGGCGCGGAAGTGCTCCTCGAGTCCCGAATACGCAAGTTCTCCAAGCTGGACCTTGATCATTCCTACTCGAAGAAACTCCCTTCGAAGGGCCAACATTTTGAGCTCTGACGCAGTTCAACTGAACTTCAGCCTTTTCGGCCAAATCTCAGTACCGAAAAAGAGTCTGCGGCGGTACTGCTTCCTAGAAACTTCCGCCCGATCCTCCTAAAAAGTTGGATTTTCGGATTGACATTTCCCTTGTCCGATGATCAGCTTTCGACCAGTAAGCCCTTCTCGCCCCCGAGAAACGTTTCACAACTCTTTCCCCATTTTGGGCTTTGATGTGGAAATCTTTTGCGATTAAGCAGCAGTTGATTCTGGAAACCCAGTTGGAGTGGCGTGCGGTGAGCACGCAGGAGAGCAGCGATGAGCAGCGCATTGGATCCCGGGGCCGGCGACCTTACGCGGCAGGCCGTGACTCGGGCCAAGGCCGGAGACTCGGAGGGGCTGCACTACCTCTACGTCCGTTATGCGGATGACGTACTCCGCTATGTAGCGGGGTTCATCCGAGACCATCACGAAGCCGAAGACATCACCCAGAACGTCTTCGCCAAGCTGATGACGGCGATCAACAAGTACGAAGAGCGCGAGGTCCCGTTCGACGCCTGGATCATGCGGGTGGCCCGCAACGCGGCGCTTGACCACCTGCGGGCGAAGCGGGCGATCCCCACCGAGGAGGTGAGGTTGGCCGACACGGGCCGGGCGGAGACGGCACAGGACCGCTGCCGGGCACTGCGGCAGGCGCTGGAAGACCTGCCCGAGGATCAGCGCGAGGTGCTGGTCCTGCGGCACATCGCCGGCCTCTCGCCGGTCGAGATCGCCAGCACCCTCGACAAGAGCGAGAGCTCGGTGCACGGCCTCCACCATCGCGGGCGCCGGACCCTGCGGGCGAACCTGGTCGAGCTCGACGCCGCCCCGGTGGTCGCCTCCACCCCCGGGACCTGACCTCGCTAGTCGCCGTTACCCGGCTCTAAATCGGCGAGGATGCGCTGGGTTAGACGCCCGGCGCTCGCCTCGGCGGCGAAGTAGAACGCGGCGTGCTCGGCGAGCTTCTCGACTGACACTCCTTGCGAGGAGGCCTCTTCCTCGAACTCGCGCCAGAGGTCGGCCTCGACCGCGAAGTCCACCTGCACGTCGGCCTGCGTCTCGCTCCCTTGCAGGAAGCGTGGGTACGGCCAGGCCGGCCGGCCGCTGCCCTTGTCTGCCAGGTAGATGCGCAGCGCGCTCTCCATCCTGATCGGCGCCTGCACGGTGAAGCCCGCCTCGGCGTCGATGAGTGAATCGAAGGCAAGCTGGCTGAGGCTGACTTTCACATGTCGCCTTTTCCCACCGTTGTCCCGAGTCACCTGGACTGGATCCTCCAATTTCATTCCCATGGGGATCATCTACCCGCCGCGGACCGACCTAACCCGGCCTTATTTTTACTCGACACCGAGTTCAACGCAAGTCAGGAGGCTGATGTCAGCCTATAACCCGGTCCCTTTCGACTCGGGTTGACAGTCAGTCCAGCAGACCGGCTGCGCGGGCTCCGGCGACCGTCTCGCTCAGGGTCTCCTGCGCATCGTGCCGTGGCGACCAGCCGAGCTCGCGGCGGGCCCTGGTCGTATCCATCAGGACCGGCGTGTCGGCGGCGATCGCCCACTCGAGCTTGGGCGAGGCGAAGCTGAGGCGACGGGCGGCGGCGGTGCCGACGCTGACCGCCGGGCGCGGGACCGGAACCCAGCGCCAGCCCAGGGCCCGGGCGATGTCGCGGACCTGGATCTCGCCGTCGCCGGCGAGGTTGTAGACGCCCGCTGGGCCGTCGCCGCAGATCGCCGCCGCCATCCCCACGGCGACGTCGTCGTGGTGGACGAGCTGGAGCGGGGTCCCGGGATCGGGCAGGACCGGCGCCACCAGGGGCAGCTTTTCGACGCCGCGGCGGAGCAGCGGCACCGGATCGACCACCCGCACGGCCTCGACGGTCTGCTGGATCAGCATCGTCGCCCGCGGCCCGGCGACGATGCAGGGCCGGAAGACGTAGGCCTCGACCTCACTGCCGAGCAGCAGCTCGTCGAGCAGATCCTCCAGCTCCGCCTTCTGGCGCGAGTAGTAGAAGCCCTCGCTGCCGCGGGCCGGCACCTCCTCGCTGAGCGGCTGCGGGTTCTCAGGGTGGAAGCCGTAGGCGGCGACCGAAGAGGCGTAGACCAGTCGTTTGACGCCCGCCTTGATCGCCGCTTCGAAGACGTTCCGCGTCCCCTGCAGGTTGACCTGGCGCGTCTCCTCGCGACCGCCGAAGATCGCGAAGGCGAGGTGGACGGCAACGTCGGCGCCGTCGAAGAGCGCCGCCAGCGCGCCGCGGTCGAGGATGTCGCCCCGCCGGTAGGCCACCTTCTCCCACCCCTCCGCGGCAGGATCGAACGGGCTGCGCGCCATCCCCAGCACGCTCCCGACCTCCGGCCGCCGCTCCAGCTCCGACATCAGCGGCTTCCCGATCTCCCCGGTGGGCCCGGTGACTGCGACGGCTAAAGGCATCTACCCCGCCCGACTGGCCGTCATCAAGCGGCCGGGGTTATGCGATACGCGTCGAAGACGGACTCGACGTTGCGGAGGCGGCTGATGCAGTGCTTGAGCTGCTCGGTGTCGCCGACCTCGACCACGAATCGGTTCTTCACCATCGGGTGGTTGGTCGTGCAGGTGGCGCCGATGATGTTGATCCCGGCCTCCGAGAAGGTCCGCGAGAGGTCCTCGAGCAGGCGGGTGCGGTCGTAGGCGTCGATCTGCAGCTCGACCCGGTAGGCGGCCTCGTTTTCGCCCACCCAGCTGACCTCGACGAAGCGCTCCGAGGCCCTCTTCAAAGCCTTGACGTTCTTGCAGTCGGCGCGGTGGATGGTGATCCCGCGGCCGAGCGAGACGTAGCCCTCTATTTCGTCGCCGGGAACCGGGCGGCAGCACTTGGCCAGGCGCACGGCGACGTTGTCGGCGCCCTTGACGCTGATCCCGTAGTTCGAGGCGTCCTTGGTGCGGCGGGCGCGGTCCTCGCGGCCGAGCGGGGCGCCGGAGTCCTCCTCGACGCCCTCCCCCGCCTTCAGCCGCTGCATCAGCTTGTTGGCCGCGGTCTTGGCATCGATCTTCGCCTGGCCGAGGGCGATGTAGAAGTCGGTCGCTTTGCGGAAGCCCATCTCGCGGATCACGTCGGCGAGCAGGGGCGAGCCGGAGACCTTCTGCATCGGGATGCCGCGGGTGCGCAGCGCTTCGTCGAGCTTTTCGCGGCCGTTGCGCTCGGCGTCCTCGCGCCGCTCCTCTTTGAAGAAGGCGCGGATCTTGTTGCGGGCGCGGCTCGTCCGCACCAGCTTCAGCGAGTCGAGCGAGGGCCCGCGCTTCTGCTTCGCGGTCAGCACCTCGACGATGTCGCCGGAGCGCAGCTGGTAGTGCAGCGGCACGATCGAGCCGTTGACCTTGGCGCCGACGCAGCTGTGGCCGACGTCGGTGTGGACGGCGTAGGCAAAGTCGAGCGGCGTCGAGCCGGCGGAGAGGTTTTTCACTTCCCCCTTCGGGGTGAAGACGAAGACCTCGTCCTCGAAGAGGTCGACCTTCAGCGACTCGAGGAACTCGGTCGGGTCCTGTTCGCCCTCGGCCTCGACCAGCTGCCGCAGCCAGGTCATCTTTTCCCGCTGCGGGTCGGCGCTGGCGCCCTCTTTGTAGGCGACGTGGGCGGCGATCCCGTACTCGGCGAGTTTGTGCATCTCCTCGGTCCGGATCTGGATCTCCAGCGGTTTGCCCTCCGGCCCGATCACGGTCGTGTGCAGCGCCTGGTACATGTTGGCCTTCGGCATCGCCACCCAGTCCTTGAAGCGGCCGGGCAGCGGCTTCCAGAGCGAGTGGATGACGCCGATCGCGCCGTAGCAGTCTTTGACCGAGTGGACGATCACCCGCATCGCCGTCAGGTCGAAGATCTCGTTGAACTCCCGGCCCTTCTTCGCCATCTTCGTGTAGATCGAGTAGAAGTGCTTGGCGCGGCCTGAGATCTCGGCCTCGATCCCTACCTGCTCGAGCTCCTTGGCGAGGAAATCGCCGGCCTCGGTGACGAAGTTTTCCCGCTCCTCGCGCTGCTGGGCGACCAGCTGTTTGATTTCTTTGTACTTGCGCGGGTGCAGGGTCGCGAAGGCGAGGTCCTCGAGCTCCCATTTGATCGCGTGGATCCCCAGCCGGTGGGCGAGCGGCGCGTAGATCTCCAGCGTCTCGTGCGACTTCAGGGTCTGTTTCTGCTTCGGCAGGGCGCCGAGCGTGCGCATGTTGTGGAGGCGGTCGGCCAGCTTGATCAGGATCACCCTGACGTCGGTGGCCATCGCAACCATCATCTTCCGGTAGTTCTCGGCCTGCCGCTCGTCGCGGCTCTCGAAGGTGATCCCGGTCAGCTTGGTGACGCCGTCCACGAGCTGGGCGATCTCTTCGCCGAACTCGGCGCGGATTTCCTCCAGGCTCGCGGTCGTGTCCTCGACCGTGTCGTGAAGCAGGGCGGCGCAGAGGGTCTCGGTGTCGAGCCGCATCCCGGCGCAGATCTGGGCGACGCCGACGGGATGGGTGATGAACTCGTCGCCCGAGTAGCGGCGCTGGTCGGCGTGACGGTCGCAGGCGAAGTCGAAGGCCCGCTCGACCTTCGCCCGGTCGATGGTCGCGACCGCGACCGCGGTGCCGCCTAGAGCCGCTCCGTCGGAGTTGCCGTTTTCGGCCGCGGCGGAGTCGAACTCCTCGATCACCGCAAAGAGATCGGCCAGGAGCTCCTTGTGCTCTACCGCGGTTTGGGTCTTGCGAGAAATCGCTGGGCCTCCGAAAATTGCTCACCGTAGGCGCGAAATGCGGCCGCGCGCTGCAGATCGGTCTTCTCTGAGGATACGACCCGGACGACGCCTGCGCCGCCTTCCGGCGCGCCCTGCAGGAGTCCGAGCTCGCTCAAGACGCGGAATCTGCGCGCGCAGGCCTCCGGGCAGAGCGGGTACCTGCCCTCGCCGGCCAGCGCCTCGCGCAGCTGCTCACCCCGGGCCTCGCCCAGCTCCCGGAGCGCCCGGAAGCTGCTCGCGATCGCCTCTCGGCCCGGCCACTGCTCGGCCAGGGCCTTGCCGGCGAACTCCCGCTCCGCATCGCCCCAGAGGACGTGGAGGAAGCCCGGCTGACCCTCGGCGCAGGGCAAGCCCGCCCGTACCTCGTCGAGCGCGCTGCGCGGCGGGTCGACGAGGACGACGTGCTCGAAGCCGCAAGCCAGCTCCGGCACCCGCTCCAAGGCGGCGTAGTCGACGACAGCGAGACCGGCCTCGGCTTTGCCGGCAAGCCGCACGATCTCCTCGTCGCCGCAGCGATGGCAGGCGATCAGCGCCGCGCCGCCGTTGAAGCGGGCGAACCCGGTGGCGCCATTGCCGAGGCCGGCCCGGCGCGAAGCGTCAGCGCAAACCGCCAGCACCCCCGCCCCGCTGGAAACCAGCTCCGCAATAGCCACCGTGGCCGAACCAGCGCCTTCGACCACCTGCCGCGCCCGACCGTCTCCTCGACTCCGCGACAGACCGCCTATATCGCGGCCGTTCGCGGATTCGCGATCGAGGTCGGCAATCAGCTCCGCTTCGAAGCGAGTCCACCATTCGGGTTCGTCGGCGGTGCAGGAGTGCGGGAGCGTTGGCTTCTCGCCGGCGTCCGGCTCCTCGAGCGGGTAGAGCTCGCGCAGGACCACCCTCGGCTCGACCGAGCCGTTCCAGTGGTTGACCTCCAGTCGCACCGTCGCGTCGAGCAGGTCCTCGTCCTCGACGCCGAGGCTGGCACGGCCGAAGGCGACGCCTAGGGCCCGGTGGGAGCCGCTGTGGAGGCTGAAGCGAGCGTGCTTGCCCTCGCCCATCGCGCGGACGTCGGTGACCCGGGCGGAAGGAACCAGCAGCCGAACGCCCGGGTTGCCCATCCCGAACGGCGCCAGCTGCTTCAGCTCCTCCGCCAGCTCCAGTCCCAGCCCGACGCCGCCCGCGATCGCGTCGACCTTTTCGGTCCGCCGCAGATCCTCGGGAGCCAGCACCTCGTTCGCGTGCGCCGCGAACGCCTCGCGGAACGCGCCGACGTTCTCGGCCTTGATCGTCAGCCCGGCCGCGGCCCGATGGCCGCCGAACCCCTCCAAGTGCTCCGCGCAAGCCTCAAGCGCCGCCAGCAGGTCGAAGCCCGGGATGCTGCGCCCCGATCCCCGCCCCTCCCCCGCTTCATCAAGCGAGATCACGACGACCGGCCGGCAGTGGCGCTCGACCAGTCGCGAAGCGACGATCCCGACCACCCCGGGGTGCCAGTCCTGACCCGCCAGCACCAGCCCACGGCTTTCCCGCAGCTCATCCGGCAGCTCCCGTCGCGCCGCCTCGGCCGCCGCGTCAACCTCCCGCTCGGTAGCCCGCCGCTCCGAGTTCGCCCGACTCAGCTCCTCGGCAATCGCCGCCGCCCGGTCTTCGTCCTCCGTCAGGAACAGCTCGACGCCGGCATCCGCCCGATAGAGCCTCCCCGCCGCATTGATCCGCGGCGCCAGCCGAAAGCCAAGATCACTCTCGTCCAGCCGCTCCGGATCGCATTTCGCCGCAGCTATCAAGGCGCGGATCCCCGGCCGCTGTGCCCTACGGATCTCCGCCAGCCCTCGCCGCACCAGCGCCCGGTTCTCCCCCACCAACGGCACCACATCAGCCACCGTCGCAAGGGCCACGAGGTCGAGATCGGCCTCGGCGGCTTCGAGGGAACGGGGGAGGGACTCGCCGGGCCCTCCCCGCTGTTGCCCGGCGAGTCCCTCCCCCGTTCCCCGCAACGCACAGGCCAACTTCCAGGCCACCGCGGTCCCGCAAAGGGACTTGAAGGGGTAATTGCTTATTTCGGGATGCAGGATCGGACAGTCCGGCAGCTCTGCCTTCGGCTGGTGGTGGTCGGTGACGATCGCCTCCACCCCCAGCTCCCCCGCCAGAGCCACCTCGGAGGCGCAGGTGATCCCGCAGTCGACGGTGAGCAGCAGCTGCGTCCCCCGCTCAGCCAGGCGCCTGACGTTGTCGCCGCTCAGCCCGTAGCCGTCCTCGATCCGGTTGGGGATGAACCAGTCGACCTCGCCGCCGAGCCCGCGCAGCGTCCTCACCATCACCGCGGTGGCGCAGACGCCGTCGACGTCGAAGTCACCGTGGACGGTGATCCGCCGTCCCGCCGCGACCGCCGCCCGCACCCGCTCGACGACCAGCTCCATCCCCTCGAAGGCGGCTGGTGGGTGCGACTCGTCAGCCGCGAGAAAGGCCCGCGCCTGCTCGGGCGTGCGGTAGCCGCGCCTGACCAGCGTCACGGCAACCGGCTCGCTTAGGCCCAGCTCCGCGCTGAGAGCACGGGCCTCGGCGTACGAATAGGGCTCTACGGCAAAGGCGGCGATGGTTTCCGGCACGTTTCCAGGCTAGGAACCGCTCCGGCGGCAAACCCGCCTCTCACCCGCCCAAGTTGGGCGGAAAACAGCCGTGGCTCAGGTGTGCTCGGGTTCGGACCGCACGCCGATCGCGTAGACGATCCCGAGCCCGATCAGGGTGCCCGGTATCGCCACGAGCGCGGTCGAGAGGTCGGTGTCGCCGAGGCTTTTGCCGCTCGCACCCTGCACGATCAAACCGAAGACGATCGCGCCGAGGACGGCGCCGAGGAAGGCACCGACGATCCCCTGCCAGAAGCGGTCGGGAACGAAGACCGTGAAGTGCCAGAGGGCGATGCCCATGATGAAGAAGACGACCAGGGCCATTGCTATCTCCTCCCGTGCTTGCGCCGCGCCTGGCGCCGCGCCCGCCGCTCCGCGTTTCGTTTCCGCCGCTCGGCCGAAGCCTCGTCGCCGTCGCCGTCGCCATCGCCGTTGGTGAGAGAAGCAGCACCATTGCCGCCGCCGTTGTCGGTCCGCTCGACCGTCGCCACCGCTCCCGGCGCCGCCTCGGCGGCCGGTTCCTCGGCGACAACCGCGGCGGCGGCTTCGCGCTCGTCGTCGCGGGCGAGTTTCGCCATCTCGATGTCGTCGGCGTAGGCGGGGACGTGGCCGCCCTCGACTTCCTCGATCCGCAGGCGGCGGCGGATGAAGCCGGGCTCACGTTCCTTCCACGCGGTCAGCACCGGCGAGGCGATGAAGATCGACGAGTAGGTACCCGAAGCGATCCCGACCAGCATCGCGAAGGCGAAGTCCTGCAGGGTGGCGCCGCCGAAGACCAGCAGCGACATCACCCCGAGCAAGGTCGAGAAGCTGGTCGCCAGCGATCGCGTCAGCACCTCGCTCATCGAGCGGTTGACGATCTGCGAGAACGCCGCTCGCGGCATCCGCGGCACGTTCTCCCGGATCCGGTCGAAGACGATGATCGTGTCGTAGATCGAGTAACCCAAGATGGTGAGGAAGGCGGCGACCGTACCGCTGCTCACCTCTTTCCCGGTCAAGGAGTAGACGCCGGCGGTGATCAGGATGTCGTGGAAGATCGCGATCAGGACCGGCACCGCGAACTTCGGGTCGAACCGCAGCGCGACGTAGCCGCAGATCACCAGCAGCGAGAAGATCAACGCCTTGAGCGCGCTGCTGGCGATCTGCTCGCCGAAGGTCGGCCCGACGCTGGTGCTGTCGAAGCCGTTGGCGACGATTCCGTACTCCGCGGCAAGTGCCGACTCCGCGTGTCGCACTTCGCCGGGTTCCAGCTGGCGGGACTCGACCTGGAAGACGTTGGAGCCGAAGTTCGGGTCGTCGACCTGCTGCACCTTCTCGCCGTCGATCCCGGCCGCGTCGAGCGTGTCGCGCACCCCTTCCTCGTCGGTGGGCTTCTGCAGCGCCGCGGTGATCCGGGTACCGGACTCGAAGTCGATGCCGAAGTTGAGCTGCTTCGTCGCCAGCGAGAAGGCGCCGATCAGGAGGATCACGCCGGAGATCGAGAAGAACCAGCGGCTCGCGCCCATGAAGTCGAAGTGCCAGCGTCTGCCCTCGCCGGCGGCGCCGAGCGCGGCCGGCGAGCGCAGTAGGCGCGAGCGGCTCATGCTGCCGAGCAGCGCCTGGGTGAAGACGACCGCGGTCAGCAGCGAGACGATCGTGCCGACCCCGAGGGTGAAGGCGAAGCCCTTGACCCCGGCGGTCGCGAGGACGAAGAGGATGAAGGCGGTCAGCAAGGTGACGACGTTGGCGTCGACGATCGTGCTGATCCCGCGTTTGTAGCCGGCGGCGATCGCGCTCGACATCGAGCGCCCGGCCCGCACCTCCTCCTTTATTCGCTCGAAGATGACGATGTTGGAGTCGGCAGCGACGCCGATCGTCAGCACCAGGCCCGCGATCCCCGGCAGGGTCAGGGTGATCGGGATCAGTTTGATCAGGGCGAAGAAGATCACCCCGTAGGCACCGAGCGCGATCGAGGCGATCAGGCCGAGGAAGCGGTAGTAGAGGAGCAGGAAGATGATGACGAGGCTGAGGCCGACGATCCCGGCCTTGATGCCTTCGTGCAGCGCCTGGCTACCGAGGGTTGCCGAGACCTGGGTCTCGCTGATCAGCTTCAGGTTGATCGGCAGGGCGCCGATCTGCAGCGTCGTCGCCAGGTCCTGCGCGTCCTGGACGCTGCTGAAGCCGCCGGAGATCTGGGCGCCGGTGCGGCCGTCGATCCCGTCGGGGTTTTCGGCGAAGTTGATGATCGGCCGGGTCTTGACTTCGTTGTCGAGGACGACCGCGAAGTGGCCGGAGAGGAACCCGGCTTCTTCGGTGCTGACCGGTCCGATCGCCGAGGCCTGGCCGCGCTGGGCGATCCTCCGGGTGACGTCCTGGAAGGCCTCGCGCCCGTCACCGGTGAATTCGAAGGTGACGATCGGTTCGTTGTTCGGGCCGTAGGACTGTTCCGGGTTGGTGATGTCGTTGCCGCTCAGCGCCGGTTTGTCCTTCAGGGCGAACCAGCCGGGATCGGCGGTTTCGTCCAGCTTGCCTTCTTCGTCGGTGGGGTATTCAGAGACCAGGACGGTGCCGGCCGGGACTTCGACCACGATCCCGTCTTTCGGCCGTTTCTTGCCCGTCGGGCTGATGTAGAGGTCCTTTTTCGCCAGCTCGGGCCCGGCGATCAGGTCGTGCGGCTCGGCTTTCTGAAACAGGTAGTAGCGCGGTTTGGAGACCGAGCATTCGGTCGGCGGCGCCGAGCAGTTTTCGATCGGTTTCTGTTCGGCGGCCAGCTGCGCGGCGTCATAGGCGGTCGGGTAGGCGCCGGCGTAGATCAGCTGTTTGTTGTCTTTGCTGGTGACGTTGCGGCCGGCTTCTTCCCAGCGTTTTTCCGAGGCTTTCCGCGGCCCTTCCGGGGGTTCGCGGCCAGGCGAGCCGCCGATCGCTTTCTCCGGCCCGATCAGGTTCGGCTCCCAGTCGTAGTAGTAGAGCTGGGCGGTGCTGCCGACCTGTTCGGCGGCCCGGTTGGCGTCGGTGACGCCCGGAAGGCTGACCGTGATCTCGTCGGTCCCGAGCCGGGCCACTTCGGGCTCCGAGACGCCGAGCTTGTTGATCCGCTGTTCGATGATCGAGATCGAGTCTTCGATGTCTTCGCCGCTGACTTCGGTCGAAGCCCCGGTCGCCTGCCCCTGGTAGACGAGCTCGAGACCGCCCTGGAGATCGAGCCCGAGCTTGGTCTCCTTCGCCGCGATTACCAGCCCAGACACGGCAACCAGCGCGACTACGAACAGGAGGACGAAGAGATGGCCACGCCGGGTTCCCATCGAGCTATCCCTCCGGCGTAAGGACGAGGAGCAGGCCCCCGTCGTCGTCGTAGGCCGGGAACACGTCGGCAACCGCCCGAGCGGGCAGATCCCCCTCCGCGTTCACCGCGACCCGCTTGCCGAGCGAGCGAACTCCCCACTCGAGCGAGGTCTCGATCGGGTCCGTGGAGCCGTCTTTGTTCGTGTCGGCCGTATCGCCACCGTCGCCGGCGTCGATCCAGTCGAGACCGAGGACCTCGCGAACCGGACGACCGATCACGTCCTCGTCGGTCAGACCGGTCAGCTCGAAGCTGCCTTTGCCGGCGTCGATCACGCGTTCCTGCTTGTCACAGACGAAAAAGGCAGCATTAGGAGCCGGATAATAATCGTCGAGTAATTCGAAGACAAAGCCGAAGCCGCATTTCGAGCAGCCCTTCGGACGGGTGCTGAACCCGGCGGTCCGCTCCCCGCTCACCTCCCGGTGTCCGCAATTCGGACAGATGAAAAACGGCATAGGCGACAGGCTAGATGATCGGGTGACGATCCGGTTTCGGCCGACTCAGAAGAGGCTGGCGGCGCCATCCGGGGCTGGGATCCCGAGATGCTCGTAGGCGCGCGGGGTGAGGACGCGGCCACGAGGCGTCCGCTTCAGCAGGCCCTGCTGGAGGAGATAAGGCTCGAGCACGTCCTCGATCGTGTCCTGCTCCTCGCCGATCGCGATCGCCAGGGTGGAGAGGCCGACCGGGCCGCCGCCGAACTTGGTCGCGATCGTCTCCAGCAGGGCGCGGTCGCTGCGGTCGAGGCCGCCGGCGTCGACCTCGAGCATCGCCAGCGCCGCCGCTGCGACCTCGGCTTCGATCTGGCCGCTGCCCTTTACCTGGGCGAAGTCCCGGACCCGCTTCAGCAGGCGGTTGGCGACCCGCGGGGTGCCCCGCGAGCGGGCGGCGATCGTCTCCGCCCCGCCGGCGTCGACGTCGACGCCGAGGATCCCGGCCGAGCGCTCGATGATCAACGCCAGGTGCGCGGGCTCGTAGTACTCGAGGCGATGGGAGACGCCGAAGCGGTCGCGCAGGGGCGTCGTCAGCAGCCCGGCGCGGGTGGTAGCGCCGACCAGGGTGAAATCCGGCAGCGGCAGCGTCACCGTCCGGGCCCCCGCTCCCTGGCCGAGAACCACCGGCAGCTCCCCGTCCTCCATCGCCGGGTAGAGCGTCTCCTCGACGGCTCGGCCGAGGCGGTGGATCTCGTCGATGAAGAAGACGCTTCCCGGCTCCAGCGAGGTGAGGAAGGAGGCGACGTCGGCCTTGCGCTCCAGCGCCGGGCCGGCGGTCTGCACCATCGGCACCCCGAGCTCGGCGGCGACGATGTGGGCGAGCGAGGTCTTGCCGAGGCCGGGAGGACCGGCCAGGAGCACGTGGTCGAGCGGCTCGCCACGCTTCTTCGCCGCCTCGATGAAGATCGCCAGCTGCTCGGTCACCTGCCGCTGATTGACGAAGTCGGCCAGGGTCGGCGGCCGCAGCGAGCGGTCGAGCTCCTCGTCGGGGGCCTCGGCGCGGGCATCGTGCACTTTCACCTCCGCGTCGACCGGCACCGGGTCGCCGTCGACTCCGGGCGTGCGGATGCGCCCACCGCCGACGTCGGGTGGCCCGTTCATGCGGCGTTCCTGGAGGCTGCGGCCTTGCGCAGGGCGGCCGCGACCAGCTCCTGCGGCTCGGATCCCTCGACCCCGTCGAGCAACTGCTCCGCTTCCAGCGGCGCGTAGCCGAGGTTGACGAGGCCGTCGCGGGCAAGTGCGCGCGGGCTGTCCTCGCCGCCGACCACCGCGACCTCTTCCTCCAGCGCCCCGGCGACCTTCTCGCGCAGCTCGACGATGATCCGCTCGGCGGTCCGCTTGCCGATTCCGGGAACCGCCTGGAAACGTTTCGCGTCGCCGGCGGCGATCGCCCGCAGGAGATCGCGGGTGCTGCCGCCGGAGAGGGTGGCGATCGCGACTTTGGGGCCGACGCCGCTGACCGTGGTCAGCAGCCTGAAGAGGTCGCGCTCATCCTCGGCCGAAAATCCGTAGAGCGAGAGGGAGTCCTCGCGAGCGACCAGCTCGGCGTGGAGAAAGACCTCGCTGCCGGCTCCCGGCACCGCTTTCAGCGTCTCCGAGGAGACCGCGAGGCGGTAGCCGACGCCACCGGCGTCGATGACGACGTGGTCGGGACGGCGCACCATCACCTCTCCGCGGACGGCGGCGATCATCCGGCGACCCTCTCCCCCCGCCGGGCGGCGGTTTCCTGGACGACCGCGATCGCCTCGCGCCGACCGGCGCCACCGCCGTGGCAGATCGCGACCGCGAGCGCGTCGGCGGCGTGGTCCGGCGAGGGCGGCTCGGGCAGGCCGAGCAGGGTCCCCACCATCCTCTGCACCTGGCGCTTGCCGGCGGCCCCGGAGCCGCAGACAGCCATCTTGATCGCCTGCGGCGTGTAGGAGAAGCAGCCGATCCCGCGCTCGGCCGCGGCCAGCATCGCGACCCCGCTCGCCTGGCCGACCGCCATCGCCGAGCGCACGTTCTTGCCGAAGTAGACCTCCTCGAGCGCCATCGCCTTCGGCTCGTGCCAGGCGATCAGCTCGCGCAGGGCGCTGTGGATCCGCGCCAGGCGGCGCTCCATCGGTAAATCCGGCGTCGTCTCGACGACACCGCCGTCGAGGGCGACCATACGGTTGCCCTCGACCCGAACGATGCCGAAGCCGAGATTGGCCGCACCAGGATCGATTCCCATCACTACCTGCACAGGTAGTGATTCTCGGGAGGCGATCGGATGCCTTCCCGGGCTTCGATTCAGGCCGCGAGCTGCTCCAGGACGTCGGCGGGGATGTCGAAGTTGGCGAAGACTTCGTCGACGTCGTCCTGCTCGTCGAGCGCGTCGAGGAGCTTGAGGAGGCGTTCGGCGTCGTGGCCCTTGAGTTCGACGCTGCTTTTCGGTTCGATCGCGAGGCCGGCGGATTCGATCTCGATCCCTTCGCCTTCCAGCGATTGCTTGACGGCCGTGAGGTTGGCCGGGTCGCAGATGACCCGCAGCTTGTCCTCGTCGACCTGGACGTCCTCGGCGCCGGCGTCGATCGCGCCGATCAGGTCGTCCTCGCCGTAGCGGCCGCCGTCGACGACGATCGACCCCTTGCGCTCGAAGATCCAGGCGACCGATCCCGGCTCGCCGAGGTTGCCGCCGTGCTTGGAGAAGGCGTGCCGGATCTCGGCGCTGGCGCGGTTGCGGTTATCGGTCAGCGCCTCGACCAGGACCGCCACCCCGGCCGGCCCGTAACCCTCGTAGACGATCCTTTCGATCGCCGCGCCGTCCGAGCCGGCGCCGGTGCCGACGTCGATCGCCTTCTGGATTTTGTCCTTCGGCATCGAGGCGTCTTTGGCCTTCTGGACCGCCGTCGCCAGGGTCGGGTTGTGGTCCGGGTCGCCGCCGCCGTCGCGCGCCGCGACCGTGATCGCCCGCGCGAGCTTGCTGAAGAGCTTGCCGCGTTTCGCGTCGGCGGCGCCCTTCTTGTGTTTGATCGAGTGCCACTTGGAATGCCCTGACATTGCCTGCCATTCTATGAACCAACCGATGTCGACGATGACGCGAACTCAGCGAGCGGGCCGAGGCGTGGCCGCAGGCTTCGTCTTCCTCGCCATGCTCCTGGCCGCCTTCTCGCTCTGGACGGCGATCCCGCTGAGCTGGGTCTACATCGCCTCGAAGCTCTCGGAGACGCAGTTCCCCAGCGGCGGCCCCTACGCGATCGTGGCGATCGGCGTCCTCGCCTCGATCCTCATCGTCGCCTGGTTGATCGGCCGCCTCAACAACCTCTACATCCGCATCACCGGCACCAACCGCCTGGAACCGATCCGCCCCACCTGGCTGAAGAGCATGCGCGACACCGCGCCGATGCGGAGCTCGGTAACGGTGGTCGAGGCGGTCCTGATGGCCTCGGTGATGCTGGCGGCCCTCGCCCTCACCCTCTGGTTCTTCCTCTACGCCGGGTCGCCGATCCCGAACCAGTAACTCAGACGACGAAGCGGCCGTCTTCCTGCATCACCACGCCGTCGACTTCGAGCTTCCCGCCGAGGCGGAGGTCGCAGACGAGGTCGGTGTGGACGGAGGACTCGTTCTCGCCGCCCGATTCGGGATAGCTGGCGCCGACGGCCATGTGGACGGTGCCGCCGATCTTCTCGTCGAGCAGGACCTCGCGGGTGCCTTTGTCGATCCCGTAGTTGGTGCCGATTCCGAGCTCGCCGAGGGTGCGAGCCCCCTCGTCCGTGTCGAGCAGTTTCAGCAGGTACTCCTCGCCGCGCTCGGCGGAGGCGTCGACGACGCGGCCGCCCTCGAAGCGGAGCTTCACCCCCGCCACCTCGCGGCCGCCGATCACCGCCGGCAGGTGGAAGCTGACTTCGCCTTCGACCGAGTCCTCGACCGGGCCGGTGAAGAACTCGCCGTCGGGCATGTTGTTGTCGCCGACGCAGGGGATGAACTCGCGCTCGGCGATGCCGAGCTTGATGTCGGTGCCGGGGGCGGTGACCCGGACCTCCTCGTGGCCCTGAATCCAGTCGGCCAGCCGCCGCGTCTCGTCCGAGGCGCGCTGCCAGGCGGTCAGCGGCTCGAAGTCGGTGGCGAGGCAGGCGCCGTAGTAGAAGTCTTCGTAGTCGGCCAGGCTCATCTCCGCCTCCGACGCGTAGGCGCTGGTGGGATAGAGCGTGTAGACCCAGCGGAAGTCGCCTTCGGCGCTGCGCTTCATCGCCCGCGTCATCAGATCGCCGGTGACCGACTGGCGCAGCGTCTGCCGCTCGGGCGGCACGCCGGAGAGCTCCCGCGTGTTGGCGCTGGCGCCGATCGCGATCCGCACGTCGGCGTTGTCGACCATCCACTCCGCGTAGGGCGAGATCCATTCCAGCTGCTTGTCGGAGGCCTGTTTGAAGTAGGCGGCGACCTGGCCCTCGAGCGCCACGTTCAGCATCGGGTTGCCGCCGGCTTTCAGCACCTCTTCGTAGACCGCCAGCAGCAGCGGCGCGGCGGCGCTCTCGCCGTCGATCGAGACGACGTCGCCCTCTTTCACTTCGGTCGAGTAGCCGACCAGGATCTTCGCCAGGTTCTGCACCCTCGGATCGCCGCCGCTCATGCCTTCGCCTCCTCCCCCGCCCGTTCGCGGGCGGCGGTCGCCATTGCCATGAAGATCGCGTGGAAGCGGGGATCGTCGGTCAGCTCGGGATGGAAGGCGCAGGCAAGCACGTTGCCATCCCTTATCGCCACCGGATGCCCCTCGTATGAAGCCAGCACCTCGACGCCCGGGCCGTGCCGCTCCACCCAGGGGGCGCGGATGAACACGGCCCGCAGAGGCTCGTCGCCGGCGCCCTCGACCTCGAGGTCGGCCTCGAAGCTCTGCAGCTGACGGCCGAAGGCGTTGCGCTTCGCCGTCGCGTCGAGGAAGCCGAGGTGCTCGGCGTCGCAGACGATCAAGCCGGCGCAGGTGCCGAGGATCGGCCTGCCTTCCTCGAAGTGGGCGCGCAGCGCCGGCTCGAGCCCGGCGGACTCGATCATCTTCCCGATCGTCGTGCTCTCCCCGCCTGGGATGACCAGGGCGTCGAGCCCCTCCAGCTCGGCCGGCGTCCGCACCTCGCGCGGCTCGGCTCCGAGCCGGCGCAGGGTCGTGGCGTGGGCCTCGAAGTCGCCCTGGAGCGCGAGGACGCCGACCTTCAGGTCGGCCACCTACGCTCCGCGATGCTGCAGGAGGGCGTCCTCCGCAGCCAGTCCGGCGATCTCGAGGCCGGGCATCGCCTCGCCCAGCCCGCTGGACGCCGCGGCGACCCGCTCGGGGTCCTTGTAATGGGTCGTCGCCTCGACGATCGCCCGCGCCCGCCGCTCGGGATCGGAGCTTTTGAAGATCCCGGAGCCGACGAAGTTGCCCTCGGCGCCGAGCTGCATCATCAGCGCCGCATCGGCCGGGGTGGCGATCCCGCCGGCGCAGAACAGGGGCACCGGCAGCCGGCCCGCCGCGGCGACCTCCTGGACGACTTCCAGCGGCGCCTGGTGTTCTTTCGCCGCCGCCGCCAGCTCCTCCGGCCGCAGCTGCGCCAGCCGTTTGATGCCGGAGGTGATCTCGCGCATGTGGCGGACCGCCTCGACCACGTTGCCGGTCCCGGCCTCGCCCTTGGAGCGGATCATCGCCGCGCCCTCGCCGAGCCGCCGCAGCGCCTCGCCGAGGTTGGTGGCGCCGCAGACGAACGGCACCTCGAAGGCGAGCTTGTCGATGTGGTTCATCTCGTCGGCCGGAGTCAGCACCTCGGACTCGTCGATGTAGTCGACTTCCAGCGCCTGCAGGACCTGGGCCTCGGCGAAGTGGCCGATCCGCGCCTTCGCCATCACCGGGATCGAGACCGCCTCCTGGATCCCCTTGATCATCGAGGGATCGGACATCCGGGCGACGCCGCCGTGGGCGCGGATGTCAGAGGGAACGCGTTCCAGCGCCATCACCGCCACGGCGCCCGCCTCCTCGGCGAGCTTCGCCTCCTCGGGCGTGACCACGTCCATGATCACCCCGCCTTTCAGCATCTCGGCGAGGCCGGCCTTCAGTCGAAACGTCGCGCGCTCAGTCATTGAGGCCAGATTACATACCGGGCCGCAGGAGCTGCATCGCCTTGGTGGCGAACGCTGCTACTTCAGTTTGTACGCGCGGATGCGGTCTTTGTGGGCGGCTTCGTCACGGGCATAGAGACCGTGGGCCAATCCCTGGACCAAGGCCATCAGCGCCGTGTGCGAGCGGGTGAAGCTGGGGCTGTTGGAGGAGAAGTAGAGGGTCAGCTCGGCGTGCTCACCGACCTCCGACATCGTCGCGTCGGAGATCGCCAGCGTGCGGGCGCCGCGATGGAGCGCCAGCTTCATCGCCCGCAGCAGCAGCGGGTGGGCGCGACCGGCGGAGAGGGTGATGACCAGCGTGTTCTCGTCGATCCGACCGAGGCGCTGCAACGACTCGCCACCCGTCGAGGCGACGATCTCAGCGCGGATATCGAGCAGGCTGAGGGTGTGGCGCAGGTAGCTGGCGAAGAAGGCCATCTGGTCGACGCCGACGATCACGATCCGCTGCGCTTCCGCCAGCGCCGCGACCGAGGCGTTGACCTGCTCGGTGCTGAGCTTGCGTGCGGTTTCCTCGAGGTTCGAGTAGTCGGCGCTGAGCGATCCCTCCAGCTCGGAGTGGTCGAAAGAGAAGAGGGCGCCGCCGTTGGCGCCGGCGGCGGCGATCGTCGTGCGGTACTCCTCGATCGCCGCCTGCTGGAGCTCGGGGTAACCCTCGAAGCCGAGGGCCTGGGAGAAGCGCACCACCGTCGAGGACGAGGTGCTCGCTCTCCGGGCCAGCTCCTCGGCAGTGAGGAAGGCCGCCTCGTCGAGGTGGTCGACGATGTAGCGGGCGACGTCTTTCTGGGAGCGGGAGAACTCGTCAAAACGCTCCTGGATGTAGTCGGAAAGGCTTTTGAGCTGTGGGGACTTCGTCGCGGTCTTGGTCACGGCGGTCCATTTCGCCGAACCTCACCCTTTCCCTTCCAGGTTCTGGTTGGATTTGTCGAGCGATGACCCTGGAAGAGGCCCTGCGCCTCCTCAACCGCAACATGATCGCCTTCGACCTGGCGCTCGGCTCGGCGGCGATCGCCGCCCCCTCGGCAACCCTCAAGGTGCTGGGTCACGACGAGCCCTCGCCGGACGCGAAGCACCTCTTCCGGCGCTGCGGGCCGATCTGGCTGACCTTCGCCGCGGCGCACCTGGTCGCCGATCGTCGCGGACGACCAGCCGACTGGCAGTCACTGGCCTGGCTGCGCGGCACCGAGATCGCCACCGACGCGCTCTGGTCCGCCTCGCCGGCAGTCAGCCGCCCGGGCGCGAAGTTGGGGCTGCAGCTCGCCGGCGTCGCCAACGTCGCGATGGCCGCCGGCTTCGCCTGGATGTCGCGGCGCTGATGGGCCAGTTCGAGGGACAGCCGAGCATCCGCTGGAGCCTCACCGGCATCAACGAAGAGGGCGACGAGGTCTACCTGATCCGCGGCATCTCCCGCAAGCTCTACCGCTGCCCCGGCTGCCACGGCGAGATCCCGGTCGGCGAGGAGCACACCGTCGTCCAGTTCGTGCGCCGGCTCGGCGGCACAGACCACCACCACTGGCACCGCCGCTGCGCCGAAGAACTGCTGATCCCGGAGCTCGGCAACCTCAAGCGGGTGCCGGCCTCGGAGTCGAGCCAGTCGAAGCTGGAGGCGCGGGGTCGGCGCCCGGCCGGCCGCCGCGGACGGCGCGGGTGAGCTTCGGCCGGCGCCTCGCCGCCGCCTACGGGGACATCTGGCGCACCTACCGGGGCTGGATGCCCTCGCTGCTGGTCCTCGCGGCAGTCGTCTTCCTGCCCCTGGGCCTGATCGACGCGCTCAGCCTCCAGGTGGAAGTCGATTCGCTGGACCTGACCAGCGGGATCGAGATCGCGGCCTTGATGCTCGCCGTCGGGGCGGTGACGATGACCGGTCTGCTCGGCGAGATCTTCTTCAGCGGCGCGATCGCGATCTCGCTCACCCATCCGCACGGGCAGGAGCCGCCGGGGCTGCGCGAGATCGCCGGCCGGATCAAGTACGGGCGCCTGGTCGTCGTCGACGTCGCCTTCGTCGCCATCGTCGCCGTCGGCCTGCTGGTCGGCCTGGTCCCCGGGGTCCTCGCCTTCGTCTTCCTCGGCCTCGCCGGCCCGATCGTCGAGATCGAGGAGCGCTCGGCGGTGGCGGCGCTGCGGCGCAGCTTCCAGCTCGTGCGCGGCAGCTTCTGGTTCGTCTTCTGGGTCCTGGTGCCGATCGAGGTGATCGGCGACGCGATCGGCGGCGGCCTCGCCGCGATCGTCCACCACGAGCTCGGCGACACCTTCGTCGCCACCTGGCTCGCCGAGGCAGTGGCGAACGCCTTCCTCTCGCCGGTCTTCGCGGTGGCGGCGGTCCTGCTCACGGTCGACCTGATCGCGCGCAAGGAAGGCACGGCCCCGCCCCTCCACGCGCACCCGGTGGCGGCATGATCACCGCCTCGATCGTCGCCGACTTCTGGGGCAAGCTGGAAAAGCACGACGAGCAGGGGCTGTTCCTCGTCCTCGTCGGCTTCATCGGCTCCTTCGCCTTCATCCGCATGAGCACGCGGCTGCAGCGGAGCGAGCGCGTCTCCTGGTGGCCGGGGAGCATCGTCAGCGACAGCGGCGTCCACCTCCACCACCTCGTCTTCGGGATCGTGACGATGATGGTCGCCGGCGCCGCCGGCTTCCTCGCTTTCGGGCACACCCCCTGGACCGAGATCTGCGCCCTCTTCTTCGGGATCGGCGCCGGGCTGACGATCGACGAGTTTGCCCTCTGGGTCTACCTCGACGACGTCTACTGGGCCCAGGAGGGGCGCAAGTCGATCGACGCCACCGTGATCGCCGCCGCCGGGATGATGCTGGTCCTGGTCGGCTTCACGCCGCTGACGATCGAAGACGGATCGGTGCAGGCGATTCTCGGCAGCGCCGTCAGCGGACTCGTCGTCCTCGCCCTCGTCGCCGTGTGCTTTTTCAAGGGCAGGGTCCTGCACGGCAGCCTCGGCTTCTTCGTCTTCCCGGTCGCGCTCTACGGCGCCTGCCGCCTCGGTAAGCCGGACTCGGCCTGGGCGCGGCGGCGCTACGGGGAGCGGCACCCGAAGAAGCAGGCTCGCTCCGAAGCCCGCTTCCCGCCCGACCGGCGCACCGAGCGCTTCAAGAACGCCTTCCGCGACCTCGTCGGCGGCAAGCCGAGCGAGGGTCTGGCGGCGGCGCGCGAGGAGGCGTTCGCGGCCACCCGCGAGGCGAGCGCAGAAGTACGGCAGCGAGCCGAACGGGTCACCCATCTCGGTGACGGCGACCGGGGCTGAGCTGGGCCGACACCTAGACTGGCGAAGGATGCGACGACGCCTGCCCATATTCGTCCTCGCGGCGCTGCTGGCGCTTTCAGCAGCCGCTGTCACCTGGGCAGCGGTGGAAAAGCGCGGCAACGTGGTGGTGCACTTCGACGCCGATTTCTCGCCGCATTCGCTGCCGCGAGAAGCCCCCGCCCCGATCGACGTGACGATCAAGGGCGCCGTCTCCACCACCGACGGCAGCCATCCGCCGCCGCTCGAGTGGCTGGAAATCGAACTGAACCGCAACGGCCGGCTCTACACCAAGGGACTGCCTTCCTGCGCGTCCTCCTCCCTGCAGTCGACCAGCAGCGAGGAGGCGAAGGGTCGCTGTGGCCGCGCTCTCGTCGGGCACGGGAGCTTCAGCGCCGACATCGTGCTCGGCAGCACCAAGCCGGTGACCTCGGCCGGCAAGATCCTTGCCTTCAACGGCCGACGGGCCGGGAAGCCGGCCCTGCTCCTCCACTTCTTCGGCGGGGCCCCCGTCCGCTTCACCCTGGTCGTGCCGCTGCGGATCGGCCACAACAAGGACGGGGCCTTCGGCACGGTGCTGCGGGCCCGGATCCCCAAACTCGCCAACGGCTTCGGCTCGATCACCGCGATCAACCTCTCGCTCGGACGCCGCTGGTCGTCCGCCGGTCAGCGCCACAGCTACCTCTCGGCCGCCTGCAGCGCCCCCACCGACTTCACCGCGGTCCCGTTTCCTTTCGCCCGCGCCCGCTTCCGCTTCGCAGACCATCCGGAGATCCGCTCGACCCTGGTCAAGGCCTGCCGGGTGCGCAAGCGCTAGAGCACGCCTCGGTCTGATTCACTGCCGCACCACGTTATCCAGCAACCGACCGGAGCAAATCGAAATGACGAAGAAACTGCATGCCATCGGCCCGCTCCTCGCCGTGATCGCGATCGGCGCCGGGGGCGTCGTCTGGTCCGGCTGCGGCAGCAGCGACAGCGACAGCACCTCGATCCGCGAAGAGGCCAAGGAACAGGTCGAACAGGGCACCAAGAAGGCCGAAGAAGCCGTTCAGGAAGGGACGGAGAAGGCTGAAAAGGGCCTCGAAGAAGCCAAGGAACAGGTCGAAAAGAACCTCGACGGCAAGACCGAGAAGAAGGTCGAAGAAGCCCGCAAGGAAGCTGAAAAGGGAATCGAAGAAGGCCAGGCCCAGGCCGAAAAGGGCGTCGAAGAAGCCAAGGAACAGGCGGAAAAGTACCTCGAATAGAGGTCCTTCTCGGGCCTCAGCGGTGGAGGTCCCGGGTGGCCTCGATGCTCTCCGCGAGGATCTTCACCGCTCGCCCCAGCATCTCCTCGGAGATCGTGAACGGCGGCGCCAGGCAGAGGATGTCGTCGAGGAGGCTGCGGGTGAGAAGGCCCCGCTCGCGCGCCTCGGCGGCAACCTTCCGCCCCCGGCCTGCCTCGACCGGCCAGCGCTCCCGGGTGGCCTTCTCGGCGACCAGCTCGATGCCGACCATCAACCCCGCCTGCCGCACCTCCCCCACTTCCGGGTGATCGCGCAGCGGCGTCAGCAACCGCGCCATCACCTCGCTCATCTCCCGCACCCGTTCCAGCAGGCCCTCGCGCTCGATCGTCGCGATGTTCGCCAGGGCCACGGCGCAGGCGACGGGATGGCCGGAGTGGGTGAAGCCGTGCATCAGCACCCCCGGCCGGGCGTCCGGCTCGCGGAGCTCCTCCCAGAGCGCCTCGCTGAGGACCACCCCGCCGAGCGGGACGTAGCCGCTGGTCACCCCCTTGGCGAAGGTGAGCAGATCGGGGACCACCTCCTCGTGCTCGCAGGCAAACCAGGTGCCGGTTCGGCCGAAACCGGTGATCACCTCGTCCACGATCAGCAGCAGCCGATGGCGGTCGCAGATCTCTCGGAGTCGTCGCAGGTAGCCGGGCGGCGGCACGATCACCCCGCCGGAGCCGAAAACCGGCTCGACGATCACCGCCGCGACCCGCTCCGCCCCGAGCTCCTCGATCCGTTCCTCGAGCGCTCGCCCGGTGCAGATCGGGCAGGACTCGGGCTCGCAAGGCGTGCCGGCGGGGCATCGGTAGGCGTAAGGAGCCGGGACCTCGTAGACGTCCGGCGCCGCGATCCCGAAATCGCCGTGGTAGGGCCGCAGGCGGGTGGCGGTCGTGGTCACACCGGCGAGGCCGTGATAGCCGCGCTCGTGGGCGAGGACGATCGACTTCCCGGGCTCGCCGCTTCGCACCCAGTGGCGGCGCGCCAGCTTGATCGCGGTCTCGTTGGCCTCGCTTCCTCCCGAGGCGAAGAAGACGCCGCTCAGCCCCTCGGGGGCGAGCTCGGCGATCCTCTCCGCAAGCTCGACCGTGGGCGGCGAGGAAACGCCGCCGAAAGTGGACACGTAGGGCAACGCGCGGAGCTGCCGCACCGCGGCGTCGACCAGCTCCTGGCGACCGTGGCCGAGGTTGACCGTCCACAGCCCGGCCATGCCGTCGATCAGCCGGCGCCCGTCCTCGGACACCAGCTCGCAGTCTTCGCCCTGCGCGATCACCAGCGGCCCCGCCTGCGGCAGAACCGAGTGGTCGGTCAGAGGGTGGACCAAGTGACGGAGGTCACTCGTTACATACTTTGATGCAGCCACTCCAGTCAGATTACCGACAGTGGACAGGCTGTCTAGGCTTTGGCGGGTGACTTCCTCCCAAGCGGGCTGCGGGGTGCTTCCTCGGGGGGAACCGAGCAGATCGAGTACCAGTGGAGCAGCGCCAGTTGGTGGGCGACCCGGTTGATCTCCTCGTCGTCGGAGGAGACCGGGAAGTTCGCGAGGATCGCCTCGATCATCGCGTAGGTGGCGCGAACGCCGAACTCGAGGTCGATTCCCTCGCGGATCAGGCCCGCCGACTCGTCAGCCGCGTGCACGGCCATCACCCAGCCCAGCATCGCGTCGTCGGCGGCTTTGTTCGCCTCCTCCCAGCCGGACCCGCGCAGGTTGCGGGCCACAGCGACGATCGGGCGCAGATCGGCGTTGGCGACCCGCCAGCTGAGGGCCTCCCGGACCATCTCTTCGACCAGCTCGAACGAGGTCTGCCCGGAGCGGGCGTTTTCGCGCAGCCTCTGCGGGATCTGCGCGTAGCCGATCATGTAGTCCTTGATGATCCCGGCGAGGATGTCCTGCTTGTCGTCGAAGTTGTTGTAGACGGTCGCTCTGGCGACCTGCGCCGCCCGGGCGATGTCTCCCATCGAGGTCTCGGAAAATCCCCGCCGAGCAAACAGTTTCCGGCTCGCTTCGAGGATCTTCGTCCTCGCGCGCGGTTCCCCGCGGCGCGGCCGCGTCATTTTTGGCCTCTCTGAAGACGATTGGTCAGCGACTTCACACGGGCGAGACTATCCAACGCGAGTGACAGGACTGACTTCAATCGACCTCCTCGGGAAGCTCGTACCAACGCTTGCGATCGCCGATCCGCGCCCGCAGCTTCCAGCCACGGGACTTCGGGACCGCATCCAACTCCGCGCGCAGACGGCGCAGTCTTTCCGCCACCAGCCCAGCCGCCTCGAACCCGGTTAGTTCAAGAGCGAACCGTTCACTGCGCTCGCTCACCATCCCCAGCGTCCGCCACAACCCCCAGTCCGAAGCGGTGAGCCCGGAGATGTACGCCGAGTTGACACCACTGTCGTCGTCGGTGAGATCGTGGTCGGCAAATATCGCGCAGACGTCCAGGTAATCCTTCTCGTTCGTCTCCACGACCTGCAGCTTCAACACCGTCAGGTCGGCGAGCGAAAGGGTCAGGGGGACGACATCGAGCCTGCACCCCAGCTCGATCCGATGACACAGGTTCGCCTCGTCGACGAAAACGTCGACCTGACGCTCCGCGCGCTGATCCCAGAAGTAGAGACGGCGGTGACCATGGAGCGTGTTGAACTCCTTGTCACCTGCGTATCCCAAGGACTCGAGCAGGTCCAACACTCGCTTCTTCGCGGACTTGGTGGTGGCAAGATCAATGTCGGCATAGCTGCGCGCGAGCGGCGGTCGCCGGCTACTGGGACACAGCATCGCCACCGCGACACCCCCGAGCGCCCGCAGCGGCACGCCGCGCTCCGCGGCGGCCACGACTATCCGGCGCCCCTCGGCGACCGGGTCGGTGACCGGTTCCACCCCCGCGCCCGTCACTACTCGGGCGGGATCTCGGAGGCGAGTTTGTCCACGTCCACCCCTTGGCGCAAGCGGGCGGCGCGGGCGACGAAGAAGGTAAGTAAGGCGACTGCAAGCACAACCGCCGCATCGCGGAGGAAGTGCCCCTTGTCAAGCCCGAGGTCCGGGTAGTGCATCCAGATGAAGAAGAGTCCCGAAAGCAGGAGCGCGGCCAATGCCCCCGCCAAGGCGACGATCGGGATGCCGAGCACCCGCTGCGTGGTGGCGGAGGCTCGCCAGGCCTCGGGCCTGCGGTACGGCAGCAGCACCGCCGCGACGCCGAGTAGGATCATCGTCACGAACTGCATCAGGACCGCCTCGATCAGCAGTTCGTAGAAGGTTTCCCCGTTCTTCACCGCCCACCCGAGGACGGCGACGCTGAGGATCACGGTGAGGGCGATCGCGTAGTTCGGGGCGTGGGTCCGCGTCGAGACCTGGGCGAAGCGGGTCGGCAGCAGGCCGTCGAGCGCCCAGGCGAAGAAGGTGCGGACGGCGATCGTGATGTTGGGAATCATCAGCAGGGGATACGCGGCCGCAAGGGCGATGCACAGCCACCAGGTGAGCAGCGTGCTGCCGCCCGCAATCGAGCCCAGAAACGTGTAATAGGGGGGCGCCGCGAACGGGTAGCTTTCCGATTCGTTGATGCTGAGGGCGTTGATCGCGACGAAGAAGTCGTGGCCGAATCTGCTGAAGAAGAGGATCGAGAGGACCACCGCGATCCCGATGTGGACCGTGCTGGCGGCGCCCATGACTTTCATCTGCGTCGTGTCGCGGGCCCGTCTCACCTCGCCGGAGATGTAGACGGACAGCCAGGCGTAGAGGGAGAGGCTGCAGATCGCCGCCCAGACCGGCCAGGTGTTGTCCATGCTGAAGGCGGGGTTGAAGACGACGCCTTCTTTCCGGGCGTTGTCGACGACCGAACGGTAGGTGTCCGGTTCGCCGGTGATCGAGCGCGCGAACTCGTTGAAGCTGTTGACGAAACCGCTCTGCGTCTTGAAGAGGAGAACGAAAAAGACGGTGCCGAGGCCAAGCATCATCAACACCCAGAGGCCGTCCATGATCCGGGTGGTCCAGCGCCAGCCGCCGGCGAGCAGGAACGAGGAGCCGACGATGATGCCGGCGCCGAGGCCGAACTGCCACCACTGGCTGGTGGCGAGAGTGTTACCCGCCGTGACCAGCGTGTTGTGGCCGCTGACCAGGCCCACGGCGGTCAGCGAGGGACCTAGGGCGACGGTGACGAAGGCCAAGGCGATGAAGGCGATCGAGAGGATCACTCCCGTGGTCCAGAAGAAGGAGGAGATCAGGCCGATGATCGGGTGCGTCACGCGGCCGACCAGGACGTAGTCGCCGCCGCTGCGCGGGATCGCCGAGGTGAAAAGGCCGTAACAGACGGAGATCACGATCGCGGCGACGAGAGCCATCGCGAACCCGAGCCAGATCGACCCTCCTACGAACACCCCCAGGGTCCAGAAGACCGAGGTCGCGAGCAGGACCGAGGTCGGCTGCCCGGCCATGTTGAAGACGAAGGTCGAGAAGGGCGAGACTTCTCGCACCAGCCCGGTGGCCTTCCTCGCATACACGCCGCGCGAGCCGCTCTGCGGTGCCGGCCTCTCCCCCAACTCGGTCATCTCTCCCCTTTCACTTTTCACCTAGCCGGTGACCAGGTACCGGCCGACTACACGTTCGGGACCCAGGTGAACGAGGCAGCCGTCCAGATGGCCGCTGCCGTAGTCAGAACCCGGGTTGATCGCCACCGTCCTCCCGATCGTCGTCACGCCCTTGCTCTCGTGGATGTGACCGTGGAGGCTGAGCAGCGGCTGCGTCTCTTCGATGATCTGGCGCACCGCGCGGCTCCCCGTGGGAACCTCGTGCGGACGCCCTCCCTTGGTGACATAGCGCAGTTCCTCGTCGACCTCGAAAGCGGTGTCGAGACTGCTCTCCCAGGGAGGGACGTGGATGTTGAAGATCGCTCGCTCGGGCTTCTCCAATTGATCAGCCAAACGCCGCAAGCGAGCGTAGATGTCCTCCTCGTCAAGCTCCCGCGGCGTCTTCCAGGGGGTGCGGTTCGAGTAGCCGAGCGAGACCATCTCATGGGGCCCGACGATCTCGATCCGCTCGTCGCAGGCGACTACCCTTTCGCCGGCGGCAAGGACCTCGTCGACCGACCAGGGGTCGTCGTTGCCGGGAATCACGTAAGCGCGGGCGTCGCTGCCGGCGAGACGTTCGTCGGCGAGCTCCACCCAGAGGCGCAGCTCGTCGACCAGGGCCCGCTCGAAGGCCTCGGCGCGGCGCGCGGAATCATCCTCAAGACGGCGCGCCTCCTCGGCGTCGACGATCAGCGGGTACATGCCGTTGGTCGAGATCGCCTGCTGCATCTGGTCGAGCTCCTCGGCGGTCCGCGCGACCCGCTCCTCGCCGATCACCCGGGCGCGGTAGGAGCCGTCGCCGTCGCGGACGATCAGCACCAGGGCCTTGCCGGTCAGGTCTCCGCCCATCACCAGAGCGTCCGCCGGATAGTGGGCGGCGGCGTTGACGAACTTCTTCCAGCAGAGGCGCGACCCGTGCACGTCACCTGCGTAGAAGAGCCGGATGATGCTTTCTCTCTTCCCTCTCTTGAACATCGTTCCCCGTTCCCTGACCTAGATCATGCGCTATTTCGGCGGCGGAGACTGCGCCGTACCTCATTCCAAAAGAGACACCTTGTCTAGTCGGAGGCCAGGATTAACTCCCCTCGCAGCAGATGCGCCGCGGCGTCGGCGTCGTGGGTTGCGAGCAGCCCCGCCGCGGCGAGGATGTAGTTGCTGTCAACGCTCAGCAGCGGGTCGCGCGGGGCCAGCGAGCGGGGCGCCCGGCGGGCGAGGGCGGCGGCGATGATCTCGAGGCCGTCGCCCCGATGCGCGAACACCCCACCGGTACCGATCACCTGGGCCACCTCGCGCAGATCGGGGCCGTCGCGGACCAGCGTCGGCGGCCCCCCCTCGCCGCGGCTCAGCAGCATCGTCCCGCAGTGGCGCCGCAGGGCATGGGTCGCGCAGCTGACCGCGAGCAGCCGGTCGAAGCGGGCCTGGGCACCGTCTCCGGGAATCCACTGCGAGTCTCCTGAACGGAGAGAGACAGCCTGTCCAATCGCGGCCTGGTCCAGCTCGGCCTCCGACTCGATCCAGGGAGCGTCGGCCGTCAAGACGCCGTTCGCGCCGGAGCGCACCCCGAGGTCCCCCTCGACGGTGCGCAGGGTCGGCGGCGGCGGCAAGAGGGGGTCCTCGATACCCGGGCTCGCCGCCTCGACGACGCGACTGGAGTGGACGTCGGTGGTCGCGCCGCCGACGTCGACGACCAGCACGTCGCCGACGCCCGGCACGGCGTCGGTCCCCTGCGCGAGCAGGCGAACCGCCCCCAGCACCGCCTCCGGCGTCGGCATCCGCACCATCCGTTCGAACTCGGGGCTGGCGCTGAGGCCCTTGCCGCCGATCACGTGCTCGAGAAAGGCGCGCAGGATCCCCTCGCGCGCCGAGTCGACGGCGATCTCGCCGAGCCTCGGCATCACGTTCTCGGCGACGGTGGCCTGAGCTCCGGAGGCGCGCAGGAGCGCGGCCGCCTCCTCGGCTACGGCCGAGTTGCAGGCGACGACGTAGTGGGCTTCGACCGCTGCCTCGGCCAGACGGCGGGCGTTCTCGAGCACGAGCTCGGCCTGGCCGCCGTCGGTGCCGCCGGCGAAGAGGACGATCTCCGGCCGCGCCGCCCGCAGCTCCCCCAGCTGCTCGGCGCCGAGCCTGCCTGCCAGGACCGCTTCGACCCGTGCCCCTGCGTTCAGCGCAGCCTGGCGCGCCGCCGCCGCGGTGAGGTCGGCGACCAGGCCGACCGCCGCCACCCGCAACCCGCCCCCGGCGCTGGAGGCGGCCAGCGCCTCCTCGACCTCGACCGGACCGCCGACGCCGCGCTCGGCCATCTCCAACGCGGCCCCGAAGCCGTCCATCAGGTCGGTGGCGATGCTGGTCGGCGCCTGCGCCCGCGCCAGCAGCCTCCCCTCCTCCGGGTCGACGAGGCTGAGCTTGGTGTAGGTGCTGCCGAAATCGGCGAGCGCGATCGCGCGCACGTCTCGTGCCCGGCTAGACCGCGACGCCCCCGGCGCGGCGCTCGATCAGCGCATCGACGAGCCGGTCGATCGTCCCCGGCGTCTGGATGCCGGTGGCGTTGAGGTCGGCGCTGACGTCACGGGGCACGTCGGAGCCCTCGACGTCTTCGTTCAGCACGCCGCCCATGAACACGGGCACCTCCCCCGCGCCGGCTCCGTTGAGCTCGCGCATCAACAGCTGGCCGAAATTGCGGGCGACGCCATTGTGGGTGCTGATCACTACGGCGTCGGCGTCGGTCTCGATCACCGCTTTGACGATGTCCTCGGGGTCGCGGTTGATGCCGAAGTCGATCACCTCGGTCCCGACCGCGGAAAGCGTCGAGGCAAGCAGGAAGGGGGCGAATTCATGGACGTCGGTCGAGGTGACGAGCACCTTCATCCCCCGGATCGCCTCCTCTTCGTGGCGGCCGTGGAGCTGGGCCAGGATCCGCTCGCGCTCTTCCATCGTGCTCTTGACGAGGTCGGTTTCGAGCACCGGCCGTCGCCCGCGCGGGAAACCGGGGTCCGGATCGCCGGCCCCGAAGAGTTCCTCGCAGCGCTCCGAGCCGAGGCGTTTGAGGACCAGCAGCATCTGGGCCGGGTCGCGAACGTCGATGCCGGCGCTGCCCAGGCCGGTAATCACGGCTTCGTAGAACCTGCGGCCGCCGGCGACGAGCCGGTCGCGCATCGCCTCGATCTTCGCCCAGTCGATCACCGGGTCGACCAGCGGCACGTAGTCGTCGAGGCGGCGGCTGATCGTCTGCACCGTCGCCACCTCGTCCCAGGAGGGGATCCGTTCGGTCTCGGTGACCGGGACCGCGATCGGCGCCGTCCCGAGGCGGTAGCGTCGGTCGACCATCTTCATGAAGAGAACGTCGGTGTTGAGGACGGCCATGTTGGCGTCGAAGTCCGGGGTGTTGCCGATCGTGTCCCCCTGGGTGTAGAGGAACGGGACCCGGTCGGTGTTGACCGCCTCGAGCGCCAGGGTCACCGCCGACTTGACGACGGGGTTCTGGGTGAGGCCGCCCCAGGAGGGCGAGTAAGCGGCGCCGATCAGCTCTTCTGAGACGTAGCGCTCGACCATCGCCCAGCCGACGTAGTTGGCGTAGTCGTGGAAGACGCCGGGGTAGCCGTCCTCGAGGTAGGAGTCGAAGACGACGCCTTCGTCTTTGAAGGCCGCCAGCAGGCCCGCGGCCTTCAGCGAGACCATCGTCTGGCCGACTTCGTCGTCCCAGTACGGCCAGCGCCAGGAGAGCTGGGAGAGGACGCCGATCGAGGTGACGCCGGCCCGCAGCGCGTCGAGCGCGTTTTCGACCGAGGCCGGGCTGCCGATGTTGTTGTCGGCCGCCTCCGGCTCGATCGGGACCGTGTGCGCAAGCTCGAACCAGTCCTGCTCGGTCATCATCGCCGGCCCGGTTTCCTGCGGCGCTTCGGCGCGTTTGTCTTTCGGCAGCCCCTGGCGGCGCTCAGCGATCAGGTTGAAGCGGTCGGGCGGGCGGACGCCGCGCGAGAGCGCGTCTTCGTAGATCTGCCCGAGCGCCTCGCGGGTGTCGGCCCAGGTGTTGAGGCCGATGTTCATGCAGGTGCAGGCGATGCCCTCGGCCCGCGCCTTTTCCCGCCACTCGCGCTCGGACCCGACACCCTTCTCCTCGCAGAAGAGCGAGCGTCCCCGTTCCACGCTCGCGGCCAGTGCTTTCCCCTCCTCGACCGCTTCCCGCCCGTCCGGCAGGTCGGCCGGCAACAGCGCCCCAAGGTCGACGTCAAGCTCGGTCACCGCTCCTCCTTACCTCGTCCCGTACCGCTCCCCGGTCGAAGCGCTTAGCAGCACTTCGGCAGTTCCTGAATGAGGAAAATCTACAGAGGTACAGCCTTCAAGCCAAATCGGCTGCAACGGCGGAAGGAATCGGGCCTCGCCGCGGCGCGGCCCGACCCTCTACGCCCTAAGCGCGAGCCTGCTCTTTGACTTCCTGCGCGCCTTCTTTGGCGCTGTCTTTGAGCTCCTCGGCCTGCTCCTGACCGGCGTGTTTCGCCGTGTCCATCGCTTCCTGGCCGACTTCTTTGGCCCCTTCGACCGCCTGCTCGGCGACCTGGGTGGCGACCTCGCGGCCGCGGTCCATCGCCTCGCCGGCGGTTTCAGCCGCCGTTTCCTTCACCTGGTCGGCGAGCGGGCCGACCCGTTCGTCCTCGATCCGCGAGCTCGGCAGCAGCATGCCGACGAGAAAGCCGGCGGCGAGGCCGCCGATCGCCAGGCCGAGCGGGTTTTCCTGGGCTACGCCGACGACTTCGCGGGCGCCCTCTTTGACCTGCTGGCCGTCCGGGGTGGCGTCGCCGACCTTGTGCGTCGTCCCCTGGATCTGGTCGACCAGGCGGTCGCGTTTGTCGGAGATCGACTCCTTGACGCGGGTTTTGACATCGGCCTTGTAGGCGAGCGCGTCGACGGTATCGCCCATCTCTGCGCGCGTCTCCTCTATCTCCTGGCGGATTTGGCTTGGCTCTTGGCCCATTGCACGTCCTCCTTCACGGTTTCGACGGTCTGTTCGGGTGCGGGCGGCGTCGCCTGCTTGATTCGCTGTTTGCCGGAGCTCGCCAGCACCGCGGCAATGGCGCCGTAGACGAGCGTGACGATGAGGGCGGCAACCCAGAGGTCCATCGCCTTGTCGAGCAGGGCGAGGATCATCGTCGTCAGCACGCCCAGCGCCAGCAGGCCGGCCACCGCCGCCCCGCCGAACATCCCGGCGCCCTGTCCCGCCACCTTTCCTTTCTCGGTGAGCTCGGCTTTCGCCAGCTCGATCTCCTTGCGGACCAGCGTCGTCGTCTGCTCGGAGAGCTGTTTGACGAGGTCCCCGGTGGAGTGCGAGCGCAGCTCGTTGCTCTCCCCGTTCATGGTGCTCATGGAGCCGGGGATGCCGAGGGAGTCGGGGTCACTCCCGTCGGGGTCGGAGACGGAGTCGCGGTCGGCGGCGGCGGGCTCACCACCGGCTCCACGGCCGAGCGGTTGAGCGGCGGCGGCGTGGTCCGCTGCGGCACCTGACCCGTGGGTCGCGAGCCGTTGCTGAGGCCGCTGCGCTGCTGGTAGCGGTCCCGGCTCGACGCCTTGAGGAACCTGGCGGCGACGATGCCGAGCGCCAGACCACCGGCCATCACGGCCCAGGGCCGCTGCCGTCCGAAGTCTTCGACGTCGTGCAGCATCTCGTCGGGTCCCTTGCCTTTCAGGTAGGAACCGACCTTCTCGGTCTGCTCGGCGGCACGGTCGGCGAGCTTCGCCGGCGTGTCCTTTCCCTGTTTGCGCAGCTCCTCACCGACGGAGCGGAGGTCCTGGGCGGTGCTGTTCACTTTCTCGCCCGCCTCGGTCGAGCGCTGGTCGACCTGCCGGCGCAGATTCTCCTGCGCTTTGCCGGCCGCGTCCCGCGCTTTCTCCTGCGCTTCTCCTGCAACTTCGTGCGCCTTCTCCTGCGCTTCGCCAACGCTTCCGTCAGCCATAGTTGTCCTCCAAGTCTTGGGGTCGTTTACTGGTCCCAGGCAGGGGCGCGCGACGGCGCTTGCCAAGCTTCTTCTTCTTGACCGGGCCAGGTCCGAGGTCCGTCGACCTCGCCTCTCCGCGATCGGGAACCCAAGATCGGCACGAACCTGTGAGATACGGCTCGACTTCGGGCTTATAGGCGAGTTACCCCTGAGTGCGATAGACAAACAGGCCTTTTGGAATCCCCAGCCTCCCTCTTCCTCCGCTTTCTCAAGTTCGGCTGTCTCGCCTGGGGCGGGCCCGCGGCGCAGATCGCGATGATCAAGCGTGAGTGCGTGGACGAGGAAGGCTGGCTCGACGAGCGGGCCTTCCAGCGCCAGCTCGCGGTGTACCAGGTGCTGCCGGGCCCGGAGGCGCACGAGCTCTGCGTCTACTTCGGGCGCCTGCGCGGCGGCAAGCTCGGCGGCTTCGCGGCGGGGCTCGGGTTCATGCTGCCGGGCTTCCTGCTGATGCTCGGTCTGTCGGCCCTATACGTCGAGGCCGACATCGCCAAGAACCTCGATGCCCTCTTCTACGGCTTGAACGCCGCGGTCGGGGCGCTGGTCGCGCGGGCGCTGGTGCGGCTGAGCAAATCGTTCATCCAGGACGTGCCATTGGCCCTGATCGCCGTCGCCGGCTTCGCCCTCACCCTCTTCGCCGACGCGAGCTTCGTCCTCATCCTGCTGGGCGGCGGGCTCGTCTACGAGCTCTGGCGCAACGCCCGCAGCTGGCTCGGCCGGGCCTCCTCCTTCACCCTCGGCCTCCCAGCGCTGATCTGGATCGCCGCCGGAGCGATAACCGTCGGCCTCGCGGGCGAGATCTTCCTCGAGGGCCTGAAGGCGGGCCTGCTCACCTTCGGCGGCGCCTACACCGTCGTCCCCTTCCTCCACGACAGCGCCGTCGAAGGCCACCACTGGCTGAGCGAGGACCAGTTCATCGACGGCCTCGCGATCGGCGGCATCCTCCCCGCCCCGCTGATCATCTTCTCCACCTTCGTCGGCTACCTGGCCGGCGGCCTCCTCGGCGCCCTGCTGATGACCCTGGGCATCTTCATCCCCGCCTTTGTCTTCCCGATCTTCCTCCACCGCCAGCTGGTCGCGATCGCCGAAAACGAACGCCTCCACCTATTCCTCCTCGGCGTAGCCGCCGGCGTGATCGGCCTGATCGCCGCCGTCACCGTGGAAATTCTCGACGCCAGCGTGGTCGACGTCTACACGGCCATGCTGGCCCTGGGCGCGTTTCTCGCCCTCAACCGCTGGCACTCGAAGCTGACGGTGCTCTACGTAGTGCTCAGCTGTGGGGCGCTCGGCGCCGCCCTACAGCTAACGATCGTCACTTAACCAAGCAGGTGATGACCCGGCACCAGATGCACGCCGTTCTGCGACAACGAACCGTTCCACAAGATCCTCAGGGGCGCGCTCGTGCGCCTCGGTCACTCCCCGTTCCTCCGCCGCGACGATCAACTGAGCATGAGCATCCGCCCTCTCGCGCTGCAAAAGCCGGATTGCTTCCGCCGTTTCCCAGCGTTGCCGTTCTACATCCTGCAAATGCCGAACCTGCAGATCGACCCATAGCGGGTCGTCGACGTGCCGCTCTCCCCGTTCCTCTGCCAAGAGGCTGAAGGTCCGCCTGACCTCTTCCTGAAGGTCGCGCTCGATCTCGTGCTCAGCTTCAAGACGCCTCAGCGCGAGCATCAATCGTCTCCCTGGATCGGACGGGAACCCTCGAGAGCGGAGCTCTACCCGGTCAACCGTCATGGCAGCCGCGGTCGAAGAAAGGAGAGCCCCGCACACCGGCGCACCGAAAAACCACTGGACGGATGCGAGATCGTTCAAGACAAGGATGGTTACGAGGAGGGTCGTCACTCCACTGGCGACGAACATGAGAAGCGGGTGTCTCAGCGGCATCTCCACCTCAAAGGCTGTGCGACAACTCCAGGAAGAAGACGGTGAGAGCCGGGACGACCCCCCATATCCCCCCAATGGCTACACCTCTATCGGCAGCCTCCGATACGTCCTGATTCAGAATCAACGCCAACCCCGCCAGCACACCACTGGCCACGGCGATGGAACCGCCGATGACCGAGAAACCATCGAGACCGGCCTGCAACAGTAGGTTCACTCATCGAAGTATCGATGATTTTCACATCCAGGTCGTCGGGATATGGGGCAGCCTGGACTCGAACCAGGGACCGACGGATTATGAGTCCGCTGCTCTAACCAACTGAGCTACTGCCCCTCCGCGGCGAGCCTAGCGATCGCGCGACCGATTTTCGACACAGCGGGCTGGGCCAAAAGTCGGATGCGCCTCAGGCGCTGAAGAGCTGGGCAAGGGAGCGGCCTACGTCTGGTGGCTCTTCTTCGCCTTTGGCGGCGGCGGCGGCACCGTCGGCGAGGGCTTTGGCGGCGTCGGCGATCTGGTGGTCGCGGCCGCCGCGGATGGTGCCGGTCTTCTTCGCTTCGGCGAGGTCGGACTCCATCAGGCCGGCCAGCTCGGCGAGGCGGCGGAGGCCGACGACGCCGGCGGTGCCCTTGAGCGCGTGGGCTTCGGCGCGCATCGTCTCGAAGTCGCTGCTGCCGGTGGCGAGACCGGCGGCGATGACGTCGCAGCGCCGTTTCGCCTCGTCAGCGAACGACTGCAGGAGCTCCTCCTCGGTTGCTGCTTTCTCGTTCATCGTGCGATCGCCTTGTCGACGGCTTCGTGCATCAACTTGAGTCCGAACGCTCCCTCGACTGCTTCGCGGACGATGCCCTGGCGGTCGATCGTGAACAGATACGGCTCGCTCGGCAGGTGGAACGCCCGCACCTGGGGCCGCACCTTCTTGCCGGGGTCGTTTTCGTTGTAGATCTCCATGTGGATGAAGGCCGCCTTGTCTCCGTATTCGTGTTTTGCCTGCTCCGCCACGTCAACGACGGGGCCGCAGACCCGACTCTGGCAGAACTGGGGGGTCGCAAACAAGAGGACTATCGGTTCTTTGCCCAGGGCGTCCGCGTAATCCACCTTGTTCTGGCTATCGGGGGGTTCCCGGGTCGTGATCTTCGACAGCTCCCCGCCCGCATCCTGCGCGGTCGGCGTATGGATAACCGGCGCTTTTTGCCCAGGTTTCGGCACCCGCTTGAATTCACCGACTCGTGCGCTGCCCAGAAGCGCCACTTTCAGTTCCCCTTCCTGCTTGAGGACGGCGGCGATCCGCCATTCCCCGTCGCTTGGGAAGGGGAGCTCGGCGGCGTAGACGACGGCCGCGGCATCGGGATCGTCGGCGGTGCTGCGCCCGCGGAATCGGGGTTCCGTCGCCAGGCTTTCGACGGAGGCTGGAAACGGGCCGACCGCCGGCTCGTCCAGAGCCTGCGCTTCGGCTTTGGCGACCTGGCCACGGTTGCCGGTTTTCGACCTGGCCCCCGGCTTGGGCTGCGGCACCTTGGCGTAGTAGAGGGCGACTTCGGCGTCTGAGATCGGGTGGCGATCGCGATCGAAGATCTCGAACGGGTAGCGGTTCTTCCCGGGGTAGAAGACGAGGGCGGCAGGTTCCACCAGGACTTCGGCGGAGCCGTCGGCCGCCTTCAGCACTTCCCGCAGCGATCGGCCTTCCGGGGTCGGAAACTCCGACTTGGGCGGGGCCGGGCGGCTTGCGACCGTTTCGCCGCCGCCGGAGGTCGATTCGTCAGAGCCGGAGCCACCGCCGCAGCCCCCGGTCAGAGCCCCGATCGCAAGCAGAGCGAGTAGCGCTGGGGCGAGGCGGGGGGCGCGCATCGGCGGCATGTTATGGACAGATAGGGTCCACATGGTTCTCGACGAGGAGGAGATGAGATGGCTGATCGTGCGGCATTGGTGACCGGAGCTTCGAGCGGGATCGGGCTCGCGATCGCGAAAGTCCTCGGCGAAGAAGGCTATGCGCTGACCGTCGCCGCCCGCCGGCCGGAGAAGCTCGAGGAAGCCGCCGAGGGGCTGAAGGGCGAAGGCTTCGAGGTCGAGCCGATCCCGGCCAACATGGCCGAGGAGGACCACGTGGTCGCGATCTTCGCCGCTCACCGCCAGAAGTTCGGCCGGCTCGACGCGCTCGTCAACAACGCCGGGGTCGGGATCGGGGCGCCGATGGAGCAGATCCAGACCAAGCACCTCGACATGCAGCTGGCCGTCAACCTGCGGGCGTTGATCCTCGGCACCCGCGAGGGGCTGCCGATGCTGCGTAAGGCCGGGACCGAGCACGGCAAGGCGCTGATCGTCAACACCGCCTCGATCGCCGGCAAAGGCGGCCAGGCCTGGCTCTCGATCTATGCCGCGACGAAGGCCGCGGTGATCAACTTCACCCAGTCGACCCACCGCGAGGCGGGCAACGCCGGGATCCAGTGCACCGCCCTGGCGCCGGGCTTCGTCGAGACGCCGATGACCGAGTTCGTCCAGGGGCAGATCCCGCCCGAGGAGATGATCCGGCCGGAGGACCTCGGCGAGGCGGTCCGATTCCTGCTGCGGACTTCGAGGAACTGCCACATCCCGGAGATCGTCTTTACGCGCCCCGGCGAGAGTCTCGATACCCCCTAGTGTGGGATCGGGCGTGCCCGAGCGCCTGCGCATACTCGTCGCCGCCTTCGGCGACGCCGGGCATGTGTTTCCTGCGATCGCGCTGGGCAAAGCGCTGGCGGCGCGCGGCCACGAGGTCGTGATCGAGACGTGGGAGGAGCGGCGCGCCGCTGTCGAGGGCGAGGGGCTCGGCTTCGCCGCCGCCGAGGAATACCGGATGTTCCCGCCGCCCGACCCCGACTCCGAGCAAGGCCAGCACGCGGCCGAGGCAGCGAAGGCGCTGCTGCCGCTGCTGGAGCACTTCAGGCCGCACGTCGTCGTCAGCGACATCCTCACCCTCGCCCCCACCCTGGCGGCCGAGCGGGCCGGAATCCCGCTTGCGACGCTGATCCCGCACATCTATCCGGTCGTCGAGCCCGGGTTCCCGTTCTTCGCGATCGGGCTGCGGCCGCCGCGCACCGGCCTCGGCCGCAAGGTCTGGCGCTACGGCCACGATCGGGCCCTTCGCGTCGGCCTCGAACAGGGCCGCCGCGACCTCAACATCCAGCGCGCCCGCCTCGACCTGCCGCCGATCGACCGTTTCCATGGCGGCATCAGCCCCGACTTAGCGCTAGTCGCCACCTACCCCCAGCTCGAGTACCCGCGGCAGTGGCCGCCGGGCGTCGAGATCACCGGCCCGATGACCTTCGAGCTACCCCACTCCGAGATCGAGCTGCCGCCGGGGGACGACCCCCTCGTCCTCGTCGCCCCCAGCACCGCCCACGACTCCGACAACCACCTCGTCCGCACCGCGCTGGCCGCGCTGGCGCACGAGCCCGTGCGGGTAGTGGCGACGACGAACCGGGTGGCGCCTCAGCAGCCGATCGAGGTCCCCGCCAACGCGGTCCTGGTGGAATGGCTCAGCTACAGCCAGCTGATGCCCGCCGCCTCCCTGGTCATCTCCCACGGCGGCCACGGCACCGTCGCCCGTGCCCTCGGCGCCGGCACCCCCATCCTGATCTGCCCGATCATCGGCGACATGAGCGAGACCGCGATGCGAGTCGCCTGGGCCGGCGCGGGGCTCTCGCTGCCCTGGCGCCTCTGCCGTCCGACGCCGCTGAGGTGGGCGGTGCGGCGGTTGCTGAACGAACCGAACTTCACTGCGAAGGCGCAGGAGACTGCCGCTTGGGGAGCCGCAAACGACGGTGCCGCACGAGGTGCCGAACTGGTCGAGCAATTGGCGCTGAAAGAGCTCACCGCCGCCTAAGAAGCTCCGGGGGTGGGACTCGAACCCACAACCTCTCGATTAACAGTCGAGCGCATCTGCCAGTTGAGCTACCCCGGACCGGGCTTATCCAGGTGAGCTACCCCGGATCAGCGTCCGGAACAGAATTTAGCGGCATCGCCGTTATTCCTGCCTCGACCTCGGCATGGCAGGTCGCACAGAGGAGTGCGCACTTGCGAGCCTCCTCACGGCATCGAGCCAGTGAACGGCTTAGGCCACCTTGTCCCAAGTGGAAACTCTTCGTCTTCGGGTCCAAATGATGGAACTGCAAGGCCTGAGGGCACTTGTCGTAGCCACAGAGCACGCACTTGCCGCCTGCCTCGTCGACCAGGATGCGCTTGATCTCCCTGCGACGACCCGCCACCTGCTCAACTCGGCACCGCCTGCATCTGTACGAGCCGCGCCCCTCGAGGACAAAGGTGGTCAGTCCCATGACGCGAACAGTCCAGAGTGACTTCCCGGGAGCAGTCCTTCGGGCGGTCATGCCTATGCCCACGTGCCTTCAGCTCGTACTTGCGCATCCAGTGGCGGATCGTCGCCAGGCTGCGATCCATTCGTTTCGCGATCTCCCGCAGTGACAGCCCGGCAGCAAGAAGCCGTTCCAACTCCTCCTTCGCCGGCGCTCCCTTCGCCGCGTGCTTCTCCGCCTGCGCCGCCGTCAACCCGTGCTTCTTCAGCCAGTAGCTGACCGTGGATTCGTGCTTCCCGGCTCGTTTGCCGATCGCTTCGAGGGACATTCCCTCCGCCAGGCACTGTTCGAGGAACTCCTTCTGCATGGCTGGATTTTCGCAGGAGCCGCAGACAGAAAAATGCGCAGACAGAAGGTCTAGATGCTGCTTGCCGGTCGCTCTGCGTGGGCGATCCGCTGAACCAGGGCGGCTCGTTCGCGGCTGAGGGCGGCGCGGCGCTCGTAGTCGCCGCGCTCGCCGGCGGCGGCGATTTCGTCCTCGAGGCGGCGCTGGTCGAGGAGGAGGTAGTTGAGCTCCATCGCTTCGTGGGAGGCGGGCTCCTCGCGGGACATGATCACGAGTTCGGCGATCAGGCCGGCGAGCTCACCGTCGTCGTGCGGGAGGTTCGACGCCGGGTCCTGGGGATGCTCGCGCAGCCAGGTGGCGGCGCGCAGGCCGGTCGGCGAGAGATGGGCCTCGGTGAGGCGGGCAAGGTACTCCTTGCCCTCGTTCGGGAGCGCGATGCACATCGCCAGGAGCGCCCGCTCGCGCCGCTCGCGCGAGGTCAGCTCGGCGGTGCGGCGCACCGGCTGGGCTTGTGCCCGGTCGCGGGTTTCGGGCCCTGGATCCTGCCGCCCGCCCGTGGCCGGCGTCGCGGCGACGACCCGTCCCATCACCATCGCCGGCTCCAGATCGAGCTGCTCGGCAACCTTGCGGATCAGCTCGTCGCGGCTCACCGTCTCCCCCATCCCCGCCAGCACCGGCGCCACCTCGGCCAGCGCCCGGTCGCGCTCGGTCGGCGAGGTCGTGTCGGTGCGGTCGAGGACGAGCCGGACCTGGAAGGCGGTCAGCTCCTCGGCGCGCTCGAGCAGCTCGCGGAAGCGCTCCGCCCCCCCGTCGGCGGCCATCATCTCCGCCGGGTCCTCGCCCGTCGGCATCGCCGCCACCCGCAGCCGCATCCGCCGCCCGGCGGCCACCCGCTGCGCCCGCAGCATCGCCTCCTGCCCGGCCGAGTCGGCGTCGAGCGCCAGCACGACCTCCTCGACCATCCCCGAGAGCGCCCCCACCTGGTCGGGCGTGATCGCCGTCCCCATCACCCCCACCGCCTCCTCGATCCCCGCCTGGTGCAGGGCGAGGACGTCGGTGTAGCCCTCGACGACGACGGCGCGGCCGGCTTTGGCGATCGCCGCTTTGGCGCGGTCGACGCCGTAGAGGATCTGGCTCTTGTGGAAGAAGTCGGTCTCGGCGGTGTTGACGTACTTGGCGCCCTGATCGGAGCGCATCGCCCGGCCGCCGAAGCCGAGGACGCGGCCGCGGCGGTCGCGGATCGGGAACATGATCCGCTCGCGGAAGCGGTCGTAATCGCCGCCGCTGCGACCACGCTGCGCCAGCCCGACCGCGCGCAGCTCTTCGACGCTGAAGCCCGCCTGCTGGCCGCGGACGAGGATCTTGTCCCAGGCGCTGGGGGCGTAGCCGACCCCGAAAGCGCGCAGCACCTCCTCCCCCAGCCCCCGCTGCGCCAGGTAGTCGCGCGCCCTGCCGGCCTCCTCCGACTCCCAGAGGTAGTTGGAGTAGAAGGCGGCCGAGCGTTCGAGCAGCTGCTCGAGGCGCCGCCGCCGCTGCCGTTTCGCCTCAGCCCGCGGGTCCTCCTGCTCGCGCTCGAGCTCGACGCCGTAGCGGTCGGCCAGCATCTCGACCGCCTCGGTGAAGTTGAGGCCGTCTTTTTCCTCGATGAACTTGATCACGTCGCCGCCGACCCCGCAGCCGAAGCAGTGGTAGAGCTTTTCGGTCGGCTCGACCGAGAACGACGGCGTCCGCTCCTCGTGGAACGGACACAGTCCGACGTAGCGCGCGCCCTGGCGCCGCAGGTCCGTGTGGGCGGAGACGACCTCGACGATGTCGGCGGCCGCCTTGACCCGTTCCAGGCTCTCGTTCGAGATCAGCGCCATCTAGAACCTCGACTCCTCCGGGACGGTCAGCTCGGTGAATTTGGCGATGCAGAAGCGGTCGGTCATCCCGGCGATGTAGTCGGCGACCCGCTGGCACTCGCTCGCGGACGGGTCGAGAGCCGGGATCTCCTCCGGGTTGGCGAGATAGTGCGCGAAGAGCCCGCGCATCGTCCGCTGCACGCGCTCGTGCTCGCTGCGCGCCTCCGGCCCGAGATACACCCGATCGAACATGAACTTGCGCAGCCGCAGCATCGCCCCGCCGACCTCGCGGCCCTGGCGAATCTCGCCCTCGCCCTCGGAGTGGTCGACGATGTCGCGAACCAGCGTGTCGATCCGCTGCGAGCCGGTCGGGCCGAGCAGCTCGATCTCCGCCGCCGGCAGGTCTTCCTGGCGGAGGATGCCGGCCCGCAGGGCGTCGTCGATGTCGTGGTTGATGTAGGCAACGCGATCGACCAGCTTGACGATCTGCCCCTCCAGCGTTGCCGGCTTGCGGGAGCCGGTGTGGTTGAGGATGCCGTCGCGCACCTGCTCGGTCAGGTTCAGGCCCTCGCCGTCACGCTCGAGGACGTCGACGACCCGCAGCGAGTGCTCGTTATGGCGGAAGCCGGCACCGCAGTGGTCGCGCAGCGCTGCGTCGAGCGTCTCCTCGCCGGCGTGCCCGAAGGGCGGGTGGCCGAGGTCGTGGCCGAGCCCGATCGCCTCGGTCAGGTCCTCGTTGAGGCGCAGGGCGCGGGCGACGGTGCGGGCGATCCCGCAGGCCTCGAGCGTGTGGGTCAGGCGGGTGCGGTAATGGTCGCCCTCGGGGGCGACGAAGACCTGGGTCTTGTGCTTCAGCCGCCGGAACGACTTCGAGTGGACGATGCGGTCGCGATCGCGCTGGAACGGCGTCCGCAGCGGGCTGTCCGGCTCCTCCCGCTGCCGCTGCGCCGGATACGACCGGGTTGCCTGCGGCGAGAGAAACTCCTCCTCCAGCGCGGAGATCCGGTCCTCGAAGGTGGCGGTGAGGGGCACCCGCCGAGTCTAAGCCGCGGCGCGCAGCTGCACGTGCGCGTGGTGCTCCAAAGTCTCGCCAACTGCGCGCTCGACGAGCCGCAGGGCCCGCGGCTCGGCCTCCGGCGCCTCGCTCAGCGGGTTCGCCAGACCCTCGACCATGAACCGGTGCGCCTCCTCGCCGAGCGGGAAAGAGCCCGCTTCGCAGCCGGCGCAGACGACTCCGCCGGCGGCGCCGGAGAAGCCGGCCAGGTGCTCGGCCTCGCCGCAGCGCGCGCAGGAGGCGAGCTCGGGAGCGAAGCCGGCGACGAGCGCCAGCTTCAGCCGGAAGGCGAGGGCGGTCTCGAGCTCCGCCGCCCGCGGCGCGGCCGGGTCGTCGAGCAGGGAGAGGTAGCGGCAGAGGAGGTTGTAGGCGGGCGGGTTGGGCTCGGCCGCGTCGAGCAGGCGCAGCACCGAGTCGCAGGCGCGGGCCCCGGCGGTGAGGGCGGCGCCCGAGCTCCGCAGGCGCGGGTAGCCGTCGACGGTAGTCGCGCTGGTCACCGTCATCAGGTCGCCGCGGCCTTCGTGGAGGATCAAGTCGAGCCGGAAGAACGGCTCCAAGCGCCCGCCGAAGCGAGATCGGGGTTTGCGCGCCCCCTTGGCGATAGCCCCGATCCGCCCGCGGGTCTTGGAGTAGAGGTGGAGGATGCGGTCAGCCTCGCCGTAACGAATGCTCCGCAGCACAACCGCCTCGGTCTTGACCGTAATTCCGGCCACGAAAACAAAGATGACCGACGGATCGGACAGAAAAGTCAGGCTGTACGTCGCAATTTGCGTTTTTTTGGCCGCTTCCGCAACCGCACTTGGCAGCTCGGGCAGAAGTAGGTCGAGCGGCCGCCGACGACGATGCGGACGATCGTGCCGCCGCAGCGATGGCATTCCTCACCCTCGCGGGTGTGGACGAGAAACTCGTCCTGCATCGTTCCTTTTTCACCTCGCGAGTCGCGGTAGTCGTCGATCGAGGAGCCGCCGGCGTCGATCCCCGCCTCCAACGCCCCCACGACCGCGTCGCGCAGCGCCTCCAGGTGCTCCGGCTTCATCGACCCTGCCGGCGACAGCGGGTGCAGCTCGGCTCGGAAGAGCGCCTCGTCGGCGTAGATGTTGCCGACCCCGGCGACGCCGGACTGGTCGAGCAGGAACGACTTCAGCGGCGCCTGCCGCCCCGCCGCCATCTCCCCTAGCGCCTGCGGCGTGAACTCGGGCGAGAACGGCTCGACCCCGAGCTTCGCGAAGCGCTCCTCGAGCTTGGAGTCGTCAAGCAGAAACGCCTCGCCAAACCGACGTGGATCGGTGAACCAGAGTTCGCGCCCATCGTCGAGGACGAAGCGCGCCCGCAGGTGCCGCTCCTCGGTCGAGCGCTCGCTCTCATATAAGCGCCGCCCCTCCGAGGGGTCGAGCATCTCCTCGCCCTCGCGGAGAATCAGGTTGCCGGTCATCCGCAGGTGCATGACCAGCGTCCGCGATCCGTCGAGGTGCATGAGGATGTACTTGCCGCGCCGGCCGAGCCGCTCGATCGTCGCGCCGCTCACCGCCACGCCGACCTTCTCGGGCGGCAGCGGCCGCGACCAGCGCGGATCGAGCACTTCGAGCCGCTCGATCCGGTGCCCCTCGACCTCGGGCTCCAGCTGCCGCACGACGGTCTCCACCTCGGGCAGCTCGGGCATGGCCTGAGTTCTACTTCATGTCAATCGCTAGCTCGCGGGTGCGCCGAGAAGTAGACCTCCTTGAGGCGATCGCCCGAGAGGTGCGTGTACATCTGGGTGGTCGAGATGTCGGCGTGGCCGAGCATCTCCTGCACGGCGCGCAGGTCGCAGCCGCCGGCGAGCAGGTGGGTGGCGAAGCTGTGGCGCAGCGTGTGCGGGCTCATCTTCCCGGCCAGGCCGGCATCGCGGGCGTGACGCTGGACGATCTTGTAGAGGCCCTGACGGGTCAGCGCCCCGCCGCGGAAGTTGACGAATAGATGCGACTCCTGGCGCTCGCCGACCAGCTTTGGCCGGCCGCCTCGCAGGTAACCGTTGATCGCGGCGATCGCCTGGCGGCCGAGCGGCACCAGGCGCTCCTTCGAGCCCTTGCCGCGGGCGCGCAGGACCCCCTCGCGCAGGTCGACGTCCCCGAGTTCCAGCCCGATCGTCTCTGAAGCACGCAGGCCGCAGGCATACATCACCTCGAGCAGAGCGCGATCGCGCAGCGCCGTCGGCTCGCTCCCCTTCGGCGAGGCGAGCAGCTTCTGCACCTCGGAGTAGTTGAGGACGTGCGGCAGTTTCTTCGAGCGCCGCGGCGCCGTCAGCGCCGCCGTCGGGTCGTCGCCGATCAGCTCGTCGCGGCGCAGGTGCTTGTAGAAGGAGCGCAGGCACGCCGCCTTGCGGTGGATGGTCGCCGCCGAGCAGGCCGGCCGGCCCTCTCCCGTCGCCAGCTCGGCGAGGAAATCGGCGACGTCGGCGGCCGATGCCTCAAGGGCGTCGCGGTCGTGCGCCGAGAGGTATTCGCCGTACTGGAGGAGGTCGGTGCGGTAGGCGTTGAGGGTGTTGCGGGAGAGGCCTCGCTCCAGCTCTAGGTAGGAGAGGAAATCTAGGACTAGGGACTCGAAGCGTTTGTCGGCGCCGGGTTTGGCCGCAGCAGATGGTGACTGGGGTTTGATCGCCACGGCCATGACGGGTGGGTTCGCCTCTCTTCAATACATCCCTTGGGACGCAAGGGACCATGCGCTGGGGCCGGGCAGGGAGGCCCTCCCCAGACACCTCTCGCTATGGCTCGAGGTTGAGTGTCTGGGGAGGGCCTCCCCGCCCGGCCACCCGCTCGGCGAGGAGGCGCCCAGCGGCTAGGGCTGCCGCGAAGAACAGCGGGTCCTCCTGCAGGGAGCGGCCCATAGTGGTGGTAGGCAAATCGGCTGCGGCATAGCCCTCTAGGTCCACAGCTACCTGCTGTACCTGGTGGTCGAAGGGTTCGAGGGCGGTTGCCACCTCGGGGTACCCAGCAGGGACAGGGACCTCGACCGGGGCTAGGAGCAGCTGGAGGACGGTGCGGGTGTGGTGGCTTAGGCCGCGGTGGCGGTCGCGGGGGTCGGCGCTGGAAAGGCGGGGGGAGATCAGGGTTGGGAGGCATAGGGAGAGGGCGGCGTGGGCGTTTTCTAGGGCTGCCATGCCGCCGTGGCCGTAGGCGGTGTCGGAGCCGATGATTCCTGGGCCGGGGCCGATGAGGATGGCGTCCCAGTTGAGCTCGGTCGCGGCGGCGTCCAGGGCGCCGACGGTGCTTAGGGCCTCGTGTTCGCCGCCGTAGGCGGGGGCGGCGGTGATGTGGTCGGCTAGAAGACCGCGCTCGCGTAGTTGCTTGACGTCTCGGGAAAAGGACCCCGGCAGCGCGCCGCCGCCCGTCTGTACGTAGCCGACCCGAAGGCCGGGCGCCGCCTGCGCCGCCGCCCAAGCCGCCGGCGCGAGGTGTCCGTGAAGCGGGAGGACCGCCACCGGCGCCGATCGCGCGCTTCCTTTCGGACGCATTTCGTCCGTTTCGAACCGCGAGTTGGGGCGCTCTATGGGATCGACCGGGTGCTGGAGCGAGGTGTAGTTCAGCTTCATCACGTGGGCGTCTCCCTCGCCTTCACCTTCCAGGCCGCGGGTGAGGTTGACGTGGACGACGTCGAAGCCGCCGGAGCCGAGGCTCAGGTCGAGGGCGGCGGTGTTGACCACCACCTCGTCGCCCTCGCGCATCTCGCCCAGCAGGACCTCGTCGGCCCAGGCGCGGCGGCGCTCGCCGTCGATCTCTACTTCCAGCGGTTCCGCGGAGACGACCACTCCCCGGCGCAGCTTCAGGCGCCGGCCCACTTACTCGCTCGCCGGAGGTTCTGCCGCCGCAGCGACGATGCCCTCGCATACCTCGAGCATCTTGTCCAGTGCCTTCGCCGGCACCCTCTCCTCGGAGGTGTGGACGTCGGAGGTGCCGTTGGAGAGGAGGACGCAGTCGAAGCCGTCGCGGCGGAAAACGTTGGCGTCGCTGCCGCCGCCGATCGCCACCCGCTGCGGCTCCAGGCCGGCGGCGCGCAGGCCCGCCTCGGCGAGTCCCAGCGCCGCCGAGTCTTTCGGCACCTTGTAGCCGCGGAACAGCTCTTCGATTCGCACGTCGACGTCGCAGCCGTGCTCGCTGGCCCCCCAGGCACAGGCGTCGGCGATCCTGCCGGCGACCTCGGCCGCCCGCTCGGTGTCGAGGCTGCGCGCCTCGGCGTGGATCGCGCAGTGGCCCGGCACGACGTTGCCCGACGTCCCGCCGGAGATCAACCCGACGTTCGCCGTCGTCTCCTCGTCGAGGCGTCCAAGCTCCATCCGCGAGACCGCTGCCGCCGCGGCCGCGATCGCATTACTGCCGTCCTCGGGCCGGATTCCCGCGTGCGCCTCGACGCCGATGAAGTCGGCGAGGATCTTCTGCTGGGTCGGCGTCGTCACGATCACCTCGCCCACCGCACCAGCGTGATCGAGGACAAACCCGGCGTTCGAGCGCAACTGCGAGGCGTCGAAAGCTTTCGCCCCCCGCAGTCCCTGCTCCTCGGCGACAGTGAGCACGATCTCGATTCCCACCCGCGCCGGGTTTTCGACGTGGCGGGTGATCAGCTCCATGAAGACGGCCACCGCCGCCTTGTTGTCGGCACCGAGGATCGTCTCGCCGCGGCTGCGGAAGACGCCTTCGTCGTCGACCACCTCGACCCGGCCCTTGTGGGGGACGGTGTCCATGTGGGCGCAGAACATCAGCCACCCGTCGCCGGTGCCCGCCGAGCGGGCGATCAGGTTGCCGGCGCCGGCCTGCGCCGCCTCGGCAGCCTCATCCTCGACTACCTCCAGTCCCATCCCGTGCAGCTCAGCGGCAAGCGTGTCGGCGACCTCCCGCTCCTCGCCGGTAGGGCTGCGGACCTCGCAGTAGCGGACGAACCTCTCGTAGAGCCGTGAACCCACGGCCGGAAGGCTAACCGGGAACGGTCAGGCGGAGCGGCGGACGCCGAGGTCGTCGGTCTCGACGCTCGGCTCAGAGCCGATCTCGGCAACAACCTCGATCTCCCCGCCTTCGGCCGGGCGGGTGCCGGCCTGTTGCGCCGCCGCGCCGACGAACTCGCGGAAGAGCGGCTCGGGGCGGTTGGGGCGGGAGTTGAACTCCGGGTGGTACTGGGAGGCGACGAAGAACGGGTGGTCGGGCAGCTCGACCATCTCGACCAGGCGCTCGTCGGGGGAGGTGCCGCCGCAGACGAGCCCCTCGTCTTCGAGCCGGCGCCGCAGCTGGTTGTTGACCTCGTAGCGATGGCGGTGGCGCTTGTAGATCACGGGCTCGCCGAAAATCTCGCGCGCCCGCGTGCCCTCGTGCAGTTTCACCGGATCGGCGCCGAGGCGCATAGTCCCGCCCATATCGGAGACTTCCTTCTGCTCCGGCAGCAGGTCGACGACAGGGTAGGGCGTCTCGGGGTCGAACTCGGCCGAGTTGGCGCCGTCCATCCCGGCAACGTGGCGGGCGAACTCGACGACCGCGATCTGCATCCCGAGGCAGATCCCCAGGTAGGGAATCGATTTCTCGCGGGCGATTCGCGCCGCTTCGACCTTGCCCTCGATCCCGCGCTCGCCGAAGCCGCCGGGGATCAGGATCCCGTCGCAGCCCTCGAGCTTCTCGGGGTCGAAGTTCTCGGAATCGACCAGCTCGACCTTGACCTTGACGCCGTGGTGGAAGCCGCCGTGCTCCAGCGCCTCGATCACCGACTTGTAAGCGTCGGCGAGCTGTACGTACTTGCCGACCACCGCGATCCGCACCTCGCCGGTGGCGGACTCGGCGCGCCGCACCATGTCTTCCCATTCGGCCATATCGGGCGAGGGCGCCTCCATCCCGAAGTGGTCGAGGACGAGGTCGTCGACCCCCTCCGCACGGAAGACGAGCGGCACCTTGTAGATGTTGTCGACGTCGTGGGCGGAGATCACCGCGTCTACCGGGAGGCTGGCGAAGAGGGCGATCTTGCCGCGGATCTCCCGGTCAAGGCGCCCCTCGGAGCGGCAGACCAGCGCGTGCGGCTGGATCCCGATCCGGCGCAGCTCGTTGACCGAGTGCTGGGTCGGCTTCGTCTTCAGTTCGCCGGCGTGGCCGACGTAGGGCACCAGGGTCAGGTGGACGAACATCGCCCGCTTCGGCCCGAGGTCCGTGTAGAGCTGGCGGATCGACTCGAGGAAGGGCAGCGACTCGATGTCGCCGACGGTGCCGCCGATCTCGGTGATCACGAAGTCGACCGCCTGCGACTCGGCGACGATGAGGATTTTCTGCTTGATCTCGTTGGTGATGTGCGGGATCACCTGCACGGTGGCGCCGAGGTAGTCGCCGCGGCGCTCGCGCTTGATCACCGAGTTGTAAACCGCGCCGGCGGTGACGTTGGAGGCGCGGGTCGCGTTCTCGTCGGTGAAGCGCTCGTAGTGGCCGAGGTCGAGGTCGGTCTCCGCCCCGTCCTCGGTGACGAACACCTCGCCGTGCTGGAACGGGCTCATCGTCCCCGGGTCGACGTTGATGTAGGGGTCGAACTTCTGCAGCTGGACCCGGTAGCCACGGGAGACGAGGAGGCGACCGATCGAAGCTGCGGTGATCCCCTTGCCGAGGGCCGAGACGACGCCGCCGGTGACGAAGATGAACCGCGTGTCGCCTTTGTTCCCTGGACTCATGCTCTGCCGAGCGAGTCTAGCCAGCGCAGGGGCGGAACCGAATCGATGGTTGCGGAAATTGAGCGAATCTCTCCGTAGACCGTCAGCGCCAAGACCACCGCCAGCGCGATCAAGCGGGCATCGGCACCCAAAGTCGTCAGCAGCCAGACGCCGGCAACGGCGCCGATCAGGTTGGAGCCGGTATCCCCCAGCATCGCCCGCTCCCCGAGCGTCAGCCAGGCTCCGACCAGCACCGGCCCGGCGAAGATCCCCAGCAGTTCGAGCGGCTCGAAGGTCCAGGCGCCGAGGCAGAGGCCGACGGCGAGCAGGGCCAGCGCCTTCTCCGCCCGTCCCGGCCGCAGGTCGAGCAGGTTGCCCAGGTTGGTGCTGAGGATCAGGAGGACGACGTCGGCGATGTAGCGCCAGGATTCGAGCCCACGGCCGGAGACGACGTAGGCGGCCAGCGCCAGCGCCCCGATCGCCTTGATCGCCCCGGTGGAAAGCGACCCCGCCCGCAGCGCCGTCCAGTGCCCCCGCCAGCCGCGCGGCGTCGCCTCCGCTTCGCCGCGCCCGAGCGCGTCGTCGAGGAAGCCGAGGAAGGCGATTCCCAGTAGGTAGGGCAGCCACTGGCGCAGCCCCGGCTCCAGCAGGTCGAGGTCGGCGCGGTCGTTGAGGAAGGCGAGCGGTGCCAGCGTCACCAGCGCCGCCGTCGCCAGCACCGCCCCGAGCGGGAAGGCCAGCAGCGCGCCGCGGTAGTTCTCCCGCACCAGCCCGGCATCGCGCAGCCCGCGAGCTCCGGCCGGCACGAGGAACAGCGAGATCGCGATCGCCAACGGGAAGCCGACCCAGTACATCCCGCTATCGAGCCTCCGTCAGCAGATCCGGCAGCAGCCTGTCGGCGGTGCCCTTGACCCCGAAGCTGCCCTCCGCCCCGAGCATCGCGAAGACGAAAGCCAGCTGGCCGGCGGTGAGGTCGACATCGTCGACGCTGGATAGGTCGTTGCCCTGGAAGAAGGAGACCGAAGAAGGTTCGGTCGTCGTCGCCTCGACCCCCACCGCGGGGACCCGGGTGGCGGTGATCCCGCTCATCAGCGCCGACTCCAGCTGGTTTGCCCGTGAGCGCTGCACCGGCCCCATGTCTTCAGGCTGGTCGCGGACGACGATGACGCCGTCGAGGCCGCCGAAGCTGCCGCTGGCACGCGAGAAGAGGTGGCCGCGGACCAGGTCGGGCAAGGTGCCGCCTAGCGCGATCTGTCGCCCCAGCCCCGTCCCGAGTTCGGTCAGCGCGTCCGGGTTCGTCCGCAGGTCGGCGAAGCGCGTCTTCGCCAGATCGGACGCGAGGCCGTTGAGGTCGACCGGCTCGCGCACCACTCCGACCCCGACCAGCTTCGCCCCGGTCGGGCCGAGGGCGTCCTCGACGTCGGAGGTGATGTCGCTCGGCAGGCCGCCGAGGGCGACGATCGCCAGCCGCCTCCCCGCCAGGCGGTCCCGCGTCAGGACCGGGTAGACCCGTTCGCCGAATTCGTCGGAGCGGTTCAGCTCGGCGCTCAGTTCGTCGGCGCGGGAGCGTGCGTCCTGGAGGTTGCCGACGAGGCTGTGCTCGAGGTCCTTGCGCGTATTGGTGAGCGCGTCGCCGCCGAACTCGGCGCCGATCAGGATCCCGATCGCGAGCGCGAGGAAGACGGCGATCAGCGAGGTGGCGTGGTAGCGGGCGGAGTACCCCATTCGCAGGCGAAGGCTAGTCGGCTAGGAGACAGGCATCGAAATCCACCATCTAAATGCCTAACCAGATGCGGATCTTCAGCCAGACCAGTTCCCAGACGTCGTTCAGCGCCGGCGAGGTGATGACGAGGATCGTCACCAGGACGAGGAAGGCGACCACGAAGAAGGCCAGCGGCGCCAGCGTAGAGCTCGGGTTGTAGAGCCGGCTCACCCCCTTGGCGTCGACCAGTCGCTCGCCGATCCGCAGGCGGGTGAGGAAGGTCGAGGACATGCCGCCGCGCTTGCGATCCAGGAACTCGACCAGGTTGAAGTGGGCGCCGACGCTGACGATCAACGTCGCCCCCTTCTCGTAGGCCATCAGCATCGCCACGTCCTCGCTGGTCCCGGCGGCCGGAACGACCTGGTGGTCGAGCCCCGCCTCGCGCAGGCGCTCCCGGCCCGGCGCGCGGCCGTCGGGGTAGGCGTGGACGATCAGCTCGGCGCCGCAACTCAGCGCCGCGTCGCTGGCGGAGTCCATGTCGCCGAGGATCATGTCGGGCTTCAGCCCCGCCTCCAGGATCCCGTCGGCGCCGCCGTCGACGGCGACGATCAGCGGGCGGACGTCGCGGATGTAGGCGCGCAGCGCTTTCAGGTCGCGCCGGTGGCGGTCGCCGCGGACGACGATCAGCACGTGGCGGTCGCGAAAGCTGGCGCGGGTCGGCGGGAAGGCGATGTTCCCGGTCAGCAGGTCGGTCTCTTCGCGCACGTGCGCGACGGTGTTCTCGGCGAATTCGCCGAGCGCCTCGTCGATCCGCTGGCGATGCTCCTGCATCTCGCGTTCGAGCTCGGCGACCCTGAGCACGCGGCCTCGCGCCACCTCTTCGTCGCCCAGGTAGATCGCGCCGCCGCGGATCCGCACCCGGTCGCCGTCCTTGAGCAGCTCGAAGAGCTTGGCGTCAGGGGCGTCGACGAGGACGATCCCGGCGCGGGCGAGCATCAGGGGACCGGCGTTCGGATACCGACCCGAGGACGAGGGCGCGGCGTTCAGAACTGCTACGACGCCGGCTTCGATCAGCTCCTCGGCGGCGATGCGGTCGATGTCGACGTGGTTGACGACGGCCACCTCACCGGGCCGCAGCCGCTTGACCAGATGCTTGGTCCGCTCCCCCAGCCTCGCCGTGCCCTCGACCGGCTCGTTTGCCCGCGCGCCCTGCCTGCGCCCGAGCAAGGCAGGAAGGCGACGGCGAGAAGCGGTGGCCACCGCCTCAGGCTACGCGAAGCGGGAGGAGGGCCGCAAGGGCTTGCTCAAGCGGCCGCGAGGAGCTCGCGCGCATGTCGGGTCGCCGCATCATCGGAATCGGCGCCGCCGAGCATGCGGCGGATCTCGGCGACGACCCCGTCGCCCTCGAGCCGCTCGACCGTAGCCTGAGCCTGCTCGCCGGAGACGTCCTTTTCGAGACGGAAGTGGGTGTCGGCGAGCGAGGCGACCTGCGGCAGATGGGTGATGCAGATGACCTGACGTCCCTGGCCCAGCGCCCGCAGCCGCTCGCCGACCACCCGCGCAGTGCTGCCGCCGACGCCGGCGTCGATCTCGTCGAAGACCATCGTTCCGGCGCTCGCCGCCTGGCCCAGCCCGCTCAGCGCCAGCATCACCCGCGAGAGCTCGCCGCCGGAGGCGGCGTCCCGCAGCGGCGCCGGCTCGATGCCGGGATTCGGAGCGACCCGCAGCTCGACGGTCTCGCGGCCGGAGGCGCCGTAGCCGTCCGGGTGCGGCTCGAGCACGACCTGGAGGGTCGCCCCGGCCATCGACAGCTGCTCCAGCTCCGCAGCGACCCGCTCCTGCAGCGGCTCCGCTGCGGTCTCGCGGCCGGTGGTCAACGTCTCCCCGAGCTCCGCCCGCCGCGCTTCGGCCGCGGCCAGCGCCGCCTCGGCCTCGGCGCTGCGCTCCTCGGCGCCCTCCAACTGCGCGATTTCCTCACGGCAGCGCTCGGCGTGCGCGAGCACCGACCCGATGCTGCCGCCGTGCTTGCGCTCAAGGCGGTCGATCGCTTCCAGCCGTTCCTCGATCGCCAGCAACGCCCCCGGGTCCGACTCGACGCCCTCGGCGTAGTCGCGCAACTCGGAAGCCACGTCGCCGAGCTCGACGCCCAGCGCGGCGACCCGCTCGCCAAGCGCGTCGAGCGAGGAGTCGAGCCCCGCGGCCCCCTGCAGCGCCGCTTCAGCCTGAGCAAGGGCGGCAATCGCGCCACCGTCTTCTTCGGCTCCCGCAAGCCCGGCGTGAGCGGAGCCGGCCGCTTCGCGCAGCCCCTCGGCGTGGCGCAGCCGCTCGCGCTGCGCCGCCATCTCCTCACGCTCCTCGGGGACCGGCGCCACCGCCTCGATCTCCGAGAGCTCGTAGCGGTAGAGGTCGAGGTCGCGCTCCCGGGAGCCTTCGCGCTCCCGCAGCTCCGCCAGCTCAGCCTCCAAGTGACCGACCTCGCGATGCGCCTCCCGGTACCGGCGCCGCACCTCTAGGTGCTCGGCCCCGGCGAAGCCGTCGAGGATCTCCAGCTGGGCCGAGGAGATCGTCAGGCGCCGATGCTCGTGCTGGCCGAAGAACGCGATCAGGCGCCCGCCCAGAAGCTTCAGGTCGGCAGCGGTGGCAGCGCGACCGGCGACGAAGGCGCTGGTGCGCCCGCCGGCAGAGACGCGGCGTCCCAGCACCACCTCTTCGGCGCCTTCCGGCAGCCGCTCCGCGAGCTCGGCGAACTCCGGCTCCTCCATCAGCCCCTCGGGCAGGTCGAAGACGCCCTCGACCCAGGCCTCTGCTGCGCCCGGACGGACGATTTGCGCTTTCGCCTTCCCGCCCATCAGCAAGTCGAGCGAGTGCGCAAGAACCGTCTTCCCCGCTCCGGTCTCGCCGGTGATCGCGTTCAGCCCCTCGCCCAGCCGCAGTTCGGCCCTCTCGATCAGGAGCAGGTTCTCGATCCGCAGCTCACGCAGCATGGGATCTGTGTAGCAACGGGAGCGGACCGACTTGGGCGGACTTCTCGCGTGTTCCGCTTAAGCAGCGAAGACGCCGGAGATCAAGCTGGCGATGATGGCCGAGAAGAGGCTGATGAACCAGAAGGTCATATTTCGCTGCATAGCGTCGAACTTTTCGTCGAACCGTTCGAAGCGCCTATCGACCTCTTCGAAGCGCTTGTCGACTTGTTCGAAGCGCTTGTCGACTTGTTCGAAACGCCTGTCCATCTCTTCGAACCGTTTGTCGATCTGCTCGAAGCCTTTCCTCATCTCGACCCGGAGTTCGCGCAGGTCGCCGTCGATTCGCCCGAAGGCTTTGTCCAGCCGCTCGTCGGTCCATTTCTCCCTTGGCATTACGACCATGAGGCAACCATAGGAAGCTTGTTGTCAACAATGGCGCGCAGAAAGAAAATCTTCGGGAACGACTTCCGCGCGAAAGTGGAACTAGCCGCCGGTCGGCTGCACAAAGTCCTCGGAGCGGACCAGGAGGAAGCCGAGGATGGCGCCGACGAAGCAGATGATCGCGCCGATCACGAGGATCTCGTTCATGCCGCTGACGAAGGCGGGATCGGCAGCGTGCAGCGCCCCGCCGTGAAAGCCCATTTCCGAGGCGGCGCGAGAGCCGCCGGAGGCGACTGCTTCGCCGAGACCCGCGGGGACCTCCGGCAGTTCTTCAGCAAGCTTCGAGTCGACCTGGGCCTGGAAGACCGCGCCGAGACCGGCGACCCCGGTTGCGATGCCCACCTGGCGGAAGGTCGTGTTGATCCCCGAGCCCATCCCGGATTCCTCCACCGGCACCACCGCGATCGCCGCCTGGCCGATGCCGGGATTGGTGGTCCCGATGCCGATTCCGGCGAGTAGAAAGCCGACCAGCAGCGTCGTCCACTCGGAGCTCGGGCTGAGGCCGTGCATCAGCAGCAGCCCGATCCCGACCAGCGTCAGGCCGCAGCCGAGCAGGATCCGGATCGGAACCCGGTGCGAGAGGGTGCCGGAGATCGGCGCGACGACGAAGCCGAGGACCGTCAGCGGTAAGAAGCGCAGGCCGGCTTCCAGGGGCGAGAAGTCGAGCACGCCCTGCATGTAGATCGTCAGGTAGAGGAACATCGCGAACATCCCGGCCGAGAGGGCGAAGGCGACCGCGGAGACGCCGTTGAAGGCCGGCTTGCGAAAGAGCGCAAGGTCGAGCATCGGATGGGCCGCCCGGTGCTCGATCGCGACGAAGGCAGCCAGCAGGATCGCGGCGCCGATCAGGCAGGCGAGGATGATCGGGCTCCCCCACCCCTCCGGGTTCCCCCTGATCAGACCGAAGATCAGCAGGAAGAGCGCCACCGAGAAGGTGACGAGTCCCGGCACGTCGACCGGCTCGGGGTCTTTGGCGAAGACGTTGACGATCTTGTGCTCGGTCAGGACCATCGCGGTGATCCCGATCGGGACGTTGACGAAGAAGATCCACTCCCAGCCGAGGTTCTGCGTGATCACGCCGCCGACGAGCGGGCCGACCGCCACCGCGCCGCCGACCGTCGCTCCCCAGACCCCGAAGGCGGTGGCCCTGTCTTTGCCCTGGAACTCCTGGCCGATCAGCGCGAGCGAGGTGGCGAACATGCCGGCGCCGCCGATCCCCTGCAGCCCGCGGGCCAGGTTCAGCAGCGTCGGGTCCTCGGCGATGCCGCAGAGGAAAGAGGCAACGGTGAAGATGCCGAAGCCGATCGTGAACACCCGCCGGCGGCCGAGCCGGTCGCCGAGCGAGCCGGCCGTCAGCAGGAACGCCGCCAGCATCAGCGAGTAGGCGTCGACCACCCACTGCAGGCTTGAGAGGCTCGCGTTCAGTTCCCGCTGGATGTCCGGCAGGGCGACGTTGACGACCGTCACGTCGAGCAGCAGCATGAAGGTCGCGATCGAGACCAGCAGCAGGGTCCACCACTTGCGCTCCATGGCGGGCCACCCTAGTGAACCCACTTCGCCGGCCTGGGAGGGTCAGACGGCGAGGTGGCCGAACTTGTCTCTGATGCGCTGGTAGAAGCTGGTTCCCGGCAGTTGGGCGAGACGGCCGACCGAATCAAGGAAGCGGACCTCGAGCTCTTGACCGGGCGCCAGCTCGGAGACCTTGCCACCGTCGACGGCGACCTCGACCGGCTCGCGCTCGGGCGCGTTCTCGATGTGGAGTACGTCGCCGGGAGCGACCACGAGCGCCCGCGCGGTCAGTGAGTGCGGGGCGATGTAGCTGACCACGTAGCCCTTCACGCCCCAGGCCAGGATCGGGCCCTGGTTGGCGAGGTTGTAGCCGGTCGAGCCCACCGGCGTGGCGGCGACGAGGCCGTCGCAGCGCACGTGCCCGACCTCCTTGCCGGCGATCCGGTAGCTGAGCTCGGCGACGCGGTCGTGGGGACGCCGCGCCAGGGTGATGTCGTTGAGCCCGACCGCCCGCACCTCGTCGCAGGTGACCTCGAGCCCGGGCAGCTCGATCGTCTCGAACTCGCCTTCGAGAGCGCGGCGGATCCCGTCGCGAGCCTCGCTCCGCTCGACCGCGGCGAGAAATCCCACGGTCCCGAAGTTGACGCCGAAGACCGGCACCTGGGTCCCGGCGTAGCGCCGCAGCGCGTGCAGGATCGAGCCGTCGCCGCCGAGCACGAGGCAGATCTCGGGCAGCGTGTGTTCGGCGGTGACGTCGACCCCCTCGCCGGCGGCGCCGTGCTTTTCCAGCTCCTCCTGGCTGGCGGCCAGCCGCCATCCGAGCTCATGGGCGACCTCCGCGGCGACCGCCACCGCTTCGGAGGCGGCGGGCGGATGCGAGTGGGTGATCAGCGCCGCGGTCTTCATCCGTTTCCCTCCACCGCCGCGGCGACGGCGGCCTCCAGGTCATCGAGCTCCGGCCCGACGCCCCCGCACCAGACGAAGGTCTCGCGGTTGCCCTTCGGGCCAGGCAACCCGGAGGAGGCGACGCCCCGCACCGGCAGACCCAGCTCGCGGGCGGCCCCGGCGACCCCGAGGACGGCCTCCTCGCGGTCGGCGGGATCGCGGACGACACCGCGACCCACCCGGCTCTTCCCCAGCTCGAACTGCGGCTTCACCATCGCCAGGACCTCACCCTCCGGGGCGAGGCAGCGGGCGACGGCCGGCAGCACCTTGGCCAAGGAGATGAAGGAGACGTCGACCGTCGCCAGGGACGGGACGAAGGGCAGGTCGCCCGGCTCCATCGCTCGCGCGTTGAGCCGCTCGATCACGTACACGCGCGGGTCCTCGCGCAGCCGCACGTCCAGCTGGCCGTAGGCGACGTCGGCGGCGATCACCCGTTTCGCCCCCCGCTGCAGGAGACAGTCGGTGAAGCCGCCGGTGGAGGCGCCGACGTCGAGGCAATCGCGATGGTCGACCTCGATCCCGAGCGCGTCGAGCGCGTTCTCCAGCTTGATGCCGCCCCGGGATACGTACCGCGGCCCCGCGTCGACGATCAGCTCCGAGTCGGGCTCGACCAGCTGGCTCGGTCGCAGCGCCACCGGCCCGTCCTGCCCGACCCGGACTTCCCCCGCCCGCACCGCGCCAGCGGCGGCGGAACGAGACGGAAAGAGGCCGCGCTCGGCCAAAACCGCGTCTATCCGGGACTTCTTCACCGCCCGAACGCTACAGAGACCCCTCGCAAGGAGCGAGATTTAGCCCGGCCTGAGATAGCGATGCAACATTTCGTTGACAACTTCCTCCGCCCAATCCGCTTTTTTGGAGCAAATCGGGTATCGGGAAGCCGGAGAATCCGTGAGATGCAGGGGTTCTGTGACCCCACTCACACACAAGTCGCACATACGTTCGTACGCTGTTCAAGGATTCGCAAGAGGGAACCGACTAAAGGACCACGACAAAGACTTCTTGGTTGAACCCCGCGTCGATATATCGCCTCGCTGCTTCCCACAGCGACGCACTCGACACAAACCGGGCTCACCTACCTCCCACGGATCCACACATATATAGAGATACATATCTCTCCTCCCTGTAGTAACCCCAGAAGCGCCCCGCCTCCCCGGCGGGGCGTTTTCTGTTGTGGAGCCAAAAAACGCGGCTGCCGCAGGTTCATCCACATGAGGTCACGCCCTGATGCGCCAGTTCATGCGCCAGTCAGACCGATCACTCCCGAACCTCGGGCATCGGCAGGTAGCGCGGAACCTCGATACCGAAGACGCGATCTACAAACAGATGAGCGCCACTGTCGAACTGATCAGAGGGTTCCGGGTGCCAGCCGGCTGCCCGCGCGAGGCCCACTAGATACATGACCCTTGAGTTGGTCCAAGGGCTCGGAGCGGCATCTTCAAGTTCAGCCTCAGAGGCCCCTATATGCAGCGCCACCGATACGAGAAGACTTCTCAACCGGGGGCCGTGGGTGCGACGCCAGAGCCATACGACCGAGGCCCCAGCGACAAACAGGAGGAGGATCGCGACTGCAGCCTCCCTCATTCCTGAAGCCTGCTTCACGCCACCAATGACAGTCGCATAGCCGGCAGCTTGGAGCAGGAAGCCCAGCCCGAGGGCCGCAAGACCTAGCTCTGCGTGAGCACGATCGCTACATCGCTCGACCGTCATTCCGTGGCTCAACCCACGCCAGGTACCCAAATCAGCTATCGACGCGGACCCGAGCAGCAGTCCTCTGGCAAGGATCGCCGCCCCAGCCAAATCGAGGCCCAGGCCAAGGACGAAGAGGTCGGTGATGCTCATCCTTCTGCGATCGCTTCCAGCCTCGGGAGCCCGACCCCCGGTATTACTCCTCGGGAGTGACCAGCTGAACGGAAATTCGGTCTTCATCGAATCGCCGCCAATCAACAACGATCACCAGGGGATCGTCAACGCCAACGCCTTCAGGCTCGGGGTCCGCCGAAATATCAACCGCGCCCTCCACAACGCAGGCGAGACCGTGGCGAGTGTCATCAAGGTCGAGAGCAAGGGTCTCCGCCAAGCTCGCGAGCGAGGTTTCCACCTTCAGCTCTCGGGCGTCGGTCCGCTGATCCACCAGCCAGTTCAAGATTCGGTTCTCGGCGTGCCGGAAGGCATCCTGCCAACGCAGACGGCTCTGAATTTGCCTCTCCTCGTCACTAAGAGGAAGGGCGTCTTCCGCCAGTGGACAAGGCCTGGTGGGTCTCCACCAGACAGCACCATCCTCGATGCGTCGCTCCAGAAGTCCGATCTCCGCCATGAACTCGAATACGTGGCGATACGTCTCCATTGGGCGCCCAAGCGCGATTGCGTAGCCCTGCCACTCCGTCCACTTCATCCTCCAGGTGGAGTCCTCGTCGTCCTCTCCGTCGCTAATCGCTGCATCACCAAGAGGCGCATCTAGCCCCCCGTACTTCTCTGCATGGAGAGCTTGCGGCTCAAGATCATCAAGGTCACCAGGAATGGGCCCCTCATCACCCCAAGCGAGACGCGCGACATAGGTATAGGCCCACAGCGCAGGGGCCGGGAAAACCCTCAGCCACCCCGCACCGACAAATCCGAGCCCGTCGTCTTCCATCGACCGAAGGCTAGAACCTGAACAGCCTAAGTTTCAGCCTCGGAGTCGCAGTCTCGGAGAAAACCGCGCTACCCGGCAACCTCCGAAGGACTCGTCGCTCGGGGATCGGCTGCGGCCAGATACGCATCCATCCGTGCCCGAACGTCGTCGTAGCTGCCCGGGAGCAAGTGGCCGTAGACATCAAAGGTTGTCTGGATTTTGGAGTGCCCCATCACCACCTGGATCGCTTTCGGGTTCGCCCCGGTGTCGATCAGAAGCGAGGCGAAGGTGTGCCGGCACTCGTGGAGGGTGAGCAAGGTCAAGAGGACCGGTGCCCGTCCCGTCCCCTCGGCGGCTTCTCGCTCGGCAAGGTTGTATGCCTTCCAGGCTCGCCGCGCCCTGCCGTCGATGGTGGAGGGATAGAAGACCTGATCGGCGGCACGCCCGAAGATGCGATCGGTCCCGCTTCTCCGCGTCCTGACGAGCTGCTCATCGAGGAAGTCGCGGAGGATCGCCAGCAGCGGAATCCGTCCGCTTCGCCGCCTCTGACTTCGGCTCGACCTCCCCCCTTGATCTCAGGGGCGACTTCTCAACAGGCGCCTCTAGCTATTCAGCCGTCGATGCGCGAGCTGGTAGACGGTCTCCCCACGAGAGCCCGCCGGCAGATGCCGCACCCCAGGAAGGCTGGTTCCATCCCGCGCTTCTTCGTCGCAGGCAAAGAGCGCATCGATGACTTGCCCCTCGCGTTCCAAGCGCGAGCGAGTTTCTTCGCCGATCCGTTTGGCACTTCCGGGCGCCTGCCGTAGATCCTCATGCCAAGCCAGCTCGTCGAAAGCGACCCGAGCGAAGCCCCGCTTGATTGGCACGTTTACCCCTCGCCGTCAGGCGGCTGTACAGGCCCATACTCAGCTTCGAACTCTGCAAGAGTCGCGGGCTCGTGGCCCAAGCGCTCCATGATGGCCTGGGCGGACGTATCAGGCGAAATCACAAGACGCCCATCGCCGCGGGTCTCCTCAACGACGTAGGAACCTTCGATATCTCCGCTCAGCTTGATGTGGGGCCGTTCCACAGCTTCGATGATGCCAGAACTGTCGGTCGCCTCTGATCGCGATTTGGACTCTGCTCTCCTCCCTGTAGTAACCCCAGAAGCGCCCCGCCTCCCCGGCGGGGCGTTTTCTGTTGTGGGGCCTCGACGGGCCGACGGGCTCCACACCGACCGGGCGTGTCAACCGCGGTTTGCAGGGGTAGGTGATTCGCGGAGGGCATAGACCGAGGTCCCGTGCGAGCATCGCGAAGGGGGCAGCGCTACGTGACTTCCTTGTGGAGACCATCCATCGAGGAGAAACCATTCGCATGCTTATCTGGGGACCCAACGGGCGCGCTACCGCGGCCACGGCTTCCCTCAGCGCGAAGGCTGCCGGAAACGGAAGTCAGCGGCGTCACCACCTCGACGCCATCCGCGTCTCGGCGATCCTCCTCCTGATCCCCTACCACGCTGCGCGCTACCTCCAGAAGGGAGACGGGGACCCCAGGATCGTCGACGCCGTCGTCTGGTTCGTCCACACCTGGCACATGCCCTTGTTCTTCGCCATCTCGGGCTTTCTGGCCGCGAGCGCATTGAGCCGGTCGACCGCGGCCCTGCAGCTACGCGCCCGCTTTCGCCGGCTCGGGCTGCCGCTGTTCGTCGGCATGCTGACCGTCGTCCCCCTGGCCAACTTCTTCGTCATCGGCGCGGCGGCGCTCTGGCCGCGCAAAGGCGCCCTGCCGCCGAAACGAGAGCTGGACCTCGCCAACGTCTTCAACCTGACGCCGCGACACCTTTGGTTCATCGCCTACCTGCTGATCATCTCCCTCGTCGCGATCGGGCTGTGGACGGCGATCCAGCGGGCGCCCGCCCTGGGGACGGCGATCAACCGCGCCTTCAGCCGCCTGATGAGGTCATGGTGGGCGGTTCCCGTCCTGGCGGCGATCAGCGCCGCGATCCTGATCACCAAGACCGGCTGGGTGGCCGGAGGGTCGGCGTCCAACTCGCTCGTTCCCGCCCCGACCCTCTTCGCCTACTTCAGCTTTTTCTTCTTCTTCGGCTGGCTGCTGAGCAGCCAGAGCGAGCTGATCGAGCAGCTGAAGCGCGGGGCCTGGCCGCGGCTCGTCGCCGGGGCGTTAATCGCAATCCCCGCCTTCCTTCTCTTCTACGACAACGGCGACTTCACCGGCAACGTCGGCACGCCGGGGGTGCTGGCCGAAATCGACGGGCTGCGCCTCTACGGACTGTTCACCGTCGGCCTGGTCTGCTGGCTCACCCTGTTCGGCCTCTGGGGAGTGCTGGCGCGATACGTCCGCAAGGAGTCGCGCGTGCTCCGCTACCTGTCGGACGCCAGCTTCTGGATCTACCTGGTCCACATCCCGTTCCTCGTCGCCCTGCAGAGCACCCTCTCCACCACCGACCTGACCATTCCGGTCCGCTGGAGCCTGACCGTGGTCGGAACCCTTGCGCTGGCCCTCGGTTCGTATGCCTTGATCCGCGCGATCCGCAGGTTGACGACGAAGCTCGTTCACCCTCGCCACGCCCCCGGCTAGCGGGCGCTCCCGCGCGGGACTATTCCAGCGGGACCCGGCGACGGAGGCGATCGAGGACGCGCAGCGCTCCGAGGTTCCGCAGGGCGTACCCATACCGAAGCCCGGTGGGCCGGAAATCGATCGCGGTGCAGGGAGGGCAGAGAGCGCTGGGGTGGACGCCGTCCTCGCCCAAACCCTGATCGGGAACGCCCGGCTCGACCAGCTGCCGCCAGAAATTCCACAGGGGCAGCGCCCGGTTCTCGGCGAGGGCTGCTATTTCCGCGTTGAACCGCGCCACCCGCTGCGAGAACGGCCGCTGCACACGGGGCGGAATCGTGCTGACCACCGGAATCGTCCCGGCGCGGGAAACGAGCCGGGTCAGGCCGGCGAGATCGCGGCGGAACTCGACCGCCGTGAATTCCTCGAGGTCGTTGGTCCCGAACATGATCAAAGCGACCGACGGGCGGAGCAGCTGCAGCTCGCAGCTGACGGCGGGTAGCCCTTGGCATTCGGAAGGCGATTCGAGCGGCGAGAGGGCATCGAGCGCTCTCCACCCGGGCACGGCGGCGACGCCGAGGCGGGAGTAGCTGTTGCTGATGGGACAGAGAGCCTCCTCGGCGCCCGGTGGCACCGGGGTCGCACCGAAGAACTCCAGCGTCCCGCCCAGCTCGCTCCAAGCACCAAGGCGAGGCCTCCGGCATGCCAGCGCCTGCAGGAACGATGGCGAGGCGGTGATGCTGTCGCCGATCTTGACGAAGACCCCCGGGCTGTTGCCGAAGCGTTCCCCGCGGGCCGCGACCTTCTGCAGGTGACCCGCCACAGTCGGGTCGAGAGCGGGGACGACAGGCAGATCTTCCCATTCGGCCGCGGAGGACTCGCGGCTGAAGGCGGAGCCGAGCGCGAGCAGGACCGCAGCGACGAGGACGGCTTTGAAAGCCAGTTGGATTCGTCCACTCTACGGTTGTGGATCAGGTCGGCTCAGGTTGCCGCTCAGTCACGGCAGCTGCGGTGAGGTCGGCGTGGATCCTCACCGCGGCCGAGAGGAGCGGTGCGGCCAGGACCAAGCCGACCGTGCCGAACAGGCAACCGCCGGCGATCGTTGCGACCAGGACCGCCAAGGGGTGGAGCTTCAGGGCCGCGCCGTAGGCGATCGGCTGGACCAGTTGCTGGAGGACTCCGTTGGCGAGGAGGACGATGATGGTCATCGCGCCTGCGACCTCGGCCCCCTGCCCGCCGAGGGCGATGAGGACGGCGAAAGCGCCGGCGGTCCAGGCGCCGATGTAGGGGACGTAGCCGCCGAGGAAGGTGACTACCGCGATCGTTCCGGCCAGGGGTACGTCGAGCAGCAGGGCGCCGGCACCGACGATCAAGGTGCTCCAGAGGGCAACGATCGTGACGCCGAGGAAGTAACCGCGCATGCTGCCGGCGAGGCGGCCGAGGATCGAGTGGGCGACCGGGACGGGGACGCCGAGGTGGCGCTCGACGAAACCGCCGATCGTCGGCCCGTCCTTGAGCAGGAAGAAGAGGCTGAGGGCGGTGAAGGAGAGGAAGACGGCGAGCGAGGCCAGCCTGTCGATCCCGCCGAGGAGCCCGTGCGTCAACGCCTGGAAGGCTTCGCTGACCGAGGTGCTCGCACCGGAGTTGGCGTCGGCCGCGGTCGGCGCCTTCACCCCCAGGTCACGGGCCCAGGCCTCGAGTTGCTGGGCACCCTCTTGAAGCCGCGCCGAGAGGCTGTCGGCCTGGCTTGCGATCCCGGTCAGGACGATCAGGCCCACCCCGAACCCCAGAGCGACGATCAAGAGCAGGACGAGGGCGGCGCCGAGGCCGCGCGGAACTCTGTGGCGGCGGAGCCAGTCGACGAGCGGCGAGGCGACGGAGGCGATGATCGCCGCGGTGACAAGCGGCATCACGATCGTCTGGGTGAGGGAGAGCAGCCAGATCAGTCCGACCAGGGCGGCGGCAGCGCCGACCAGCAGCCAGGCCGAGAAACCGAGATCCCTCAGCCACTGAGGCGCCGCGAAGAGGCCGCTCAGCTCCCCCGGCTCGATCTCGATCACTTCGTCCTCGGTGGAACGCTTCCATACTCGACGCATGTGCACCTCAGACACCATCACCTATGTCGGACACGGAACCGTCCTGGTCGAGATCGAGGACACGCGCCTGCTCACCGACCCGGTGCTGCGAAACCGGATCGGTCCGCTGGTCCGCCACGGCTCCGCGCCGGCGGCGGCGGTCGCCGAGAACCTCGATGCGGTGCTGATCTCCCACCTGCACCGCGACCATGCCGACCTCGGCTCGCTGCGACGGCTCGCTGCCGGGACGCCGATGCTGGTGCCACAGGGATCGCGAGGCTTCTTCGAGCACCACGGCTTCCACAGCGTCGCCGAGCTGGCACCTGGGGAGTCGACTCAGGTCGGGGCGCTCGAGGTGGCCGCGGTCGAGGCCCACCACGACGGCGGTGGGCGCCGCTTCGCGAAGCACTCGCGGGCGATCGGCTTTCTCGTGCGCGGCCGCCGTCGCGTCTACTTCGCCGGCGACACCGACCTCTTCGACGGCATGGCAGACCTCGACTCCCAGCTGGACCTGGCGCTGCTGCCGATCTGGGGCTGGGGGCCGAGCATCGGCGCCGGGCACCTCGATCCGCACGGCGCGGCACGGGCGGCGGCCCTGCTTAAGCCGCGGATGGCGGTGCCGATCCACTGGGGCACGCTCTACCCCTTCGGGCTGCGCCGCCTCAGGGGCCGGCCGCTGCGGGAACCGGCCGCGGAGTTCGCCGCCCGGATGCACGAGCTCGCCCCTCAAGTCGAGACCCGCGTGCTCGCGCCGGGCGCATCGACCTCGCTCGCGTAGGCCGTCTGTCCCAGCCCGGCCAGCCAGCCGCGGAAGATCCGGTGCACCCGCTCCGCCCCGACGACCTCCCCGGCCGGCCACTCGAGCTCGCTCGGGTGGAGGACGAACGGGAAGCTCTGGGTGCCCCCCATCCCCCCGTGCGAGCCGACCAGCTCCTCGAAGGCGGCGACCTCGCCGAATTCCGGCCAGTAGGTGCTGTTGAGCATCAGGTCGGCGCAGTGCGGGAAGCCGTCGGTGCGGCGCAGGTGGTCGGCGGCGTTGGGGCCGAACGGCGCCAGCGGGTCCACCCCCTCCACCCGGCCGGAGTCGAGGAAGTGCGTCCCTTCCGCTCCGATCGCCACCGCCCCGTCGCGCTCGGAGCGGACCATCACGAAGCCGATGCCGGGATGCGTGCAGAGCGCCGGCAGCAGTCGCGGGTAGAGCGCTTTGATCCGCTCGCGGGTCAGCCGGCCCGGCTCTCGCGGGAAGCTGATCAGGCCGAGACAGCCCGAAGCCATCACCGAGAGCTCCGGCAGCCCGTCGCCGTGGGTCTGCTCGACCACCTCCCGCGCCTCGGCGCCGAGCACGACGGCGCCGTCAGCGCGCCGGTCGCGGGTCGCCGCTCGCACCGTCCGGGCAGCGACCGTGTCGTCGCGGGCGACCTCGGTGAGGCCGGCGCTGAGGTAGGAGAGGGCGTCGTCGTCCCCGGATTCGGCCGCGACGAGGCTGTCGGGCTCGCAGGCCTCCCGCACCAGCTCCTCGAGCGTCTGCCCGTAGCGGTCGCGGAAGGTTTCCCCCTGCGACTGCCCGTGGTCGGAGAGCACCACAAGCCGGTACGGGCGGGGGGCGTCCTCGCAGGCGCGGGCGATCCGGGCGATCTGGCGGTCGAGGTCGCGCAGGACCGCGAGCGCGTCGTGGCGCTCGATCCCCGAGTGATGGGCGACCTCGTCGTAGGCGAGGAAGGTGGTGTAGATGACCGGGCGACCTGACAGCACGTCGCCGATCACCGTGGCGACCTGCAGGTCCCGCTGGACCACCGTCCCCCAGGCCCGGGCGAAGACGTAGGAGCGGCTGCGGTGGATGCGCGGGCGGACGTCGTCGCGCACCTGGCTGCGGGCCGCGCGGCGCTCGCGGCCGATCTCGGCCAGCGAGAGGACGAGGGTGCGCGCCGCCGCGTAGGGCCGGGCGAAGTAGGCGGCGTAGTCCTTCCCGATCGGCCGACGCCGGCGCAGCGCCGTGCTCATCGTCAGCATCGAGTGCGGAGCGTCGCCGGAGAGGATGTTGGCGCGGCTGGCGCCGTCGGCGTGCAGGAGCCCGCGCCCGTCGGAGTGGCGTCGCTCGATCTCTTCCGCGTCGCGCGGATGGTTGGTGACGATCGCCGCCCCCCGCTCCTTCTCCCACCAGCGGAAGGCCGGCATGTCCTCGTTGGAGCCGTGGAGGAGCCCGGCCTGGCAGGCGCCGGTCTGCGAGGACCAGTCGGTTTCCCAGCAGCGCAGCCGGTGCGAGCCGCCGCGCACCCAGGAGGCCAGGTGGGGAGCGCTGCCGTCCTGCAGCGCCCGCATCAGGACGTCGTGGGCGAGGCCGTCGATCTCCAGGAAGAGGATCCCCGGGACGTCGGTCTCGGTCACCTGCCCGCGCCGCCGCGCCTGCCTGCGGACGACGTTGCGGTGCCAGGTGTCGTCTTCGTCGATCGAGAAGACCCCGTAGACGAGGGCGGTGGCCGCCGCGATCACAATCGTCACCAGCGTCCCCTCGAGGACGCCGCCGATTTCCGCTCCCGGCAGCGCGTCGATCGCCACCGTCACCAGCAGCCCGTTCAGGAGAAGCGCGCCGAGGCCGAGGGTGAGCACGGTGACGGGAAGGGCGAAGCGCGCCAGCACCGGCCAGACCAACGAGTTGAGCAGGCCGATCAGGGCGGCCGCGCCGAGGGCGGTGGCAGCGCCGTCGAGGACGAAGTTGTCGAGCAGCTCGGAGAGCAGCAGGAGGATGCCCGCGTCGAGCAGGAGAACGAAGACGAGACGGCGGACAGCGGGCACCTAGACCTCGGCCTCGGCCCTGATCTCGCCGCTCTCGGCGGCCGCAGAGAGCCGCTCGAAGTCGCGTTCGTTCTGGTCGGCGTAGCTCTCCGCGAAGCGGGTCATCGCCTTGTCGAAGACTTCTCCACTGCCGAGATAGGAGGCGATCGCGAAGCGGTCGCCGGAGCGGGCGTGCGCCCGCGCCAGCGCCTCGCCGCAGAGCGAGGCGTAGATGCGGAGCTCCCCTACCGACATCAGCCCTACGTCGGCCGAGCCCTTGCCGTCCCAGAGCTGGCGGACGTAGAAGCTGCGCCGCTCGCCGTCGAGGCCCTCGACCTCGACCCAGCCGAGGAATATGTCGCTCGCCGCCTGCATCAGGCGCTGCCCCTCGACCACCCGCCGGCCGTGATCGGCGTAGGGGCTCTCGCCGAGGTAGGGCTCGAGGACCGAGCGCTGAGCTTCCTTTGCCTGCAGGAAGAGTGGGTCGGACGCGCCGGCGCCGAGCAGCAGGACGATCCAGGCGCGGGTGCCGACGCTCCCCACCCCGACGACTTTGCGGGCGGCATGCACGTAGCGGTAGGAGGAGACGAGGCGGCGGCGATCGTCGCTCAGGGTCTCCCGATACGCGTCGAGGACCGTCTGCAGCTGGGCTTCCGTGTCGGGGGCGTCGGTCAGCTCCTCGAGCGGCGTGATCAGCGGCGGTTCGCTGACGATGCGGATCTCGCCCTCGTCCTCCCAGGTCAGCTTCCGCAGCGCCCGCAGGCTGTCCTTCGAGCGGGCCTTGGCCAGGTTGCGGTCGATCTGGCGGCGACGGCGCTCGTCCAGGTGGCCGCGGATCTCAGTCAGCCTCGACTCGACGTCGATCCGCGCGTACCAGACGTCGAGGTTCCGCATCGAGGCGAAGGTGCGCATCGCCCGGCGGTAGCTGGAGGAGGCGGCAAGCAGCGCCTGCCGGCGCTCCTTCTTCGAGAAACCGCGCTCCCTCCCGGCGACGGCGACGCTCGCCGCCAAGCGCTTCAGGTCCCACTCGAACGGTCCCCGGCAGGTCTCGTCGAAGTCGTTGCAGTCGAAGACGAGGCGACGGTCGGGGGCGGCGAAGGCGCCGAAGTTGGACAGGTGCGCGTCACCGCAGAGCTGCGCTTCCAACCCGGTCGCGGGCGATTGCGCCAGGTCATCTGCCATCACCGCCGCGGCGCCGCGGAAGAACGCGAACGGCGAGGCGAGCATCCGCCCGTAACGGATCGGGACCAGCTCGGCGACCCGTGACGCGTCCTGCCGGCCGAGGATCTCCACCGGGTCGCGATCGGATCCTCCCCACTCGCCATGGCTCGAGCGCGGCACGGCACGGCGGGCGGACCGGCCGCCGTCGCCGCTTTCCTTCTCCTTTACCTCCGTCGCCGTGGGTGACACGCGGTGAGTCTCCACCCACGACGCCCGCAAAGCAACTGCTTCCCGAAATGGGCGTCTTCGGCCAGACATTGCTTTGGGAACAAGCGGGTCTTATGTTCTTCTTTAACCAAAGGAAAGGAGCCTCAGATGGAGGCAGGCGCTGCAGAGAGACGCGAGTACTCGCGGCGAGTGGAGAGCAGGCAGCCGACCGGCTGGACGGTTTTCGCCGGGGCGGTGATGTTGATCGTCGGCTCGCTGGATGCCCTCTACGGCCTGGCCGCGATCCTCAACGACGAAGTCGTGATCGTCGGCGGCCAGGGCGTGATCATCGCCGACGTCACCACCTGGGGCTGGATCCACCTGATCCTCGGCTCGATCGTCGCCGCCGCCGGGCTCGGCCTCTTCGCCGCCGCCGAGTCGGCGCGCTGGGCGGCGATCTTCTTCGTCGCGATCAACGCCGTGGCGCAGATCGTCTGGTTCCCCGCCGCTCCGCTGTGGGCGTTCCTGATGATCATCCTCGACGTGACGATCATCTACCAGCTGACGGCGCGTTGGGAGGAATGACGCGCAGGCTTTAGCTTGCGCGGATGCTTGCCGTCTTCGACGGACACAACGATGCGCTGACGCGCGAGGATTACGCGGATCTGGTGGCCGGCCGCAAGGGCGGCCACCTCGATCTGCCGCGGATGCGGAAGGGAGGGATGCGGGGCGGCATCTTCGCCGTCTTCACTCCCTCCCCGCAGGAAGGTGCCGGACTCGAGCACGCCGCGGCCGCCGCCCATGCGACTGCCGTGGCCGGCCGGCTGCTGAGACTCGAGCAGGCGGGAGAGGTGAAGGTGGCGCGCACGGTCGCCGCCCTCGACGCGGCCCATGACGACCCCGCTTCTCCCCCGGCTGCCGTCCTCCACCTCGAGGGCGCCGAGGCGATCGATCCGGCGCTGGAGGCGCTGGACCAGTGGTACGCCGCCGGGCTGAGGTCGATGGGGCCGGTCTGGAGCCGGTCCAATGCATTTGCCCACGGCGTTCCCTTCGCATTCCCCTCCAGCCCCGACACCGGGCCCGGCCTGACCGATGCCGGCAAGGCCCTGGTCGAACGCTGCGGCGAGCTCGGGATCCTCGTCGACCTCAGCCACATGAACGAAGCGGGGTTTTGGGACACCGCACGCCTTGGAGCCGGGCCCCTGGTCGCCAGCCACTCCGGTGCGCACGCCCTCTGCCCCGCTTCCCGCAACCTCACCGACGAGCAGCTCGACGCGATCGGGGCCAGCGGCGGTCTGGTCGGAGTCGTCTTTGCAACCGTGTTCCTGCGGCCGGATTTCCACGACGATCCGCAGACGCCGCTGGCGCTGATCGCCGAGCACGCGCGCTACGTCGCCGACCGGATCGGAGTCGAGCACGTCGCCCTCGGCTCGGACTTCGACGGAGCCACCGTCCCGGCGGCGCTCGGCGACGTCGCCGGCCTGCCGAAGCTGGTGGCGGCCCTGCGCGACGCCGGCTTTAGCGAGAGCGAGCTCGAAGCCGTCTGCTGGCACAACTGGCGCCGGGTCCTCGACGCCTGGTGGGGCTGACGGAGCTCAGGCCGACCCGAGCGGGACCTTCATCAGCAGCTCCGTGCCGCGCCCCTTGCCGGTCCGCAGCTGCAGGAAGTCGGCCAGCGATCCCATCAGGATGAAGCCGAGGCGGAGGCTGTTGGGGCGGGCGCCGGTAGGCGGTCGGATGCCGGTGCCGCAGTCGCGCACGGTCACCGTCAGCTCGCCGTCGGTCTTGTCCATCTTGACCTCCATCGGCCGCTCCTTCGCGTCCTCTGGATAGGCGTGGCGGACGATGTTCGAGCACGCCTCGGAGACGATCGTCTTCAGGTCCTCCACGCCGGCCGCGGAAAGCCCGAGAGATTCGGCGTAGCTCGCCGCCTCGTCGCGGGCCTGGCGGACGTTTTGCGGCTCTGCGGCCAGCTTCAGGGAAAGAGAAGTTCTCTCGGCCTCCATCCGCCTACCTCTCAAGATCGGGGAACAGCCTCGTAACTCCGAACTACCCAAAAGTGAGGTGCGAAAACGAGCTACCCAAGCCCCTGCGGCGGGATCAAAGCCAGCCGGCCTGCTTGAAGCGCCAGTAGAGGTAGAGGCAGATCGTGAGGATGATCGCCAGGACAAGCGGGTAGCCGAAGGTCCAGCCGAGCTCGGACATGTGCTTGAAGTTCATCCCGTAGATCCCGGCGAACATGGTCGGCACGGCGGCGATCGCGACCCAGGCGGAGATCTTCCGCATGTCTTCGTTCTGGCGCATCGAGACCTGGGTCAGGTTCGCTTCCAGGGCGCTGTCGAGCAGCTGGCGGAAGGACTCGATCCGGGTCGTGACCCGGCGCAGGTGGTCTTCGACGTCGCGGAAGTACTCGTGGAGGGACTGCGGGATCACCTCGAACCTGCCGCTGCAGAGTTCTTCGAGGGCTTCGCCCAGCGGGGTCGCGGCAGCCTGGAACTCGAGGACCTCGCGCTCGAGTTTGTAGATCCGCTCGGTCGGGTTCTGGGCTTCGCCGAAGACCTGCAGCTCGACTTCGCGCACGTCCTCGTCGAAGCCGTGGGCGGCTTCGATGTAGCGGTCGACCACATGGTCGACGATCGCGTAGAGCACCGCTCCCGGACCCTGGCGGAGCAGGTCGGGGCGCGCCTCGAGGCGCTCGCGCACCGGCGCCAGATCGCCACCACCGTGGCGAACGGTGATGACGAAACCGGGGGCGACGAAGATCGAGAGCTCGCCGACGTCGATCACCTCCTTCGGGTCGACGTAGCTCGCCGGTTTGACGACGACGTGAATCGTCTCGCCGTAGTCCTCGAGCTTCGGCCGCTGATGGGCTCGAACCGCGTCCTCGACCGCCAGCTCGTGCAGCCCGAACTCGGCGGCGATCGCTTTGAATTCGGCCTCGCTGGGCTCGAAGACGCCGACCCAGACGAACGTCCCCGCTTCGCTCGCAGCCTCGCCGGCGCGCTCCAAGGAGAGATCGCCTTCGCGGCGCTTGCCGTCCGCGTAGGCCGCGCAATCGACGATCATCGCTGCAGTATCGCGTCCCTCCCGGCGCCGCTGCTCAGGGCGCGATCAGCCGCCCGCGCTCGCCGACCCGGACGCCGGTCGGGCCGAAGTCTTCGGCCGAGAGCGCGGCGACCGTGTGCGCGGCCGCTTCTTCGGGGTCGGGAACCGGCTGGCCGGCTTCCACCAGCCGCAGCGAGGCGAGACGACCGCCGCGAAAGGAGCCGTCGGCGGCGAGGGCGACGTGGAGGACGGCCGATTCCCCCAGCGCTCCTTCGAGCGTGAAGTTGTGAAAGCCGGAGAAGTTGCCGAGGCTGTAGGCGACCAGTCGATCGCGAAAGATCTCCATCCCCCGCAGGACGTGCGGACCCGACCCAAGGACCAGGTCGGCGCCGGCGCCGATGGTGCGGTGGGCGAATTCCTCGGGGTTGCCACGGTCCTCGCCCAGGTATTCCTCCTCGGCCCCGGCGACGTGCTGGGCATCGCTGCCCTCGGCTCCGGCGTGGATGGCGACGACGACGATGTCCGCCTTGGCGTCTGCCTGGCGAACCAGGGCTTCCGCCGCATTGAGATCGGTGAGCGAGGGAGTGTTGGCGTAGGGCGCGAAGCCGATGAATGCGAGCTTCCTCCCGGCCGCCTTGACGATCGTGATCTGGTCCGGGAGGCCGGTCTGCTCGATACCGGCCCGGTGCAGAGCCGCGATCGTCTCTTCCTCTCCCGCTTCGCCGAAGTCGAAGGAGTGGTTGTTGGCGTTGGACATCAGCGTGAAACCCGCGTCAGCAAGGTGCTCCGCGTATTCCGGCGGCGCCCGGAAGGCGAAGCATTCGCTCGATTCCGGGCCGCACTTGGGGGATTCGGAAACGTCGGTGAGGGTTCCCTCGAGGTTGCCGAAGACCACATCGCCCTTCAGCTCTCCCTTGGCAGCGGCCAGATAGGAGGCCGGATCGGGCGGCAGAGTCGGGGTGATGCCGAGAGCCGTGTCGCCGACGGCAGCCACGGTGACGGCGCCCGGCGCGGCCTGTTCTCCTGCGCGCCCTCCGCCTTCGCGTCTCATCAGGTGCGAATGCTCCCCGGCGGGCGGCGTTCGAACGGTGCCGTCGAAGCAACCGCTCGCCGCCACCGCCAGCAGAGCCGCCGCGGCCGCCGAACCCCCTTTTCGAATCCAACCTCTTCCTCCCCGCGGCACCGGGATAAACTAAAGACACTACCGGATGTATTTTGGTACGTATGGTGCTTTTGGCAAACCATTCCGGGTGACAGATGGCACGCTGACGGAGTCCATTCCCCAACTTTTGTCGAGCGTTCATAGGCTCTCCTCTGGTACAAGCGGTTTCTTGTAAGGGAGAACTTCGGTGGCCGCGATGGGAGCGGTTGCCGTTTCAACTCAGTCTGAAAGGACCAGTCAATGAGAAGGCTAATTCTGGCCGCCGTATCGCTACTCGCGATCCTGATCCCGGCTGCCTCGGCAAACGCTGCTCTGACCGGGGAATACGTCCGGTTCACGACCTGTCCGACCGCGAACGCCGCGGTGGACGGATGCGTCTACGCCGAGACCAACTCGGGCAACTTCACGATGGGCGCGAAAGCGGTGCCGCTGAAAAACCAGGTGGTGCTGAAGGGCGGATTCGATTCCGACGACGGCAGCATCTTCGGCAACCTGACCTTCGTCGCGCCGACCGACGGCGTCGCGCTTTCGAAAGCGCCGCAGCCGGTTCCGGGCGGCCTGACGGGCATCGTGGCACCGAGCTGGTGGCCCTCGATCCTTCGCGACCTGTTCAACGAAACCATCAACAACGGGTTCACGGGCGTCACCGCGACGGTTGAACTCGCCGCGCCTGCCAGCGCGATCAAATTCAATGCCGGTGCCGAGCTCTTCGGTGTGGGCACGGCCCTCTCGATGCCGGTGAAGGTCAAGCTGAGCAACCCGTTCCTCGGGAGCAACTGCTACATCGGCTCGAACTCGAACCCGATCACGCTCAACCTGACCTCGGGGACGACCTCACCGCCGCCCCCGAACACTCCGATCTCGGGCAATCCGGGTGAACTCGCCGTGATCGAAGAAGGCAACATCATCGCCACCAAAAACAACAAACTGGTTGACAACTCGTTCGGGGCGCCCGGCGCCAACGGCTGCGGCGGGATTCTCTTCTCGTGGGCCGTCGATCCGTTCGTCAACTCGATCGTCGGCGTGCCCGCAGCCGCCGGCACCAACACGGCGATCCTCGAAGGCAACACCTACATCGCTGACGCCAACGCTGTGCGCGCCCGCCGCTAACCAAGTAGACAAGCGGTTTTTCAAGCGCAAAAGGGCGCCCTTACGAGGGCGCCCTTTTCTTTCTCTGATTGCTTCCTAGTTTCTTTTCTGCTAGAGATTCTTCCATTGGAACGACGATCGTTCCAATGGGAAAGGAATGGAGAGGTCGCTCCGCGGCCGATCCTCAGGAGAAAGGACCAGTCAAGTGAGAAGGCTACTTGCAGCCGTTTCGCTGCTTGCCGCTCTCGCAGTGCCGGCTTCCGCCGCCGCTGCGCCGCACAGCCCCACAGGGGAATACAACCAGTTCGCCGACTGCCCGCTCAGCCGGGCGTCGCTGAAAGTCTGCGTCTACTCGGAATCGACCGCGGGCTTCATCACGATGGGCAAAAAAACCGTCCCCATCAAAACCCCCCAGATCCTGCAGGGCGGTCTGGAATATCCCGACAACCTGTTCGAAAACGTCACCTTCGTCGGTGCCGAGGACGGCAACACCCTGGTGAAAACGCCGCAGCCGGTTCCGGGCGGCCTGACGGGCATCGTGGCACCGAGCTGGTGGCCGACGATTCTCAAGGATCTGTTCAACGAAACCATCAACAACGGGTTCACGGGCGTCACCGCGACGGTTGAACTCGCCGCGCCTGCCAGCGCGATCAAATTCAATGCGCTGGCCCTTATCTCGCGCAGTGGGACCGGATTGACCTTGCCGGTCAAGGTCAAGCTGAACAACTCCTTCCTCGGGAGCAACTGCTACATCGGCTCCAACTCGAACCCGATCACGCTCAACCTGACCACGGGGACGACCTCACCGCCCCCGCCGAACACGCCGATCACCGGATCGCCCGGCTTCATCTCGGAAAACGAAGCTCACACCCTGCTGAACTTCACCAACCAGCGCCTCGTCGACAACTCCTTCGCGGCGCCCGGAGCAAATGGTTGCGGCGGGATTCTCTTCTCGTGGGCAGTCGATCCGTTCGTCAACGAAATCGTTGGCGTCCCCTCCGCTGCCGGCCGCAACACCGCGGTCCTGGAAGGGAAAATCCAGCTCGGCGAACCGGCTGCCATTCGCGCCAGCGAACCCTAAGGCCAAGCCGGATTCTGTTTAGAGGGCGCCCGCCGACCGGCGGGCGCCCTTTTCATTTCTCCTCGCGGATACGCGCACGCGCCTCGCGCCCCAGCCTAGACGGCGGGCGCGAGAGATCCGATTCCCCAAGCGGATCCACACATATAGATGCGCGTCCCTCCTCCCCTTGGCGATTTCCCCAGAAGCGCTGGCTTCGTTGCCGGCCTTCCCTTCACCGGAGAGACTGGCGCAGGCTAATCGATTGCGCCGATTGAATCAATCCCCAAAAATGGGGAGGCTTGATTAGACGATGTTGATTACGTCAGGTCAGGGCAGGCTGCGCGCTGGGAAGTGAGCTGAGCACCTTGTCTGCCACCGACTCGCCGGTGAGGCCGACCTCGGCACGCAGCAGCGCCGGCTTGCCATGGGTTACGTAGGAGTCAGGGAGTCCAACCCGCAGCACCCGCGCCCTCTCCCCCGGGCCCTCGGTGAAGGTGTCCTCGAGGTGCTCCAGGACGGCGGAGCCGAAGCCGCCGGGAAGGGCGTTCTCCTCGATCGTTACCAGCAGCTCGTGCTCGCGGGCGAGGCGCTCGACCAGGTTCGCGTCGATCGGCTTGGCGAAGCGCGCGTCGGCCACGGTCGCCTCAAGGCCGTGCTTCTTCAAGATCTCCGCGGCTTCCCGGGCGACGGTGACGCCGTAGCCGTAGCCGAGCAGGGCCACGCGATCCCCTGCGGCCAGCACCTCCCCCTTGCCGACCGGGACCAGCTCCGGCTTCGCCGGCAGCGGCGCGCCCTCGGCCGCCCCGCGCGGATAGCGCAGCGCCGCCGGCCCGTCGTGGGCGATTGCGGTGTGGAGCATGTGGACCAGCATCGCCTCATCGCGCGGCGCCATCACGACCACGTTCGGGATCGGGCGGAAGTAGGAGATGTCAAAGGCGCCGTGGTGGGTCGGGCCGTCGTCCCCGACCAGGCCGGCGCGGTCCATCGCAAAGGTGACGTCAAGGTTCTGCAGGCAGACGTCGTGGACGATCTGGTCGAAGGCGCGCTGGAGGAAGGTCGAGTAGATCGCGCAGACCGGCTTCGCTCCCTGCAGCGCCAGACCGGAAGCAAGCAGGACCGCGTTCTGCTCGGCGATGCCGACGTCGTAGTACTGCTCGGGTCGCTCGTCGCAGAGCTTCTGCAGGCCGGTCCCGCCCGCCATCGCCGCCGTGATCCCGATCACCCGCTCGTCGGCCTCGGCCTCGGCGACGATCGCGTCGGCAAAGACCTTCGTGTACTGCGGCGGCGCGCTTGGCGCCGGCGGCTTCTCGAGCAGCTCGATCCCCTCCGGCGAGTCGGTTTCCGTCACCGGCACCGGCTTCGGCTCCTTGACGGCGGGGCGGCCTTCGACGATCGACTTCGGCTTCGCCGCATGCCACTCCTCCATCGACTCCAGGCCGCCTTCCTCCGCGGGAGTGAAGCCTTTGCCCTTGACGGTGTGGATGTGGACGATCACCGGGCGGTCGGCGTCGAACGCCTCGGTCAGCGCCTCTCGCAGCGCGTGCACGTCGTGGCCGTCGATCACGCCCATGTAGGCGAGGTCGAGCTCCTCGAAGAAGAGCCCCGGCGCCCAGTAGGCCTTGATCGCCGACTTGATCTCCGGCCCGAGGCGCTCGATCCGTCTGCCGAGACCGAGCGGCAGCTTCGTCAGCCGGTCCTCGACCCCCTCGCGCGCGTGCCAGAGACGCGGGTTGAGGCGGATGCGGTTGAAGTAGCGCGAGAGGGCGCCGACGTTCGGCGAGATCGACATCCCGTTGTCGTTGAGAACGATGACCATCGGCGTCTGCAGCCCGCCGGCAGCCTGCATCGCCTCGTAAGCGACACCGCCGGTCAGGGCGCCGTCGCCGATCACCGCGGCGACCTTGCCGTCGGCGCCGATCCCCTTGCGCATCGCCTCCTTCAGCCCGACCGCGTAGCCGATCGAGGTCGAAGCATGCCCGGCGCCCATGATGTCGTGCTCGGACTCGGAAGTAGAGCAGAACGGAGCGAGGCCGTCGTACTGGCGGATCGTCGGCAGGCGATCGCGGCGGCCGGTGAGGATCTTGTGCGGGTAGGCCTGGTGGCCGACGTCCCAGAGGACCTTGTCGCGCGGGGAATCGAGCAGGCTGTGGAGGGCGACGGCGAGCTCGCAGGTGCCGAGGTTGGCGCCGAAGTGGCCGCCGATCTCTCCGATCGTGTCGATGATGTAGGTGCGCATCTCCTGCGCCACCTGCTGCAGCTGCTCGTCGTCCAGCGCATGCAGGTCCGCCGGGCCGGCGATCCCCGGCAGCAGCGGCTCCTCTATCTGGTCTCTGTCGTCTTCAGGGCCCTGGGTGGGGGGCTTTTCGCTCATTCGTTCCTCGTGAAGATGTAGTTGGCGACGCGCCTCAGGTCTTCCGTCTCACCGGTGGCTTCGGCCAACGCCGCGGTCGCCTTCTCGTGGCTCTGAGCGGCCAGCTCGCGCGCCCGATCGAGTCCGAAAAGGCTGACGTAGGTGAGTTTGCCATGTCTCTCGTCGCTTCCATGTGGCTTGCCGAGTTGCTCGTCTGACTCGGTCACGTCGAGGATGTCGTCGACGATCTGGAACAGCACGCCCAGCTCCTCGGCGAAACGGCGGTAGGGCATTGTCTCAGGTTCGGCGGTTCCCTCGAGCAGGAGGACGACGTTGACGCTGGCGGCGATCAGGCGGCCGGTCTTCAGCGCATGCAGGGCACGCAGCCCCTCGGCATCGGTCTGGGCGCCGATCACGTCGACGTACTGGCCGCCGACCATCCCGTCGACCCCGGTCGCGGCGGCCAGCTCGCGCAGCGCCGCCAGCACCCGAGCCGGCTCTCCGGGCTGCTCGCAGAAGAGGCGCATCGCCTCGGCGAAGAGGCCGTCGCCGGCGAGGATCGCGACGTCCTCGCCGAACTTGACGTGCGAGGTCGGCAGGCCGCGGCGGAGCTCGTCGTCGTCCATCGCCGGCAGATCGTCGTGGATCAGCGAGTAGGTGTGGATCAGCTCGATCGCGCAGGCAACCGGGAGGAAGCTCTCCGGCTCCGTCCCCAGCGCGCGGGCAGTTGCAAGGGCGAGGACGGGGCGCACCCGCTTGCCACCGGCCAGCAGCGAGTAGCGCATCGCCTCCTCGAGCCCGCCGGTGGGCGCGGCCGTCGAGAACCTCAGCTGCTCGAGCGCGTCGTCGACGAGGGCGCGCAGGTCCTCGGGGTAGCTCACTCGCCAGACGCCTGCCGGCGCGCCTCGCGATTGGCCTCCTCGACCGCCTCGGCGGAAAGGTCGGCGGCCTCGGCGGCGAGCTGCGCGGCGCGCTCGTCGCCGACCTCCTCGCTCTCCAGCTCGGCGGTGATCTGGCGCAGGCGCTCGCTGATTTCCCGCAGGCGCACGTTCATGCGGCAGCGCCCCGCTCCCGCACGACCGCACCGAGGATGCCGTTGACGAACCCCGGCGCCTCGGCGCCGCAGTACTCCTTGGCCAGCTCGACGGCCTCGTTGATCGCGACCTCCGCCGGCGTGTCCATGTGTTCCATCTCGTAGAGGGCGACTCGCATCACGTTCATGTCGAGCGGCGCGATCCGGTCCACGGTCCATCCCTTCGCATGGGCGGCGATGATGTCATCGAGCTCTTCGCGATGCTCGTCGACTCCCTCGGCCAGCTCCCGCGTCAGCGGCCGCGCCTCCCCCAGCAACTCCTCGAGCGGGCGCCCGGTGACGTCCCGCTGGTAGTTGACGAAGACGGCATCCCGCCGCTGGTCGGATCTGCGCATTGGCTCATTCTGTCAGCGCCGCCGCGCGGACCGGCTAGGCGCGGGAGACGTACTCGCCGCTGCGGGTGTCGACCCGGACCGAGTCGCCCTCTTCGATGAAGAGCGGCACCTGGACAACCACGCCCGACTCCAGCGTCGCCGGCTTGTTGCCGCCGCCGGAGGCGGTGTCGCCCCTGAGGCCGGGGTCGGTCTGGGTCACCTTCATCTCGATCGCGCTCGGCACCTGCACGTCGCTCGGCTGCTCGTCGACGAAGAGGACGTCGACCTCGGCGTTCGGCAGCACCCACCGCATCGAATCGCCCAGCGACTCCATCGGGATCTCGGTCTGCTCGTAGCTCTGCGAGTCCATGAAGACCGCGGCCTCGCCCGAGTCGTAGAGGTACTGCATCTTTTTCGATTCGGTGCGCACCGGGCGGAACTTCTCCCCCGCCCTGAAGGTTTTGTCGATCACCGAGCCGTCCTCGATCCGGCGCAACTTCGTCCGCACGAACGCCCCGCCCTTGCCCGGCTTGACGTGCTGGAACTCGATGATCTTCCAGATCTTGCCGTCGATCTCGATGTGGGTACCGTTCTTGAACTGATTGGTGCTGATCGTCATCGGTCGGCATCCTATGCCGCCGCGACGGGCGGCGCCTGATCACGTCCGGTGTGCTTGAAAGCATCCCCCGGGTACAGATAGGGGGAATGGTGGTCGTAGTCGTACCTAAGAACAGCATTCTGCGCAAAGACGAGGGATCTGGCGAACCGAGACTTCGAAGCGTCCTCCCAGGCAATAGGTTGCTGCCCCCAGTGGGACGAAGCGAGAATCTCAATGTTCTGCCCGGAGGATTCATCGCCGGCCTCCTAGCCGACGGCAATTCGGAGGCGTTGGATGGATGAGCGTGGCGGACAAGAAACCTACTTGCCGCCGGTGGGCGCAAGCGGGACGGCGAACCTCCTGCCCGACGGTTACTTCGCGGGCTTGCTGAGGGGGCCGAGCGCCTCTAGGCAAGCCCGGCGATCTGCCTCATCCTCGCCTTCCCTCTCTCCTCCATCTTCGGCTGGGTCTCTCCGAAGTAGCGCTGGAAGTTCCGGGAGCGAACACCCTCGAATCGCCGCGTCTGCACCCCGGCCTTCTTGAAGAGGATCATCCCGTGGGCATCGGGATATGCCTCGATGAAGGTGACATCCCGTATACCGGCCTGAATGATCTTCTCAGCGCAAAGCATGCAGGGAAAGGTCGTCGTGTAGAGGGTAGTGTCGGTCAGGTCCCTCTCTCCGGCATTGAGGAGCGCTCTCTCCTCCGCGTGTAGAGCCGTGCACCATTTCATCGCCCGGTCGGGGAAGAAGACGGCGTCCAGCGACTTGCCACAGCTCGAGCAGCTCCACGGCTGTGGCAAGGGCTGCGGAAGCGGAGTGGTGCAGAACGGGCATTTCGCCCCAAGTCGGGCCAGCTCCACGAAGCGCTCATGCCTGACGATGTCTCGGTAGCAGGTCTGGAACTCGTGGATGCAGGGCTTAAGGCCGTCCGGGTTCTCGTTGTACCCGCTGGCCAAGGGCTCGTCCTGCCTGGCAATCACGCAACCCACCTGCCGCTTGAGGCACTTCGAGCCGTGTGACGCCGCGTAGGCCACGTTCATCAGCATCTCGTCGCGCGTCGGGTATCTGGCGCTTCGGCCCTGAGCCAGATCCGCGTATTCGCGGACCTTCGCCGCGAACTCGCTCTCGATCTCCCATTCAGCCAACTGCCGGCTGTTGTTGATCAGGACGTCCGCGAAGTCGACGCAGCGGTTCACCTGCTGACCGAAGTCCTCGTCCTCGCCCTGGTCGCGCTGATCGAGCTCGTTGAACTCCGCCGCGTTCAGATCGGTTTTCTGCCGCTCGAATCGCTGAGGGATCTCAGCGAGGACCGCGAATAGCGAAAAACGCTCACCGAGCGTCCTCTGCAGCCACCTCACCTCTCCCAGATTACGCAGCCCGTCGATCACTACCTTCTCGGTGTCCGGTTTCTCCTTCAGCAGGCCGCCGAGAGCGCGGACCACCAGCGCCTCGTGTCCCTCCTGGCGACGAAGCTCATTGCCGAGATCCTGCAGCTCACCGCGCGACAGATCGGAGCCTCCGACCGCACGAAGGACGTCGGAGAGCTTGATCCCGGCGAAAGGCGCGTCGCCGCTGCCGAGGAGGCGTGCCGCAGTCGTACAGCCGGAGCCGAACGGGCCGGTCAGGCCGATTACGAAGACACCTGCGCGCCGCGCTGCCGCCTCGACCTCCTCGCCGCGCATCGCCCCCTCTGGAAACGCTGGTCTTTTGTCTGCCGCCTGGTCAGTCACGGAGACATTCTGACCTCTCGGGCCACGTCACGCCGATGCGACGCGGTGCACCGCTTCCTCGGGATCGCGGAAGACCTCGCCGCGGACGAAACGATCGTCTTCGACGTCCCAGATCCAGGCGACCGGCATGTCGCGGATGCCGAGCGGGCGGCTGCGGGCGTAGACACGGCCGCGCACGAGCAGCGAGCGACCGTGGCTCTCGACCACGTTGGGGGTGATCAGCAGCTCGTCCCAGGCCTTTTCCACGTCCCCCAGGTATTCGCGCAGGCCCTCGGGACCGACGTAGGGAGCGTCGCGGCCGATCTCCTCTGCCGTGCCGATCGGGAAGAACCCCATCTGCTCGTCGCAGACGGCGACGATCTCCTCGGGGTTGCGGCCGTTGAACGCGTCGTAGAGGCGCTCGACCAGCTCGCGCTGGGACTCCGGGGCGGGATCGACGTCGGCCGAGGCGGGCGCGATCGCGACGATCGCGGCGTCGTCATCGAGGTGGCCGGCGGTGAAATCGTGCAGCGCGCCCTCGATCCGCTGCGCCGCCAGCGCCGGGCTGCTGAGACCCGCGACCGCGGCGCGGAGCCTGTCCTCGCCAAAGCGGCCCCGCTTGCCCTCGGCCTCGGTCACCCCGTCGGTGACGACGACCAGCTGCTGGTCGCGGGCGACCGCGGTCGCGCTCAGATCCCACTCGGATTCCGGGAAGGCACCGAGGACCGGCGCCGGCCGACAGGCCTCGACCACAGATTCGCCATCGATCAGCAGCGGCGGCGGGTGCCCGGCGACGGCGAGCTGGACCGGCCGCGCCGGATCTTCGGACACGGCCATCGCGGCGACGCTGCAGAGGGCCGTGCCCCGGCGCGCCAGCAGCTCCCGGTTGAGCGTCCTCAGGGCGGCCACCGGATCGCCGGTGATCGCCGCCGCGGTCCTCAAGGTGTAGCGGGCGTGGGCGGTGACGGCGGCGGCGTGGGCGCCGCGGCCGGTGACGTCGCCGATCACGACCATCCAGCCGCCGGCGATGCGGAAGACGTCGTAGAAGTCGCCGCCGATCTCGTTCTCGGCCCCCGCCGGCCGGTACATCGCCGCCACCGACCAGCTGGGGATGTGCGGCAGCGGCGGCGGCAGCAGGCCGCGCTGCAGGGTCTCGGCGATCTCCGCCCGTTCCCGCTCGGCGCGCGCGAGGTCGGTGAACAGCCCCGCGTTGTCGAGGGCAAGCGCGACCCGGCCGGCGAGGAGGGTGACGAAATGAACGTCGGAGGCGCTGAACTGACGACCAGAAGAACCGACGCTGATCGTCAGCAGTCCGGTCGGCCGGCCGCGGGCGCGCAGCTCGACAGTGACGCCGGACCGGACTCCGAGGCTCTCGAGGAACTCGAGGTCCTTCTCGTCCTCGGCGAACTCGCGCAGGTCATCCCTGCCGCGCAGCTCGAACAGCCGCGGCTCCATACGTTTGCGGCTCGCGTCGGTGACCATCTGCTCCTGCAGGCGGGGACCGCGGGCCTTGAGGCGAGCGGCGACGGCCTCGGCGTCCGGCCCGTCGGCCCGGAGCGCGGCGCGGCGGACGGAGGTGCCTTCGATCACGTCGATCGCGCAGATGTCACCCAGCTCGGGGACGATGATCTCGACGATCGAGTCGAGCGTCTCGTCGAGCGTGCTGCCTTCGTCGGCCACCCGCGAGATCTCGTCGAGCATCCGGAAGCGGCGGTTGACCTGCCGCACCTTCCGCGTCGAGATCGCGGCGACGACGGCGACCACCACGAGCGCGCAAGCGACGATGACGTCGGCAAAGAGGGGCATCAGCCTGGCTCGGAGCTCTGGGCTTTTTCGCCGCCGGTACTGGTGGTGAGGCTCGAAGCCGCGCCGCCGCTGAGGATGCGACGGGTGAGGGACGGGAAGAGGATCCGCGCGTGGGCGGCGAGGGCGTAAGGGCGCGGGACGTAGCGCTCGGGCTTGCCGCCGGGCCCGCACTCGAAGATCGCCTCGGCGACCTTCGACGGTTTCGAGACGACCCACCTCGTAAGCGCTTTCTCGCGCAGCTCGGTGGCCGGGAACCCCTCGGTCTCGATGTACCCCGGCATCACCAGCCCGACGTGGACGCCGTGCGGCTTCTCCTCGGCGTAGAGGGAGTCCGACCAGCCGATCAGGGCGAACTTGCTGGCGCTGTAGGCGCCGGTGCGGGCGCGGGAGACGCGGCCGGCGGTGCTGGCGATGTTGACGATCGCGCTGGGAGCCGAGGCCCGGAGCAGCGGCAGCAGCGCCTCGGTGAGGCGGACGGCGGCGTCGAAGTTGAGCTCCATGTGGCGATGGACGTTGGCGTAGCCACCCTCGCCGAACTCCGCGCGCCAGGAGGCGCCGGCGTTGTTGACGAGCAGGTGCAGCCGGCCTCCGTGCTCGGCCTCGAGGTGGCCACGGATGCGATCCGGCGCGTCCTCATCGGTGAGGTCGACGGCGACGTAGGTCGCCCGGCAGGGCAGCGACGCGGCCAGATCGCGCAGCCGCTCCTCGCGCCGCGCCACCAACACCAGCTCGGTTCCGGGCTCGCGGGCGAGGCGGATCGCCGTCGCCTCGCCGATCCCCGTGGACGCTCCCGTTACAAGTGCGACTGCCACGTCCGCAACAGTATTCGAGATGGAGTCTTCTGCCGAACAGCATCATCGCCTCGGGGCAACCCGCCGCGAAGGAGAGCGGGTGACGCCGCTCGAGCTCTTCTTCGATCTCGTCTTCGTCCTCGCGATCACCCAGTGCACCGGCCTGATGTCCCACGAGCAGACCTGGTCGGGGCTGGCGCAGGGGCTGCTGATCCTCGGCGTCCTCTGGTGGGCCTGGGTCGGCTATGCCTGGCTGACCAGCGTCATCGATCCGGAGGCGGGCGCGGTGCGCGGCGTGATCTTCGTCGCGATGGCGGCGCTCCTGGTCGTCTCGCTCTGCGTGCAGGAGGCCTTCGGCAACCTCGCCCTCACCTTCGCGCTTGGGATCGGCGTCTTCCGCGCCGCCCACATCGCCCTCTTCATGCTGGCCGGCGAGGACGACGAGGACCTGCGGCGCTCGGTGATCGGCCTAGCCGTCAGCACCGCGGTCGCCGTCGGCATCCTCGCCCTCGCCTCGCTCTTCGACGGCCTCGCCCAGGGGGCGCTCTGGGCGCTGGCGATCTTCCTCGACATGGCCGGCCCCTACTTCTTCGGCTCGGAGGGCTGGAAGCTCGTCCCCGGTCACTTCGCCGAGCGCCACGGGTTGATCCTCATCATCGCCCTCGGGGAGAGCATCGTCGCGATCGGCATCGGCGCCGCCGGGGCGTTCGACCTCGGGATCGGCACGGCCGCGGTGCTCGGGGTCTTCCTCGCCGCGGCGCTCTGGTGGACCTACTTCGACGTCGTCGCCCTGATCTCGGCGCGGCGCCTGGGCGAAGCCGAGCCGGGCCGGATCCAAAACGAGCTCGCCCGCGACTCCTACTCGTACATCCACCTGCTGCTGGTCGCCGGAATCGTGCTGATGGCGCTGGGGATGAAGGTGACGATCGGCCATCACTCCGAGCATCTGCATGACGTGCCGGCCTTCGCCCTCCTCGGCGGCCTGGCGATCTACCTGCTCGGCCTGGTCGCCTTCCGCTACCGCCACGTCAAGACCCTCAACCGCCAGCGGCTCGGCCTGGCGATCGTCCTGCTCCTCCTGGTGCCGGTCGCGACCGCGGTCCCGGCGCTGGTCTCCCTGGCCGCGGCGGTGGTGCTGATCTGGGCGATGATCGCCTACGAGCACCGCGGTTACGGTCCGGGGCGGGACCAGCTCCGGCGCCAGGCGAACGCATCGTGACCCGAGTCACCCCCGCGTCAGGCGACGAACATCCGTCCGTATAGGCATACTCCCCCAACCTTTTGACTACTCCCGACCTTCTCGACAAGCTCCTTCGCACCGGCGCGCCTTCCGGTTACGAGGCGCCCGCCGCCGAGGTCTGGCGCGAGGCCGCGTCCTTCGCGGAGATCAGCGTCGACGGGATCGGCTCGACGATCGCCCGGATCGGCGAGGCCTCGCCGCTGGTCGCAATCGTCGGCCACATCGACGAGATCGGCCTCGTCGTCACCCACATCGACGAGCAGGGCTTCCTCTGGTTCGCCCCGATCGGCGGCTGGGATCCGCAGATCCTCGTCGGCCAGCGGGTCGAGGTCCGCGGCAAAGACGGCCTCGTCCCCGGCGTCGCCGGACGCAAGCCGATCCACCTGCTCGAGGCCGACCAGCGCAAGAAGGTGGTCGAGCTGAAAGGCATGCACATTGACATCGGCGCCGCCGACCGCGAGGAGGCCGAGGCGCTGGTGCGGGTCGGCGACCCGGTCGTGATCAGGACCGAGCCGATGCCGGTCGCCGGCGACCGCCTCGTCTCGCGCTCGATGGACAACCGCCTCGGCGCCTACGTCGCCCTGGAGAGCCTGCGCCGCTGCCACGAGGGCGACGGCCCGGGCGGCTCGATGGCCGCCGTCGCCGCCGTGCAGGAGGAGATCGGCCTATTCGGCGCCCGCACCGCCTCCTTCCAGCTGCGGCCCGACATCGCGATCGCCGTCGACGTCACCCACGCCACCGACGCGCCCGGCGTCGACGAGAAGGAGATCGGCAGCCACCCCTTCGGCTCGGGCCCGGCGATCGGCCGCGGCTCCACCCTCTCGCCGAAGGTCTTCGAGCTCTTGGTCGAGACCGCCGAGGCGGAGGGCATCGAGTACTCGGTCAGCGCCAGCGGCCGCGGCACCAGCACCGATGCCGACGTGCTGCAGATCTCCCGGGCCGGCATCCCTACCGGCGTCGTCTCGATCCCGCTGCGCTACATGCACTCGCCCGTCGAGATGGTCGACCTCAGGGACGTAGAGGCGACCGTGCAGCTGCTGGCGGCCTTCGGCGCGCGCGTAAGCGGCGACGTCGACCTCAGCCGGTAACGAGCGCCGGCTCCCAGTCGTCGACGAAGATGCGGTCGCGCCCGCTTGCCTTCGCGGCATAAAGGGACGCGTCCGCCCGCGCCAGCATGTCGTCGGTGTCGAGGCGTTCGGGTTCGGCCACGGCAACGCCGATGCTGATCGAGACGGGTACCCCCTCAGGGCGTCGATCGCGCACGTCCACTCGCAGCCGCTCGGCGATCTCGCAGGCATCGACGTGCCCCGCTCCCGGCAGGATTACGAGGATCTCCTCGCCGCCGACCCGGTAGATCGAGTCGCCCGCCCGCAGCGCTGCCCGCATCGTGTAGGCGACGTCCTGCAGGACCGCGTCCCCGGCGGCATGGCCGAAGCGGTCGTTCACCTGCTTGAAGTGGTCGAGGTCGCAGAGGAGGAAGGCGTGGGAGGTGCCGTGAGCGGGATCGCACGGCTGGCCGTCGAGCTCCTCGAGCCGCTGCTCGAGCGCGTTGCGGTTGAAGAGGCCGGTCAGCGGGTCGAGGGTCGAGCGGTGCCGGTGGGCGCGGTCGGACTCGACCAGGGCGCCCGAAAGGATCACCGTGCTGACGATCAGGGCGAGCACGGCGATCAAGGTCTGGCGTTCCTCCCAGGCCAGGTGCGGGTCCGGGAGGATCGCGGCAAGCAGGAACGCCGCCACCACGTAGACGGTGCCGATCACCATCCCGCGCGGCTCGAAGCGGAAGCCGAGCGTCACCGCCGGCAGCGCGAACCAGACCAGCGCCGGGCTGGTGGCGCCGCCGGTGACGAGGACGGAACCCAGGAGCAGCGCCGGCAGCGCCGCCCAGGCCCCGGCGATCCAGATCGCCGGGCAGGAGCTGGTGCGCATGAAGCGGTCGGCGACCGCGAACCCCGCGAGGCCGCCGCCGAGCAGCGGTACCCACCAGTAGCCGATCTCGTTACCGCCCCCGACGGCGAGCGCGAGGGCGAGGATCCCGAAGCAGGCGAGTCGGTAGCGCCGTACCCGCTCCTCCATGTCGAGCAGGCGTTCCCGGCGCGCCTCCTCGTGGATTGAGACGAGGGTCTCGGGGTTAGCGCTCATGTGCCGCTATCGGCGAGTACGCGCCCGTCCTTGAATATCAATCGATGATCTGCAGCTCTTTCGGTAAAGAGCTGAGGTTGCGGAGGCCGTCCTCGGTGACCACGACCAGGTCCTCGATCCGCACTCCCAGCTTTCCCGGCAGGTAGATGCCGGGCTCCACCGTCACCACTTCGCCCGGCGCGAGCAGGTCATCCGAGCGCAGCGAGAGCCGCGGCGCCTCGTGCAGCTCGAGGCCGACGCCGTGACCGAGACCGTGGCCGAAGCGGTCGCCGTGGCCGGCGGCGTCGATGACGTCGCGGGCGACCTTGTCGACGTCTTCTCCCTTGATTCCCGGGCGGATCGCCTCCAAGGAGGCCTGCTGCGCCTTACGGACGACTTCGTAGACCTCGATCGCCTCCTCGCCGGGATCGCCCGTCGCGAAGGTACGGGTGCCGTCGGAGCAGTAGCCGTCGATTGCCGCTCCCATGTCGAAGACGACGAGCTCGCCGCGGCCGATCTCCCGCTCGCCGGGCTCGGCGTGCGGCAGCGCCCCGTTGGGGCCGGCGGCGACGATCGCCGGAAACGACGGGTCGCCCCCGAGCTCACGGACCTTTGCTTCGAACGCACGCGCAATTTTGCGCTCGCTCTTTCCTGCGAGCCCCTGCTCGACGCTCCAGCGCAGGGCCTCGTCGGCCAGCTTCGCGGCCTCCTCGATCAGGGCCAGCTCGCCCTCGTCCTTGACCCGGCGCAGCTCCTCGACCCGACCGCCGGCTGGGACCATCTCGACCCCGTCGGCCAGTTTCTCTTTCAATTTCTCCAGCACCCGCACCGACATGTGGTCGTCCTCGAAGCCGACCCGGCCCTGCAGGTGCTCGGCGATCCCTCCCAACCAGTCGTTGGCGACCGTCAGGATCTCCCAGCCCTCGACCTCCGCTTCGGCCCGCTCGGTGTAGCGGAAGTCGGTGAAGAAGAGGCGGACGCCGGGTCCGCAGACACAGGCGCCGTTGGTGCCGGTGAAGCCGGTCAGGTAGCGGATGTTGAGCAGGTTCAGGACCAGCATCCGGTCGAGCTCACGCTCGGTCAGCCGCTGCTCGAGGCGGTCGCCGCGGCCGCGCACTAGGGCATCGCTTCCAGCTTCGTCGCCAGCAGCTCCAGCGCCTCGCGGTAGCCGTCGGGGCCCTTGCCGGAGATCTTGGCAATGACGAGGCCGTCGAAGACGGAGAGCCGGCGCCAGTCGTCGCGTGCCTCGACGTCGGAGAGGTGGACCTCGACGGCGGGCAGCCGCGTCAGCTCCAGCGCGTCGGCGATCGCGCGGCTGTAGTGGGTCCAGGCACCGGCGTTGACGATGATCGAGTCGGCGAGGCCGTCGGCGGCCCGGTGCAGGTATTCGCAGAACTCGCCCTCGGCGTTGGTCTGGAAGAAGATCGGTTCGAGGCCGAACTCGTGCGCCCAGTCGGAGATCTTCGCCTCCAGCTGAGAGAGCGAAAGGCCTCCGTAGATGCTGGCGTCGCGCCGCTCCAGGACGCCGAAGTTGACCCCGTGCAGGACGGCGACCCGGTTGCTGACGGTTGGCATCAGTAGAGCTCCTCCACGGCTGCACGGACCTTAACCGGGTCGACCAACTGGCCGGGGCGGGGCCGGCCGGGCTCGGAGAGGAGGACGAAGCCGACGCCCGCGGCGGTCCGCTTCTTGTCGCGCTGGAGGGCGTCGAGGACGTCCTCGATCGCGACGTCGGGGTCGAGGCGGACCGGCAGCCCGTGGCGGGCGAGGATCTGCTCGCACTCGTCATGCAGCTGCGGCGCCTCGGAGAGCCGCAGCGCCGCCAGCAGCCCGATCGAGATCGCCTCGCCGTGGCGGTAGCGGCTGTAGTTGCTCGCCGCCTCGATCGCATGGCCCACCGTGTGGCCGAGGTTGAGGACGTTCCGCAGCCCGGCGTCCCGCTCGTCGGCGGTGACGACGGCGCACTTGTAGCGGGCGCAGGCGAAGACGACGTCGGCGAGGTCGTCGGGGTCGATCTCCTCGATCGCCCGCACCCGCTCCCAGAGCGGGCCGCCGGCCAAAAGGCCCGTCTTCAGCGCCTCGACGAAGCCGGCCGCCAGCTCCTCGCGCGGCAGCGTCCGCAGCGTCGCGGTGTCGGCGAGGACCCCGGCCGGGAGCTGGTAGGCACCGGCGTAGTTCTTGCCCTCGGGGAGGTCGACGCCGGTCTTGCCACCGTAGGCCGAGTCGACCTGGGCGACCAGCGTCGTCGGCACTTGGACCACCGGCACGCCCCGCTGGTAGAGATGGGCGCAGAAGCCGGCGAGGTCGCCGACGACGCCGCCGCCGAGGGCGACGACGTGGTCTTCGCGGCTCATCCCCTGCCGGGCGAGCTCGCGCAGGACCTCCTCGGCCCAGCCCATCGTCTTCGCCCCCTCCCCCGGTTCGACCTCGACCGTAGCGGCGAGCGGTTGCAGGCGGTCGCTGAAGAGCGGCGCGACATCGCGGTCGGTAACGCAGAAGCGACGGTTCTGCAGCGGCCACCAGCCGCTATCGAGGATGCCAGGACCTACGAGGATCGGGTAATCCCCCGATTGACTCGAGGCCCACAGCAGCTTCGTCCCCGCCGGCATCTCCGCCAGCGCCTGGATCGCGGGCAGCGCTCGGCCGACCACGCCTTCGTCCACCGTCGGCACCACCGCATCGGCCAGCTCCTCGTAGAGCGGCTGCCGCTCAGCCAGGAGCCGCGCGACGTCCTCCTCGCTCGTCGCCAGCGGCCGCTCGGTGCCCTCGATGCGGCGCCAGGCCTCCGGCGCGTCGATCTCCAGCAGGACGACGGTGTGGCGGTCGAGCGCTTTGCGGATCCGCTCGGAGAGAACGCTGCCGCCGCCGAGGGCGATCGCGCCGCCGTCGGCGTTCTCCAGCAGCGCACCGACGACCTCGGCCTCGCGCGCTCGGAAGGCCTCCTCCCCGTCCTCTTCGAACGCCTGGCGGATCGGCTTGCCGAGCTCGCGCTCCATCAGCTCATCGATCTCGACCGTCTCCAGACCGGCTGCGCGGGCAACCTCGAGCGCGGTCGACTTCCCCGCCCCCATGAAGCCGATGAAGACGATCGCCGGCTGCACCGGCCTAACCCCTTCTCATTTGCGCTGGTCGATGCGCTGCTTGTAGGCGTCGATCGCGGCGAGAACGTCGTCGATGTGGTCGCCGCCGAACTTCTCGCGGTAGGCGCGGGCGAGGGTCAGCGCCACCATCGCCTCGGCGACGACGGCGGCCGCGGGGACCACGGAGGAATCGGTGCGCTCGCGCAGCGCCTGTGCCGGCTGCTTGGTCTCGGTGTCGACCGAGCGCAGCGGCTTGGTCAGGGTCGAGATCGGCTTCACCGCCGCCCGCACCGAGAGTGGCTGGCCGTTGGTCATCCCGCCCTCGAGGCCGCCCGCATGGTTGGTTTCGCGGAAGTAGCCGTCCTTCTCCGACCAGAAGATCTCGTCGTGGGCCTCCGAGCCGGGACGGCCGGCGACGTCCCAGGCTTCGCCGATCGCCACGCCCTTGATCGACTGGATCGAGGCGACGGCGCCGGCCAGGCGCCCGTCGAGGCGGTCTTCCCAGGAGATGTGGGAGCCGATCCCGGGGACGAGGCCGAAGGCAATGACCTCGAAGGTCCCCCCGAGGCTCTCGTTCGCCTTGCGCAGGCGGTTGATCTCCTCGACCATCGCCTTGCTCGCCTCGGGATCGAGGCAGCGCACGGGGTCCTCGTCGACGTCGGCGAAGTCCTCCGGCTTCAGGTCCGGCCGCTCGGCCGCTTTGACCGAGGCGATCTGCAGCACGTGGCTGTGGATCTCGACCCCCAGCTTGGCGAGGAAGGCGCGGGCGATCGTGCCGGCGGCCACCCGGGCGGCGGTCTCGCGGGCGCTGGCGCGCTCGAGGATGTTGCGGATGTCCGAGTGGCCGTATTTCTGGGCGCCGACGAGGTCGGCGTGGCCGGGGCGCGGCAGGTGCACCTCGTCGGGCGAGAAGCCCTCGACCGGCCAGGGGTTCATCCGCTCCTCCCAGTTGGCGTAGTCGCGGTTGGCGACCAGCAGCGCGATCGGGCTGCCGAGGGTGCGGCCGTGGCGGACGCCGGAGCGGACCTCGACCGTGTCGGTCTCGATCTTCATCCGCCCGCCGCGGCCGTGGCCGAGCTGGCGCCGCGCCATGTCGCGGTCGAGCGCCTCGCGGTCGAGCTCCAAGCCCGCCGGCAGGCCCTCGACGATCGCCACGAGCCCTGGCCCGTGCGACTCCCCCGCGGTGGTGAAACGGAACGTCGTCATCGCGAGGAAGGCTATCGGCGCGCTGCCGCCCGACGCATCACGTCGAGGTCGGGCTCGCGGCCGGTCCAGATTTCCAGCGAGCGGGCGCCCTGCTGGACGAGGATCTCGAGGCCGTCGACGGTGGCCGAGCCGGCCTTCTCCGCCGCCTCCAGAAGGGGGCTGCGGCGCTCGCCGTAGACCATGTCGACGACGGTCTGGCTCGCGGCGAAGAGGTCGGGCTCCAGCGGCAGGTGCTCGAACGGGTCCTCGCCCTTCAGCCCCACGGCGCTGGTGTTGACGATCAGCTCGTAGGCGTCCTGGCTGGGGTCGGTGATCGCCGCCCCGCCCAGCTCGGCGCAGATCGCCGCCGCTTTCTCGGCGGTGCGGTTCCAGACCTCGACCTCGGAGCCTTCCCAGAGCAGCGCCCAGATCGCCGCCCTCGCCGCACCGCCCGCGCCGAGGACCAGGGCATTGCGGCCGCGCGGCGAGTCCGGCAGCGAGGCGAGCAGCCCGTCGGCGTCGGTGTTGTGGGCCTCGATCCGCTTGCCGTCGAAGACGAGCGTGTTGGCGGCGCCGATCTGTCGCGAGGCTTCGCTCGCTTCGTCGGCCAGCGCCAGAGCCGCCTCCTTGTGGGGGACGGTCACGTTCACCCCGGCGTAGCCGACCGAGGCCAGCTCCCGCACCGTCATCTCGAAGGCGCCTGGCGCGGCGTCGATCGCCCGGTAGCTCCAGTCCTCCAGCTCGAGCACCCCCAGCGCCGCGTTCTGCATCGCCGGCGAGCGCGAGTGCGCGACCGGGTGCCCGATCACCGCCAGCTTCGCCACGTTATTCCCCGCAGCTGTCCGGCGAGTTGCCGCCGGCCGCTTCGCGCGCTGAGTTGTACTTGTCCACCGCGGCTTCGAATTCGGCTTCGGTCTTGGCGAAGGTGAGCTTGCCGCAGGCGCCCGGCGTGGTCACGTAGAAGAGGTAGCCGTTCTTCGCCGGGTGCGCCGCCGCCTCGATCGCCTTCAGGCCGGGGCTGTTGATCGGCCCCGGCGGCAGGCCGACGTTGGTGCGGCTGTTGTAGGGCGAGTCGATCGCCAGTTCCGATTCGGTCAGCGGCTTCGTGTAGTTGCCGGTGGCGAAGCGGATCGTCGCGTCGATCCCCAGCGGCATCCCTTCGTGCAGGCGGTTGTAGATCACCGAGGCGACGTCGTCGTACTGGCTCGAGACCCCCGCCTCGCGCTCGACCATCGAGGCGATGATCAGCACGTCGTAGACGGTCAGGTTTTTCGACTTCGCGTACTTCATGTCCACGCCCTTGATCCGCCGCTTGAAGTCCTGCAGCTGCAGCTGGACGAGGTCGGCGACCGGCGCGTTCGGCTTCAGTTCGAAGGTGTCGGGGAAGAGGAAGCCCTCGAGGTCCTTGGCGCCCTTGCCGCCGTACTGGGCGGGGTTCAGGTACTTCGACTTCACCGTCGCCTTCGTATAGCTGCCGGGGACGCCGTCTTCTTCGACCAGCTGCGCCGCCTGCGAGCGCGTGTACCCCTCCGGGATCGTGACGCTGAGGGTCCGCTTCACCGGCGGGGTCGAGAGGGCGTCGATCGCGGCGCCGTAGCTCATGTTGTGGGCGAGGGTGAAGTGGCCCGAGTAGATCTCCGAGCGCTTGCCGGCCAGGGTGACCCGGATCTGGAACAGGGTCGAGTCGTCGATCACGCCCTTGTCGGTGAGCAGGTCCCCGACTTCGGAGACGCTCGAGCCCTTCGGGATCGTGACCGCGACATGGCCGCTGCCGTCGCCGTGGAAGGGCTGGAAGAGCTGATTCAGCGACCAGAGCAGGAAGAGCGCGACGAGCACCGCGAAGATCCGGAACGGATGACGGGCCAGCGAGCCGAGGAAGCCGTCGCGTCGCCTGACGCCGCCATCGCCTACCCGGCGGCCGTTGCGGGCGGCGCCGGCCATCTCCGGGTCGCCCTCGTCGTGGTAGGCGGTCGCCACCGGTGCGGCGGCGGGCTCGGGCTCCGGCTCGGGATCCTCGTCCCAGAACTCCTGCTCGGGCGTGCGCGGCGCTGCGGGAGGCTCTTCCTTCGGCGGCGGAGGCGGGGGCACCGGTTCGGCCTTCGGGACCGGCTGCTCTTTGGGCGGAGGCGGCGCTGCTTCCTTCTCCTTCGCGGCCCGCTTCTCTTCGCGCTCACGCTCCTTCTCTTCGCGCTGGCGTCGCTTCTCCTCGCGTTCGCGGCGGCGCTGCTCGCGTTCGCGGGCGGCCGGGTCGTCGGGGTCGGCGAAGGGGTCGTCGGTAAGCCAGTCGTCGCTCATGCCCGGCTCTCCAGGTAGCTCTCCAGCAGGTGCGCGGCAGCGAGCGAATCGCGGGCGGCGCCGGCCCCGGCGCGACGGCTGGCGTCGGCCATGCGGCTGGTCAGCCGCTCGTCATAGGTCTCAACCGGGATCGAGAGCATCGCCTCTAGTTCCCCGGCAAAGGTGCGGGCCAAGCCTGCCTGGCTCCCCTCCTCGCCGCTCAGGTGCAGCGGCAGCCCGACGACCACGCATTCGACCCCGTGCTCGTCGACCAGCTCGGCGACCGCCCGCGCCTCCGGTGGTTCGATCACCGGCAGCGGCGTCGCCAGGGTCCCGCTCGGGTCCGAGAGGGCACAGCCGATACGGACGGTGCCGTGATCGAGGGCGAGCACTCTCATGCCCCTGCAACCGGTTCGAGCCCCACTTCGACCAGGCCTGACGCGAAAGCCTCCTCGATTTTCTCCGGCTGCGTTCCTCCAGCCTGAGCCATATCAGGACGACCGCCGCCCCCACCTCCCATCGCCGGAGCAACGACCTTGATCAGGTCGGCGGCGGAGATGCCGCGTTCGACTGCCTCCTTGGAGACCAGCACCACCAGGGCCACCTTCGCGTCCCCTAAAACGCTGGCGAGCATCACAACCGACGGCCTACCAAGCTTCGACTGGATTCGGTTCCCCATCTCCAGAAGTTGCTTCTGGTCGAGTCCGCGGGTGACCTTCAGATCTACCACCGCCACGGGCTCGCCACTGGTGCCCCGAATCACGAAGTCTGCCGCCCGCTCGGCACCCTTGGCCGCTTCGACCGTCAGCACCTCCCGTTGCGCCTTCTCCGCCCCCGCCCCGGCCTCCTTCAGCCGCTCGGCCGCCCGCCGCGCCGCGGCCACCGGGTCCTGCGGGTTGCCGAGCACCTCCCCGGTCTCACGCAGCTGCGCCTCTCGCTCGCGGAAGAAGTCAATGGCCGCGGGACCGGTGATCGCCTCGACCCGGCGCACGTTGGCGGCGCTCGAGCCCTCGGAGGTGATCTTGAAGATGCCGACCTCGCCGGTGTTGGCGACGTGGGTGCCGCCGCAGAGCTCGCGGGAGACGGCGTCGACCTCGACCACCCGCACCCACTCGCCGTATTTCTCGCCGAACAGGGCCATCGCGCCGAGCCGTTCGGCCTCCTCGCGGTTCATGTTCATCCAGCGCACCGGCCGGCTCGCCTTGACCCACTCGTTGACGCGGTCCTCGACGTCGCGCAGCTCCTCGGGCGAGAGCGCCTGGCCGTGGGTGAAGTCGAAGCGGAGCTTGTCGGGGCGGACCGCGGAGCCGGCCTGGCGGACGTGGGTGCCGAGGCGCTCGCGCAGCGCCGCGTGCAGGAGGTGGGTGGCGGTGTGGTTGCGCATCGTCGCGAAGCGAGCCTCGTGGTCGACCTCGGCCTCGACGGCGACGCCGGGCTCGATCTCCGTCCCCGCCTCGACCTCGAGCGCCTGGTCTTCGCCGAGCCGGTACACGTCGACCACCCGCGCCTCGGATCCGTTCCAGCGCAGGACGCCGGAGTCGGCCACCTGTCCCCCGCCCTCGGCGTAGAACGGGCTCTCCTCCAGCTTCACCAGCGCCTTGTCCTCGATCGGCTCGACCGCGGCGAGGCCGGTGGTCGCGCACAGCGTTTCGTAGCCGACGAAGCGGGTCGGGGGTGCGCCGGCGGCGAAGGCGGCGACGCGCTCGTGGGTGTTCTCGGAGCCGTGGGCGGTGGCGCTCGCCATCCGTGCCCGTGCCTTCTGCTCTTCCATCAGCTCCTCGAAGCCCTGGTCGTCAACGGAGAGCCCGCGTTCGGCCAGCAGCTCCTTGGTCAGGTCGTAGGGGAAGCCGTAGGTGTCGTGCAATTTGAAGGCGTCGGCGGCGTCGATCCACGAGGTCCCCTGGCGCTCGGCTTCGGCGACCAGCCGCTCCAGCAGCTCGCTGCCGCGCTCGAGCGTGCGGCCGAAGCTCTCCTCCTCGTCGCCGACCCAGCGGGCGATCGTCTCCCGCTCGGCGACCAGCTCGGGGTAGGCGTCGCCCATCAGCTCGATCGCCCGCTCGGCGAAGCGTCCCAACCACGGTGCTTCGAGGCCGAGCGTGTTGCCCTGCTGGATCGCCCGGCGCATGATCCGGCGCAGGATGTAGCCGCGGTCCTCGTTGGAGGGGACGACGCCGTCGGCGATCAGGAAGGCGGCGCCGCGGCTGTGGTCGGCGACGATCCGCATCGCCCGGGTGATCGCGCCGCCCTCGTCGTAGGAGTGGCCGGAGAGCTCTTCGGCGAGGCCGATCAGCGGCCGCACGTGGTCGGTCTCGAAGACCGAGGGCACGTCCTGGAGGATCGCCGCCATCCGGTCGAGGCCCATCCCGGTGTCGATGTTCTTCATCGGCAGTTCGGTGAGGGTGCCGTCTTCCGCCAGCTCGTAGCTCATGAAGACGTGGTTCCAGAACTCGAGGAAGCGGTCGGTGTCGTCCCCCGGTCGCTCTCCCTCGGCGCCGAACTCGGGGCCGCGGTCGAGGTAGAGCTCCGAACAGGGGCCGCAGGGGCCGGTCGGCCCCGCCTGCCAGAAGTTGTCCTCGCGGCCGAGGCGGACGATCCGCTCCTCCGGGACGCCGGTGGCGCGCCAGATCTCGATCGCCTCCTCGTCGGGGCCGAGGCCGAGCTCCTCGTCGCCGCCGAAGACGGTCACCCAGATCCGCTCCGGGTCCATCCCGAAGCCCTCGGTCGAGAGCTCCCAGCCCCAGGGGATCGACTCGGCCTTGAAGTAGTCACCGAAGCTCCAGTTGCCGAGCATCTCGAAGAAGGTCATGTGGCGGGCGGTGTTGCCGACCTCTTCGATGTCGGTGGTGCGGAAGCATTTCTGCACGTCGGCGAGGCGCGGCGCCGGCGGCTGTTCGCGGCCCAGGAAGTAGGGCTTGAACGGCTGCATCCCGGCCGTGGTCAGCAAGACGGAGGGGTCGTGGACGCTCGGCACCAGCGAGGCGGACGGGACGATCTTGTGCCCGCGCGCGGCGAAAAACGACAGGTAGGTGTCCCGGATCTCCTTCGCCCTCATGTTAGGAAGCCTAAATATTTGTTCGATCCGGGGCGGCGAAGCCAAAACTGCGGACTTACATCGCGCTCGCGCCTGCGTTCAAGGGTGGAACGTTCAATTCGACTTGTGGAAGGAGAGCGAAGATGAATTTACGTTCTAAGCTCGCAGCTGGCCTGGCAGTCCTGGCGATGGGTGCCGTGCCGAGCGTGGCAGGGGCCACGGGTCCTGAATACGCCCCTGAACACCCCACGCATCCCACGACCACGCCTAAGGGCCATGCCTACGGCTACTACTGCAAAGGCAAAAGCAAGAAGCACGTCAAAGGCGTCAAAGGCACTGAGTTCAGCAACTGCGTGCACGCGCTGAAGCAGGCTGACAACCAGGAGCTGACCCCGAAGCAGGCGTGCAAGACCGAAAGCAAGGAGCACGTCAAAGGCGTCAAGGGGACCGCCTACAGCAACTGCGTGAAAACGGTCGCCCACATGCAGCGCGATCAGCGCCGCGAAGAACGGGAAGCGGCTCAGGTCTGAGCTCAGCGCCTAGCTAGGCGCTGATGGTGCCGTGGCCGACGATCCGATCGCCGGCCATCAGCACCGCGGTCTGGCCGGGTGCCACGCCAGGGAAGGCCTCGGCCAGCTCGACTTCCAGGGAGGAGTGCCGGCCTCTCCCCGCCGCCGGGACGGTGGCGGGGAGAGCGCGGGATCGGTAGCGCAGCTTGACCGCGTCGACCGCGCTGCCGTCGCGGTGCAGGACGGCGTCACGGACGCGGACGCTGCGCTTCTCCAGCTCGGCGCGGGTGCCGACGGTGACGGTGTTGGCGCCGGCGTCGGTGGCGAGCACATAGAGCGCCTCGGGCGCGGAGACGCCGATGCCGCGACGCTGGCCGACGGTGAAGTCGTGGTGGCCGCGGTGGCGGCCGAGGGTGCGGCCGGCGCTGTCGAGAATCGCCCCGTCGCGCTCGCGCAGGCCGCCGTGGCGGCGCAGGAAGCCGCCCTTGCCCTGGCCGGCGAGGAAGCAGAGGTCCTGGCTCTCGGCCTTGCGGGCGACGGCGAGGCCGTAGCGGGCGGCGATCTCGCGGACCTCGGGCTTGGTCAGCTCGGTGAGCGGGAAGCCGAGGCGGCCGAGCAGCTCCGGCGGCAGCGCCGCGAGCATGTAGCTCTGATCCTTGGCCTGGTCGGCGGCGGTTGCCAGCAGGGGGCCGTCGGCGTCGTCGACGATCCGCGCGTAATGCCCGGTCAGCAGGCGCTCGGCGCCGAGCCGCTCGGCGAGGTCGATCATCGCCGCCAGGCGGACCTCGCCGTTGCAGAGGATGCAGGGGTTGGGCGTCTGCCCCCCGGCGTAGCCGCCGATGAAGCGGTCGACCACGCGGCGGCGGAAGTCCTCCTCGAGGTCGAGGGTGAAGTGCGGGATCCCCAGCTGGTGGGCGAGGCCGCGAGCGCCGAGGACGGCCTCGGGCGAGCAGCAGGCCTTGGCGCCGTCGGTCTCGGGGTCGGACCAGAGCTTGACGGTGATGCCGACCACCCCTGCTCCTTCCTCGCGGGCGAGGAGGGCGGCGACAGCGCTGTCGACGCCGCCGGACATCGCTACGGCTACGCGCTTGGGTTTGGAGGATTGCCCACCCATTTTGGGTGAGGTGGCCAATCCCCCTGAGTCCGGGATTAGGGGGAGAGACGAGGAAGCGACGCCTTGGAGGGCGCGGTGGAGGGCGTCGGTGGCTAGTTGGGCGGCGTGGCGCTTCGCGGGGGTGAGTCCGCCAATTGCCTCATCGATGGTGTCTATATCGATCAGAGCCGCATCGAGAACGGGAGAGCCGTCGATCGTCTCGGCAACAGCGGCCGTGGCTGCCCGGGTGGCGCCGCATCCCTCGGCGTCGAAGGTGACGGAGTGGATGCGCCCATCGTCGACGAGGAACGAGATCCGCGAGAGATCGCCGCAGGCAGCCCCACCCGCGGCGCCCGTGAAGGCACCGTCGGCGGCCGGGCCGACCCGGCTGCCGTCACGCAGGTAGTGCTCGAAAAGCTCCCGCTCCATAGGTCAAGGGTAGAGCGCCAACCGCAAATCCCTCGCGATCTCCTCAGGTTCGTCTTGGAGCTGCCGCCAGGTGACGCGCATCGTCATCCAACCTTCCGCGATGAGTACCCGATCGCGCAGCCGATCGCTCTCGAACTTCTTGTGCGTGCCGTGGATTTCGCGGCTGTCGAGCTCTGCCGCCACCCGCTCGCGCTCCCAGAGCGCATCGATCTCGAAGAAGCGCGCGCGGATCGCGAGGTCGGCGTTCATCCGCGGCCGCGGCAGGCTGTAGCTGTCGACCAGAGCCAGGAACGCCTCCTCGAAGTCGTTCCGCGTGATCCCAATCGGCCTCGCGTCTCCAGCAGTGCCTGCACCTTTCGCGACCCCCGCCGCCCCGGGTACCGCTCGAGCAGCATCGGCAACGACACCCGATCCGTCACCTGCCGAGCTTCCGCCTCATGAAACGCCCGCTCCAGCTCCCGCATCTCGGCCACAACAGCGAGGTCAAAGATCGTCCGGAACGGTGAGGTCACCGGGATCCCGTCCCGCACCAGCCACTCGTCGTCGCGAAGTAGCGAACGATGGCCGGCGATTCCCTCTCGTTCAGCTTCTGCTTCGGGGCAAGTGACGTCAATCGGCTTAGAAGCTGGCGGAAGAAGGCGCCAGAGCTGGGCTGCGGATCGGTGGCTCAGGACCGCGCCTTCGCCACACGCAAGCACCGCGGCCATCCACCGCCCTCTCGTCGAGATACGCCGAACGCCGACGACATAGACGCCCCGGAAGACCTGGTGCAGCTGCCCTCGCTTCAAGCGGCCCACGATCCCCCTTCGTCCCATCCCAAGCTCCAGCAGTTGCCGCCGGCTCACCACCGCATGCTGCCGCCGCGCCAGGTCGGACATCATCCGGTCAGAGATTGAGTGCGGAATTGGGCACCTGTGGGGTGCCGTATTCCGCTTTGAGATCCCATATCGGCGATCGTGAAGCGGCGAGACGTACGGGTGGCGCGCAGATCGTGCCGATTCGGTCGCGGGAGGCGCACGGAATAGAAACGGGCGCACGAAAAAGGCCCCAACCCGCCGTTGCCGCCTCTGGCTTTGATCCCTTCAAATGAAGGTGGGTGCCTGCTCCTGATCCCAAGAGACCCGGAGACTTGTCAGCTCCCGCGCCGTTTGTGTTGGGTCAAACGGTGAGACGGCTCTCGTACGGGCTCGAGCCTGGTGGAAAGTTACCACCGAGGGGCGCTCGTCAAACCCACTCGTCGTCGAGGTTGGAGAGGTGCCACTCGGCCTCGCTCCAGCGCTCGGCGGGGACGCGGAGGGCGATGTCGCCACGGCCGAAGCGGTCGAGCGGCCAGTCGGAGGTGAGGGCCGCCTCGATCCCGGCCTCGATCAGGGCCTGGTGCCAGGCGCGGGCGGTACGGACGTCGCCGAAGTCGCGCACGACCTCCCAGCTGTCGTAACTGGGGTCGTCGACGTGGATCGGCGTCTGCCCGGGCCCCGGAGCCGGCCGCCACCTGCGGGGGATCCAGTCCCGCAGGCCCATCTCAATGCCCGGGGAGTTTGGGTTTGTGGATCGCGACGCCGAGCTCGCGCATCTGCAGCTCGTCGACCGGGGCCGGCGCGCCGGTGAGCAGGTCGAAGCCGGAGGCGGTCTTGGGGAAGGCGATCACGTCGCGGATCGTCTCGGCGCCGGAGAGGCGCTGGACGATGCGGTCGATGCCGTAGGCGATGCCGCCGTGCGGCGGGGCGCCGTAGCGCAGCGCCTCGAGCAGGAAGCCGAAGCGCGCCTCCGCGGTCTCACGGTCGATGCCGAGGGCGCCGAAGACCTGCTCCTGCACCTCGGCGCTGTGGATACGGATCGAGCCGCCGCCGAGCTCCTGGCCGTTCCAGACGACGTCGTAGGCCTGGGCGCGTGCCGCGCCCGGGTTCTCGGGGTCGAAGTCTCCCGCCGGCGCCGTGAACGGGTGGTGCATCGCGTCCCAGCGCTTCCCTTCCTCGTTCCACTCCAGCAGCGGCCAGTCGACGATCCAGACGAGGCGGTGCTCGTTCTCGTCGATCAGGCCGAACTTCTCGCCCAGATCGAGGCGCATCTGCCCCAGGACCGCGTCGGTGACCGGACGCTTGTCGGCGACCAGCAGCAGCAGGTCGCCCTCCTCGGCGCCGAGGCGCCGGTTCAGGTCGGTCAGCTCCTCGTCGCTGAGGAACTTCGCGGTCGGCGAGCGCCAGCCGTCGCCCTCGCGGAAGGCCCAGACCAGCCCTTTCGCCCCTAGCTCCTGGGCGCGGGAGATCAGGCCGTCGAGCTCGGAGCGCGGCAGCTCGCGGCGGCCGGCGTTGAGGCCGCGGATCGAGCCGCCACCCTCCAGCACCGAGCGGAAGACCTTGAACTCGGTCTCGCGCAGGGCGTCGCCGAGGTCGACCAGCTCGAGGCCGAAGCGCAGGTCGGGCCGGTCGGTCCCGAACCGCCCCATCGCCTCCGAGTAACACATGCGCTGCATCGGAACCTCTACCGCGGGACCGCCGACGCGCTCGAAGACGTGGGCGAGCAGCCGTTCGTTGACCTCGATCACGTCCTCGCCGTCGACGAAGGACATCTCGACGTCGAGCTGGGTGAACTCAGCCTGGCGGTCGGCCCGGGTGGCCTCGTCGCGGAAGCAGCGGGCCACCTGGTAGTAGCGCTCGAACCCGGACATCATCAGCAGCTGCTTGAACAGCTGCGGCGACTGCGGCAGCGCGTACCAGGAGCCCTGCTGCTGGCGGCTGGGGACGAGGAAGTCGCGCGCGCCCTCGGGGGTCGAGCGGGTGAGGACGGGCGTCTCGATGTCGAGGAATCCCTCGCCGTCGAGGAACTCGCGCATCGCGGCGACGACCCGGTGGCGCAGCGCCAGCGCCTTCTGCATCTGCTCGCGGCGCAGGTCGAGGTAGCGGTAGCGCAGCCGCGTGTCCTCGCCGACCTCGCCGGAGAAGCCCTCGACCTGGAAGGGCGGCGTCTCCGCGTTCGAGAGCAGCTCCGCCTCGGTGACGAGGAGCTCGACCTCGCCGGTCGCGAGCTCGCGGTTGACGGTCTCTTCGGAGCGCTTGACGACGGTACCGCCCGCGCTCAAGACGTCCTCGGCGCGCAGCTTGTGTGCCAGCTCGAAGGAAGCGCCGGAGCTGTCGGGGTTGAAGACGAGCTGGACGATCCCGGTGCGGTCGCGCAGATCGATGAAGATCAGCCCGCCGTGGTCGCGGCGGCGGTGGACCCAACCGGCGACCCGCGCCTGCGAGTCGACCCGGTCGGGCAGGACCTCGCCGCACCAGGTGTCCCGGTATCCGTTGGCGCGCAGGGCCGGCACCGTCGTCTCGCTCACGCTTCTCCTCCCGTCATCTCCCCGACAAGGTTGCCGGGATCGACCGGCCGCTGCTCTCCCGACCCCATGTCGCGCAGCTGGGCGCTGCCGTCAGCCTCGAGGATGAGGACGCGGCGGGCGCCGATCCGGTTGGCGTGCTTGAGCTGGGTCTTGAGGCCGCGGCCGGCGAGGTCGAGCTCGGTCGAGATGCCGGCGTGGCGCAGTTCGGCCGCCAGCGCCATCGCCCGCTGTCGCTGGCCCGGGTCGGCGACGGCGACGAAGGCGTCGCGCCCCTCCCCCGGCACCTCCTCGTCCAGCGCCAGCAGAATCCGCTCGATCCCGGCGGCGAAGCCGACGGCGGGCGTCGGCGCGCCGCCGAGCTGCTCGATCAGGCCGTCGTAGCGGCCGCCGCCGCCGATCTCCGACTGCGCCCCGAGCCGGTCGCAGACGAAGGAGAAGATCGTCCGGGTGTAGTAGTCGAGGCCGCGGACCAGGGTCGGGTCGATGACGTAGTCGATGCCGGCGGCGTCGAGCAGCGCCCGCACCTCGGTGAAGTGCTCGGCGTCCTCGCCCTCCAGCCGCTCGACGATCGTCGGCGCGCTCGCCATCACCCCGCGCGTCCCCTCGTCGTCGGCGTCGAAGGCGCGTAGCGGGTTGATGTCGATCCGTTCGCGCACGTCCTTGGAGAGATCGCCCTCGTGCGCGTGCAGGTGCGCCTTCAGGTCCTCCAGGTAGGCGCGCCGGGCCTCGAAGGAGCCGAGGCTGCCGAGCCGCAGCTCCACCCCCGGCACGCCCAGCTCCCCCAGCAGGTCGGAGAGGAGCATGATCACCTCGGCGTCGGCGAGCGGCGAGTCGGTGCCGATGCACTCGGCCCCGAGCTGGTGGAACTGGCGGTAGCGGCCGGCCTGCGGGCGCTCGTGGCGGAAGAACGGGCCGAGGTAGTGGAGCTTCACCGGCTGCGCCAGTTTCTGCATCCCGTGCTCGAGGTAGGCGCGGCAGACCGAGGCGGTCCCCTCCGGCCGCAGGGTCAGGCTGCGCCCCCCCTTGTCCTCGAAAGTGAACATCTCCTTGCGGACGATGTCGGTCGACTTGCCGACGCCGCGCTCGAAGAGGTCGGTGTCCTCGAAGACCGGCGTCGCGATCGGCTCGTAGCCGGCGCGGGCGAAGACGGTCGCGGCGGCGAGCTCGAGGCGGCGGCGTGAGCGCGCGGGCCCGGGGAGAATGTCGAAAGTCCCGCGCGGGGCCTGGAACTTGCTCGCCACGGTGCTCCTAACGCGCCAGCGAGCCGAGGAAGGGGTTGGTCGCCCGCTCCGCCCCGAGCGTGGTCAGTCCCATGTGGCCGGGATGGACGACGGTCTCCTCCGGGTAGGCGTCCATCAGCTTGGCGATCGAGGCGAGGAGGGTCGGGCCGTCGCCGCCGGGGAGGTCGACGCGGCCGACCGAGCCCTGGAAGAGGACGTCGCCGGAGAAGATCGCCGGCTCGCCTTTGACCGCGTAGGTGACGTGGCCGGGGCTGTGGCCCGGGGTGAAGACGACCTCGATCTCCATCCCCGCCAGCTCCAGGGTCTCGCCGCCGCGGACGATCACGTCGGCGTCGTAGCTCTCGTACGGGCCGAAGCCCGCCCAGGGGACGTAGGCCATGATGTCGGCGAGCACCGGCACCTCGATCTCCGGGCAGTAGACCGGCGCGCCCGTCGCCTTCGCGACCGGTGCGACGGCGCCGATGTGGTCGAAGTGGCAGTGGGTGAGGAGGATCGCCTCCACCGACCCGCCTTTCGCCTCGACCGCGGCGAGGATCCGCTCCGCCTCCTCGCCCGGGTCGACGATCAGCAGCCGGTCTCCCCCCTGCGGCCGGAACAGGAAGCAGTTCTCGCCGATCTGCCCTACCGTGAGCATCTCGACGTCGAGGGCCATCACTCGCTCCCGGCTCGGATCCGCGCTCGCTCCCGCCGCCGCCAGAGGGTCATATCGATGTAGTAGCCGGCGGGGACGTAGAAGGCGAGCATGAAGGCGCCGAAGATCAGCGAGGGGCCGACGGCCTTTTTGAAGATCAGGATCAGCAGCACCGCGAAGATGACGGCGGCGAAGAGGCCGCGGATGAACGAGTTGCGCCAGGTCGGCGGCAGGTCCTCTTTGGCGGCCGGGCGGCGCTTGGCGCGTGCCTGCGCCTTCGCCTCCTCGCGCGTGCGCGGACGGCTGCGGCGCGCGTTCGGATCGACCCGCCCGCCCTGGGTCCCGCGGCGCTTGCGCCGGCGCTTTTTGTTCGTTTGAGCCATGAGAGCGAACTGCATCAGATTTCCCCTCTGCTGGGGAGGAAATCTGATGCAGTTCGAAATCTAGTCGGTCGCCTCTGCCAGGCGCGCCTCGATCACGTGGCGCTGGGGATCGAAGTCGCGCATCGGAACGTCCGCGGGGTAGCCGGCGAGGGCGGCTCTCGGGATCAAGCCGACCAGCTCGGCCTCGACCGGACGGGCGCCCAGCGGGGCCGCCAACTCGCGCACCCGCTCGACGACCTCGCCGAGCGGGACCGCCAGCGGGTCGTGGACGTTGGTCGAGACCTGGGCGCGGCCGCTGGAGAGCAGGAGCCCGATCGCCCGCACTCCCGCGAGGCCGCCGCCCGCCTCGCGCAGCCCGGCGGCGACGGAGCGGGCGACCTCGACGTCGCCGCTGTCGAGCTCGACGTTGAAGGCGGCCAGCGGCGGCCGCGCCGTCACCAGCGTCGCCCCGGCGGTCGGGTGCGGCAGCTCGGGGCCGAAGTCCGGCCGCAGCTCCCCCGACTCCATCCGCAGCCACAGCTCGGCGAGGCCGCCGTTGCGGAAGTAGGCGCGCTCGGCCCGTCCCGGCTCCCGCGCCAGCTCGCCGTAGAGGAAGACCGGGACGCCGAGGCCGCCGATCTGCTCGGCGACCGCGACCGCCTCGGTGCGGGCGGTAGCGCGGGCGGCCGGGTCGAACCAGACCACCGGGCAGACGTCGAGGGCGCCGATCGCCGGGTGGGCGCCGCGGTAGTCGCGCATGTCGATCGTCTCGATCGCCTCCTCGGCGCCCCTCGCCAGCGCCTCGGTCAGCACCCCCGGCTCGCCCGCGAGGGTGAAGACGCTACGGCCGTGGTCGGCGTCCGAGTGGCGGTCGAGCAGCTTCGCCCGGCGGGTGAAGGCGCTCTGGAGGCGGTCGAGCCGGCCCTGGTCGCCGCCCTCTGAGACGTTGGGGACGGCGAGGAGCGGCGGCATCTCCCGGCGCCTCCTCAGAGGAGGAGCTCGCCGCCGCCGACGACCGTCTCGCCGCCGATTTCGATCGTCGGCTCGAGCACCACGCAGTCGAGGTGGACGGGCACCTGGACGGTGCCGCCGATCGCCGCCGAGGCGCCGAAGGCGACGTGGCAGGTGCCGAGGATCTTCTCGTCCTCGAGGATTTTGCCGGTCAACTCCGCTTCTTCGTTGGTCCCGATCCCCAGCTCGGCGACGCAGGTGGCTTCGTCGCCGTGGGCGGTCAGGAGCTCCAGCAGGCGGCCCCCGTCCGGGCCGGTCGCCTCGACCACGCGACCTTCGCGGATCGTCAGCGCGGTCGGGGTGTCGAGCAGGCCGACTTCGGCGATCGAGCCGTCGACGACGAGCACACCCTCAGTGCTCTCGATGACGGGGGCGATGAAGCCCTCGCCGCAGGGCAGGTTGCCGAAGGCGCCGCGGCTGCCGAGTTCGCCGGCGTCGACGATCCCCGTCCGACCCTCGAGCCCGATCCGCAGGTCGCTGCCGTGGTTGCAGGTGATCCGCGCCTCCGAGGCGCTGTTGAGGGCGGTGACGAGAGCCCAGCTGCGGCGCCGGATCTCCTCGAGATCGCTGGTCATCAGGCGGCCCAGCATCTCCTCGGTGACGCCGGGAAGGCTGCCGACGCGGACACCGGCCTCGCTCGCCACCTTGCGCGCGTCGGTATGCGAGAGCGACTGGATCGTCGGGGCCAGGACCACGTCGGCCGCGGCCATCGCCGCCGCCACCGCGCGAGGCGGCTCGGCCGCGGCGGAGTCGCGCTCGGAGATCACCGCCAGCGTCGCGTCGGCGCCCTCCCCCTGCGCCTCGATCCGCATCAAGGCGCCGATCTCTTCGGTGACCGGGTTGCAGACCACCAGCACGTCCTCGCCCGGCTGGATCCCCATGCACTGCCGGACGACCGTCTTCACCGCTCTGTCGAGATCCGCAGGCATCCGCCCAGCCTACTCACGATGCGCGAATGCCGCAGCATTTCTCCTGCAATCGACGCACTCCCAACCGAGGCCCCTCAATCGTCGTCGTGCCGGTGCCGAATCGACCAGATCTCGAACCAGATCAGCCCGACCAGGACCACCCCGAAGGCCGTGAACGGCGCCCACCAGTCTTCCGGCCGCACCACCCCGAGCGAAATAACCGCAAACGCATCGACCACCAACAGAAACGCCACCAGCACCGGCCGAATCGCCGCCCATCCCGTCTCAGGAGCTCTACCAGGCCGCTGCGCCATCGCTACCATCATCCCCCCCGCCGGAGTAGCTCAGCTGGTTAGAGCAGCGGAATCATAATCCGCGTGTCGGGGGTTCGAGTCCCTCCTCCGGCATCGCAGAGCTTGGGGAATAGCGCTCGTTCATCCTTTTCGAGGGATGAACTTGTCCCTAACGAATCCCGAACTTCAGCCGGTAGCGACTGGATCGAGGTCGCTTCTCCGCTTACGCTTCCAATGTGACGGGCCCCAGCGATGCCGCCCAGCTTCCGGAGCTGACGGGCGATGCGCTCGCCGCAGTGCAACACCGCGGCGGCCACCTGCAGATCATCGCGGGCGCAGGGTCGGGAAAGACCGAGGTCGTCGCCCAGAGGGTCGTCGACCTCCTCGCCGAGCGGGTCCCAGCGGAGTCGATCGTCGCATTCACGTTCACTGAGCGGGCGGCCGGCGAGCTCAAGGAACGGATTGCACAGCGAGCCGAACAGCGGCTAGGTCGCCCCGTGCTCGACCGGCTGAACGGCCTCTTCATCGGCACGATCCACTCCTACTGTTTTCGACTGCTTCAGCAACACGTTCCGCGCTACGAGACGTATGACGTGCTAGACGACAAGCAACTCACCGCGTTCCTGTCGCGCGAGGCAAGGCGACTGGATATGAAACAGCTCGACCCCCCGAAACACCGACTCTTCGCCTCGATCGCGGGGTTCCTGAGAGCTGTCGACATCGTCGAGAACGAGCTTCTGGACCCGGACACCATGCCCGAGCCGTTCCGCACTGTCCTAGTCAACTACTACGACACGCTCGATCGCTATCGACTGCTCACCTACGGCCAACAGATCGTCCGCGCGGTGGCGGAGCTCGAACGGGAAAGGCTCGCGGAGAGCATTCATGCGACGCTGCTCCACCTGATCGTCGATGAGTACCAGGACGTCAACCCGGCCCAAGAGCGCTTGATCGAGCTACTAACCGGATCCGAGACGTCGCTATGCGTCGTCGGGGACGATCAGCAGGCCGTCTACCAGTGGCGCGGGTCCGACGTGAACAACATCGTCACCTTCGGCGAGCGGTACAGGCCGGTGACGACGTTCGAGATCAAAGTGAACCGGCGCAGCCGTCCCGGGCTGATCGCCGCGGCCAATCGCTTCGCCGAAACGATTCCGGACCGGATCCCGAAGACGATGGGCACGCACCGCCCGCCGGCCGACGGCGCCGAGCCCGAGCTCGTCGCCTGGGCCGCCGACACCGAGCAGGACGAGGTGGGCTGGGTAGCGAACCTGATCCTCGACCTGATCGAGCATGGCGCCCGCCCCCGAGACATTGCGGTGCTGGTGCGCGGACGGGCTGCGTACCCGCGCCTAGTTGAGCAGTTCGCCACGTTCGGCATCCCCGTGCAGCCCGAAGGCCGGACGGGCCTGTTCGAGCAACCGGAGGCGCGACTGCTGGGGAGGACGTTCGCCTGGCTCTCCGATATCGAGTGGCGTGACGGCTATGGGTACGGAAGCCTCGTCGCGACGAAGGAGTTGCTCGACGAGTACCGGGCCGTCTTCGCGCTCTCGGGAGCCGTGCACCGCAACGTCGCCCGCCTCCTGGGGGAGTGGAAGGCCGCCGTGCCGAAAGAGAACCGAGTCGCCGATCTGGTTGGAGAGCTCTACGAGCTCCTGCGCGTGCTCGAAGTTCGCAGCTGGGATCTCAGCGACCCGCTCGCGCTCAATCGGACGGGCACGCTCGCCCGTTTCTCGGCGCTGCTCGCGGACTATGAGTCGGTTCGCCGGCGCGCACGACTGGACCCCGATGCCGCGGGCGAGCAGGTCGGCGGCCAGGATCGCGGCACCTGGTACTACCGCAACCTCGCGCTGCACATCATCAACTACGCGCAAGGAGCTTATGAGGACTTCGACGGCGAGCCGGAATCCGTTCTCGAGGCAATCGACCTGACCACCGTGCACCGAGCGAAGGGGCTGGAGTGGCCGGCGGTCTTCCTTCCGTCGTTGACCGCCAACCGCTTTCCTTCGTCGAAGTCCGGCTCACGCCAAGAGTGGCTCGTTCCCCGTGATCGCTTCGACGCCGAGCGCTACGAGGGCGGTGACGCCGACGAGCGGCGGCTCTTCTACGTGGGAATGACCCGCGCGCGAGACTGGCTCTCGCTCTCCCGCCACGAGCGGGTGACGAAGCAGAGGACCGCTGCGAGTCCGTACTTCGAGGAGCTCGCGGAGTACGAGGTCGAGCCGGAGGAGATCGACGTTCCAAACCTCAGGTCGCCCGAGAACAACGCAGAGCGGGAGCTCGCGCTCACCTACAGCGAGCTGGCGCTCTTCATCGACTGCGGCCTGGCCTACCGGCTCCGCAACCTCCTCGGCTTTCAGCCGCGGCTTGCCGCCGAGCTCGGGTACGGAAAGGCTGTCCATCATGTGATGCGCAGGATGGCCGAGGAGACCTCACGCCTGGGGCGGGTTCCCGACGAGGAAGAGATCGGCGAGATCCTCGACGAAAGCTTCTTCCTCCCAGCAGCCAACAAGCCGGCGCACCGGCAACTCAAGGAGGCAGCGAGGCGCCTCGTCGTCTCCTATACGCAGGAGCACGCCGAGGACCTGCGCCGGGTCTGGGAGACGGAGCGCCCGTTCGAACTGCATCTAGACGGCCTCACGATCAGCGGCCGTGCCGACGTGATCCTCGACATGGAGGGAGGGGTGCCGGCATCGCTGGCGATCGTCGACTACAAGACGTCGACCGAGAGCGACGGCGGCGAGCACGCTCTCCAGCTCCAGGTATACGCGGACGCGGGCCGGCGCGAGGGGCTCGACGTGCGGGCGGCGTACGTGCATGACCTGAAGAACGCGTCGCGCGAGGCCGTGCCGGTCGACCCCGACGCGGTCGCGGCGGCCGAAGACGTTGTCCTAAATGCCGGCGCGCGGCTGCGGAAGGGTTCCTACACGGCGAATCCTGGGACGAGATGCCGTAAGTGCGACGTGCGGCACATGTGTCCGCACGCCGCCGGCTAGAGGTCGAAGACCTTCATTACCTCGTCGCCGTAGTCGTTGATCACCTTGACGGCGATCCTGCCTGACTCGGGACGGGCAAACGGCCGTGACTTGGTGGCGTTGAGAGAGGCCCAGGCGTCGGGATCGATTTCGGCCTTCAGCGCGGTCTTCAGGCGTTTATAGGGGTCCTGGCCACCGTTGAAGTAGCAGTGGCGAACGAAAAAGGACTCGCCGTTATAGGCGGTGTCGATCATCCAAAGCGCGATCTGGTCGGTGTCGTTCGAGCGCACCTCGCCGGTGTTCGGATCGTAGACGTCCACCCCCTTGAGGACGACCCGCAGCTCGTCATCCTCCGCGATAACCTCAATGTCGGGTTCGCCGAAAACCGTGAACAAGTTGCCCGCGCCGGTCTTCTTCAGCTCCTCGCCCATCACGAGGTCGGCGTTCATGCGCACGAGTAGGACCGGGACCTTCCCAAGCTTGCGCTCGGCGGCGACACTCGCGAATCCGTCCTCAGTAGTCACATAATCGTCGCTGGTGTCGACGACATGCGGATCGAAGGCGAAGGCGAGCACGCAAAGAAGATCGACATCGCCAGCCCGGTTCGCCTCGCGCGCGGCGTTCTTGATGAACTCCGGGCCGACCGTTCCATACTGGGGACCGATCGTGATCCCGACCCGCTTCGGGGCATCGCCGTCGGCGTCCTCCCGCATGCCCACAGCCTGAATGTAGGCAGAGGCGTAGGGCTCGAGCGCCTCGAGGTCGATCCGCTTGCCCTTCTCCCCGGTCTGGATACCCGCCGTGCGTAGGTTGTCGAGGATCGTCTGCTCGAACTGTGCGTCCCCCCGCGACCCCTCGTCCGAGGGCTCCTCGCCGATCGGCCTGCTCGCATCCGCGTTGCGGGCGCCGATCGCATCCACCGCACTTCCCGCGAAGGCGAGCGAACGATGGGGCGAAAGGCTCTCGACCGTGAACGGCCCCGAGACACGCACCTTCCGCTTGTCCTCGTAGGGCTTGTCGTAGAGCAGCTCGAAATCGGCGTGGCGCCGGATCGTCGCATCGATCTCCTCCCGACTCATGCCCTCCTGAATGTCCGGGTTGTTGGCGATCGACTTCAGCGTGATGTGCTGCACGCGCTCGTATACGAACCCGTGTCGGATGTCGCCACCGGTTTCGGCGGGCGGCAGCGGGTCGCCTCCCAGCTCGCCCTCCTTCTCACGACCCTCGGGGGAGTCGGCGAGGAGGTAGTACGGATGCAGAGAGCCCATGAGGCGTTGGCGCGCCAGGGCAAGAGCAACGCGGGAACTATCGATCGTGATCCAGCGTCGTCCGTACTTCTCAGCCGAGAGCGCAGTCGTGCCGCTCCCGCACGTCGGGTCTACGACCAAGTCCCCCGGGTCAGAGGTCATCAAAATGCAACGCTCGACCACCTTGGTGTTGGTTTGGACCACGTAGACCTTTTCGTCGGTGAAGTTGCCGGTCCCGGTATCAGTCCAAAGATTTCCGCGCTTGCGGTAGGGGAAATCGTCGAAGAAGCGCCGGTACTGGATGCTGTTCCTCGCGACATGAATTCGATCGGCTAGGGCCAGGCGGTTCATGCCCGCCGGGTAGTTCGCCTTCCAGTGTGAGTTCGATCCGGGTTCATAGGTCTTACTTCCGAACTCGAAGGGCTGCGGACCGCTGGAAGCACCCTGGGATTTGATGTTGTCCGGTTTATAAAGTCTCGCCCCGTCGGGCAGGGCTAACTCGCCACGCCGCTCGGCCGCATTGACGCCACGGTAGGAACCGTTTGGCAGGATCACCCAGCGGGCGTTGCCGGAACCGAGCACCATCTCTTCGGGCTCGAACGTCGAGCGGACCTTGATCTTGCTGCGATCTTTCGCGTACCAGATCAAAAAGTCCGTGAGCACCGGGACGTTCGATGACTCCGAAACGCCGGTAGTGGTAACAAAGCTGATCAGGCTTACGAAATTCTCACTCCCGAAGACCTCGTCCATCACCGACCGCACCAGGTGCACGTTCTCGTCACCGATCTGCACGAAGCACGAACCAGTCTCCGTCAGCAGATCCCTTGCGACCGTCAACCGATCCCGCAGATACGTCAGATATGAGTGAATCCCCAGCTCCCACGTATCCCGGAATGCCTTGATCTGCTCGACCTCGCGACTGGCGTCCTCGATCTTTCCGTCCTTGATGTCGCGTTTGCGCGCCGATACCTGCCAGTTCGAGTTGAACTTAATCCCGTAAGGCGGATCGATGTAGATCATCTGCACCTTGCCGCGTAGAGCCTCGCGCTCAGCGAGTGAGGCCATCACATTGAGCGAGTCGCCGAGGATCATCCGATTGGACCAGTTCGCGTCGTGGCGGTAGAACTCGACTAAGTCGAGCTCGTCGAGGCCGTCGAAGGTCTCGAACAGCTGCAGCTCGGGCTCGTCCTCCGGCCTGGCGGCGGTCTCGCGCAGGTTCTCGACCAAGACGCGGGGGTCGATCTTCTCCTGAATGTAGATCGGCGGCGCTTCGGCGATCAGATCCTCACCATCGAGCTCGTCCTTGCCCTTCCAGACCAGCTGCGGGTCGAGCGTCGGATCGCGCGGATAGCGAAGCGGAATCGCCACCTCCGTCTCCGGAGCGACGAACTCCTGCGCGTCGGCGGTCGGGAGGTTGACCCGCTTGTCGGCGTGGGTGATCGCCTCGACCGGCTTCGGCCCTTTGGTCTTCTTTCGCGTCGCCATCCGGTGAACCTTTTCAGGCCGCGAGCCCGAGCAGCTCGCGGTCGTCTCCATAGAGCCGGTCGATCGCGGTGTCGAGGCGGTACCACTCTTTCCACGGGTCGTGAACCTCGACGTAGCCCCAGCGGCCGAACTCGCCCCAGTTGTTGACAGCCGCACACCACTGGTCCCGCGCCGTCTCCGCCTTCGCCTTGGTTGGGCCAGGCGACTTCTGGGTGCCCGAGACCTCGACGATCAAGGTCCTCAAAAGGCCATCGTCCTCTTCGCGCGCAAGTCGGACGAGGAAGTCGGGCACATACTCGTGACTACGACCCTGGTAGACGTAGGGGATCGTGAAGCCGAGCCGCTCGTTCTTGACGTAGGCGGCGACGCGGCGGTCGCTCTCGAGGTGCCCCGCCAGCCCCTCCTCCCAGGTGTTGCCGCGGGCCCCATCGAGGACGACATGATTGAGGTGCGACTTCGTCGGCGGCGGCTCCATTACAACCTTGCGCGTAAGGAAGCTCACCTCGCGCGTCGAGCCCCAGGGATCGAACGTGCGGATGATCGGCATCACGAGCTGTGGACGGTCCCGCTCCTCGCCGTAGCGGACGATCGCACCGTGGATCTTCTCCGCCGCCTCCGCGCCGGGCTGCGCAAGCAGCAGGTTCCCCTTGGTCACACCGGGGTCCGTCGTTACGCACTGATCGAGCCACTGCCCGGCGATCTCGACTAGGCGTGGAAAGAGCCAGGGTCGTGCCACGCCGTTGTGGGCTGCGAACTTTCGCCCCACCAACTCCCGGGCGAGCGCGAAGGCGACCGCCTGCGAACGCGCCTCGCGGATCTGCTCTAGATCGACCTCCTCACTCTCCCCGATCACTCCGCCGGTCTTGACCCAGAGCGCAAGCTTCTCCTGATTGAGATGCATGTGCGAATCGCCGTCAAAGTCGGCGTTCAACTGCTCGTCGGGCAGCTCGATCCGGTAACCGTCCAGCTTCGGAAACTCGATTCTGAGCTCGTCCCGATCCGGGAGAGCATGGACCTCGATCGCGGGCCTCGGAGTGCGAGGTTTGGCGATCGGCCTGTCGGAGGGGATAAACGCGAAGGGGACTCCGTAGACCTCGGCGTACTCGGGCTCGAGGCGGCCGTCTTCGTTGACGGCGTAGCTGCGGCGCCGCAGCCCCCTTCCCACGACCTGCTCGCAGAGGAGCTGGCTGCGGAAGGGGCGAACCCCGAGGATGTGCGTGACCGTGTTCGCGTCCCAACCCTCGGTCAGCATCCCGACCGAAACGACGCAGCGGATCTGCTCGCCGAGCTTGCCCTTCTTGCCGACCGTGTTCATCGCCTCGCGCAGGAGGGCGGCATCGTCGATCTCAGTGAGGTCAGCGCCTGGGTTACGCCTGGCGAGCTCGTGCTTGAAAGCCTCGATCTCATGCGCGGCGTCCTGTTTGAAATCCCTACCGAGCGGATCGCCTGACTCGAGTTGGACCGTGTCGATCAAGATCGTCCGCTGCCGCGCCGTCCACTTTCCGTCCTTGACGTTCGAGAGCAGCTCTAGCTCGCCGGGGACGAGCACGGTCGTGCCGTCGTCGAGCTCTTTCTCCCGGCCCGAGATCCAGTCGAAAACGAGCTTCGACACGGCCGTATTCGGGCAGACGACGATCATTACAGGTGGGGGCTCACCCAACTCCGCCAGCTCGCTCCGATAGTGGGAGTATCCGTGTTCGTAACTCCGGTAGAGACTCTGGAGTGCGCCCTCAAGCGTTACGGGGATGGTCCAGTCGGCGACATTAAGCTCGCTGCGTTTGACCCGTTTCGGCAGCGGCGGCTCGATGTTGTCCCACAGGTTCAGGTAGACAACCTGGTCGTCCTTGGCGTCGTCGTCGACGGGCGGGCGCGGGACCTTGACGATCCCTGACTCGATCGCGTCCATCAGGGAGAAATCCGATACCACCCAGGGGAAGATGAAACCCTCGTTGTAGCCGGAGCCCTTTAGGTAGTAGGGCGTCGCCGAAAGGTCGTAGACCGCCTTGACCGGCGCGGTCTTCTGCAGCTCCTCAAGACCCCTGAACCAAACCCGTGCCTCGCGGTTGCGTTCCTTGTCTTCCTTCTCCGCCTTCTCGTCAGATGCAAGGTTGTCCTGGTAGCAGTGGTGAGCCTCGTCGTTGAGGACGACAATCCCGCCTTTCCCACCTGAGAGGTCGCGCAGGATCCGCGCCGCGACCTCAGCGGGCTTCTCGCGGAAGGCGTCGGCTTCCTCACCCCTGCCGCCGCGGAGCAACTTGCGCGTGTTCGCAGCAATCCCCTTGATCTCTTTCGCGTCGCGGGGAAGAAACGTGTGGTAATTGACGATCCCGATCTCGGCCCTGAGCAACGCATGCCACAGATCCGGGGGGACAAGATCGCGCTCGCGGTAATAGTTGTCGTCGCGCTCTGGGTGGAGCACACCAAGACGGTCGCGGATCGTAATCCCAGGCGTGACGATGAGGAAACGACTCGCGAACCGCGCGTCCGACCGGGCCATCGCCTTGTTGATCGATTGCCAGGCGATCAGCATTGCCATCACCACCGTCTTGCCGGTGCCCGTCGCCATCTTCAGGCCGACCCTCGGGAGACCCGAGTTGTGCTCCGCATTAACGGGCTCAAGCCGGCGCCGGTAGTCGGCGGTGCCGTGGCGACCGGCGACCTCGGCGAGGAAGATTGCGGTTTCGGCAGCCTCGCGCTGGCAGAAGAAGACGGCATCTTCGCGATGGGGTCCCGGAGCCCAGTGTGTGAGCAGCTTCCGGGTGTAAGGAGTGATGCCATTCCAGCCGCGCACCCGCCAGCGCTCGACCTCGATGCGGATGTCGTTGATCAGCGAGTTCTGCTCTAGGCGCTCCCCGGTCGGGTCGAAGTCGAGCGCCTGCTGCTCGCCGGAGCCCTTGGTCGGCCTCGAAACGGGGATAAACGACTCGCTCGGCCGGCGGCCCTGCTTGATCTCGCCCGTCGGCCCCCGCTCGCCAAGCTCAAAGTGGCGCTCGGGCGGGTCGAACGGCGAGTTCAGAATCGGGTTCGAAAGGTCGGCTTCAGCCACCTGCTGCCTCCATGCACATCCTCGCTCGCATCCCGGCGCGATTCTGACAGGCATGGGACCCGCAAGAAGACGGGCCAGCGAGCGTCTTCAGTTCGCCACCAGGGCGCAGACGGCGGTTTGCTGCAGGCGGCGGAGCTGGGCTAGGAGCTTGCCGGTGGGGGCGGGGATGTTGAGGGAGGTGGTGACGGCGCGGGTGCCGTCGGGGGTGGCGGCTGCCCATTGGACGTAGCCGGGGAAGTTGCCGGTGTGGCCGTAGACGGTGCCGCACCTGGTCTTGTAGCGGAAGAGGGCTAGGCCGGCGGAGTTTTGGCCGGGGCCGGGAGGGCTTGATTCGCCGCCGGGGACGAAGCGCATCTGCTCTTCCTGCTGGGCGCGGGTGAAGAACTTCAGGCCGAGGTCGGAGCGGATGAAGGCGTTGAGGTCGCGGGGGGTGGAGACGATCGCCCCGGAGGCCCAGGCACCGCTGGGACTGAGGAAGGTCGAGACGTCCGCCGGCGGCTCCCCCACCTCGACCACGTAGCCGTGGATGAACGGATTCGGCAGCGCCGGCTTCGTCGGGAACGAGGTCTCGGTCAAGCCCGCCGGCTTGAAGACGATCTCGTCGAGGTTCTCGCCGTAGGAGCGGCCGGTGACGGCCTCGACGATCAGGCCGACCACGATGTTGTCCGTGTTCGAGTACTCGTAGCTCGAGCCCGGCGCGAATTCGAGCGGTTCCTTCCGCACCCAGCTGATGATCTTCTGGGGGGAGACGAAGCCGCGAGGGTTCTTTTTCGCTTGTTCGGCGAAGGCTTTGGAGTTCGTGTAGTCGGGGAGGCCGCTGGTGTGGTTGAGCATCTGGCGCACCGTCACCGACGCCCAAGCCACGGGCATCCCGCTGAGCCGCTGCCCGATCGTGTCGTCGAGCCCGAGCCTTCCTTCGTCGACGAGATGGAGCGCGACGGCGCCGTTGAACGCCTTCGCCACGCTGGCGATCCGCATGTGGTCAGTCGACTTCGGCGCCCCCGGCCGCTTGACGTTCGCCCGGCCCGCGCGCAGAACGGTCAGCCGGCCGTCGCGGTACATCGTCGCGATCGCCCCCGGTGGCCCGCCCTCCGCCGCCACCAGGCGCTGGAGGCCGCGTTGCACGTCGGCCGGCCCGGGCGCCGCCGCGGCCGATCCCGCGAAGCACAGGGCGACGACGAAGACGACGCAGTGGAGCGGAAGCCGTCGCATCTTCATCCGACCATCCTTACACCTCGGCAAGCCGATGACGCGGATAGATCGTCGGCGTCTACTGGGGGATGTAGCACCAGGGCTTCTGGCCTGCTTCCGCCGCTTTCAGGGAAGCCTTTTCCGCGGCCACCGTTTCCTTTACGTGCTGGTACTTGGCGCGGGCACGGCGCTTGGCCCGGCGGGTCCCTCGGTAGTGGACCTTCCGCAGACGCGCTTCAGCTTTTTTCAGCGCGCTTTCGGCGGTCGCCAGCTGGGCCTGATAGGTCGCGACGGGCCCGGTGGCCGCGGCGCACTGCGCGGCGATCGTGCCGTATTCGCCGAAGGCGCCGTCGGTGCCGCTGGTGGTGAATTCGTAGGTGTCGCCGTACCCCCCGCCACCTTCGACCTTGAGGTAGTACTTGCCGGCCCCGAGGGTGACAGACTTCGTGGCGTAGTCGGCGGCATCGAGTTCGTAGGCAATACCGGTGACGGAACCGCCATGGGAGTCGGTCACAGACGCATAGAGATCGTGGTAGCCGCTTCCCCCGCCGAGGTTCGTCAGCTTGAACGTCAGCTGCGCGGTGCTCGTGGTGGTGACGTAGAAGTAGAAGTAGTCGACGTCGTTGATCGTGTCATCGGTCGCCGTGTAGGTCGAATTGTTGGCGAGCGGGCCGTACGCGGTCAGCAGAGAGTCGTTCGGCTCGTACGGGGGCTGGGCCAGGGCCGAGCTACTGCCAAACGCAAGGCACATGCCCAAGACGACGAATAGAGCTACGAGCACGTCTCTCGACGGCAAAGGTTTCCAGCTGCAGACCATCCCCACGGCGCCTCCCTAGTCGACTTCGAGTGGCCGCTTTATATACGACTTGAGTATTCGACGGGAACGAGGGCGGTCTGGACCCACGGCAGTCGTCCTTGCGTGGGATACGGCATCGCAGCCCAAAAATACGGTGGTTTCGCTGATGCGACGGGGCTTTGGCGGGCGTACGGTCGTGGGGCATCAGCAAAACGAACTGGAGGTAACTGAAATGCAGCTGTACGGAATTCTTCGTCGCAACGGCTGGCGGACCCCGGAAGACCTGGAAACCGCCGGCAAGAAATCGGCTGAAGTCGGCGACGAAGCGGGCTCTGGCGTGCGCTGGATCCGCAGCTACGCCCTCTCCGAGGAGAGCGGCGAGGTCGGCACCTTCTGCGTCTACGAGGCCGAGAGCCCGGAGGCGATCCGCAAGCACGCCGAGGACGCGGAACTGCCCTGCGACGAGATCGTCCCGATCCTCGACACCGTGATCGTCCGCCCCGACCCGGTCGCCGCGTCGCACTGAGCCGCCCCACTCGCTGACGGGACGATTCCCTCCATAAAGGGGTGGTTTCGTCCCGTCGGCATGGCGGACCTAGACTGATTTCGTGATCGGCACGCGGACCCCGCTCGTCGGGCGCACGACGGAGCTGGAGCGTCTCGCCTCCGCCGGGGAGCGCGCGGAGGAAGGCTCAGGCGGGGTCGTCCTGCTCTGCGGCGAGGCCGGGATCGGCAAGAGCCGGCTCGCCGCCGCTGCCGCCGACGAGGCCGGAACGGTGCTGCGCGGCGCCGCGACCGAGGGCTCGGCGGTCCCCTACGGACCGATCGTCGACGCCCTGCGCTCGCGACTGCGCAGCGATCCGCAGGCCCTCGGCGAGTGTGGCCCGCTCCTCCCCCACCTCGCGCTCCTGCTCCCCGAGCTGGGCGAGCCGGCCGCCGAAACCGAGCGGGCGACGATCTTCGAGGCGATCCGCTGCGCCTTCGCCCACCTCGCCGGCGAACAGCCGCTGACGATCCTCCTCGACGACCTGCAGTGGTCGGACGAGACCACCCTCGAACTGCTCGCCGCCCTGGCCGGGCCGCTGCAGCAGATGCCGGTCCTGGTGATCGGCGCCTACCGCTCCGACGGCCTGCCCCGCGGCCACCGCTTGCGCTGGCTGCGCAACGAGCTGCGGCGCGGCGGGCGCCTGGAGGAGATCTCGCTCGACCCGCTCGACCGCGACGGCGTCGCCGCCCTGCTCGAGGCGCTGCTCCCGGAGCCGCCCTCCCCTGCCCTCGTCAGGACGGTCCACGACCGCACCCTCGGCTCGCCGTTCTTCGTCGCCGAGCTGGTGGCGGCGCTGCAGCTCCGCGGCGCGCTGCGCCCGGGCAGGCACGGCCTCGAGCTGGCCGACGCGGACGACGTGCCCCTGCCCGACACGGTGCGCGAAGCGGTGCTCGTCGGCACCTCGACGCTGTCGGATGAGGCACGGGCCGCAGCCGAGGCCGCGGCGGTCGCCGGCCAGCAGCTCGACCTCGACCTGGTGGCCGGGCTGAGCAGCGCCGCCGGCCTTGCCGAGCTGATCGAGAACGGCCTGCTGGAGGAGCGGGGCCCGGGACGGGCGGCTTTCCGCCACGCGCTGGCACAGGAGGCCCTCTACGCGGAGGTGCCCTGGATGCGGCGCCGGGAGCTCCACCGCCGGCTGGCCGAGGCGCTGGGAGCGGCCGACGGCTCCAGTTTCGAGGTGGCGACGCACTGGCTCGGCGCCGCTGACGAGGCCGCCGCCCGCGGGGCCCTGGTCGAGGCGGCGCGCCGCTCCGCCGAGCTGCAGGCGCACCGGGACGCCGCCCGCGCCGCCGGCGAGGCGCTGGAGCTGTGGCCCGAGGACGAGGCCGGCGAGCTGCGGCTGGAGACGCTCGAGCGCTTCGCCCTCTCCTCGCAGCTGGCCGGCGAGATGGCCGAGGCGGCGAAAGGCTGGCGCGAGCTCGCCTCGGGGTGCCACGCGCGCGGGGACGGCCTCGGCTACGCGCAGGCGCAGCGGCATCTGGCGGGCGTCCAGGACCTGCTCGGCGAGCGCGACGCCGCCTTCGCCTCCCGCCGCCTCGCCGCCGAGGCCTTCGCCACCGCCGACCTCTCGACCGAGGCGGCGCTGGAGCGGCTGGCGATGGCCGACCACCACCGGCGCGGCGGCCGCTACCGCGAGGCGATCGAGCTGGCCGAGGTCGCCGTCGCCGAGGCCACCGCCGCCGGCCGCGACGACCTGCGGGCGCGGCTGCTCGGCCTCCAGGGCGTGGCGGAGGCGAAGGGCGGCGATTACGAGGGCGGCCTGGCGAGCGTGCGCGCCGGCCTCGCGCTCGCGCTGGAGAAGGACCTGATCCCCGTCGCCGCCGAGCTCTACCAGCGGCTCAGCCTCGTCCTCTACGACGGCGCCGATTACCGCCAGGCCGAGGAGGCGCTCGACACCGCCCTCGACCTCTGCCGCACCGACGGCTCCGGCGACACCGAGGTCGCCTGCGTCACCTGCCTCGTCTACGTGCTGCGCGAGCGCGGCGAGTGGCCGCGGGCCGAGGAGCTCGGCCGCGAGCTGATCGAAAGCGACACCGCCGTCTGGGTCGCCGAGGGCCTGATCGGGGCGATCCACGCCTTCCAGGGGAAGCTCACCTCGGCCCGTCGCCTGCTCACCTCCTCGCGCGCGGTCTCCTCCTCGGTCGGCCACTACAACATGTACGTCGACTCGACCACCGGGCTGGCGATCGTCGCCGCCGCGGAAGGGCTCGACGACGAGGCGAGCCGCTGCTGCCGCGAGCTGCTGGCCCGCTGGGAGCGCAGCGAAGACCATCACTACGCGGTCTGGGGGATCCGCTGGGCGGCCACCTACCTCGCCGGCCGCGGCGACCGCGACGGCCTCGCCGCCTGCACCGAGGCGCTCAGCCGCATGGCGACGGACGGAGGCCACCCGGACGCCCTCGCGGCCCTGGCGCAGGCGCTCGGCGAGCTGGCGCTGCTGGAAGGCGAGACGGAGACCGCTGCCGAGCATATGTCGCGGGCGGTCGAGCTGCACCGCGCCCTCGCGATCCCTCACGAGCGGGCCCAGATCGAACTGCGCGCCGGCGTCGCCCTGGCCGCCGCGGGGGAGCGCGAAGAGGCGCTCGAGCGGCTCTCCGACGCCTACCGCTGCGCCCGCAAGCTCGGTGCCGGCCCGCTCGCCTCCAGGGCGGCCCAGGAGGTGGCGGCGCTGGGAGAGTCGGTCGCGCAGCGACTGGGCAGCAGGGCCGCCGCGGCGGCGGACGGCGGCGCCCAGCTCACCCGCCGCGAGCTCGAGGTGCTGCGCCACGTCGCCGTCGGCCGCACCAACAAGGAGATCGCCCAGGAGCTCTTCATCAGCCAGCGCACGGTCGACATGCACGTCCGCAACCTGCTCGGCAAGCTCGACTGCCGCTCCCGGGTCGAGGCGAGCCACCGCGCCGGGGAGCTCGGCCTGCTCGATGCCTAGGTTCCGGCCGGCCCTCCTCGCCGTCGCGGCGGTGGCGCTGGCCGGATGCGGCTCCGGCGATACCTCGTCCACCGAGCCGACCACCGCCTCCCACCGCTATTTCGGCGACCACCCGGGACAGCAGGCGACCGCGCTGCGGATCAGCGCCTCCGACTGCCGGCAGCTGGCGATCGTCGTAGCACGCCAGGTACGGCACCCGGTCCAGCACCAGTCGGAGCCCACCGCGCCGAACTCGCGCTGCCAGATCCACGGCGGCGACGGCGACGTCTCGATCAGCCTCGATGCCGCTTACGCGGCGCGGCAGCGGTACTCGAACCGGATGGCCGAGCAGGTGCAGTTCAACGCCGCCGACCCGACCAAAGTCCCCCACGCGGTCCCCGGCGTCGGCGACCGCTCCGCCTACAACCACTACGCCAGCTGGATTCCCGCCTACAGCACCCTCTACGCCGTCCGCGGCAACCGCTGGATCACCCTCTCCTACGCGGTCGCCGGCGAGACCCGGCCGCAGCGCCTCGCCGCCGCCGCGGCCCTGGCCCGGCGCGCCTTCAGCCTGACTGCCCGCTGACCGGCGGGACCTCGACCATCAGCGTCACCGGGCCGTCGTTGATCAGCGCCACCCCCATGCAAGCGCCGAAGACGCCCTTCTTCGCCCCCAGCGCCTCGCAGAAGCGGTCGTAGAGCGGCTCGGCGACCTCGGGCCGGGCGGCATCCACGTAGCTCGGGCGGTTGCCGCGGCGGGCGTCGCCGTAGAGGGTGAACTGGCTGACGCACAAGACCTCCCGCTCCCCCAGCGGCTCGTTCATCCGCCCCTCGGCGTCGTCGAAGATCCGCAGCTTCCGCACCTTCTCGGCGAGCCGGTCGGCCTCCTCGGGCCCGTCGCCGACCCCGACCCCCAGCAGGACGAGCATCCCCGGGCCGATCTGCGCGACCCGGTCCCCCTCGACGTCGACCGCCGCCTGGCTGACCCGCTGCACCAGCGCCTTCATCGGCGCGACATCAGCCTTCCAGCGCCTCGACCAGCGAGGAGGCGTCGTAGGCGCCGAAGAAGCGGGTGCCGTTGACGAAGAAGGTCGGCGTGCCGGTGGCGCCGCTGGCCTCGGCCGAGGCTTCGTCGCGGGCAACGCGGTCGCGGTGGACGCCCGAGTCGAGCTCGCTGGCGATCCGCTCGGCGTCGAGGCCGAGCTCCCGCCCCACCTCGAGCATCGTCTCGCGGGAAAGTTTCGGCTGCGCCGCGTAAAGAGCGTCGTGGTACTCCCAGAACCGTCCCTGGGCCGCCGCCGCCTCGCTCGCCTCGGCCGCCATCGGCGCCAGCGGATGGCGCTCGGGGATCGGCAGGTGGCGGAAGCCGAACAGCAACCTGTCCCCCAGCCGCTCGCGCACGCGCCGCAGGCTCTTCTGCGCGCCGAGGCAGAAGGGGCACTGGAAGTCGCCGAACATAACCAGCTCCAGCGGCGCCCCTGGCTCGCCGCGAACGTGGTCGATCTCCTCCAGCGGGGGTGTGAGCCGTTCGTCCACCGAACCCGATGTTATGTGGCCGTGGACAACATCGAGTCACTCTTCGTCCTCCTGCTCGCCGCCGCCCTGCTGGTGCGCCTGGCCGAGTTCGGGAAGATCCCGGCGCCGATCGTCCTCGTCCTCGGCGGCCTCGGGATCGCCTTCGTGCCCGGGCTGCCGAACGTCGAACTCGAACCCGACACGGTCTTCCTCGTCTTCCTGCCGCCATTGGTCTACGCCGCCGGCTGGCGGACCTCGCCGCAGGAGCTGCGGGCGGTGATGCGGCCGCTGGCCCTGCTGGCGATCGGGCTCGTCTTCGCCGCCGCCGGCGCCGTCGCGGTTGTCGCCCACGCGCTGGTGCCGGAGCTGAGCTGGGCCGAGGCGGCGATCCTCGGCGCCGTCCTAGCCCCGACCGACGCCGTCGCCGCGACCTCGATCTTCCGCCGCCTCGGCGCCCCGGAGCGGGTGCGCCTGCTGGTCGAAGGGGAGTCGATGATCAACGACGGCACCGCGCTGGTGCTCTACCGGATCGCGGTCGGCGTCGCCACCGGTACCGCCTTCAGCTTCGGCGCCGGCGCCTTCGAATTCGTCGAGGTCGCCGCCGGGGGGATCGCCGTCGGTTTCCTGGTCGGGGTCCTCTCCGACCTCGTCGTCCGCCGTCAGAGCGACCCCGGCCTGGCGATCGTCCTCACCCTCCTCACCGCTTACGGGGCCTACATCGGCGCCGAGGAGCTGCACGTCTCCGGCATCCTCGCCGCCGTCGTCGGCGGCCTCTACGGCGGCTACCGCTCGCCCCGGTCCCTCGACGCCGACATCCGCCTCAGCGCCGTCGCCTTCTGGAACGTCCTCGTCTTCGGCCTCGAGATCACCCTCTTCGTCCTCCTCGGCCTGCAGCTGCCGGAGATCGTCGACACCCTCAACGAGACCTCCTCCGGTGCCTCCGAGCTGCTGCTGCCGGCGGCGGCGCTCGCCGTCACCTCGATCGCGGTCCGGCTCGCCTTCGTCTTCGCGATGGGCGGCGACGCCGGCGAAACGCCCGGCCAGCGCTTCGCGATCGGCTGGAGCGGGATGCGCGGCGCGGTCTCGCTCGCCGCCGCCCTCGCCGTCCCGCTCAGCGTCGGCGCCCGCCCGCAGATCATCTTCCTCACCTTCGTCCTGATCCTCGTCACCCTGGTCGGCCAGGGACTCTCGCTCCCGTACATCGTCCGGGCGCTGGGGCTGGAAGAGCCGCGCCGCTGGTCGGACGAAGAGGCGGTGGCGCGGATGGAGGCGGCGCAGTCGGCGCTCGACCGCCTCGACGAGATGGAGGACGAAGAGCGGGCCAGCGAGGCGCAACTGAAGCGGCTGCGCGACCTCTACCGCGCCCGCTTCCGCATGTGCCAGGCGGTGCTCGGCGGCGAGGACCCCGACACCGCCGCTCGCGAACAGCGGATCGCCGACTACGGCGAGCTGCGCCGCGAGCTGATCGGGATCGAGCGCGACGAGCTGCTCCAGCTCCGCGGCGCCGGCAGGCTGCGGAACGAAACGATGCGCCAGATCGAGCGTGACCTCGATCTCGAGGAGGCGCGGATCAGGGCGTGAAGAAGTCCCTGGCGCGGGTTGCGACGAGGTCGGGCATCTCGTCGGCGATGAAGTGGCCGCAGCCGTCGACTTTCTCCAGGGTCATCTCGTCGGCGTGGCGCTCGTAGCCGGCCAGGAGGTTGTGGTTGAGGGCGGCGTCCCCGGTGCCGAAGAGGAGCTTCGTCGGCACGCTCAGGCGGGCGTCGGCGTAGCGGCCGCGGGCGATCGCCGGGGCCTCGCGCAGGTTGAAGACCCGGTACATCTGCACCGCCGCCCGTGCCCGGTCGGGCTCGGTGAAGGTGTCGGAGAAGGCGTGGATCGTCTGCTGGTCCCAGGCCTCGCGCCGCACCGAGCCGCCGACCAGGACTTTCGGGATGAACTTGCCGCTGCGGTGGAGCTGGTAGCCGACCCCCGGGCTGGAGATCAGCCACTGGTACCAGAAGCGCCACAGCTGGGGCGCCATAGCCCTGATGCTCGTCCAGGGCGGCAGGATGTTGAGCGAGAGGTAGCGCTCGAAGCGCTGCGGCTCGCGCAGGCAGAGGAGGAACCCGATCCAGCCGCCCCAGTCGTGGCCGACCAGCTTCACCCGCTCGATCCCGAGCTCGTCGAGGAGGGCGAGCACGTCGTCGGCCAGCTCCTCCTTCTCGTAGCCCTCCTTCGGCGCCTCCGACCAGCCGAACCCGCGCAGGTCCGGCGCGATCACCCGGTAGCGGTCGGCGAGCGCCGGCATCAGGTGCCGCCACTCGTACCAGTGCTGCGGCCAGCCGTGAAGGCAGACGACGACGTCGTCGCCCGAGCCGGCTTCGGCGTAGTGCAACTCGACCCCGCGCACCCGCACCCAGTGGTGGGTGACCCCCTCGACCTGCGGCAGCTCAGTCACAGACGAACTGAATCAGATTTCCCACCCGGCGGGGTGGAAATCTGATGCGGTTCGGCGAATCGGGCGCGGCGACCGGCTGCGCGCCGGGAGTCGCGCCGGTCGCCCGCCCCTTTTCCGCTCAGTGCAGCGCGGCCGCCGCCGCCTGGCGGAAGTCGTTGAGCATCTCCTCCATCGCCGGGACCTCACAGGGGACCATTTCCGGCCAGGACTTGTCCGGGTGCTCCTGCAGCGTCTTCAGGCCGTTGCCGCTGATCACCGCGACGACGACCTCGTCGGGACCGATCTTCCCTTCCTGGGCGAGCTTCGCGGTCGAGGCGATCGTGGTGCCGCCGGCCGGCTCGGTGAGGATGCCCTCGGTCTGCCCGAGCAGGTCGATCGCGCCCCAGATCTCGTCGTCGGAGACCCCCGCCGCCCAGCCGCCGCGGCTGCGGACCGCGTCGAGAACGAGGTTGCCGTCGCCGGGGGCGCCGATCGCCAGCGAGTGCGCCGCCGTCTCCGGGGTCTGCGTGACGATCTCTCCGCCGCCGGTGATCGCGGTGGCGATCGGCGAGCAGCCGGCCGCCTGGGCGATGTTGATCTTCGTCTCCGCGGTCTCGGCGAGGCCGACTTTCTCCAGCTCCAGCAGGCCCTTGTGGACGCGCGAGGAGAGGGTGCCGCCGGCCGCCGGGATCACGAAGTGGTCCGGCGAGTTCCAGTCGAGCTCCTCGACGACCTCGAAGCCCATCGTCTTCGCCCCCTCGGCGTAGAACGGGCGCAGGGTGATGTTGGCGAACTCCATCCCCGTCGCCAGCGCAAGCTCGCGACAGGCGCGGTTGGCCCCGTCGTAGTTGGCGTCGAGCTGGATCACCTGGGCGCCCATCGCCCGGCAGGCCTTCGCCTTGCCCTTCTCCATGTTGCCCGGGTAGAAGATGTAGGGCCTGGCGCCGGCCTGCGCGGCCAGGGCCGCGACGGCGGTGCCGACGTTGCCGGTCGAGACGCAGCCGACCTCGTCTTTGCCCAGCTCCAGGAGCCTGGCGATAGCCATCCCGACGACCCGGTCCTTGTAGGAGAGCGAGGGCCGGTTGGTCGAGTCGTCCTTCAGGTAGAGGTTGCTGAGGCCGAGCTCGGCGCCGAGCCGCTCGGCGTGGATCAGCGGCGTTTTCCCGGCGAACTGGGCGACCCGCTGCTGGGCGCTGCGGCTGACGATCGGCAGCAGCTCCTCGAAGCGCCAGATGTTCCACGGCCGCCCCTCGAGACCCCGCTCGGCGATCGCCGCCTTGGCACGCTCGTAGTCGTAGTCGATGTCGAGGCCTTCGCCGCAGGCCGGACACTTGAAGGCCGTATCGAGAAGCGGCGTCCGGTACCCGCAGTCGCGGCAGGCGAGTTCGGTGGCACAGGAGGTGGTCCGGAGCCCGTAGGGCTCGGTGCGATGCGGATCTACCGCGTCACTCATCTGTCCTCCTTTGCCGCCGATCCCTCGGCGCTAGTCCAATTGGTCGCAGGGATATAACACACGGGTAGCTGCTACTCAACACTTTCTGCGTAAAACTGTGCGGTCAACTGCCAACTCGGGTGCCGAATCCCTCACAGGAAGGTAGCGGAACCGTCAGCGCATGCAAGCCGCCGGAGCGGTATTGTCTGTAGAGCTTCTGTCAGCAGATGCAGATGATTCCCGCCAGATGACCCCGCAAGAGAGATTTGCAGTCAACCTCCGCCGCATCCGCGGCGCCGCCGGCATCTCCCAGGAAGAGCTGGGATACCTGTGCGACCTGCACCGGACCGAGGTCTCGCTGCTCGAGCGGGCGGGCCGCGAGCCGCGCCTGGCGACGATCGTCAAGCTCGCGGGAGCGCTCAAAACGACGCCCGCGGAGCTCTGCGACGGCATCTCCTACGTGACGAAAACGCACAAGTTCGACGTCAAGAAACCGCCGCGCGACTAGACAACGCGCCTGGCGCCGCCAGACCAAGCAGTGCAAGGACGCAGGGAGCGTGGCGTGCTCTGCACGCGAGCGACCGAGGACGCCGCAATGCGCCGTGTCTGGTGGTGCCAGAGGGGGCGGGTGCCACCCCAATAGGCCCCGCCCCCTACATGCGATCTAAAGGTGATGAAGGGAGGCGGGGCGACATCGGCCGTGCCGACGTGACCAGGATCCGTCATGACGATTTAGATCCTGGCTCAGGATTGGTCCTCCTTTGCCACCCCAAGGCGGTTTCCCTAATCCGAGGGCCCCGCCTCCTTCACCGGTTGATCGCCCGGCAAGGCCATTCATAACACAGCCCCGGTGAAGCAGTCAAGGGTGTTTGCACAATGGAGCAAAATTTTGTCTAGACACCGTGCCTGTTAAAGCGCAGCTGCCGCAACCGGTATCTCGGCGGCCTCCGGCCAGACCTCCAAGGTCTCCTGGGAGTCCTCCACCCCGAGGGCGACGAGCAGCTCCTCGGCCGTGTGCGGGGCGAACGGCAGCAGCGTCCGCGCCAGCAGAACGAGCGCGGCAAGCTGGGCCTCGGCGTCGGCGCGGTCGAGCTGGCCGCGGCGCTTGATCACCCGCTTCTCGTAGTCCTGGATCCGCTCGAAGAGGCGGGTGATGTTGCGGACCGACTTGTGCATCTGCAGCTCGGCGGTGTCCTCGGTGATCCGGGAGAGGCCGTTCTCGCACCATTTGCGCAGGCGGTCCCGCATATGCTCGGTGTCGGCCGCGGCCTCGGGGTCGTGCGAGAGCTCCTCGAGGGCGGCGACGCGCTCGTGCGTGTAGTTCCAGAGGTTGCGCAGGAAACGGCTGGCGAACTTGACCGCCCCCTCGCTCCAGTTCAGCGTCTTCGCCGGCCCGGCCGCGTAGAGCACCGCCAGGCGCACGGTGTCGGCGCCGTGCTCGGCGACCAGCTCGTCGGGGTTGACGACGTTGCCGAGGTGCTTGCTCATCTTGCGGCCGTCGGCGATCACCATCTCGTGGAAGAGGCAGCCGGCGAACGGCTCCCCCTCCGCCATGAAGGCGAAAGGCCCGATGTCGCGCAGCGCCTTGGTGACGACCCGCTGGTCGAAGACGAAGCCGCCGCTGTCGTTGCCGGCGACCAGCCGCTCGGAGGGCAGCCACTTCTGCAGATCCGGGTGGGTGAACATCTGCTCGTCGCGGGCCTCCGGCGGCACTGCGGCGGGCACCCAGAGCCAGAGCGCGTCGAAGTGGCAGTCGAGGGTGTCGGTCTCGCGCTTGGCGGCGGCGCCGCACTTGGGGCACTCGACGTCGACGAAGTCGGGCCGCTCGGCCAGGGGGTTCCCTTCACCGGTCGGCCGGATGTCGCGCGGCAGCACGACCGGCAGGTCCTCGTCGGGCACCGGCACCGGGCCGCACTCGTCGCAGAGGATCACCGGGATCGGGGTCCCCCAGGAGCGCTGGCGGGAGATCGAGAAGTCGTTGGCGCGGTAGCGGGTGGCCTCACGGGCGTCCTCGACCGGCGCGGGCGAGGGGCCCTCCCCCTCCTCCGGTGCGGGCGAGACCTCAACCCGCTCCAGCCGCTCGGCAAGGTCGCGGTCGGCGTCGTCGATCGCCGGGATCCCGAGCGCGGCGGTGGGGCCGAAGCGGGCGTCGACGATCGGCGAGATCACGACCGGGATCTCCTCTCCGCCGGGGCCGGCGATCGAGGCGCCGGTGTCGACCAGCGGCACCGAGCGGGCGTCGCGGGCGCTGCGCTCCCAGCCGCCCGAGCGCATCCGCTCCAGCTCCTCGCGAGCCGCGTCGGTCGCCCAGGCGTCGACCTCCGGGTGGCGGGGAGAGAGCAGGACGAAGCTCGCCAGGCCGGCGAACTTGCGGTGCGGCGTGAAGACAGTCAGTGAGCGATCGGAGTCACCCCGGAGGTCGAGCTCGACCCCATCGGAGCGGCCGAGGATGTAGCGCTGGGTGGCGAGCGAGAGCTCGTCCCACTTGCCGCCCTCCTCCAGCCGCGGCGTGTTGCGGTCGTTCTCCTCCAGGTAGGGGGTGATCCGCAGGAACCAGGTCGGGCGCCGGATCAGCCGCACCTCGTTGTGGCAGCGCCAGCAGCGGCCGTCCTCGACCTGGATCGAGGCCAGGGTCGTCTGGCAGGTGTCGCACCAGTCGACGGTGGCGTCGTCGCGGTAGATCAGGTCGCGCTCCCACAGGGTGTTGAAGAGCCACTGCGACCAGCGGTACTGGCCCTCGTCGGAGCTGTAGAAGACGCGGTCGTAGTCGAAGGAGAAGCCGAGGCGCTTCATCTGCCCGAGCATCCGCTCGCCGCACTGGGCGACCCAGTCGGCCGGCGGCTCCTGGCGCTCGATCGCCGCCAACTCGGCCGGCAGGCCGAAGGCGTCGAAGCCGAAGCCGAAGAGGACCGCGTCTCCGCGGCCGCGGCGGAAGCGCGCATAGGCGTCGCCGATCGAGTAATCGCGGACGTGGCCCATGTGCAGGTTGCCCGAGGTGAACGGGCTGGAGGGCTTGACGTAGACGTGCTCCTGCCCCTCCCGGGGCCGCGGCGCCTCGAAGTCGCCCCGCTCCTGCCAGGCCTGCTGCCGCGCCGGCTCGATCGCCTGCGGGTCGTATTTCGGTCGACTGCTCACTCGTCAATCATGACTGAGGCGCCAAGCGCCCCGCCGCAACCTAGGTAAAAGTCCAGAGCTTGTTGCCCAGAAAATTGAACGGCATCGCGACCGCGACGGCGATCGCCTGGGCGACGATGTCGCCGGTCAGGTGGTTGGCGATCAGCAGCTCGAGGACGACGATGTTGAGGCCGAGCGAGGCGAGGCTGACGGCGAAGAAGCGGGCGGCCTGGAAGTGGGCCGGGCCCTCGCCGGGGCCGAAGGTCCAGTAGCGGTTCCAGAGGAAGTTGTTGGTGACGGCGACGCAGAAGGCGCCGATCGCGGCGGCGACGTGGTGGACGTCGAGGACGCCGGCGAGCAGCGCGAAGACCGCGAGGTTGATCAGGTAGCCGGAGCCGCCGACGAGGCCGAATTTGGCCAGCTGGATCCAGCTGGCCGGGCGACGGGCGGCGGCGCCGATCCGATAGGCGAGTTCGGTGGCGGGGCTCATCGGGAGCGAGCCAGGTTAGCGAGGGGGGCGGGCGCGCCCGCCGATTCCCCGTAGTCTTCCCGCTCCGATGCAGGCAAAGACCGCAACCGTCGCGGCCGTGGCGCTGGCCGCCGTCGCCGTCGCCCTGGCGGTGGCCTTCGGCGGCAAGGAGAGCCCCGAGCCGGCCGAGGCGGAAAGCCGCGTGCCGGGCGAAGCGGCGGTGGAAATCGTCTCCCCCCGCAACGGCGCCCGCCAGACCGCGCGCGCCGCGGTCGTCAAGGTCGCGGTCGAGAACTTCGAGCTCGCCCCGCGCGAGTTCGAGGGCGAACCGCAGCTCGGCGAGGGGCACCTGCGCTTCAGCCTCCACCGCGTCCCCGATTGCGTCGACGCGAAGAAACTGCAGGACGCGATCAACAGCCCGATCGGCAAGGGCCGCCTGGTCGGCAGATCGTTCGACTACGCCGAGTACGCGGGCCCCAACGGAGCGCTCGCGGAGCGGATCGGCACCGCCGGCGGCTACTCCCCCGCCACCCGGCCGGAGATCTACTACCACGCCCTCCCTCCCGGCTTCTACCGCCTGATCGTCAACCTCGCCCAGAACAACGGCGCCGCGACCCCGACCCACGACGTCACCAACTTCCAGATCCTGCAGCCGCCCGGCCACCACGCGAAAAAGTGCGACGAGGGCAAAGTCCCGAGCGCCAAGGCCGCGGCCCGCCTGCAATAGCGCGAGTCTGTGAAAACCCGTGCTCTGTACGGGTTTTCACAGACTCGGGCTCAATACTTCACTTTGTATAGTAGGTGGGTGCGTACCTACCGTCGTTTGATGGGATATCTGCGGCCCTACCGGGTGGCGCTGTGGGGGTCGCTGATCTTCGCCTGGGCGGCGATGGGGATGACGGTGCTGATCCCGTGGCTGATCGGCAAGGCGGTCAACGCGGTCGAGGACGGGAACAAGCCCGACCTGCTGCCGCTGGCGCTGGCGATCGTCGGCGCCGGCATCCTGCGCCTGGGGTTGACGGTGGTGCGGCGGCTGGTCGCCGGGAAGGTCTCGCTGGCGGTCGAATTCGACCTGCGCCAGCAGTTCTACGCCCACCTGCAGCGGCTCGACCTCGGCTTCTTCGACTCGCAGCAGACGGGGCAGCTGATGTCGCGGGCGACCGTCGACCTGCAGTCGATCCGCTTCTTCCTCGGCTACGGACTGATCTTCATCACCCAGAACCTGCTGACGATCACCCTGGCGGCGGTGGTGATGATCGTGATCAACCCGCTGCTGGCGCTGCTGGCGCTGATCCCGGCGCCGTTCGTGATCCTCACCGCGACGCGGTACAGCCAGATCTCGCGGCCCGCCCAGCAGGAGGTGCAGCAGCGGATCGCCGAGCTGACCGCGGAGGCCGAGGAGAACGTCTCCGGGATCCGCATCGTCAAGGCCTTCGCCCGCGAGGAGCACCAGCTCCACCGCTTCCAGCGCGCCGTCGCCCGCGTCTTCGACCAGAGCATCTACACGACCCGCGTGCAGGCGTTCTTCTCGCCGCTGATCGGACTGCTGCCGCAGATCGGGATCGCTCTGGTGCTGCTGGTCGGCGGCCGCGAGGTGATCGACGGCAACCTCAGCCTCGGCGCCTTCGTCGCCTTCTACACCTACGTCGGCATGCTCGCCGGCCCGATGCGCTCGCTCGGCATGGCGCTCGGCATGGCCCAGCGTGCCGTCGCCTCCGGCAACCGCATGTTCGAAATCCTCGACCGCGAACCGGCGATCCAGAGCACCCCCGGCGCCCCGGCGCTGCCGGCCGGCGGCGGCGCCGTCGAGCTCCGCGGCGTCACCCTCCGCTACGGCGCGCCCAGCGAAGTGCATCAACTTGATCACCCAGCAGATGGTCAAGTTGATGCAGTTCGGCCGCGAGGGGACGGCGGGCGGGAGCCGGTTCCCGCCCTGCAGAAGGTGGACCTCAGTGTCGAGGCCGGGAAGACGGTGGCGCTGGTCGGGCCTTCCGGGTCGGGGAAGACGAGCCTGGTGGGGCTGATCGCGCGGCTCTACGACCCGAGCGAGGGGGCGGTGCTGGTCGACGGGGCCGACGTCCGCGACGTCGACGTCGAGTCGCTGCGCTCGCAGATCGCCTTCGTCGCCGACGACAGCTTCCTCTTCACCGCCTCGGTCGCCGAGAACATCGCCTACGCGCGCCAGGACGCGACGATGGAGGAGATCGAAGCCGCCGCCCGCCGGGCCCAGGCCGACGCCTTCATCCGCGAGCTGCCCGACGGCTACGAGACCCGCGTCGGCGAGCGCGGCCTCACCCTCTCCGGCGGCCAGCGCCAGCGGGTGGCGATCGCCCGCGCCCTGCTGGCCGACCCGCGCATCCTCATCCTCGACGACGCCACCTCCTCGGTCGACGCCACCACCGAGGCGGCGATCAAAGCCGGCCTGCAGGAGGCGATGGCCGGGCGGACGACCTTCATCATCGCCCACCGCCTCTCCACCGTCTCCCTCGCCGACGAGATCGTGGTGATGGACAGCGGCACGATCGTCGACCGCGGCACCCACGAGGAGCTGATGGCCGGCTGCGGCTTCTACCGCGAGATCGCCGAGCACGGCCTCGCCGACTCGGTCTTCCTCCAGCGCGACCTCGAGGAGCGCGAGGAGGTGGCGCGCCTGTGAACGGCGACGGCAACAAGTTCGCCAACGTCGGCCGGCTCTTCGCCGACCTCTGGCGCCTCGTCCGCGGCGAGGACCAGCGGGGACGCAAGGTGCGCTGGATGCTGGGGCTGCTGCGGCCCTACCGCCGGCGCCTGATCCTGATGTTCACGGCGCTGCTGCTGGAGACCGCCGCCGCGCTTGCTCCTCCCTACCTGCTGGGCAAGGCGATCGACAGCGGCATCCGCGCCGGCGACGTCGCCGCGCTCGACCGGATCGTTGCCGCCTTCCTCTTCGCCACCGTCCTCTACGCCGTCGCCACCTTCTGGGAGACCTACCTCGTCGGCTGGATCGGGACGCGGGCGCTGCAGGACCTGCGCGAGCGGATCTTCACCCACCTGCAGTCGATGTCGATCGGCTTCTTCACCCGGCGCAGCCCGGGGGTCCTGATCTCGCGGATGACCAACGACGTCGAAGCGCTGAACCAGCTGGTCACCAACGGCCTGGTGACGATCTTCTCCAGCACCCTGACCCTGGTCGGCGTCGTCGTGATCATGCTCTTCCTCGACGTCAAGCTGGCGCTGATCACCTTCGTCACCTTCCCCCTGCTGGCGGTGGCGAGCGTCGTCTTCCGCATCGTCTCCGCCGGCACCTACCGGGCGACCCGCGAGCGGATCGCCGCCGTCACCGCCTACCTGCAGGAGACGCTCAGCGGCGTCCGCGTCGTCCGCAGCTTCGGCCAGGAGCGGCGCCACCAGACGCAGATGACGGCGCTGAACGAAGAGAACCGCGACGTCAACATGAAAACCGTCTACCTCAACGCCTCCTACTTTCCCGCGGTCGAACTGCTGGCGGCGATGGGGACGGCGGTGATCCTCCTCTACGGCGGCAGCCAGGCGGTCAACGGGGCGATCGAAGTCGGCGTCGTCGTCGCCTTCGTCGGCTACCTGACCCGCTTCTTCGAACCGATCCAGGAACTCTCCCAGCTCTACACGACCTACCAGCAGGGGATGGCGGCGCTCGACAAGATCTTCGACCTGCTGGACACGGCGCCCGACATGGTCGACGCACCCGGCGCGATCGACCCGGGCACGCTGCGCGGTGAGATCGAGCTCGACGGCGTCTGGTTCTCCTACGCCGACGACGCCAACACGACCACCGCGGCGCCCGCCGGTGAAGACGGTCACGGTCCAAACGGCTCAGGCCCGAGCGAAGACCTCTGGGCCTTGCGCGACGTCGACCTCCACGTGCCCCCGGGACAGACGCTGGCGCTGGTCGGCGCCACCGGCGCCGGCAAGTCGACCTTCGCGAAGCTGGTCGCCCGCTTCTACGACCCGCAGAAAGGGACCGTCCGCGTCGACGGCCACGACCTGCGCGGCGTCCAGCAGCGAGCACTGCGACGGCAGCTCGGGATCGTCCCCCAGGAGGGCTTCCTCTTCAGCGGCAGCATCCGCGAAAACGTCGCCTTCGGCCGACCCGAGGCATCCGAGGAGGAGATCGAAGCGGCGATCGCCGCCGTCGGCGCCACCGACTTCGTCACCCGCCTCCCCCAGGGCCTCGACACCGAAGTCGGCGAGCGCGGCATCCAGCTCTCCGCCGGTCAGCGCCAGCTGGTCGCCTTCGCCCGCGCCCTCCTCGCCGAGCCCCGCATCCTCATCCTCGACGAGGCCACCTCCAACGTCGACGTCCGCACCGAGAAAACGATCGAGCGAGGCCTAGAGCGCCTCCTCCACGGCCGCACCGCGATAGTCATAGCCCACCGCCTCTCCACGATCCGCAGAGCCGGCAAGATCGTCGTCCTAGAAGGCGGCCAGATAGCCGAGCAAGGCACCCACGACGAGCTAATCGACGCCAACGGCCCCTACTCCAAGCTCTACGGCGCCTGGTCCGAGTCGGCAGCCTGATCTTCACCGCTCATGACCAAGCGCCTCTGTACAGGGGTCCTCCACAGCCCGCTCTGCGGGACAGTCTGCTCGTGAGTCCGTGAAAAAGGGCGTAGAGCAACCTCTTTCACGGACCCGCGGAAGAGCGTCGGGGCGGGGACTGTTGCTCGGAGGGTGCCGATGCCACTCCGAGATTGTGGGGTCCATAGGCCCCGTAAGTTCGTAGTGGTGACTCAGCCGGGGCCGACGCCGCCGGATTCGCTGCCGCCGCCGCTTTCGCCGCCGCCCGTTTCAGGAGCGACTTCCGCTCCGCCGCCGGCGCCGCCGGTTTCGGGGGCTACTTCTTCGGGCGGGGCTTCTTCGTATTCGGGTTCGACGTATTCGGCTTCGGGTTCGACGCCGCCTTCTTCTTCGAAGCCTTCGAGTTCTTCGCCGCCCGCTTCGGGCGCCGTTTCGCCGCCGGGGGCGGGGGTCAGGGCGCCGGGGCCTTCGCTGCAGTCTTCGAAGCCGTAATCGGCCGCCTGTTCCTGGAATTCTTCGAGCGCCAGGGCGGATTCGGTGTTTGCTTCTTCGAGCGCCGGGATGTCTTCGCGTTCGGCCGCCAGTTTCACTTCGCCCTCGACCTTGGCGAGCATTTCAGCTGCTTCCATGAAGGACGAGTAGCCGGCTTCGTCGCCATCCGGGGCGCCGAGTTCCTGCAGGCGTTCGACCATCCCCGTGTAGAGGTTGGCGACTTTTTCGTCCTGCTCGCTGGAGGCTTCGGTTTCGGTGCCGTCGAGAGCCCCGACCGCGGCGTTGGTCTCGGCGCAGATCCCGTCGCCCTGTTCGATCAGCTCCGCTTTCGAGAGCTTTTCGGGTTCTTCCGTAGTGGTCGCGGCCGTCGAGTCGGTGGTCTCGTCGCCACCGCCGCCGCAGCCGGCGACGAGAAGCGCCGCCAGGACGGCGAGCAGGAGCAGGATCGTCTTTTGGCCGGGACTCCTCACGGGGGCGAAGCTAGCAGGGCGATTGGACGCCTTTGCAGGGTGATTAGGTGGCGTGGCTTTCACTGCGGCCCAGGGACTCGAACCCCGACTACCTCGTCCAGAGCGAGGCGTGCTGCCATTACACCAGGCCGCAACGGCGTCCCTTCAGGATAAGGGACTCAGTTGAAGGGAGTTCCCTCGGCGATCATCTGCCGCGCTTCGGCGAGTTCTTTGGAGCGGCCGACGCTGAGGCAGCCGGCGACGCGGTCGCCCTGCAGGTACCAGACCGAGAACTCGCCCTCCTCGGGGCTGCCGCGCCACTCCTCCCGGTCCCACTCGTACGCCGGCCCGACGTACTCCAGGCTCGCCCAGTCGGCGAGGTCGCTGAAGAAGTAGGGCACGACGTCGTAGTCCTCGTCGGCGCCGAGCATGTTGGCGGCGGCCTTGGCGCCCTGCTGCATCGCCACGTCCCAGTGCTCGACGTGGATGCGGCGCCCGTGGACGACGCTCTCGTAGGAGCAGCAGTCACCGGCGGCGTAGATGCCCTCGGCGGAGGTCCGCAGCTTCGAGTCGCAGACGATCCCGCCGTCGCCGACCTCGAGGCCCGCCCGCTGGGCCAGCATCGCGTCGGGCCGCACCCCGGCGCCGACGACGACCGTGTCGCACTCGACCGCGAGCCCGCTCTCGGTGACGACCGCCCGCACCCGCCCGTCGCCCTCGAAGGCGCTGAGAGTCTCGCCGCCGTGGAAGGTCACTCCGTGCGCTTCCAGCCGCTCCTGGAACCAGCGCCCCGCCCGCTCGCCGAAGGTCCGCGAGAGCGCCACGTCCTCCATCGCGATGATCGTGCACTTCGTCCCCGCCGCGGTCAGGGACGCGGCGACCTCGCAGCCGATGTAGCTGCCGCCGATCAGGACCACCTGCCCGGCCCCTTCGGCGTCCGCCCGAATGGCGTCGGCGTTGCCGAAGGCGCGCAGGTAGTGGATGCCCTCGTTCTCGGCCCCCTCGACCCGGAGGATGTTCACCATCGCCCCGGTCCCGAGCAGCGCTTTGCCGAAGGCGACCTCCTCCCCGCCCTGGACTTTCGCCGTCCGCCCCTCGGCGTCCAGCGCGAGCACGTTTCGCCCGGTCAGCAGCTCGACGCCGTTCTCCTCGTACCAGGAGGGCTCGTTGACGTAGGCGTCGGCCCGGCCGGCATCTCCGCGCAGGTACTCCTTGGAGATCGGCGGCCGTTCGTAGGGCGGCTCCGGCTCGCGCCCGACCAGGAGGATCGAGCCCTCGGCGCCGCGCCGGCGCAGCTCGGCGGCGCAGTGGGCGGAGGCCATGCCGCCTCCGACCAGCAGGAAATCGACTTCTCTATCGGCCATACCTACCGTCAGCGTCCGGCCACGCGGCGGTCTTACCCGCCGTTTTCGCTCGCGCCATTGCCCTCGGGCCCGAACAGCGCTTTCAGGTCCTCCTCCTTGCCCGGATCGAGCACGGCGAGGATCTCGTCGCCTTCCTCCAGCACGGTGTCGGCAGTGGGGACGAAGCCCTTGCCTGAGCGCAGGACCGAGATCAGCAGGCTGCCTTCGGGCATCTGCAGGTCGCCGACCCGGCGCCCGGTAACCCCGGAGTCCTTGCCGAGCAGCATCTCGATGATCTCCAGCTGCTCCTCCTGCAGGTCGAGCAGGTGGACGAGGCCGTACTCGGGCACCTCGTGCTCGAGCAGGCGCAGGATCAGGTCGGTCGCCGAGACCGAGGGCTTGATCCCGAGCAGGTCGAAGTGGCGGCGGTTGCGGGGGTTGTTGACGCGGGCGATGATCTGGTCGACCAGGTACTTCTCCTTCGCGACCTGGCAGATCAGCATGTTGTCCTCGTCGTCACCGGTCACCGCGATCACCATGTCGGCCCGCTGGATCCCCGCCCTCTCCAGCACCCAGAGCTCGGAGGCGTCGCCGTAGGTGATGTTGTGCTCGAGCTCCTGCTCGACGGTCAGGTAGCGGCGGCGGTCGCTCTCGATCAGGGTCACCTCGTGGTCCTTGTCGAGCAGCTCCCGCGCCAGGTTCCACCCCACCTTGCCCGCGCCGACGATGATGATGTACATGCGCCCGGGTCTCCTCTAGACCGCCGCGGCGGCGTCGTCGGATGCTTCGCCCCGTGCGGCGGCGTCGCGCACGGCGCTCTCGAGCATGTCGATC
>DASULV010000071.1:0-85417 GCA_036277955.1 Solirubrobacterales bacterium | reverse complement strand
TCAGCCGAGCGTTCGAGCCAGCTCGCCGGCTGGCTCGATCGCTACAACTACCGCAGAAAGCACGGCTCCCTCGGCCATCGCCCGCCTGCGGCTCGCCTCAACGAACTGCAGGGGAACAACCTGCTTGGGAACTACAGCTAGTTGCTAATGAAGGTCACCGCACTCGTGTTCCGGGAGAGCCACGTGCGGAACCGGCGTCGGAATCGGCCGGGTGAGATCTCGCGCGCTAGCGCCCTGCCGAGTGACTAGTGGATTCCCAGGCCGCCGCCATCTCGATCCGCCGCATGATCGGCGGGTGGTTTTCGTACAGGGCTGATATCCAGGCGGCGGGGTCGGGGTTGCTGAGGCTCTTGGTCGCCAGCTGGCGCATCACCGCCTTGCCGGTGGCCGGTTCCCGGGTCGCTTGCAGGGCGGCCCAGTCGGCCGCTGCCTCTTCGCGGCGGTAGGCGACGTTGAGGATCGGGGTGGCGAGGAACTGGATCGCCACCAGGACCAGCAGGGCGAGGGGGATCGCCTCCGGTCTGGCGAGGCCGCCGCGGCGGCGGGTGAGCAGGGCGGTCAGGCCCCAGGCGGGGAGGAGGAAGAGGGTCAGCCAGCCGAGGCGCTTGACGGTGTCGTCGTGGGCGAGGTGGCCGATCTCGTGGGCGAGGACGAAGCGGACTTCATTGCGGCTGAAGTCGCCGTTGAGGAGCGTGTCCCAGAAGATCACCGTGCTGCTGGGGCCGAGGCCGACGGTCATCGCGTTCGGCGCGTCGGTGAAGCTGTCGACGTCCTGGACCCGCAGGCGGGCCTCCCGCGATCCCTCGATCCGCTCCAGCGCCCGCGCTTCGGCCTTCAGCGCCGGGCGCTCGATCGCCGAGGTGTCCGGCACCAGGTACGGGGTGAGGAAGGCGAAGAGCACCGCCAGGGCCATGAACGCCGGCACCACCGCCAGCCACCACCAGCGGCGCATCACGCCGGCCAGGCCCATCGCGATCCCGAAGCCGACGCAGACGAAGACGAACTGGCCGCCGAGCCCGAGGAAGCTGAAGAGCAGGTGCTGGACGTACCCCTGGTGGGAGACGTCGTAGCGGCGTTCCCACCAGAGAGAGAGGAGGTCGAACGGCACCTGGGTGAGCCAGACGACGGCGAAGCCGAGCATCGCCAGCAGCATCCCGGTGCCGACCCGCCCCGCCGCCGACTCGCGGACCAGCTGCGGGCCGCGCTTCGCGTAGACGGCGAGCACCGCGAGGACCGCGACCCAGGCGAGCACTCCCTCGATCGCCAGGAAGCGCTCGAAGGTGGCGCTGCGCTCGAGGAAGGAGTCGGTGAAGAAGTCGTGCGGGTCGAGGTGGGGGAGGTCGAGGGAGGGGAGCGAGGTCGCCGCCCAGAGCGCGTGTGCCGCCCAGGCCCAGAGCGCGGCGCCGAGGACCAGCGCCGGCGTCGAGGGCCGCGCCAGCCGCCGGGTCAGTTGGCCCATGCGGCTGACCCGGGCGCCGCGGGCGGGACCGGGTCGGGGGCGGGAGGCGCCGGCGCCTCTTCGAGGCAGGGGCCGCTGTAGGGGTAGGCCTCGGTGAGCAGCAGGAGGTAGGCGTAGGTCTGGGCGCTGTAGCGGAGGGCGAAGGCGCCGAGGTTGCGCAGGCCGAGCGGCATCCGCGCCGTGAACAGGCCGACGAACCAGCCGAAGACGGCGACCACGAGGAGGAGCTGGGAGAAGACGCTGGTGAGCAGCAGCGCCGGGATCGCGAGGAAGAGGCGGAAGCCGACGGTCCAGCGGTTCTGGCGCTGGCGCTCGGCGACGTGCAGTTCGACCGGGTAGCTGCCGGCGGCGCCGGCGAAGCCGGGGAACGGGTTGCCGACGAGGTAGAGGAAGGCGCCGACGTGGAGCTGGTAGCGCACGTAGCGGGTGAAGAAGCGATGCACCCACTGCGGGCTGGTGCCGGCGATCAGGGTGACGAACCAGTTGAAGATCGCCAGGACCGCCACCAGGATCCCCCAGAGCGTCAGCCAGACGAGGTGGGGGAAGGCGAGCGCGAGGCGGAAGAAGACGGTGAGCCGGCTGCGGCGCAGCTCGTCGGTTACCTCCGCTCGTACCGGGTCGGAGCGGGTCGGCAGCGGGCCGATCGCGGTCAGCGGGTCGCTGGAGGGGTAGCGGTCGCTGACCAGCAGCAGGTAGGCCCAGGCCTGGGCGGCGTAGGAGAGGGCGAAGGCGATCAGGTCGCGCAGCCCGCGCGGCATCCGGCAGCGGAACATCGCGTAGAACCAGCCGAAGAGGGCGGCGACCCCGACGACCGTGAGGGGGGTGGAGCCGCCGCTGGTCTGGGCGAGGTCGAAGAAGAAGCTGCCGGAGCCGACCAGCAGCGAGGCCAGGAAGAGCGCCGGCAGGGCGAGGACGAGCCGGAAGCCGATGCTCCAGCGGTTCTGCGGCCGCGGCGGGTCGAACTCGAGGTCGATCGGGTAGCCGGGCCTGCCGTCGAACTTGGGCAGCGGCTCGGCGGCGAGGTTGAGGTAGGCGTAGGTGTGGGTGGCGAAGCGGATGAAGCGGGCGAGGAAGTCGTGCAGGTCCTCCGAGGGCTTGCCGTCAAAGAGCGCGATCAGCCAGTGGAAGAAGGCGATGATCGCGGCGCCGAACGCCCAGACCACGAGCCAGATCAGAAACGGCAGGGCGAAGATGGCGCGGAAGAAGACGGTCCCGCGGCTGCGCTGGAGGTCGTCGGCTATGAGCAGCCGCACCGGCCGCCGCTCGCCGTTGGAGGCTTCTGCAGTAGTCACGTCTCCCGCTATCGGCGTCATCGCCCGGAGTCTGAAGTCACTGCAGGACGAGGTCCTGGAAGGCGAAGCCGTCGCGCGTCACGGTCTCGCCGAGCTCTACCTCGAGCCGGGCGTCGAAGATCGGGCCGCTGTGGACGAAGGTGTGGAACTCGCCGTTCTCGCCGCAGGGGTCGACGCCGTCGGGCAGGTCGGCGAGGAGCGACTCGTCGAAACGACGGCCGACGAAGGCGGGATCCAGCTGCCGGGGATCGACGCTGACGAGCGTCGCCCCGAAGCCGGCGGCGATGAACTCCCGCGCGAGGGCGGTGGTGTCGCGGCCCCAGAGGGGAAAGAGGGCGCTGCGGCCGGCGCCGGTGAGGCGCTCCTCCCGGTAGGCGCGGACGTCCTCGAGGAAGAGGTCGCCGAAGGCGATCGTCGGGACACGGTCGAGCGGGGGAGAACCGAGCGCGGTCGCCATCCGCTCTTCGTAGGTGGCGTTGACGCAGCCCGCCGGAATCGGGATCTCGACCAGCTCGATCCCGGTCGCGCGCGCCTGTGCCCGCAGCAGCTCGGTGCGCACCGCGTGCATGCTGATGCGGTCGTAGTCCTCGGTGATCGTGGTCAGCAGCGCCACCGGCTCGGTCCCCATCTCCTCGCGCAGCGCCCGCAGCGCCAGCGCCGAGTCCTTGCCGCCGCTCCAGGAGAGGGCGACGGGCGTTACTTGGGCGGTCACAAGTCGAACCTAGCCGATGAAGAAGCGGCCTTGGCAGTGGGCGCCGCGTTCGTTATGGTCGAAAAAATCTGTCCAAGCTGGACAGCCAACCAGCCGGGTTGAGCGTACGGCTAATGCCTCCGCGGCAAGGGCTCCCGGTCGATTTTTCGAGGAGGAGCATCATGAAGTGGAGGCGCATCTCCGCAGTTCTCTGCGTGGCGGCGTTCGTGGCCGCCTTCGCCAGCCCAGCCCTGGCGACCAAGTACGTTGCGCTCGGCGATTCGTACTCGTCGGGCACCGGCACCCGCACGTTCTACGAATCGACCTGTCAGCGGTCGGTCTACGCGTACCCGTACCTGCTGCACAACGCCCATCCGGAATGGACCTTCGTCAACGCGACCTGCTCGGGGGCGAAGACGGGCGACGTCATCAACACCCAGTCGGCCAGCCTCACCGCCGACACCAACTGGGTCACCTACACGATCGGCGGCAACGACGCCGGCTTCTCGAGCGTGATCACCACCTGTGCCCAGCCCTCGTGGGCGTCCAACTGCGACGGCGCGATCAACACCGCCCAGTCCTACATCCAGAACACGCTGCCGGGCCGGCTCGACCTGGTCAACAACAAGATCAAGGAACGCTCGCCGAGCGCGAAAGTGGTCGTGCTCGACTACCCGAAGCTGTTCAACGGCGAAGACTGCAACGCGCTCACCTGGTTCAGCCCGAGCGAGGAGACCCGCCTGAACGAAACGGCGACGATGCTGAAGAATGTGATCAGCGCCGCGGCGACGCGGGCGGGAGCGAACTTCGCCTTCCGCGACGTGATCCCCTCGTTCGTCGGCCACGCGGTCTGCGACGGCGGTGGCGGCTCGTCGACGGAGTGGATCAACGGTCTCTCCAACCCGACGGGCGAAAGCTACCACCCGAAGGTCACAGGTCATGCGGATGGTTACTACCCGGTGGTCCACGGGGTGACGGGCTAGTCACGCCATTACTGAACATGGCGGACGAGGCTCGATCCTCGTCCGCCGCTGCTGTTGACTAGCAGGGTCTGGTGTATTGGGAGCCGCAGATCCCCCACTGGTAGTAACCGTCGGCGTATTCGAGAATTCGATGGTCGTAGGCCCATCGATGCTGATATCGGAACTTGATGGTGAGGCGGGTGTACAAGCCGTGCCGAGGCCGACGGACCCGGATGATCGCGCGATGGGGGTGGAAGTGGCCACTGGCGCAGTACGGCCGGCAGTCGTTCAGCCAGGCATAGCCGCGGGCGACTGCGCTCGGCCCTCCCCATGAGAGCCATTGCAGGCCCTCGCGATCGAGATGACTAGGGTTAGTGTCGCGGCCACCGAGATAGCCGGTGCCATCGCCGGTATAGGCGATGATCTTAGGTTTCACCTGTAGGGGTTCTTCCACGGACTGGGTCGCCAGCCTGATCTCGGCATGGGCACTTCCGGCGCCGCCGAAGCACAGAAGCGAAAGTACCACCACCGTGATGAATCGCATGAAGGTCGATCTCTTCATCAGTAGGTGCTCTGGCGGGCGGGAATGCGGCTGGCCTCGAAGCCGTGCCCAGTGTCGCTGTCAGAGCAGGTGATGCCGCGTGGTTCGTTGGATTCTGGGACCAAACACGAAACGGACCCAACGGAGATCGTGCTGCCGTACGGGGCCAATTCGCCAGTGCCTCGTGGCAGCGCAGTTCCCGATTCAAGGCGGGCTTCTTCTCCGTCTCTAAACACGAAGGTCTCATCGATCGAGGCGACGGAGCACAGCGCGCCGTCGGCGCTGACCTCGCAGGAGACATTTCCGCTCGGTGCATGGAACGTCCTCGAGGCAGTTGAAGCAGTGGGCGCTGCCTGCGGGCTTGCATCGCCTGCGTCGGTAACCACGACCGTCGCCGGATCGCCCTTGTGCACTTCCTTCCTCAGGTTGCGTACTTGGCGCTGGAGACTCTTGATCCGAGCCTTCTCCCGGGCGGCTTCTTCGCCTTCGCGGCGCGCTGATGCGAGCCGCTGATCGGATGGATTGGTCGCACTGGAATCGCCACAACCCGCAGAACCCGTCAAGGCGATCACAACACATACGACGATTAACACCCCTGCCCCTGCTCTGTTCATGTCTCTCCTGTTAGATGCCTTCTGAACGGTGGGAGAGCTTATAGGTACTTCTGCGATCTTATGGTGATGCGAGTGAGCTCACCACTCGCCGACGCGGGCGCGATCCCAGAGGTCGATGTCCGCGCCGGCGTCGGTGTGGCGGTCGATCTCTGCCAGCTCGTCGGCGGAGAGCTCGAGGTTGTCGAGCGCGTCGACGTTCTGCTCGAGCTGCTCGACCGAGGAGGCGCCGATGACGAGGCTGGTGACGCGCTCGTCGCGGAGGGCCCAGGCGAGGGCGAGCTGGGCGAGGGTCTGGCCGCGGCGGGAGGCGAGGTCGTCGAGGGCGCGTAGGCGCTCGATCATCTCGTCGCTGAGCCAGTCGTTGTCGAAGGTCTCCGTGTTGCGCGCGGCGCGGGAGTCCTCGGGGATGCCGTCGAGGTAGCGGTCGGTGAGCAGGCCCTGGGCGAGGGCGGTGAAGCCGATCACGCCGACGCCGAGCTCGGCGGTCGCCTCGAGCAGGCCCTCGGTCTCGATCCAGCGGTTCAGCATCGAGTAGGAGGGCTGGTGGATCAGCAGCGGGGTGCCGAGGTCGCGGAGGATCGCCGCCGCCTGCCGGGTGCGCTCGGCGTCGTAGGAGGAGATGCCGACGTAGAGCGCCTTCCCCTGGCGCACGGCGGTATCGAGTGCGCCCATCGTCTCCTCCAGCGGGGTCGAGGCGTCGAGGCGGTGGCTGTAGAAGACGTCGACGTAATCGAGGCCCATTCGCCGCAGCGACTGGTCGAGCGAGGCGAGCAGGTACTTGCGCGAGCCGCCGCCCTGGCCGTAGGGGCCCGGCCACATGTCCCAGCCGGCCTTGGTGGAGACGATCATCTCGTCGCGGTAGGGGCCGAAGTCCTCGCGCATCAGGCGGCCGAAGTTGAGCTCGGCGGAGCCGTAGGGCGGGCCGTAGTTGTTGGCGAGGTCATGGTGGGTGATGCCGAGGTCGAAGGCGCGGCGCGCGATCGCCCGCTGCCTCTCGAAGGGCTGTTCGTCGCCGAAGTTGTGCCAGTAGCCGAGCGAGAGCACCGGCAGATCGAGCCCCGAGCGCCCGCAACGCCGGTACTGCATCTTGCCCTCGTAGCGATCGGCGGCGGCGTGGTAGGTCATCGATCCCACTGTCGGCAGCTACCCGGCCTGGAATCGCGGTAAGCGGGTTGGGCTGGAGCGCAAGCGCAAACGCGGTGAGAGCGACCTTCCGCCTTGCCGCGACAGGGGAACCCGCCGCGGCGTAGTTCGCAAACTGCTGACATCAGGCGACATGGTTCTACCGAAGGAGCAGGACCATGGAACTCCCCGCAGCGACTTGGGTTCTGCTCTATTCCAATCTGGGTCAAAACCCAATTCGATGGGCGCAACGGTGAGCTCTGCCCCGAAAAGCCGTCGCTTCTTTCTCGGCAAGGCCGTGCGGTTCCTGCGCGAAACCAGGGACCTGAGCCAGCGCGAGCTGGCCGGCAGCAGCGGGATCGACGCGACCGAGATCTCGCGCCTGGAGAAAGGCAAGAGCAACCCGACCCACGAGACCCTGCAGCGCCTGGCCACGGGCCTCGGCGTTCCCTGCTCGCAGATCTTCACGCTCGAAGAGATCTTCGCGAGCGCGCCCGATCCCTGAGCTACTGCCTCAACCGTGCTGGGCGGCCTCGGGCGAGGCCTCCCAGAAGTCGTCGACCTTCTCGCCGCCGTCGCTCTCGCTCTGGCGCGAGATCGCCCACATCTCGACCGGCTCGTCGCCCTCGTTGCGATGCGAGCGCACCGTCTCCGGCGCGACCCGGACCGCCGACCCCGCCCCGACCGTCTCCACCTCGTCGCCGAAGCGCATCGTCAGCGTGCCGCGGGTGACGAGGTAGACCTCCTCGATCTCGCTATGCCGGTGCCCGGTCCCCTGCTCGAAGTCGGAGTGGGGAGGGATCCGTATCAGCGTCACCGCCAGCTGCTCGGCCCCGAGGGCCTCGGTCAGCGAACGGAACTCACCCGGCACGTCGCTGTCGGCGTAAGCATCTTCAGCTTCGTCGGCTCGGACGATCAAGTAGTCCCTCATCGCCGGCTCGCATACCCGCATGCCAGGCGCCTACACCGTGATGCCGGCTCATCGGGCCTGCCTCGGCCATCTTTCGGAACGCCGAGAGTTCGCTATTTGCGCCTTCGCTGCGGCGACCTTGAGCTAAACCTCATGGCTTTTTGCCCTTTTGGTTATTTCTCTGTATGGCCTCTTGCAGGCCACCCCTCAACTTCTGCAGCCCTTCATTTCCGCCGTTGTCAGGTCCCTGCGGGCTTCTAAGGGGTGGAGTCAGGAAACCCTGGCCCGGACAATGCAAGTCGAACCTAGCGAGATCTCCAAGCTGGAGTCAGGGAAGCGTCAATCGACGGTGTGGACGCTGCAGCGGGTCGGGAAGGCGCTCGACATCAGTCCCTCCCACCTGCTCTGGCAGGCGGAAATGCTCCAACGTCGGGTAGAGCGGGAAAAAAGGAAGGGGTAGCTACTCCACGAGTTCGGAGCCGGCCGCCTCTTCTTCGGTTGCTTCCTGCGCTTCCGTTTCTGTTTCCGCCTGCTCTTGCAGTTCTTCCGGGCTCGGACCGGTGGTGGTGTCGGGTTCGGTGCCGTCGCCGCTTCCTTTGGCGATCGGTTCGAAGGTCGCGGTGACGGTCTTCGGACCGGTCATTTCCAGCGCGCACGTGGGGCCGTCGCTGGTGCAGCCGGAGAAGCCGACGAATTCCGAGCCTTCGTCTTCGCTCGCCTCGAAGATCACCGTTTCGCCGGCTGGAACCTTGCCCGAGCAGCTTTCGTCGCAGCCGGGTTGGGAGATCCCGGACGCGACTCCTGCTCTCGTGACGGCGACGAACCCGTCGCCTTCGACGTTCACGGTGAGGAGGAATTCGTCGGGGTTCGAGGGGTTGCCGTTCTGCTCGTCCCGCTTCTTTTCGCCGTTCGTGTTCTTGGTGCCGTCGTCGCCGTTGTTCGGCCCGTCGACCGTCACCACCCCTTCTTCGGCGACGTTTTCGGAGTTGTCGTCGGTGGCGATCATGCCCGCGGCGGCTCCGCCCAGGAAGAGGAAGGCCGCTGCTGCCGCGGCGGCGACCAGGTACCGCCACGACGGCCTGCCGTTGCCGGCTTCGCTTTCCACCAGTTCCCCGTTGTGCAGCATCGCCCGCATGTGCTCGCACAGCACCCCCATGTTGCGGTTGGTCGTCGCGAGGCCGCGTCGGTCGCCGATCCGTTCGCGGATCTCGCGCGCCCGATTCAAGTCGCGGTCGGCCCCGGTGAGGTCACCGGCGACCAGGCGCAAGCTGCCGAGCTCGTGCCTGGCCCAGGCGACCGCTTCCGGGTCGCCCAGCTCCTGGCCCGCGCGGAGGGCGATGCGCAGGGTCTGCAGGAGGTCGGCCCAGCGTTTCAGCAGCATCAGCAGAGTCGCCAGCGCCCGGGCCATCCGCAGCGACTCTTTGTGCTGCTTCTTCTTGTCCAGGCGTTCGAGGCAGCTGAGCAGCGTGCCGACCTCGAGGGCGAGCTGGTCGGGGCTCAGGATCCGCCCCTCGGTGACCCCTTTGCAGAGGGCGACCGCCTTCTCGACCTTTTCGGTCGCCTCCGCGGCTTCTTCGACTTCGCCGGCGACCGCGGGGCCGTCAGGAGCTTTCGGCTCCGGCTGCTCGAGCGCATGCTGGAGCGGTCCGATCTCGGCTTCCGCGCGCCCCTTGCCCTGCTGGACGACGGTTCCCCCCGCTTCGCCCAGCTGGAGGACGTAGCCGCCGACTTCGATCGCGGGCTCGCGCGCCATCGCTCGTCCAGTCTTGTCGGCACCGCCGGAAAGAGCAAGAACTTCTGAGTTCTTAAAGAGCGGCCGTCGGGCAGAATCCCAGCGGTGATCGAGGCAGTCACCTTCGACTTCTGGAACACGATCGCGCAGGTCCCCGACGGGGCGATGTCGGCGGCGCGGCGGCGGGCGGTGGTGGCTGCGTGCGAGGAGGGTGGCGTTGCCGTGGAGGAGGCGTTGCTCGAGGCGAGCCTGGATGAGGTGAGGGTGCGATGGGAGGCGTCGTGGGGTGAAGGCGTTCACCTGCACCCTGAGGAGGGGGCGGAGATGCTGGTGCGGGCGCTCGGGGCCGAAGGGGATGGCGGCGCCCGCGTCGCCGCGGCGTTCCTCGGCGCGATCCGCGAGGTCGAGCTCGAACTGGCGCCTGGGATCGGGCCGGCTCTCGAAGAGTTGGGGGAGCGGGGGGTCCGCATCGGGATCGTCTGCGACGTCGGCTTCAGCGGCGGCGAGATGCTGCGCGAGATGCTTGCCCGCGAAGGCCTGCTGGGGCACTTCGACGGCTGGTCCTTCTCTGACGAAACCGGTCACTACAAGCCCGCTCCGCAGGCGTTCGAAGCGGCGCTGGCTGCCCTGGATGCCCGGCCGGAGGAGGCGCTGCATGTCGGCGACCTGCGCCGCACCGACGTCACCGGCGCCGCCGCCCTCGGCATGAAGACCGTCCGCTACCGCGGCATGCACGACGACGCCGAAGCGGGCGGGATGGAGGCGGACTTCGTCATCGACAGTCACCATCAACTGCTCGATGTCCTCGACCTTCTCACTCGAAACTGAGCGGCTGCGCCTCCGTCCCGTAGCCGTCGAGGACATCGACGATCTCGTCGCCCTTCACGACGATCCGCTCGTCGCCCGGTACATGGGCGTGCGGGATCGGCAGTGGTACGAGTGGCGGGTCCAGGCGAGTGCCGAGGAATGGGCGCAACGGGGGCACGGGCTGACCGCGCTCGTCGATCGAGAGGACGGGCGGTTCCTCGGCCGCACCGGCCTCAAATACTGGCTCCAGTTCGACGAGACCGAGCTCGGCTGGGTGCTGCGACGGGAGGCCCGCGGGCAGGGTCTCGCCACCGAGGGCGCCGGCGCGGTGCTGGGGTGGGGCTTCGAGCAGTTCGAGCTGCCCTACTTCACGGCGATGATCCACCCCGACAACCTCGCCTCGATCGCGGTCGCCGGGCGTCTTGGGATGAAGCCGATCAGACACGACGAGCTGAACGGGGATCCGGTGACGATCTACGCGAGCGGCCCCGATGCCCCGCCGGCGATGCGCCTGACGGCGTAGGCGTCGACGTCCTTCGGCGCACCCTTGGCGCTGAAGCGGCGCTTCTTCGCCGTCGCGACGCCCGCCGGGGCTGGCGGGCACCGCGGCGGCCTACGTCGTTGCCGATGTCGACTTTGTCCCCCATCGGAGGACAAAGTCGACACTTGCCTTACACCGGAGTCGCCACTAGATTCGAAGGAACCCGGTGAGGTGAGGTGGTTTACCGGGCCCGCTATCTCTCGGAGCCTCGTACGCGCGCGTCAGCGCGCCAAGGAGGTTCTCTGTGAGCGCACAGGAGAACAAGGAACGGGCCGAAGCCGGCTACCGCGCCTTCAGCGAAGGCGATGCGGCTGCGGCGATGCAGGACATGGACGATTCGGTGGAGTGGACGGTCCGCGGCGACAGCTCGCTGACCGGCACCTATCGCGGCAAGCAGGAGGTTGGCGAACTCTGGGCCAAGATGGCCGAGAAAGGAGTCAAAACCGAACCCCACGACTTCATCGCCGAGGGCGACAAAGTCGTGGTCCTGACCATCGCATCGCTCGACGGCGAGAGCACCGAGGCCGCCGACGTCCTCACCTACAACGGCGAAGGCAAGCTGATCGCCTTCGTGCAGATCGGCGACCCCGCGGTTGCCAACCGCGCCTTTGCCCGCTAGGGAGAGGGCGTGTCGACTTGGTGGCCTATATGGCCACTAAGTCGACACCGGCGTCGCCGTGAACCACTTACCGAGCCGCTCGTCGGTGAAGACGTCGCTGCGCGGGCGCAGCTGACGGCTGAGGGCGTCGCGGAGGTTCTGGCCCGCCTCGGGGTCGGCGGCGATGCCGCGAAAGACCGGACCCGAGCTCTCGGGCTTCGCGAAGTGGGCGAAGTCGAAGGACCACTCGTAGTGCTCGCGGGCGCGCTCGTCGCGCCAGGTCTCGTAGCCGTCGAGGCTGTCGCCCTCGAGCAGTTCTCCGGCGACGTGCAGGGATTGCTCGATCGCGTCGGAGATGCCTTGGGCGGTGGAGGGGTTCTTGAAGTGGCCGGCGTCGCCGACCAGTGCCCAGCCGGGGCCGTTCGGCCGGCGGAAGAAGCCGCGCAGCATCGTCTCCGGCGCGACGTGGATCGGTCCGACCTGCTCGTGGGCCTCGACCCCGAGCTCGTCGAACCAGTCGAAGGCGGCGGCGCCGGCGAGGAACTGGCGCCGGCGCTGCTCCTGGTCGCCCCGGGTCAGCTCGGGTGCGAGGCCGAGGATCAGGATCGAGAGGTCGTCCTCGCACGGCATCCAGGCGAGCGAGCCCTCCTCGATCACATCGATGAAGAAGCGGTCGCTCTCCGGCAGCCCGCGCCAGTAGGCGAACATGAAGGCCATCTCTCCCGCCAGCGGCCGCTCCTTCTCCAGCCCGAGCGCCTTGGCGACGGTCGAGGCGCGGCCGTCGGCGCCGATCACCCAGCGCGCCTCGATCTCCTCGCCGCCCTCGAGGACGACGCCGCGGGCCGGCTCCTCCTCGCTGCCGGCGCCGAGCAGGCCGGTGACCCGCTTGCCGAAGCGCGTCTCCGCCCCCGCCGCCACCGCGACCTCCAGCAGCGCCTTGTCGAGCACCGGCCGGGTGATCCCGTAGCCGCGGTCGAAGCCGCCGACCGGGGTGAACGGGCCCTCCGTTTCGTTGCCGAGGATCCGCACCGCGTAGCGCAACGGATTGAGCCGGTGCTCGGCTTCGATCCGCTGTAGCGCCCCGAGCTCGTGCAGCCGCGCCACGGTGTTGGGGAAGAGGCAGTGGGTCGAGAGCGTGTCGGCCGGCGGCGGTTCGCGGTCGACCAGCAGGACCGAGCGGCCCTGCTCGGCCAACCGCGTCGCCAGCGGCGTGCCGGCGCAGCGGGCGCCGACGACGACCGCGTCGTAGCTCGTGCGCCCGCCGCTCATGCCGACCGCCGCCCGACGGTCAGCAGGTACTCCATGTGGAAGAGGGCGTCGTCGTCGCCGCCCCGGTTCCACTCGCCGCAGAAATCGCTCAGGGTGCGGTCGAACTCCTCCGCGCGGCCCTCTTTCTCGGCGTTGGCGCGGGCGGCGATCGTCGGCCCGTAGCGCTGCTTGAAGTGCTCGCCGTAGTCGTCGGGCCGCTCGAAGGCGGTCACCTCGAGCACGCCTTTCTCGACCCGCTCCAGCTCGACGCGATCGCCGAGCAGGTCGCGGAGATGCTCCTCGCCGCCCCACAGCGGCGGCGGCTGCGCGCCCTCCGGCGGCGGTGGCATGAACTGGCCCATCTCGCGGAAGAGCCCGCCGATCATCCCCTCGGGCGTCCAGCTCAGCAGGCCGATCCTGCCGCCCGGCTTGCAGACGCGCACCAGCTCGTCGGCCGCTTTCTGGTGGAAGGGCGCGAACATCACGCCGATCGAGGAGATGACGACGTCGAAGCTGCCGTCCTCGAAGGGGAGGTCGTGGGCGTCGGCCTCGACCCACTCCAGCTCGACCCCCTCGGCCTCGGCGCGGGCGCGGCCGGCGTCGAAGAGCTCCGGGGTGAGATCGCTGGCGACGACCTCGGCGCCGGCCTTGGCGGCGACGATCGCCGCGTTGCCGGTGCCGGCGGCAACGTCGAGGACGCGGTCGCCGGGGCCGATCTCGCAGGCCTCGACGAGGCGCGGGCCGAGCGGGGTGAGGAAGGTCTCGACCATCGAGGGATAGTCGCCGGAAGCCCACATCTTCCGGTGTTTCTGCCGCAGCTCGGGGCTCGGGGATTGGGTGTCGGTACTCACTTCAAGCTCCTTTGGTTGGTGTCGCGTACCAATATCCACCGGGCTGGGAGGTCGATCAACTTCTAAATCTGCAGTTGGGTGCCTAGACTGGTCAGGAGGGATGCCGGAGAGCTACGGACAGTTCTGTCCAGTCGCCCAGGCCGCCGAGGTGCTGACGGAGCGCTGGACCCTGCTGGTGTTGCGCGAGCTGCTGATGGGGAGCACGCGTTTCAACGAGCTGCAGCGCGGCGTGCCGCGCATGTCGTCCTCACTGCTGAGCAAACGGCTGCGCGAGATGGAGCGCTCCGGGCTGATCACGCGAAAGCCGCTGCAGGGCGAGCGCGGCAACTCCTACGAGCTGACTCCGGCCGGCGAAGCGCTGGGGCCGCTGGTCGTCGGCCTCGGGACCTGGAGCCGCGAATGGCTGAAGCGCGAGATCAGCGCCGAGGAGGCCGATCCGGCGCTGCTGATGTGGGACATGCAGCGCAGCCTCCGTCTCGACCGCCTGCCGGAGGAGCGGGTCGTCACCTTCTTCCGCTACCGCGACGCCGAGGAGGGAAAACGGGCCTGGTGGATGGTCGCCGAGGAAGGCAGCGCCGACCTCTGCCTCACCGATCCCGGGTTCCCGATCGACCTCAACGTCGACGCGGAGGCGCGGGCGATGGCCGAGGTCTGGGTCGGAAAACTGGAGCTGGGGGCGGCGATGAAGGCCCGGCGGCTGAAGGTCACCGGCCCCGACCACCTCGTCCGCAGCCTGCCGGAATGGCTCGGCTTCAGCTCGTTCGCGTACCCAGACCCGGCAGCGGAGCTCGCTTCACGAGGCTGAGGCCGCGCTTGACGGCGCCGCCGAAGCCGGCCCCGATCCCACGCGCGAGTCCGCCAGGGGAGAAAGCAGCCGAGTCGGGCAGCGCCAGGCGGCCGATCTTCTTGACGACGCTGCCGAACTGGCGGTGCAGCGGGCCGACGTTGTAGGGGAGGCCGTAGCGTTCGCAGATCTCCCGCACCTCGACCGAGATCTCGCCGTAGCGGTTGGCGGGCAGGTCGGGGAAGAGGTGGTGCTCGATCTGGAAGCTGAGGTTGCCGGAGAGGATGTGGAAGAGCCGGCCGCCGCTGAGGTTGGCCGAGCCGAGCAGCTGGCGGTGGTACCACTGGCCGCGGGTCTCGTTTGCGGTCTCCTCCTCGCTGAACTCGTGCGTCCCTTCCGGGAAGTGGCCGCAGAAGATGATCGTGAAGGACCAGAGGTTGCGGACGATGTTGGCGGTCGCGTTGCCGGCCAGGGGGAAGACGAAGAGCGGGCCGGAGAGGGCGGGGAAGAAGACGTAGTCCTTCAGCGCCTGGCCGCGGACCTTGGCCCCGATCCCCTTCAGCAGCTCGCGCTTGTCGGCGAGGGTGATCTCGCCTTCGGCGATCCGCTCGACTTCGAGGTCGTGCAGGGCGACCCCGTACTCGAAGAAGGTCGCCAGCAGCGCTGCCCAGAGCGGGTTGCCGAGGTAGTAGGGCTTCCACGGCTGCTCCTCGGACATCCGCAGCACCCCGTAGCCGATGTCGCGGTCCTTGCCGACGATGTTGGTGTGGGTGTGGTGCATGTAGTTGTGCGAGTGGCGCCACTGGTCGGCGGGGCATGCGGTGTCCCACTCGAACTGCTTGCCCGAGAGCTTCGGGTCGTTCATCCACTCGTACTGGCCGTGCATCACGTTGTGGCCGATCTCCATGTTGTCGAGGATCTTGGAGAGCGAGAGGGCGGCGGTGCCGGCGAGCCAGAAGGGCGGCACGACGCCGGCCCAGAGCAGGCCGCGGCCGGCTACCTCGAGCCCGCGCTGGGCGCGGACGATGCCGCGGATGTAGTCGGCGTCGCGCTGGCCGCGGTCGGCGAGGACGCGCTGGCGGATCGCGTTCATCTCCTCGCCGAGGGAGTCGAACTGCGCCGGGGTGAGGCCGTAGGGATTGGTGGTGAGGCCGTCGACGGCGGTGAGCGCAGAAGGCGGCGCTTGCGGCGGGGCGGGAGTGGCGGTGGTCATTCGGGGTCCTTTCAGAAGGTTCTAGATCTCAAGGGTGAGGTCGCCGAGGGGGGCGGAGACGCAGAGCTGGATCTCCTCGTCGGGCGCCGAGGAGACCTCCCCGGTGACGAGGTTCTTATGGGTGCCGGAGCGCTTGCGGCAGGTGCAGGTGTGGCAGATGCCCATCCGGCAGCCGTATTCGGGGCTCAGGCCGGCGGCCTCGGCCTGCTGGAGCAGGGACTCGCCGCTGTTGGCGACCTCGACGCCGGAGTCGGCGAAGCGGATCTGGCCCTCGCCGGGCTCGCCGACGGGGACGAAGCTGGGCGGGACGAAGCTCTCGATGTGGAGCCGGTGCTCGAGCCCGTTGGCCCAGGTGCCGCGGACGGCCTCGAGCAGGGCGGGCGGGCCGCAGGCGAAGGTCTCGGCTGCGGTGAAGTCGGGATCGGACTGGGGGAGGTGGATCGGGTTGAAGTGGCCGTCGAGCTCGCCGGCGCCGGGGGCGCGGGTGTAGGAGCGGGCGAGGGTGAAGTTCGGGTGCGCGGCGGCGAGGCGCTCGAGCTCGGCGCGGTAGATGCAGCGGTCGGGATCGGGCGCGTAGTGGAGGAGCGCGATCGGTCCGTCGTAGCCCTCGCTGAGCAGGGTGCGGAGGATCGCCATCAGCGGGGTGATGCCACTGCCGCCGCCGATCAGCAGAACGGAGGCCGGGCGCGGGTCGGGCAGCTGGAAGTCGCCTTCGGCCTGGGAGAGACCGACGACCATCCCGCGCTCGGCCCGATCGACGAGGAAGTTGGAGACGAGCCCCTCGGGGTGCCGCTTGGTCGTGATCTCCAGCGTCGCTCCGCGGCCCTCGGCGCAGGCGGGGGAGTAGCAGCGCTGGTGGCGGACGCCGTCGATCTCGACCGCGAGGTTGATGAACTGGCCGGCGCGGAAGCCCTGCCAGGCGCGGTTCGGGCGCAGGGTCAGGGTCACACTCTCCTCGGTCCCGCGCTCGACCGCGATCACCTCGGCCCGGCACTCACCGGTGACCAGGAGCGGGTCGAGCTGTTCTAGATAGGAGTCGACGCCGTGCGGCGTCGCCACCGCCTCGAGGAAGCGAAGGTTGGGGCGGGGGAGGAGCTTCGGCGACATCACCTAAGCAAGGTAACACCAAGTGATGTCACGTCAAGGAGCGAAACGTCACACAGTGGTAGCTTCTTCGCCGTGCCAGCGCAGGAGAAACAGCACGAGCACAGCCTGACGATCGAAGAGCTCGCCGCCGAGACCGGGATGACGGTGCGCAACATCCGCTCCCACCGGGCGCGGGGCCTGCTGCCGGCCCCGGAGGTGCGCGACCGCATCGGCTACTACGGCCCCGAGCACCTGGCGCGGCTGCGGATGATCCAGGAGCTGCAGGCCGACGGCTTCAACCTCAAGGGGATCGAGAAGCTGCTGAACCAGAACGTCGGCGCCGCCGAGCAGTTCCTCTCCTTCCGGCGCGAGCTTGACGGCTACGACGGCGAGCAGCCGAGCACCTTCACCCGCGACGAGCTGGCCGAGCGCTTCGGCGAGGACATCGACGACGCCCTCAAGCGCGCGATCAGCGTCGGCGCCCTGGTCGCGGTCGAGGAAGACCGCTACGAGGCGCCCTATCCCTCACTGCTCGAGGCCGCCGAGGGGCTCGTCGCCACCGGCGTCTCCGCCGAGCACGCGCTGATCGTGATCGACAAGGTCCGCGGCCGCTGCAAGCAGATCTCCCACGAGTTCGTCCGCCTCTTCCTCGAGGACGTCTGGAAGCCGTTCGAAAAAGAGGGCTACCCGGAGGAGCGCTGGCCAGAGGTCCGCGAGGCCCTCGACCGCCTCCGCCCCCTCTCCCTACAGGCCCTCGCCGCTCTCCACCGCATGACCCTCTCCGACGAAGTCGAGCGCGCCCTCGGCAAGCAGCTCGAGCGGATGGCGAGCCGCAAGGGCTGAGCGGGGCGCGGGGCGCTGGGTTTACGTCAACGGCCGGTCGAGGATGAAGACCTCAACGGCCATGTCGGGTTTGACGTGGTTGTCGCTCATGAGGGCGGTGACGCGCCGCCCGGTCACGGCTTCGATCCTCTCCTTCATCTCCGCGGCCACGGTGCTCTGATAGAGGCGCCTGATCTTCAGGACCGCCTCGCCCTGACCGTTCCCCGCGAGCTTGCGCTCCGCCGGGCTCAGCACCTCTTCGAGGACCGTGACGAGGACGTTGCCGTTGTGGAACGAGAACGCCTTCTTCGGCCCGCGACCGTGGCTCTCGCTCTGGATGCGGATCACCTCGCGCGTGACCGCGGCGTTCAGCTCCCCGCCGCGCAGCGGCTCTGAATCGGACATAGACAGGCTGTTCAGTCTGCGCTCGCTACGAGCGGTCCCGACGAGCCGAGTCGGGCCTCGGAAGCCCAACCGCGCCCATCGACCATCGGCCAACTCCGCCGCAAGGCCCCGCCTCGGGTACGCCAGAGTCTCCAGCAATGCTACCGGGCGGTCTTACTTCCTGAGTTGAGGTTTGGGAACCGCTCATTCCCAATGGATGCCCGCATCGGGAGGCGGAAAAACGCCGGATGGGGAGTCCCCTTTCGAGAATTGGAGGATTTCCCAGTATTTTGAGGATTGGTCCTGGCGTTCTCTGACGGGCTAGCGGCGGGACCGGCCTAAAGCGATGAGCATCCCCGAGGGGCTGGCCAGGCCCTCCGCGGCTCATCCCGCCCTCGCGCCGGGAGCAGTAAGCGTGTTGTCCAATAGCAGCCGAACCGACGATCGTCAGGCGGGGACACCGCGGGACGCGGTGGCTCTCGACGCGAGCCTGGCCCTCGCGCGGATGCTGGCAGCCGGGGCCGACCTGGAGGCCGTTCTCGATCTCGTCGCCAGGCGCGGGAGAGCCCTGGTGGCGGCGCGGGCGATCCTCGTCGAAGTCAAAGAGGGAACCGAGATGGTGGTGGCGGCCGCGGCGGGGGGGATCCCCAGGAGCCTGATCGGCCGGAGCGTCGGCGCCGTGCCCGATCTCGCGGTGGAGACGCGGCTGGTGGTTCCGCTGTCCCTGCGGGGGCGCTCCTACGGCGCGCTCGTAGCCCTGGGGTCCGAGTTCTCGATCGAGGACGAGGAGACGCTCGAGATCTTCGCCGCCGGCGCCGCCGCAGCCGTCGCAAGCGCGCGGACATTCGACCTCGCCGGCCGCCGCGACCAGCTGGCGGCGAGCGAGTCCGAGCGAGCCAGGTGGGCACGGGAGCTGCAGGCGATCGCTGGCGTGGAGGCCGAGACCGGGAGGCTGCGTTCGCTGATCACGGAGCTTCGCCCCCCGGTCCTCGACGAGTCGGGGGTCGGCGCGGCGATCGAAGCGCTCGCCGACCAGGTCGAATCGCCGGCGCTGGAAGTCCAGACCTGGATCGAGCTCGCCTGCGAGGAGGGGCGGGTCGAAGCCGGGCATGACGAGGAGCTGAAGACGGCTGTCTACAGGATCGTCCAAGAGGCGCTTGGCAACGCCGTCCGGCACGCCCACCCCTCCCACGTGGCAATCGAGGTCGTCGATGACGGATCCGGCGTGCGGATCGCGGTCCGCGACGACGGCAGGGGGTTCGACCCCACGGCGGCGCGCGGCGGCTTCGGCCTGAAGCGGATCCGCGAGCGGGTCGAGCTCGTCGGAGGGTCGCTGGAGATCGCCTCTGCCGTCGACGGGGGAACCGAGGTACGGGCTGCGATTCCCCTCTCTCTCCGGACGACGGGACTGTCACGGCCATTTCGCGTCTAGCGGCTCTTCAGCGCAGCAGGGCGGACTCCCCGCAGCGGGTGAATTTCCCTGCACAGCCGGGTATGCGGAGAGCAGCAACAACCCGTCACGGAGGTGATCGACGATGGCCAAAGACCACGGTCCGAGCATCAAGAACGACAAGCAGTACGAGGGCCTGCGCAAGAAGGGCATGAGCAAGGAACGAGCGGCGAAGATCGCCAACTCCGAGGGCGCCTCAAAGCGCGGCGGTAAGAACTCTTCCTGAGCGAGGAACTTTCTGTCTGCAGAAACCTTTAGACTGCAGGCATGGAGAGTAAAGAGAGCTTCGTCGAACGCGAAAACCGGTGGCTGCGAAAGCTGGAGGCGCCTCTGGCCCTCTCCGGCGGCCTGATCCTGCTTCTTGCAGTTGTCTACGGAGTCGCCGATGTCGTGCTTACGCCGGCACCGATCTCCAAGCGGGACGGTTTCGAGGATCTCGTACTGGGCAGCCGAACGGTCGTCGTTGCAGTCAGGGTCGCCGTCATCTTCACCGCGGCTTTCTTCGTGGCTTCGGTGGTCGCGTTGATGGTCCGGCGGCAGTGGCTGGTGCGGCTTGGGCCGGTGGAGGTCTCAGAGCGGGTAGTTCACCTCGCCATCGAGGGGGATCGAGTAGAGGAATCCCTCGAAAACGCGATGCAGACGATTGACAGCCTCAGGTATGAACTAGCCATGTCGAACACCCTGCTCGACCGAGCGATGGACAGTTCAGGAGAGTGAGAATGAATCCCCGGCTGATCGAACAACAGATTCAAAAGAACGAGCTTGCCATCGAGAACGCGAAGAGGGTCGAGGAACACCTCAACTGGACCATCCGCGACTCGAAACGACGGCGTGATCGCGCTCTGGCCGCCCTGCGGCGAGCGGGCTATCTGCGAGATGTCTAGCTGCCACTAGGGGTCATCGAGTGGGGTAGCGGATAGCGGACCGCATTCGTTGGACTACTCCGTATAGGTTGCGCGATCTCGATGAATGGGAACGCATCGATATTTCCTCTGCGGACGGCCCGGTGGGCGCTGCTGCCCCTGCTCCTTCTCTTGCTCTGTCTCGCCCCTGGCGGCGCCCGCGGCTCCAGCTTCGACGTGCACCTCAGCAAAGCCGTGCCCGCAGGCGAGCCGCTCCACGTCAGCGTCTTGTCCCACGGGGCTTCGCGAGGGACCGTCCTACGCTTGCAGAGCCGCGCGAGGCAATGGAAGACGGTGACGCGCGCTCGCGTCGGGCTGGCGAAGAAGGTCGTCTTGGATCTGCTTCCCCGTACTGCCGGCACCCTTCACCTGCGCGTGGAGGCCCGAGCTGGTGGCCGCCTCGTCTGGCGCTCGGGGGTCATGAGGGTGGAGGTTCTCGCTCGGCGCAGGTCGGCGGCAGCCGGAGGAGTTCTCGCAACGCCTTCCCAAGGGATGGCCGGTGGAACGCAGGAGGCCGTCCACGATCCCGATCACGGCGCCCTGCTGGAGTCGGGTCATACGTTGAAGGCCGGCGATTACCTGCAGTCGAGCGACGCGCACTACCGGCTCATAATGCAGGGCGACGGCAACCTCGTCGAGTACGTCGGTGCACGACCGCTCTGGGCGAGCGACACCGTGGGACACCCCGGTGCGTGGGCGGTCATGCAGGGTGACGGCAACCTCGTCGTCTACGGCCCCGATGACAAAGCACTCTGGAACTCGATGACGATGGGTAATTCCGGGGCGCGTCTCGCGATGCAGCCGGATGGCAACCTCGTCGTGTACGCCTCTTCGGGCAAGGCGCTGTGGGCCAACTACGCCAACAACTCCTTGATGGGGGCGGGCGAGGAACTGACGTCAGGCCAGTACCTGCAGTCCCATGACGGTCATTACAGACTCGTCATGCAGGGCGACGGCAACCTCGTCGAGTACGTCGGCGCACGAGCGCTCTGGGCGAGCGACACCGTGGGACACCCCGGTGCGTGGGCGGTCATGCAGGGTGACGGCAACCTCGTTATCTATGACCCGGGCGGATCGGCGCTCTGGAGTAGCCAGACGGCGGGGACCGAAGGCGGTTGGCTCGCCGTGCAGCCGGACGCGAACCTGGTCGTCTACTCGGCGGCCGGAAGCGCCGTCTGGGCTAACGGGGCCTATGACGCTCTGCTTCTGCCCGAAGAGACGCTCCACCCCGGTCAGTACCTCGAGGCGAGCGACCGGCACCACACCCTGGTCATGCAGGGCGACGGCAACCTGGTCCTCTATGGAGACAAAGGCGCGCTCTGGAACAGCAACACCCTTGGCCATCCAAATGCTCGAGCAGTCATGCAGGGCGACGGCAACCTGGTCGTATACGGCCCCGACGGGCAAGCGCTGTGGAGTGCGGGAACGCAGGGGCACAAAGACGCCCGCCTGGCCGTGCAGCCTGACGGCAACCTCGTGATCTACAGCCCGGCGAACAGCCCCCTCTGGGCCACGGGAACCACGGGTTCAGGCAGCGGGGGGACGCTCGGAACGACGAAGGAGAAAGCCGCCGTTGCGTGGGCGCGCAGCTACGCCGATGCTCACGACACGTCCTACAACGAACGGTGCCTGGCCTTTGTCTTCCATGCCTATACAGCGGCCGGAGAAAGTTTGTGGGAAAAAGTGGATTACCACGAATGGGGCGACAACACCTTTCCAGCTGACATCTGGGGAAAGTTCACCGCCGGGAGTACTGGCCAAGGAACGCCCCCATTTGGCGCCCTCGTCTTCTGGGACTCAACGTCGGGAAATCACGAATGGAGTCATGTCGCGCTGAGTTTGGGCGGAGGGAACCTGATCTCCACCTCCGACGGCCCCGCGCCCTACACCCACTATGAGACCATGGCGCAGCATTCGTTCGCCATCTACCGCGGCTGGTGGCTGCCTGATCAGTAGTGCATTGAGGCCGCGGCTCGGATCAGATCCGCTGCTTTCTCGGCGATCATGATCGTCGGGGCGTTGGTGTTGCCGGAGACGATCAGCGGCATCACGGAGGCGTCGACTACGCGGAGGCGGTCGAGGCCGTGGACGCGGAGCTCGGGGTCGACGACGGCGTCCTCACCGGTCCCCATGCGGCAGGTGCCGACCGGGTGGTAGAGGAGCTCGCAGCGGCGGCGGGCGTCGGCGGCGATCGCCTCGTCGGTGTCGACTTCGGGGCCGGGGAAGAGCTCGCGGCCGACGACCTCGGCTAGCGGTCCCTCGGCGGCGATTCTGCGGGCGAGGCGGATGCCGGCGACAAGGGCGTCGACGTCCTCCTGCTCGGAGAGTGAGTTGGTGAGGATGCGCGGCTTCGCCGCCGGGTCGGCCGAGCGCAGGCGCACCCAGCCACGCGCCCTCGGTTTGACCAGGACGGGGCCGAAGCTGACCGCGTGGCCGTCGTATTCCTCGAAGCCGTTGTCGGCGAAGTAGGCGGGGGCGAAGTGGAACTGGAGGTCCGGCGCCGGCAGGCCGGGGCGGCTGCGGACGAAGGCGAAGGCCTCGGCGACCGTGGAGGTGAGGGGTCCGGTGCGGCGCAGCAGGTACTCGAGCAGCGCCTTCGGGCTCTCGGCGTCGGCAAGCGAGCCGCCGCCGGGCACGTCCCAGCTGCAGAGGGAGTAGGGGTGGTCTTGGAGTTTCTCGCCGACCCCCGCCAGCTCGTGGCGCACCTGGACGCCGTGCCGGCGCAGCTCGGCGGCGGGGCCGACGCCGGAGAGCATCAGCAGCTGCGGCGAGCCGATCGCGCCGGCGCTCAAGATCACCTCGCGCTCGGCCCGCGCCAGCTGGGCGCCGCCGCGACGGCGCGACCAGCGCACGCCCGTAGCTACGCCGCCCTCGATCTCCACACCCGAGACCAGCGCCCCCGTCACCACCTCCAGGTTCGGCCGCTCCAGCGCCGGGCGCAGGTAGGCGTCGGCGGCGCTCCAGCGTTTGCCGCCCCGCTGCGTCACCTGCACCAGCGCCGCCCCGTCCTGCTCGGGGCCGTTGTAGTCGGCGATCCGTGGGATCCCGGCCTCGGCGCAGGCGGCGAGGAAGCGGCCGGTCAGCGGCCGCGGCGAGCGCTCGTCCTCGACCCGCAGCGGGCCGCCGGTCGCGTGGTACTCGGAGGCGCCGCGCTGGTTGTCCTCGGCGCGCAGGAAGTAGGGCAGCACCTCGCTCCAGCTCCAGCCGGCGGCGCCCGCCTCGGCCCAGCCGTCGTAGTCGAGCGGGTTGCCGCGCACGTAGAGCATCGCGTTCATCGAGCTCGAGCCGCCGAGCCCTTTGCCGCGCGGGATGTAGAGCGAGCGGTTGTCGCAGTAGGGCTCGGGCTCGGTCGCCAGGTCCCAGTCGAGCTTGGTCTTGAACTGCTTGGCGAAGGCGGCGGGGATCTTGATGTTGGGATGGCGGTCGCGCCTGCCTGCCTCGATCAGCAGCACCCGCACCGAGGGGTCCTCGCTGAGCCGGTTGGCGAGCACGCAGCCGGCCGAGCCGGCGCCGACGATCACGTAGTCGTGCATCGCGCTCAGCCTCGCAGCGAGAGCGCCATCGCGCAAGCATCGTCCTGGCGCTCGCGGGCGGTGTGCGCTCTTCCGCCCCGGGTATGAAAGGGAGGAACGCAAGGGAAAGGGAGTCTCGTGAGCGGCGCAGGGAGGCGATTCGCCTACAGCTTCATGGTGCTCTGCCTCTTGGGGCTGGTCCTGGCGACGGCCCTCGAGGCCGTGCGGCCCCTCTGCGGCGGGCGCAAGGCGACGATCGCCTCCAACGACCGCTTGATCCACGGCACCCGCGGGCCGGACGTGATCGTCGGCGGGCGGGGGCCGAACAAGATCCAAGGCGGGGGCGGCAACGACACGATCTGTGGCGGCTACGGGCGCGACCGGATCTACGGCGGGCGCGGCAAGGACACGATCGACGGCAAGAAGGACGCCGACCTCGTCCACGGCGGCCGCGGCTCAGACGAAGTCGACGGCGGCGCCGCCCGCGATCGCGTCTACGGCGACGCCGGCAACGACGTGGTGCGGGGAGGGGCGGGGGACCGCGATCAGGTCGAAGGCGATCTCGGCGACGACGAGGTCGAGGGAGGGCGCGGCAAGTTCGACGTGGTGGTCGGCGGGATCGGCAGGGACCGCATCGACGGCGGCAGCGGCGCCCACGACATCGCTTCGTACATGAACGCCGGCGGCCCGGTCACGGTCGATCTCGCGAGCGGCACCGTCAGCGGGGCCGAACAGGAGCAGCTGACCGGGGTCGAGGACGTCCTCACGGCGCCGGACACCGCCCCCGGCAGCGGCGGCATCCAGGTCGAAGTGGGCAGGGGCGCGCCGGGAGCGAGCCTTGCGATCAGTGGCGGCGATGGGGCCGACGCCGCCGCCGTCAGCTTCCAGGGGTCCCGCTATCTCGTCTCCGGCGGAGCGGGCAGCCCGGTCGAGGTCGAAGGCGCCCGGGTCAGTTCGATCCGCGTCGCCCTCGGCGCCGGCAACGACCAGGTCGCGTTCGAGCGCTCGCTGCCCGTCGGCGTCTCGGTGGTGGTCGACGGCGGACCCGGGAGCGATTGGCTCCGCGGCGGTCCGGGCGGCGACACGCTCTACGGCGGTGACGACGGCGATCCCGACTGGCTGGTCGGCGGCGGCGGCGACGATGCCCTCTTCGGCGTCAACATCCTCCATCCGCAGCGCCCGAGCGGCGCCGCGACGATGGCGGGAGGGGGCGGCAGCGACCTGATGATCGGCGGCCAGCCCTGCGACGGCGACTTCTTCAACGGTGGTGCGGGTGAGAACGACAGCGCCTCCTTCTCGCGGGTGCGCAACTCCGGCACCGTCGTCGAAGCGGCGATCAAGGGCCCGGTCCTCGACCCGGACGTCCCCGGCTGCGCGGTCGGCCGGATCTCCCGCAGCACCGAGAAGATCGAGGGCTCGACCGGGCCCGACGTCCTCATCGGCTCCGCCTGGGACAACACCCTGCTGGGCCGCGGCGGCTCCGACCGGCTCGACGGGCGGGGCGGCCAGGACCGCTGCATCGGCGGTAACGGCGACGACAGCGCCGGCCACTGCGAGTACGTGCGCTAGGGCGACTCGTAGGATGCGGGGGTGCCACCCCAACCGGTACAGGGCTCCTTCGAGGTTGCCCGCGGTGTCGTGCCTCAGGAGCGGATCGACGACGCGCTGCGACTGCTGCACCTCGACCTGCTGCAGCGCGGCGCCTCGAGCGAGGAGCTGGGCCAGTGGCTGTGGGGGATGCACTGGTTCCCGCACCTGAATGAACGGGAGGAGATCATCGCCCTGGCCGAGTCCTTGCCCGAGGAGTGGCGGACGGGGCGGCCGTGCGAGCCGCAGATCCTGCTGCAGTTCCCGCACGCCGGGCCGGAGCCGGAGATCGAGTTCCACCTCGACCAGGAGCCGCCCTGGGCGGGGGAGAGCAGATACCTGCGGATCGCCGGCGTCCCCCTGAGTCCCTGGCGCGGCGACAACGGCGGCCTGCTGGTCAAGACCGCCGAGGGCCCGGCGCCGGTCGAGGCCGACCCGGGCGACGCGATCGTGATGTCGCCCGACCTGCCGCACTCCGGCGGCGTCAACCTCACCGGCGCACTGCGCTACGGGGTCTACTTCCGCTGGCTCGCGGACTAGCCGGCCAAGCCCTTGGTCCCGTTCTCCCCGAGGGCGACGTTCAGCCGCAGCTCGCCGTCGCAGATCGTCAGCCCCTGCAGCTGCGAGTTGAGGCGCTCGAGCAGGCGCAGCACCAGCTCGGCCGCTTCCTCGGGAGTGAGGACGGGACCCTGTGCCCTCGCCTCGGCTCGCTCGAGCCTTTCGGCCAGGTCGGCGTTTTCGAGCAGCAGCGTGCGCAGGTCCTCCGGGCTGATTTCGGACACGCGGACCGTTACTCCCGGTTGATCTCTCCGGCCTCCCGCGGCTCGCGCGCGGCTTCGGCCCGGTCCGAAGGCGAGAGCGCCTCGCCCGGGAGCGCCACATAGCGGACCCGCAGGGTCGAGAGCGCCTCGTGGGCGAGGGCGTCCGCCGACGCGTCTTTCCTGGAGACCGGCATCAGCTGCATGTCGTCGCCGGTCCCTTCCAGCGTTGCCTTGATCTCGAGCTCGACCTCAGAGACGGCCATCACGGTCTCGCCCGCCGGCGGCTCCTGCTCGAGCAGGAGCCGCTGCGCCTTGCTGAGCGATCGACCGGCCGCCTCGATGAACTCTCTGAGGTTGGCGCTTTCTTCCACCGTCACTCCTCCCTCGCGGTGGTCGACCGGGCCGGTTCCAGGCGCGCCGGCATCGGGACCGGCACCAGCGTCGCCGTCAACTTCGAGTGAGCTTCTACTTTGCGGTTGAGTTTGCGCTCCTGCTGCAGGGTCGTCGTATCGGCGCGCAGCACGTAGCGGGGTCGTTCGTCGTGGGCTTCCGCTTTCTCTTCCACGGTGACGTCCATGGCGACCTCCACCGTCGAGCGCTCGAATTGGTAGAAGGTGGGCGTAATCCCGAGGTCGAGCAGGGACATCTTCTGCGGGCGCGCCCGCTCGAAGGTGACCCGGCCCTCGGTGTCGATCACTTCGCGCACTTCCGGCACGATCGTGACGTAGCTGTGCGCCAGCTCCTCGACCATCTCGGCCGAGTTGCGGTCGAGCTCTCGCTGGGCGTCCGCGATCCCCTCGGCCAGCATCCGCACGAGGTCTGCGAATTCGACCGAGGGGAGGTCGCGGGGCATCGCCGATCAGCCCTGTTTCGGGTTCGGACGGTTGTCGACGACTTCGAGTTTCGGCGCGATCAGCGGCGGCGGGGGAACCGGGACCAGTTTCACCACCATCTTGCTGGTGCCGTGCACTTCCTGTCCGAATTTACGGTTGAAGGAGGCTTCCACTTTGATCGAAGCGCTCCACACGGAGAAGCCGACCTTCGCTTCGGCGGTGGCTTTGACGTTCGTTTCCGTCGACGTCGTCGTTTTGATGTCCATCGAGACTTCGATCGTGGTTTCGGAGAACTGGTAGAAGGTCGGGTTGAGGCCGACCTGGATCAGTGACATCGGCACCGCCCCGGCGGCGTCAAACGTGACTTTGCCCTCCTCGTCGATCGTCTCGGTGATCATCGGGACGACGTCGATTTTTTCTTCGGCGAGCGCTTTTGCGGTCTCGACCGAGTTCTGGTCGAGTGCTTTCTGCGCCTTCGCGACGCCCATGGCGAGGTTCAGCACCATGTCGGGAAGAGGTACGTCGAGTAATTCCTGTCCTACGCTCATTGTTCGTTCTCCGATTTGTGGTTAGAGGATGACTTGACGCTGCTGGGTTGAAGTCTTCTCGCGCCTACTTCCTGCTCATCCCGATCAGGGTGGTGAACCGCTCGAAGCGGTCGGGGTCGATCGTCACCGGGCCGGCGACCGCGAGGTCGGGGTGGTCGCGCAGCTGCAGGTGGGCGGAGAGCGGTGCGAGTGCCAAGGCCTGGAGGGCGGAGTGGAGTCGGGTGACGATCTCACCGCCTGCCGAGCGGACGGCCGCGTCGGGCGTTCCCTTCCGAGCGACGACGTAGAAGAGGGCCTGCCCGTCGGTGATCGAGATCTCCGCGCCGAAGGCGCGGGCCGTCTCCGAGGAGGCGGGCAGGGTCCTGTCAGCCGACCCCGGCATTAGTACATGTAAGAGATCTGTTTATACATATGACACTGACCATTCCAGAGCATCTTCTTCATGTCAAACACAGTCAGGTTCGCCGTTGCTCCTGGGAAGTTCACTGTGTTGTTGTTGAACACAAATGGTGTTGTCGTTGAACACAACCGACAACTGGCTGAGGTGCTCGCCTGGAGTTCCCGCCTACCAGGGATTTTGATGCGGCTCAGCGAGTCGCCGCGTGGAGCTCGGCGGTGCGGAGGGCGCGGGCGTGGTCGACTGCCTCGTCGCGCTCGCAGATCCAGACCTCGTGGGCGGGCCGGGCGGCGATGCGGAGGCCGGCGGAGCGGGCCATCGCCTCGACGCAGGCCCGGTCGGCCGCCCACCAGTTGGTCGGGTCGCCGGCGAGCTTGTGCTCGATGAAGGCGGCGCGGGGCCAGGTCGGCTCGAGCAGGCGCTCGCGCTCTCCGATCTCGATGTCTTCGGGGGTGCCGGGGGACTCCTCGCCCGGCATCGTCAGCGTCTGAAGCACCATCGTCCCGCCGACCTTCTCGGCGACGACGTCGAGGGCGAGGAGGGGGTAGCGCAGGTGGTAGAGGACGCCCATGAAGAGGACGACCTCGAAGCTGCCCTGGACGTCGACGAGGTCGTAGACCGAGCCCTGGCGGAACTCGACCCGGCCCTCCGGGTCGAGGTAGCGCGCCGCCCAGCGCCCCTGCTGCAGGTAGTGCTCGTCGAGGTCGAGGGCCAGGACCTCGGCGCCGCGGGCGGCCAGCTCGAAGGAGTAGAAGCCGGCGTTGCAGCCGATGTCGAGGGCGCGGGCGCCGCTCAGGTCCGCGGGCAGGCAGGCCTCGATCTGGTCCCACTTGAAGGCCGGGAAGTCGCCGAGCGGGTGGTCCGGCGCGGTCTCCCGGCCGTCGGGCAGGTGCAGGTTGTGGAACCAGGGGCCGAGCTCGCCGATCGTGCCGGGGACCTGGAGCGTCATACCGCCACCAACCTTGTGACCTCCTGCTCGAGCTGTTCGCAGCGGCGCTCGGCGGTGTGCTCGGCGAGGACCCGCGCCCGCGCCCGCTCGCCGATCGCCTGCCGCTCGTCCTCCCAGGCTTCGGCGAGGTAGCCGACGACGTCCTCCGCCGAGTCGGCGACGAGGATCTCCTCGCCGGGGGTGAAGATCTGGTCGAGGCCCTCCCAGCGGTCGGAGATCACCGGCACCGCGCAGGCCGCCGCCTCGAACAGCCGCACGCTCGGCGACCAGCCCGCCGCGCGCATCTCCGCCCGGGTGACGTTGAGGGTGAAGCGCTGGGAGGCGTAGAAGGCGGGATGGTCGGCCGGTGCGATGTGCTCGATCCGCTCGACGTTCTGCGGCCACTCGATCTCCTCCGGGTACTGCGGCCCGGCGACGACGAAGTCCTCTTCGGACCTCAGGCGCGCCGGCTCGACCAGCAGCCGCTCGAGGACCGGCTGGCGGTCGTCGCTGTAGGTGCCGAGGTAGCCGAGGTCCCAGTACGGCGTCTCCTCGGTCGGCCGGTAGGCCTCGGGGTCGACGAGGCAGTAGAACGCGCGCGCGCGCCGCGCCCCGAACTCCTCTTCCAGCACCCGCAGGGTCGGGCCGCCGGTGAAGGAGAGGTAGAGGTCGAAGCTGCCGACCAGCTCGGGGGAGAGATACTCGGCGTCGCCGCGGCGCAGCTTGCCGACGGTGACCGGGGTGTCGATGTCGTAGAAGGCGACGGCGCCCCCGGCCCGCTCGAGCACCCACTCGGCGACGGCGACGCCTTCGGGCACGAAGGAGCCGACGACGACGAGGTCGGCGGCGGCGACGTCGGCGGCGTGCTCCTCCAGCTCCTCCAGCGAGTCGTAGAGCGCGGTCCGTCCCCAGGGCGGGTGCGGGAGGTCTCGCTGGGCGGCGTACCAGGGCATGTCGCGCTCGAGGAAGAGGACGTCGTGGTCGCGGGCGGTCAGCTCGCGGACCAGAGCTCGGTAGTTGGTCGCGTGGCCGTTCCCCCAGGAGGAGGTGATCGAGAGGCCGCAGAAGACGATCTTCATCGCGCCGGCACCCCCGCGAGGACCGCCTCGACCTGCTCGGCGCGGCGGTCGTAGGTGTGCTCGGCGAGGACCCGCTCCAGCGCGGCCTCGCCGATCGCGCGGGCGCGGGCGGGGTCGAGCCCGTCCAGCAGCTCGGCGACCTCGGCGCCGTCGCGGGCGACCAGAATCTCCTCGCCGGGCGCGAGGAAGTCCTCGATGCCCTGCCACTCGTCGCTGATCAGGCAGGCGCCGGCCCCGGCGGCCTCGAAGACCCGCGTCGCCGGCGACCAGCCGTTGGCGGCCATGCTCTCGCGGCTGACGTTGAGGACGGCGAGGGCGCTGCGGTTGATCGAGTTGTGGTCTCCGGGCGGGACGTGGCCGAAGTAGCGCACGTTGCCGAGGTCAGCGACCCGGTCGTCCCAGCCGTTCCCCCCGAGCAGGAAGGAACGCTCCGGCAGCGCTTCGGCTGCGCGGAAGAAGAACTCCTCGACCCGGGCCTCGCGGTCGGGCAGGCGGTTGCCGAGGAAGGCGAGGTCGCAGGCGAGCTCCGGGCGGGGCGGCTCGGGGTGGTGGGTCTCGGGGTCCAGCGCGTTGTAGATCGGCGTGCAGGAGCGGGCACCGAGAGCCAGGTAGCGGTCGATCACCGGCCGGCCGCCGCCGTAGGTGAAGACCATGTCGTAGGCGGGGATCAGCTCGCGCAGGGGGTTCTCGCCTTGTTCGGTGGCGTCCACTTCCATCGCGGCCAGGGTCGCCGGCGCGTCGACGTCCCAGAAGATCCGCGCCTCCGGCCCGTCCAGCTCGGCGACCGCGTCCTCCAGGACCGCGTCGAAGACGCCGACCCCGCTGGCCTTGACGACGACGTCGGCGCCGGCGGCACCGGCGACGACCGCCCGCACCGCCCGCTCGTCGCGCGGCTCGTAGACGACGACCTCGGCCCAGGACGGATCGTCGATGTCTCGGTGCGCCTGGCGGTCGAAGGCGTCGGGTTCGTAGAAGGTGACGCGGTGGCCGCGGGCGCCGAGCGAGCGGACGATCCCGCGGTAGTAGGTGCAGGCGCCGTTCCAGTAGGCGGAGACGAGGCTCGATCCGAAGAAAGCGATCCTCATCCCGCCACCTCCACGGCCGGCTCGCCGCGCAGGTCGGCGTCGATCTCCAGCAGCTCGTCGACCCGGTGGGCGCAGGTGTGGCGGGTGCGGATCGTCTCCAGCCCGCTCGCCCGCAGCTTCTCGGCCAGCTCCGGGAACTCGACGATCGCCTGCATCGCCTCGCGCATCTCCATCGTGTCGCGGGCGACGAGGTAGTCCTGCGCGGTGCGGAAGAGGCCCTCGCAGTCGTCCCAGGGGGCGGAGATCAGCGGGATGCCGCAGGCCATCGCCTCGAAGGGGCGGATCGTCGGGATCCCCGGCAGCGCCTCGACGTAGGGGCGGCGCGGCACGTGGACGGTGAGGCGGTGGCGGGCGAAGACCTCGGGCGCGCGGTGGTTGGCGACCCAGCCGCGGTAGCGGAGGCGCGCGAGGGCGATCCGCAGCCGCGCCGAGCGCGGGTACCGCACTCCATATATGGAGCCGTGAAGCCGGGCGGTGCGGGCCGGGCGGAGGAGGAAGGTGCGGAGCTCCTCGCTGCGCTCGCCGTCCCCCCAGTTGCCGATCCAGACCAGGTCGGCCTCCGGCTCGACGCTCGGCATCGGGTAGAAGACGCGGGTGTCGGCGGCCTCGTGCCAGGTCCAGGCGCGGGCGGCCCAGCCGCGCTCGAGGTAGATGCGGCGGATCACCTCGCCGTAGGCGAGGACGCCGTCGTAGTCGGAGAGGTCGAAGCGCGCCATCTCCTCCGGGGCGGTGGCGGCGCGGTGGTGGGTGTCGTGGAAGAACAGCCGGTAGCCGTTGTGGCGGGCGCGGTGGGCGCCGATCCGCGCCACCAGGCCGGGCTCGTTCCACTCGTGGACGAGGACGAGGTCGGCGTCGTCGAGGGCGCCGTCGAGGTCGAAGACCTTGGAGTCGTAGGGAGTGCCTTGGAGGTGGGGGAAGGCGCGGGCGAACTCGCGCAGCGGTGCCTCCCCGTGCTCGCGGATCAGGTTGGCGCGGCTCCAGCCGTCGGCGGGTTCGTAGACGGTCACCTCGTGGCCGCGCTCCTGCAGCTCGGTGACGACGCCGCGGAGGAAGTGGGCGTTGCCGTGGTTCCAGTCGGAGACGAGGGAGTGGGAGAAGACGACGACCTTCATGCGTGCACCCCCGGTCCGAGCGCGGTCGTCCCCGGTATGCGGGGAGAACTGCGTTCGCTCTCGGCGAGACGTCGGTAGAGGGCTCGGTAGGCGCTCGTCGCGCGGGCGATCGAGTAGTCGCCGGCCCGTCGCTGCGCCCGCTCGGCCAGGTCCTCGCGCAGCCGCGGCGTCTCGATCAGGCAGGCGAGCACTTCGCGCAGGCCGTCGTGGTCGCGCGGGTCGACGAAGATCGCCGCGTCCTCCCAGAGCTCGCGCAGCGAGGGGATGTCGCCGAGCACGAGCGCGCAACGGTCCCGCGCCGCCTCGAGGATGCCGAGCCCGAACGGCTCGTAGACCGCGGGCGCCGCGTAGATCGCAGCCGCTCGCCGCAGTCGCGCAAGCGCGCCGCCGTCGAGCTGCCCGGTGCCGCGGGCGTGCTGAGGCGCCGGCCCGTCCCCGAGGTCCCCCGCGACCACGACCGGCCATGCAAGCCCCGCCGCAGCCGCATCCAGCGCCGCCAAGTTCTTCGCCGCATCCCAAAACCGCCCCGACCCCAACACGAACAACCCACCATCCCGAACTGCATCAACTTGACCACCCGGCAGATGATCAAGTTGATGCAGTTCGGGGGAGGTGGCTCGGCTTGGTGGCGTCGAGGCGGAGCCGTTGTGGATTACCTGGGTGCGATCGGGGTCGAGGGGGTGGTCGCGTTCCAGCTCTTGGAGCATTGCGGCGGTGGGGGCAATTACGGCGTCGGCGGCCGCCAGGCCGGCGGACATCTCTTCTCGGTAGCGGTTCCAGCTCGGCGGGGCCTCGGTGTTGTGGACGGCGCGCCACCAGGAGAGGACGCAGGAGTGGGCGACGAGGACCTTCGGCGCCTGGAAGGGGAGGGCGGCGTGGGCGTAGGAGCAGAGGTGGACGACGTCGGGCCGCTCCGCTTCCTCCAGCCGCAGCAGCCAGCGGCCGGCCGCCTCGACCTCGCCCCAGGGGTCCTGCATCCACTCCAGCCGGCAGCCGCTCTCGTGGAGGCGGGACGGCAGCGCTTCCCGCTGGGCCCGGCGCAGGCGCGGTCCCATCGTCGCGACCACGACTTCGTCGCCGGCGGCCTCTAAGGCGGCGGCGAGCTCGGCGGTGTAGGTGAGGACGCCGCCAACGGTGTCGGTGCTGATCAGGACCTTCATCTACCTGCCCCTACCCGCCTGCGCGTAGATCGCATCGATCGTCTCCGCGACCAGCTCGAGCTCGTCGGCGGCCGGGTCGTAGGTGCGGTCGCCGCGCAGTCGCTCGGCCCAGGCGGTAATCGCCCGCCCGCCCCACGAGTCCGGCGGCTCGACCAGAGTCTCGGAGCTGGTGCCGCGCCAGAGGTCGGCGCGGAAGTCGTAGAAGGAGCCGCCGACGTTGCCGACCGAGACCGCGCCCTCGCTGCCCCAGGCCGTGCACTCGAAAACGCAGTCGCGCCCGGCCGAGCTGAACCACGAGCAGGCGACCCGCGCCCGCACCTCGCCCAGCGCCAGCTCAGCCGTAGCGTGGTCCTCGACCGCGTGGCCGTGCAACGAGAGCGCCCGGGCGGTCTCAACGCCGATCGCGTGGTTCCTTTCGGACGTATCTCCTCCGGAAGGAACCACGCGATCGGCCTCCGTCAGCCAGAGGGCGAGGTCGACCAGGTGCGTGCCGAGATCGATCAGGCAGCCGCCGCCGGCGAGCTCGGGATCGGTGAACCAGGGCTTGTCGGGGCCGTAGGCGTTGTGGAAGACGAGGTCGAGCGTGTGGAGCCGGCCGATCGCGCCGGAGGCGACCTGCTCGCGGGCGGCGCGCAGTGCCTCGACGTGGCGGTAGGAGAGGTCGACGGCGAGCAGTCGATCGGCCGCGCGGGCGGCGTCCAGCACCCGCCGCGTCTCCGCGGCGTCGCGGGCCAGCGGCTTCTGGCAGAAGACGGCGAGGCCGCGCTCCAGCGCCGCGACCGCCTGCCCGGCATGGAGGGCGCTCGGGGTGGCGATGACGACACCGTCGAGATCGTGCTCCAGAAGCTCCTCCAGCGACTCCGCTCGGTCGGCCTCCGGCGCCACCTCGGCCGCGGCCGCCAGCGCCTCGCCCTGCGGGTCGGCGACCGCCGCCACCCGCGCCAGCCCGTCACGCGCCAAGGCCTCCATGCGGTTGCGGCCGATCCAGCCGACGCCGAGAAAGCCGAGGCGGGGGAGGGTCGCCACCGTCACGCGATCACCAGCGCCTTCATGAATCCCTCCGGCCGCTCGACCGCGGTCTCCAGCGCCCGGTCGACCTCGTCGAGGCCGAAGCGGTGGGTGTAGAGGGGCGAGGGATCGAGCCGGCCGTCCTCGACCGCGCGCGCCGCCTCGCGGATTCCCTCGACGTAGACGCGCGGGTCGCGCTCGTGGGCGTTGACGACGTCGAGCCCGCGCCAGTTCCAGAGCTGCATGTCGACGGTGCGCGAGCCGTCCTGGTGGAAGCCGGCGATCACCAGCCGCCCGCGCGTCTTCGTCAGCGGCCCGGCGAGGTCGAGCGTCGACTGCACCCCCGCCGCCTCGATCACCACGTCGCAGAGCGCACCGTCGGTCAGCTCCTCGACCCGCTTCAGCACCGGCTCCTCAAGTGCGATCGTCTCCGCCGCTCCCATCTCCCGCGCCGTCTCCAGCGCCGAGCGCCGGCGCGAGATCGCGATCACCCGCGCGCCCGCGTCGGCCGCCAGCTGGCCGATCACGCAGCCGAGGAAGCCGGCGCCGACGATCGCAACCGTGCTGCCCGCCTCGATGCCGCTGCGCCGCACGACGTTGACCGAGCAGCCGAGCGCCTCGCCGGGGAAGTACTCGACTCCCTCCGGCAGCGGCACCAGGTCCTCGGCCCGGGCGAGGTCGTAGTCGGCGTAGGCGTTGTAGGAGAGGCCGGCGACCCGGTCGCCCTCGCTCAGCCCCTCGACCCCCTCGCCGACCGTGTCGACGACACCCCAGCCCTCGTGCCCCGGCGCGCCCGCCGGCCGCGGGTACTCGAACCACGGCCGCCCGGTCCAGACCGCGAGGTCGGAGCCGCAGACACCCGAGCCCTCCAGCCGCAGCCGCACCTCGCCGGCGCCCGGCTCGGGAAGCGGCACGTCGACCAGCTCAGCCGAGCGGCTCTCGCGGATGACAGCGGCGCGCGCCACCCCGGGTTCCTAAGCGTCGCTCATAAGGTGAGCCCTCGCGCCGCCAGCTCACCGTGCGCGGAATCCACCCTGTCATCCGCGGTCTGCCCGTCCAGCCACTCAGCCAGCTCGGCCATCCCGTCGTCGAGCGCGACCCGCGCCTCGTAGCCGAGCACCTCGCGGGCCAGGCCGATGTCGGCGAAGCAGTGGCGGATGTCGCCGACCCGGTACTTGCCCGTGACCACCTGTTCGACGTCCTCGCGGCCGGTCACCCGCGCCAGGCGCCGGGCGATCTCCCGCACCGAGATGCTCTCGCCGCTGCCGACGTTGATCGCGTGGCCGGCGGCCTCGTCCCGCTCCAGCGCCAGGGCGCAGGCACGGGCGACGTCGTGGACGCTGACGAAGTCCCGCCGCTGCTCGCCGTCCTCGAAGATCGGCAGCGAGCGCCCGTTCAGGAGGCGGCCGCCGAAGATCGCGAGCACCCCGGTGTAAGGGTTCGAGATCGCCTGGTCGGGCCCGTAGACGTTGAAGAAGCGCAGCGCCGTCGTCGGCACGTCGTAGGAGGAGCCGAAGAGGAGGCACATCCGCTCCTGGTCGTACTTGTTGAGCGCGTAGATCGAGGAGAGGCTGGGCTTCTTGCTCTCCGGCGTCGGTCCGGGCACCAGCGCCTCGCCGCGGGAGGAGACCGGCTCCCATTCGCCCCGCTGGAGCTGGCCGCGATCGCGTTCGACCGCCTCGGTGACCTCGCCGCCGCGGCCGCGGTAGAGCCCCTCGCCGTAGATGCTCATGCTGGAGGCGACGAGCAGCCGCCGCACCGGCCGCTCGGTCAGCGCCTCGAGGAGAACGCCGGTGCCGACCGTGTTGACCGAGCAGTAGTCGGCGATCTCGTACATGCTCTGGCCGACCCCGACCCGGGCGGCGAGGTGGACGACCGCGTCGACCCCGAGCAGCGCCTCGGCGACGGCGCCGGGATCGCGGACGTCGCCCTGGATCAGCTCAACTTCGGAGTCGAGGTACTCGGGCCGCACGCGCTCGGGGTGGACCTGGGGGTCGAGCCGGTCGAGCGCCCTCACCTCGTGCCCTTGCCGGAGCAGGTGGCGGGCAAGGTGGGAGCCGATGAACCCGGCACCGCCGGTGATGAGAATTCGTTCTGACAAGAGGGTGCCTTCCGCTGGGCTGAGCAATGACTTGTTCCCCTTGTTGCCTTTCCTGCTGCGCCTAAACACACGGTCTGTCGGATGACAAGCTTCGGGTCGATGAGCGAGAAGAAGACAGCGGTGCGGGCAACCGTGAGGGGGAAAGTCCAGGGCGTCGGCTTCCGCGAAGCAACGGTGCGAAAGGCGCAGCAAACGGGCGCTTTCGGCTGGGTGCGGAACGCCGAGGACGGCTCCGTCGCGGTCCACGCGGAGGGCCTCGCGGACGCAGTCACCCGGTTGCTGGAGTTTCTGGAGCAGGGGCCGCCCGGGGCCGCGGTCGAGTCCGTCGAGGTGGAGAAGGCGAAGGTCGAGGGGCACGAGCAGTTCGCCGTCCGCGGGGTCAGCGCCGGCGTCTTCGTCGTCCAAGAGCATCAGGCGACCGCGCACCACTACGACCTGCGGTTCGAGGTCGACGGCGTCATGCGCTCCTGGGCGGTGCCGAAGGAGCCCTCAATGGACCCGGCGGTGAAGCGGCTGGCGATCGAGGTCGAGGACCACTCGCTCTCCTACAACAACTTCGAGGGCGAGCTCGACGGCGGCTGGGTGAAGACCTGGGACCGCGGCACCTACGAGCAGGGTGGACGCGTGCCCTGGCCGGAGGCGCTCGAGCGCGGCCACGCCGTCTTCGTCCTCCACGGCGAGAAGCTGCGGGGCGGCTTCGCCCTCCAGCGCACTCGCCGCGGCGAGAAGCCGCAATGGCTGTTGATCAAGCGCCGTGACGAGTTCGCTTTAGGTACTTGACAATTCCCCACCGGGAGGTTTTAGTGACAGAACCTTGAGCGTTCTGGCTGAAACCGGCCAATCCCAGCTTGCCGAAGAGCAGCAACGAGGTGCCGCCGCCCGCGTCGCCGCGCGGGAGACCGAGCGCGAGCAGAACCTCGTCACCCTGGGAAGACAGGGCGGCCTCGGCTTCGCCGACGAGCCCGGGCGGGTCGCCGCCCGGCTCGATCGCCTGAGCCGGTACTGGGCGCGGGCGCCGCTGCCGGCGCAGCGCGAGGACGCGCCGCACGGCTCGCCCGACGAGATCGTCGAGACGGCGATCGGGCGCGGGATGGCCTGGGGCGCGCGCCCCGGCGGCGAGCCGCTCGAGGCGGCGGGCGAAGTGCTGGAGAAGATCATCGGCACCGTCGACTTCGTCGGCGTCAACTACCTGGAGCGAGGACTGACCGCCGCCCACGCGGTCGGCCGCGTCGACATCGGCCCAGCCGGCGGCAGGCCGGGCGGCTACGGGACGGGGTCGATGGTCGCCCCGCACGTCTTCCTCACCAATCACCACGTCCTCCCTGACGCCGAAACCGCGGCCGCCAGCGCGGTTGAGTTCGACTTCGAGGACGGTCCCGACGGCCAGCCGCGGCAGTCGCGCCGCTTCGCCTTCGCCCCCGACGCGCTCTTCGTCGCCGACGAGGACCTCGACTTCGCCCTCGTCGCGGTCGAGCCGGACGCCACCGCCGTCGACGCCTACGGCTACAACCCCTTGATCGAGGCCGAAGGCAAGGTGATCGTCGGCGAGTGCGTCTCGATCGTCCAGCACCCCTCCGGCCAGCGCAAGCAGGTCGCCCTGCGCGAAAACAAAGTCGTCGACCGGGTCGAGCAGATGCTCCACTACCGGACCGACACCGAACCCGGTTCCTCCGGCTCGCCGGTCTTCAACGACCAATGGGAGTTCGTCGCCCTCCATCACGCCAGCGTCCCCAGCGACGCCGAACCGGGCAAGGTGATCAACGAGGGGATCCGGGTCAGCCAGATCATCGGCCGCCTGCGCCAGCTCGCCGGCCCGCAGCCGAGCCCACTTCTCGTGCTTGTGCTCGAACCGACCCTCGTGCGCCCGGCGCCGGTCGCCACCCCTTCCCTCGACGGCGCCGGGCCGCCCGACGGCCGACCGCCCGGAGGCGAGGCGCTGGAGAAGGTCGAAATCGAACCGGACTACTCGAACCGCAAGGGCTATGACGCCGCCTTCCTCGGCAGCGGCAACCGCAGCGTGCCGCTGCCGAAGCTGAGCGACGAGCTGCTCGCCGACGCACCTACCTGGGGCGACGGCGCCGGGGCGGACGGGGCCGGCAAAGACGGCGCCCACGTGCTGCCCTACCACCACTTCAGCCTGGTGATGAGCAAAGCGCGCAAGCTGGCGCGGTTCACCGCGGTCAACATCGACGGCGCCACCGAGCAGCGGATCAAACGCGACCCCGACCGTTGGAGCTTCGACCCGCGGATTCCCACCGACTACCAGATGGGCGAAGCGATCTACGTCGACAACGAGCTCGACCGCGGCCACCTGGTGCGGCGGCTCGACCCCGCCTGGGGCGAGATCGCCAAGGCGGCCAACGACGACACCTTCCACTTCACCAACTGCTCGCCCCAGCACGGCGACTTCAACCGCAACGCGACCCTCTGGGCCGGCCTCGAGGACTACATCCTCGACCACGCCGACAACGAGCAGTTCAAGGTCTCGGTCTTCAGCGGTCCGGTCCTGGAAGACGACGACCCCGAGTACCGGGGGGTGCAGCTGCCGCGCCAGTTCTGGAAGGTGGTGGCGATGGCGAAGTCGCCCGGACTGCTCTCGGCGACCGCCTACCTGCTCAGCCAGGAGAGCCTGATCGAGGGCCTGGAGGTCGCTCCCGAGGAGTTCACCTTCGGCGCCTACAGCACCTTCCAGGTCCAGGTGGGCGAGGTCGAGCGGCTGACCGGGCTCGACTTCGGCGGCCTGCGCGACTTCGACCCGCTCGGCGCCCAGGAGGCGACCCGGACGGCGCCGCGCAAGGTCGTGCACGAGGAGTACCTCATTCTGTAGCGGTTTCTCAAGCTTCTTCAACAGCCGGCCGATGAGTCCGGCATGGACACCCCGTCCAAGCGACCGCCCGTGTCGCGCAAACTCGTCTTCGCCGCGCTGGGCCTGCTCACGGGGCTCCTGCTCTTCTATGCCGCGGTGATTATCTGGACGCTCGGTGGTGCGTCGTTGCAGGACGCGGTCGGGCGCTGGGTCTACGACGCCGTAGTGCTCGGCGCGGCCCTGCTGGTGCTCGCCCGCGCCGCCCTGATCCCGGCCGAGCGCGGCGCCTGGCTGGCGCTCGGGACCGGCCTGCTGCTCTGGGCGCTGGGGCAGACCTATTACTCCGTCGTCCTCTACTACGCGAGCCCGGCGCCGTTCCCCTCGCCGGCCGACCTCGGCTTCCTCGCCTTCTACCCCGCCAGCTACCTCGCTCTCGTGCTGCTGCTGCGGGCGCGGGTCGCGCACCTGGAGCGGCTGGCCTGGGTCGACGGGCTGATCGGGGCGCTGGCGGTCGCCGGCGTCGCCGCGGCGCTGATCTTCCCGCCGGTCCTGGAAGCGCTCGAAGGCAGCCCCTTCGGGGTCGCGGTCAGCCTCGCCTACCCCTGCTTCGACCTCGTCCTCCTGGGCCTGCTGAGCGGCGCCTTCGCCGCCTCGAAGTGGAAGACGCACGGGAGCTGGCTGCTGATCGCCGGAGCGCTGCTGCTGTTCGGCGCCTGCGACGTCGTCTACCTCACCGTCGCCGGCCAGTCGACCACCGCCCTCAACGTCGCCAGCGTCGGCTGGCCGCTCGCCTTCCTCCTCCTGGCCGGTGCCTCCTGGCTGCCCGCCACCGCGACCGGCGCCGTCCTCGGCCGGGCCGAGCGGCGGCGGATCGTCGTCCCGATCGCGATGGGCATGATCGGGATCTGCCTGCTCGCCGTCGGCACCTTCGTCCCGGTCGGCGCGACCGCCGTCGCCTGCGGGGTCGCCTGCTTGGTCGCCGTCCTCCTGCGCCTCCTCATCACCTTCGAACAGAACACGCGGATGCTGCGGGTGACCGAGACCCGCGCGGTGACCGACGCCCTCACCGGCCTCGCCAACCGGCGCCGTCTGATGGCCGACTTGGAGGACGCGGTCTCGGCCACCCCGCCGGAGGCGATGGTCCTGGCGCTGTTCGACCTCGACGGCTTCAAGGCCTACAACGACAGCTTCGGCCACCCCGCCGGCGACGACCTGCTGCTGCGCCTCGGCCGGCAGCTGCAGGCCTCGGTCGAACCGCACGGCCGCGCCTACCGCCTCGGCGGCGACGAGTTCTGCGTTCTCGCCCGCACCCGCGACCTCTCCGCCGAAGCGATCTGCGAGGCGGCCGAGCGGGCGCTCTGCGAGCGCGGCAAGGGCTTCAAGATCACCGCCTCCTGGGGCAAGGTCCTGATCCCGGTCGAGGTCACCACCTCGACCGACGCGCTGCGGGTCGCCGACCGGCGGATGTACGCGAAAAAGGGCCGCCGGGCCGACTCGGCGCGCAGCCAGACCCGCGGCGTCCTGCTGCGGATGCTGCACGAGCGCGAGCCCGACCTCGAGCGCCACCTCGACGGCGTCGCCCGCCTCGCCGCCGCCTTCGGCAAAGCCCTGGCGCTGGACGCGGAGGAACAGGACGTGGTCGTGCGCGCGGCCGAGCTGCACGACATCGGCAAGGTCGCGATCCCCGACGCGATCCTCCACAAAGACGAGGACCTGACCCCCGAAGAGTGGGAGTTGATGCGCAAGCACACGATCATCGGCCAGCGCATCCTCGACGCCGCCCCCGCCCTGCAGCCGGTCGCCAACCTGATCCGCTCCACCCACGAGCGCTGGGACGGCGCCGGCTATCCGGACCGCCTCGCCGGCAAGGACATCCCGCTCGGCTCCCGCGCGATCTTCATCTGCGACGCCTACAACGCGATGACCGAAGGCCGCTCCTACCGCTCGCCCCTGAGCAGGGACGAGGCCCTGGAGGAGCTTCGCAACGGCGCCGGCACCCAGTTCGACCCCGACCTGGTGCGCTGCTTCGTCGAGAAGGTCGTCCCCGCTCTGGATCGGAGCGACGCCACCGTTTCTGCTTGAAAAGAAAGCTTTCGAAAGCTACCTTTCCACGGTGGCTTCGAAGCGCACCGTCCAGCTGACCGATCCGCGGGCGCTGCGGGCGCTCGCGCACCCGATCCGGCTGGAGCTGATGGGCCTGCTGCGGCGTGGTGGGCCGCTGACGGCGACGCAGGCGGGGGAGGAGATGGGAGAGAGCGCGGCCAGCTGCTCGTTCCACCTGCGGCAGCTGGCGAAGTACGGGCTGGTCGAGGAAGCGGGGGGCGGCCGCGGCCGCGAACGGCCCTGGCAGGCGACCTCGATCACCACCGAATGGGCCTCGCGGGGGTCCGACGAGGAGACCGACGCGGCCGGCGCCCTGCTCTCCCGGCTCGTCGTCGAGCGCCACCTGGGCAGCGCGATCGAGTGGCTGGAGCGGCGCGGCTCCGAAGACCCGCGGTGGATCGACGCGACCTCGATCAACGACGCCCTCGTCTACCTGACCGCCGAGGAGCTGCGGGAGCTCGACGAGAAGATCCGGGCGCTGCTCGAGCCCTACCTGCATCGGCTCGAACGGTCGGAGCCGCCCGCCGAGGGGGCGCGGCTGGTCAGCGTCATCGCCCTGGCCTTCCCGCGGCTCGCCGAAGAGGACGAGCCGAGCAATCGACCTTGATTCACTGTTTCGGTATGCCCAAGCTCTTACAGAGGAACAGACCGTTCCGCGACTTCTGGGTTGGACAGACGGTCTCCCTTTTCGGCGACCAGGTCTCGCTGCTGGCGATCCCGTTGCTGGCGGCGTTGGAGCTCCACGCGGGCGCGGGCCAGATGGGCCTGCTGACGGCCGCCGCGCTCGCCCCCAACCTGCTCTTCGCGATCCATCTCGGCGCCTGGGTGGACCGGCGCCCGCGCCGGCGGCAGCTGCTGATCGGCGCCGATTTCGGCCGTGCCCTGCTGCTGCTGACGATCCCCTTGGCCTGGGTGTTCGGCGTCCTCTCGCTCACCCAGCTCTACGTCGTCGCTTTCGCCGCCGGCTCGCTCGGGGTCCTCTTCACCGTCGCCTACGACATCGTCTTCGTCGCCCTGCTGGAGCGCAAGCACTACATCGAGGGCAGCTCGCTGATCAACGGCAGCCGCGCCGCCTCGGTCGTTGCCGGCAACAGCGTCGCCGGGATCCTCGTCCAGGTGCTGACGGCGCCGGTGGCGCTGCTCCTCGATGCCCTCTCCTACCTCGGCTCGGCCCTCTTCATCCGCCGGGCGGGGGCGGTCGAGGCGGCTCCGGCCCACGAGGGGGAGGGCGCCAGCCTCGCCGCCGGCGGCCGCTTCATCCGCCGCACGCCGCTGATCCGCGCCTCGCTGCTGGCCTCCGCCACCCTCAACCTCTTCAACACCGGCTTCTACGCACTGCTGATCCTCTACGCGACCCAGAACCTGGAGATGAGCGCGGGGGCGATCGGCCTGGCGCTGGCGATCGGCGGCATCGGCTCCCTCGTCGGCGCCTGCGTCGTCCGCCGGCTGAGCAACCGGATCGGCCTCGGCAAGGCGCTCGTCTTCGGCTTTGTCCTCACCCCCGCACCGCTCCTCCTGGTGCCGCTGGCGGCCGGCACGCAGGCGCCCATCCTGATGGTCACGGTCGCCGAGTTCTTCAACGGGATGGGGGTGATGGTGCTCGACGTCGGCCTCGGCTCCCTCTACGCCGCCGTCGTCCCCGACCAGCTGCGAGCACGCGTCTCGGGCGCCTTTCTGCTCGTCAACTACGGGGTGCGCCCGGTCGGCGCCCTGGCCGGCGGGCTTCTCGCCGCTGCCGTCGGCCTGCAGACGACGATGTGGGTGACCGCGATCGGCGCCCTCGCCGGCGTCTTCTGGCTGCTCCCCTCGCCGATGCCGCGGCTCCGCGACCTGCCCCAACAGGTCGCGATCGACAGGAGCTAGCCGAGCAGGACGGCCAGGGCGACCCCGAAGGCCACGGTCCCGAGGAGGGCGCCGACGCGGCGCGCCGTGCGCCGTGGTTTCAGGTTCAGCTTCTCGGCGCAGATCAGCGCCGTCGCCACCGCCATCCAGAGCAGCGCCGGCGAGCCGGTGAGGGCGACGGCGGCCATGATCGCCCAGCAGGAGGCGAGGCAGGCGCTGCCGTTGAGGAGTCCGAAGCGAATCGTCCCGGCCGTCGCCCGCGGGCCGCGCGGCGGCAGCGGGCTGGGGCGGTGGCAGGCGCGTAGCGCCCGCCACTTCCACGGCGTCAGCTGCCAGAGCGCCGCCAGGGCCAGCGCCGCCGGCAGGGCGAGCGGCGAGCGAGCCGGGCCCCAGCTCGTCAGCGCGCCGAGGACGAAGACGCCGAAGGCGACCCAGATCGCGAGGAAGGCGAGGAGGAACTCGACCATCGCCCGCCGCCGCCGCCAGTAGAGGCTGTGGAGGGTGACGTGCTCTACCGCAGGCATTGCCGTCGGAACCATCATCGCCCCGGCCATCAGCGCCCACATCGGCGCCGCGGCGAGGAGCGACGCGGCCGTCAGCGGAGCCACGTCGCCGGAGGTGGCCTGGGCGGCCGCGGCGTGAGCGCCGCCGAGGCCGGTGGTGCAGATCCACAGCGCGCCGCCGGCCAGGACCGAGCCGTGCCCCGAGCCGTCGCTGCCCCGGGCGACGACGGTACCGGCGGCAAGCGCGACCCAGGCCGCGGCCGCCGCGCCCTCGACCCAGAGGGTCGGCCGCCGGCGGATCGCGGCGAGCCGGGCCAACCGCCTCAGCCGACCGAGAGGCTGACCCGGCCGATCTCGATCGGCGGCCGCTGGATGCCGTCGGGGTGGGCGGGGAACGACTCCTCTTCCGGGTGCCCTTCCGGCGCTTTCAGCCGCAGGGGACGGAAGGTCACGTCGAGTTCGCTGTCGCCGGAGTACTCGCCGCCTCCGAGCTCGCGGAGCAGGCCGGCGATCTCGAGGACGTAGCGCATGCTGTGGCCGTGTTCGTCGCCGCGGGGCTCGCGGGCCCGTTCGATCCCGAAGAACGAGATGTTGCCGGCGAAGTGTTCCTCGAGGGTCGGTTCGTCGGGGTCGTCGGGCAGGTTGAGGTAGACCCCGTAGACGGTCCCGGGGTTGATCTCGCCCCTGATGTCCTCGATGTTGAGGAAGACGCGCCGCGGGTCCGATTTCCGCGAGGCCTCCTGGAGCTCCTCCTTGGCCCGGTCGTCGATCGTCACCGGGACCGCCTCGGTGCTGCCGGTCAGGGTCACCTTCTCCTCGGCCGCGCCGACGACTTTTCTATCCGGGCTGGGCATTTCCGCCATCTCCCCTCCGCCTCCTGACACGTTCGGGGTGGCCGCCGCGCCAACCATCTCCGGTTCTGGTTCTGGCGGGGTCGGTTCCGGACCAGGTTCTTCCCCTTGCGCGGGGATTACGTCGTAGGTGTAGTTCAGGTCGGCGATCGTGTCCAGTACTTCGGCCGGCGTTTTGCTCTCTTCTTCGCCTTCGGGGTTGAAGAGCGGGAAGCTTTCGTCGCGCCATTCGGGCTGCGGCGCGTCCTGGTGGTTCTGCTCCCATTCCGCCCAGATCCGGTCGATGTTGGCGTGGTGGAGCCAGAAGATCGGGTCTTTCGCGGCTTCTGAGGGGAAGGACATCCAGCCTTCTTCGCCACCGACGGCGCCGTGGACGGCGTTGTGCGGGGAGAGCTCGAGCTGGCCGGCTTCGCCGAAGAACGTCCTGGTCGGCGGATTCGGGCCGCCGCCGAATTCTTCCGGGCCGACGAAGTTCGGGGCCGCTGTGGCCGAGGCGTCGGAGGTGGTCCGGGCTTTCAGCACCGCCCCTTCGTTGATGCCCGGTTCGAATTCGGTCCGCGGCGCCCGCTGTTCGACGAAGAGGGGGTTCGGTTCGCCTTCGACTTCGGGTTCGCGGAAGGCATCGGGGATCGAGGCGTGTTCTTCGTCAAGACCGTAGTTCCAGTAGGGCAGCGACCAGTCTTCCGGGCCTTCGAGTTCGACCACCGCCGCGCGGACGATCTGCTCGAAGTAGTAGAGGTACATGCGGTGCCAGGGGAGAAAGAACCAGCTCCCGTGTTTGCACTGGTCGTAGAGCGGTTTCGGCGCTTCGGTGCTGCCGTGGATCGCCGCCTGGTACTCCCAGCTGGTGACTTCTTCGGGCGAGCGTTCTTTCATCCGCCCAACCGCGCGCCCGTACCAACCCAGGGTTTCATCGGTGAGGCTTCTGGCCTCCTGCCTTACGAATACTCCGCCTTCGTTGATCATGCAGCGAACGTAACACCGGTTTTGCGAACGCGCATGTGTTCATGAAGAAGCTCCGCAAATGCCGGGTATCACTCGTTTACGATCTTCTTCCATGGGCGAATTCAGCTACGAGGGGCACCGGATCTCCTACGACGTCTACGGCGAGGGGAAGCGGCTGATCGTGCTCACGCACGGGCTGCTGATGAACCGCCACATGTTCGACCGGCTGGGGCCGGAGCTGGCCGAGCGGGGGAACCGGGTGGTGACCGTCGACATGCTCGGCCACGGGCGCTCCGACCGGCCCGAGGACCTGCGCCTCTACTCGATGCCGCTGTTCGCGCGGCAGGTGGTGGCGCTGCTCGACCACCTCGAAGAGGAGAGCGCCGTGATCGGCGGCACCTCGCTGGGGGCCAACATCGCGCTCGAGCTGGCGGTCCACTACCCGGACCGGGCGCGGGCGCTGTTCATCGAGATGCCGGTGCTCGACAACGCCCTCTCCGCTGTCGCCGGTTTCTTCGCCCCGGTCCTGCTCGGGCTCAAATTCGGGCGCCCGGTCCTCGAGGGCGTATCGCTGGCGACGCGGGCGATCCCGCGCACTTCGTACCTGCTCGACATCGGCCTCGACTTCGTCCGCCAGCGCCCCGGCCCTTCGCAGGCGGTGCTGGAGGGGCTGCTTCTGGGGGAGACCGCGCCGCACCGCGAGCAGCGGGTGAAGATCGAGCACGAGACCCTGGTCGTCGGTCACCCACGCGACCCGCTCCACCCCTTCAGCGACTCCGGGATGCTGCTCGAAGAGCTGCCGAACTCCCGCCTGGTCGAAGCCAACTCGATCCTCGAGTGGCGTCTCAACCCGGATCGGCTGAACGACGAGCTGAGCGACTTCCTCGAGGAAGTCTGGGCGCCGAACCTGCGCGCGGTCGCCGCCGGATAAGCCGTCTCCGGCATAGGCCCTGTCAGAATCCTGGCCGGTGAGCCAAACCGCCGGCGACAAGCGGGTCGAACGCGAGGCTGAGTTCTCGACGATCTCCGGCGAGGAGGTCGAGCCGCTCTACGGTCCCGAAGACATCGACGGCGACCTCGAGGAGCGGGTCGGCGCGCCGGGCTCTTACCCCTTCACCCGCGGGCCGTACGAGTCGATGTACCGGGGGCGGCTGTGGACGATGCGGCAGTTCGCCGGCTTCGGCACCGTCGAGGAGACCAACGAGCGCTTCCACTACCTGCTCGACCAGGGGCAGACGGGGCTCTCGACCGCCTTCGACATGCCGACCCTGATGGGCTACGACTCCGACCACGCGAAAAGCCTCGGCGAGGTCGGCCGCGAGGGCGTCGCCGTCGACACCCTCGCTGACATGGAGCGCCTCTTCGAGGGGATCCCGCTCGGCGGTGTCACCACCTCGATGACGATCAACGCGCCGGCGGCGATCCTGCTCGCCTTCTACGTCCTGGTCGGCGAGAAGCAGGGCGTGCCGGCAGAGAAACTGGGCGGCACGATCCAGACCGACATCCTCAAGGAGTACATCGCCCAGAAGGAGTGGTGCTTCCCGATCGAGCCGGCGATGCGCCTGGTGACCGACATGATCGAGTGGTGCACGGAGAACATGCCGCGCTGGCACCCGGTCTCGATCTCCGGCTACCACATCCGCGAGGCCGGTTCGACCGCCCAGCAGGAGCTCGCCTTCACCCTCAAAGACGGCTTCACCTACGTGGAGCGGGCGATCGAGCGCGGGCTCGACGTCGACGACTTCGCGCCGCGGCTCTCCTTCTTCTTCAACTCCCACATCGACTTCTTCGAGGAGATCGCCAAGTACCGGGCGGCGCGCCGGATCTGGGCGCGGGAGATGAAGGAGACCTACGGGGCGACGAAGGAGGAGTCGATGCGGCTGCGCTTCCACACCCAGACCGCGGGCGTCAGCCTGACCGCGCAGCAGCCGCTCAACAACATCGTCCGCACGGCGCTGGAGGCGCTGGCGGCGGTGATGGGCGGGACCCAGTCCCTGCACACGAACTCCTACGACGAGGCGCTGGCGCTGCCGACCGAGGAGGCGGTGCGGGTGGCGCTGCGCACGCAGCAGATCATCGCCACCGAGACCGGGGTCCCGAACACCGCCGACCCGCTCGGCGGCTCCTGGTTCGTCGAGAAGCTGACCGACGAGATGGAGGCGGCGGCCTACGGCTACTTCGCCCGGATCGACGAGCTGGGGGGGATGGTCGAGGCGATCCGCCGCAACTTCCCCCAGCGCGAGATCGCCGAGGCCTCCTTCCGCTACCAGCAGGAGCTGAACGAGCGCAAGCGGATCGTCGTCGGCGTCAACGACTTCACCACCGACGACGAAGAGCCGATGCCGATCCTCCGCATCGACCCCTCGCTCGAACGCAAGCAGACCGAGCGCCTGGCGGCCACCCGCGCCGCCCGCGACGCCGCCGCCGTCGAGTCCGCCCTCGCCGACCTCAAGCGCGCCGCCGCCACCGAGGCCAACCTGATGCCCCCGATCATCGAGGCAGCCCGCACGCAAGCCACCGAGGGCGAGATGATCGCGGCGATGCAGGAGGTCTTCGGCACCTACACCGAGTCCCCCGTCTTCTAGAGCTGCGCGGCGAGGAACTCGCTCGGTGAGAAGACCGGAATCTTTCCGGCGAGGTCCAGCAGATGGCGATCGCCGGAGACCAGGGCGGCATTCCTGGCGTGGGCCAGTGAGATCAAGTAGTCATCGTTTGGGTCTGCGCAGCGGACAGGAGGTGGCCCCGAGGGGTCTTCCACGAGTTCACCGTCTTGCCGAAGCAGGCGAATGGTCGCACCGACGGCATCGAGCGCGAGGTAGCGCCGAAACTTCTCGCGGCGCAATACCGACTCCAGCTCACCTAGGAGCCTGGGGGAGACGACGAGATCGAAGCTTCCGGCGCGCGCGGCGAGCAGCAGCTTCGCCGGGACTCCTTGTGGCGTGATCAGCGCTGAGACGACGACGCCGGGGTCAAGAACCGCCCTCGGCACGCCTCTCCTCACGCATCGCGTGGAGCTCGTCGTAGGCGAGCTCCAACCCCTCGTCTTCAGCGGCAGGAGTCACCTTCTCCCAAAGCGCGGCAAGCTCGTCAAGGCCGAGGTCGCGGCGAAGCGACTCCTCGATCACCTGCGAATCTCGTTTACCCGTGCGGGCAGCCTTGACCTTGACCGCTCGGAAGACGTCCTCATCTAGGGTGACGGTGGTCCGTGCTTTGGGCATAGATACATTTTTACATCATGATGCAGATAGAGAGGAACGAATGAGCGTCGACGTCGTCACCCCCGCCTATGAGATCTCCCAGGAGGCGCTTGATCTGCGCGACATGGTGCGGCGGTTGGCGCAGGACAAGATCGCGCCGCGGGCGGGGGACATCGACCGCAAGAGCGAATACCCGTGGGACGTGCGGGAGCTGCTCGCCTCTCATGACGTGCTGGGGCTGCCGTTCGATTCCGCTTATGGGGGCACCGGAACCGGGACGCTGGTGCTGCAGATGGCGGTCGAGGAGATCGCCCGCGCCTGCGCCTCCTCGGCGCTGATCCTGATGGTGCAGGAGCTGGGGACGCTCCCGATCCAGCTCTTCGCCTCCGAGGAGCAGAAACAGAAGTGGCTGCCGAAGTGCGCCAGCGGCGAGTGGTCGCCGGCCTTCGCGCTGTCGGAGCCGGAGGCGGGCTCGGACCCGGCGGCGATGCGGACCAGCGCGGTGCGCGACGGCGACGAGTGGGTGATCAACGGGCAGAAGGCCTGGATCACCAATGCGACGATCGCCGACTTCTACGTCGTCTTCGCCACCACCGACCGCGAGAACCGGCGCACCAGCGCCTTCGTGGTCGAGAAAGACCGGCCCGGCTTCGACCCCGGCAAGCTCGAGCACAAGCTCGGGATCAAGGGCTCGCCGACCGGCGCCCCCAGCTTTACCGATGTCCGCGTCCCGCACGAGAACCTGATCGGCGGCGAGGGCAACGGCCTCCGCGTCGCCCTCGGCACGCTCGAGCGCACCCGCCTCGGCGCCGCCGCCCAGGCGGTCGGGATCGCCCAGGGAGCGACCGACTACGCCAACCAGTACGCCAAGGAGCGGGTCGCCTTCGGCAAGCCGATCAACCAGCTGCAGGCGATCCAGTTCAAGCTCGCCGACATGGAGGCCGGCACTGCCGCCGCGCGTGAGCTCCTCTACAAAGCCTGCTCGATGGCCGACCGCCCCGACCGCCCCGCCGACCTCCCCAAGTGGACCTCGATGGCAAAGCTGATCGCCTCTGACAACGCGATGAAGGTGACCGTCGAGGGCGTCCAGGTCCTCGGCGGCTACGGCTACGTCAACGAGTACCCGCTGGAGCGGATGATGCGCGACGCCAAGATCACCCAGATCTACGAGGGCACGAACGAGATCCAACGCGTGGTCATCGCCCGGGCAATGGCGGGATAGCAGTGACCGCGGATCGCGCGGTCCTGGCCGCTCGCCTGCGCGAGCGGCTGCCTGAGCTGCAGGGGGCGGTGGCGACTCGGATCTATGCGATCTCCGATCCGCGGGAGGTGGCGGACCCGGGGTACCTGCAGGGGCTGGATGAGGCCGTGAACGCCGCGATCGAGTACCGGTTGGGGGTGCTCGAGGGTGGGGAGAAGCAGGCTCCCGACGTGCCGGCGGTGCTGCTGGCGCAGGCGCGGCTGGATGCGCGCGACGGGGTGCCACTCGACACGGTGCTGCGGCGGTACTTCGCCGGCAATGCCTTGTTCGGGGACTTCCTGGTGGAAGAGGCGGAGCGGGCTGAGGTGCCGAGCGCGGCTCTGCGGCCGCTGCTGGCGGCGCAGGCGACTTTCGTCGACCGGCTGATCGCCGCGGTCAGCGAGGAGCACGGGCGGGAGGCGCGGAACCGGCCGCGCAGCGCGGCGGAGCGGCGGCGGGAGACGGTGAAAGCGCTGCTCGCGGGCGAGCTGGTCGACTACTCCGAGCTCGGTTATGACCTCGACGCGCACCACCTCGCCCTGATGGCGAAGGGGGAGGGGGCGGAGGAGCTGGTGCGGGGGTTGGCCCAGGCGCTGGATCGGCGGCTGCTCGCGGTGCAGCGGGAGGAGGAGCCGATCGTGGCCGCCTGGCTCGGCGGGACGCGGCCGCTCGCTGCCGAGGAGGCGATGGCGGCGCTTGTCGCCGCGGCGCCGGATCGGGTCCACGTCACCGTCGGCGAGCCGGGCGAGGGCCTCGCCGGCTGGCGGTTCAGCCACCACCAGGCGAAGGCCGCGCTGCCGATCGCCGTGCGCCGGGGCAAGTCGGTCCTGCGCTACGCCGACGTCGCCGTGCTCGCCTCGATCACCCGCGATGACCTCCTCGCCACCTCGCTGCGCCGCCTCTACCTGGAGCCGCTGGAGCGGATGCGCGACGGCGGCAAGGAGGCGAGGCGGACGCTGCGCGCCTACTTCGAGGCGGAGCGGAACATCTCTTCGACCGCGGCGGCGCTCGGCGTCGACCGCCGCACCGTGCGCAACCGCCTCCGCGCGATCGAGGAGCTGCTCGGCCGCCCGCTCACCGGCTCGCTCGCCGAGCTCGAGATTGCCCTGCGCCTCGACGACTAGCTCCCACTCGTTTCCACATAGCCGCAGGGTGACAAGAGACAACCTGAGGGCTGTCGCCCAGCCTGACCGCGTTCTCCCGGATCCCGTCTTTGAGGGCCGTCGCCGTTACTACCTGCGTGGGGCCGGGCCCAGTCGGTGGTTGCTGGTGGTCGTAAGCTATGAACAGGAGCCAGCGCGAATAATTTCTGCGTTTGGCAACCGGAAGGATCCACGCTCATGGAGCAAGTGAACATCAGGATTGGCCCGGTCACCTTCGACCACGCCGACTATGACGCCGACAATGACGTGCTCTACCTGCACGTCGGCGAGCCCCAGGAGGCCGAGGGTGAGGAGACCCCCGAGGGGCACGTTCTCCGCTACGCCCCTGGCAGCCAGCACATCGTCGGTTTGACTGTGCTCGGTGCACAGCGAATCCTCGACCGCGAGGGCGAACTTCGCGTCACGATCCCGGAGTCCGTCAAGGCGAGCGCCGACGAGCTTGCTCCGGCGCTTGCAGCTGTCTAAAAGCTCCGCCCGGCTTCCCACATTGGTCATTTGCCGCCGCCGCAGGCTCCGAATCGGGGAGGCGGCGATCGCCCCCGGCCGGTGAGGATCGAAGCGATCTCACGAACGGGAGGGCGGGAGCATGAAAAGGAAGCTGATCTTCATCGCAGCGGTCGCGGCGGCGCTGGCGGCGATTACGGCGAGCGTGGCCGCCGGCGATCGCGGTACGCGCCAAGAACACTGTGCCGGCGTCCTCTGCGTCGGCGACAACGGCGGCATCTCGCCGACGAAGCTCCCGAAACACGGTGGCGCTCCGGTCACTGCCCGCATCATCGGCGAAATCGGCACCCGCGACGGCAGCCATCCGCCGGCGCTCCAGGACCTCGAAGCCGACGTCGACCAGACGATCGAGGTCGACGCCGTCGGTCTGCCGACCTGCAAGGAGAAGCAGCTGCAGGCGAGCAGCAGCGCCGCGGCGAAGAAGGCCTGCGGCGACGCGATCGTCGGCACGGGCACGACCGAAGTCGAGGTCGCCTTCCCCGAACAGAGGCCGTTCCGCGCCACCGGCCCGCTGCTCCTCTTCAACGGCGGCGTCCACGGCGCCACCACCACCGTCTTCCTCCACGCATACGTCGACGTGCCGGCACCGACCGCGGTCGTCGTGCGGGCGACGGTCACGCGGATCCACAAGGGCCGCTTCGGCCTCCGCCTCAAAGCGCATATCCCCGAGATCGCGGGCGGTGCCGGCTCGGCGACGGCGTTCGACCTCAAGATCGGCCGCCGCTACGCCTCCAAGGGCCGCAAGAAGAGCTTCCTGACGGCAAGCTGCCCGACCGGCAGCTGGGCGACGAAGGGAAATCTGCGGTTCAGCGACCGGACCAGGCTCGGCTTCACCCACGTCTTCTCCTGCACGTCTGCCGGCTGAGTCGCATCGGTCAAATTTGGGTCGAAATCTCCGTCCAACAGCACTGGACGCCCTGTACAGGCAAGATAAGATGACGCTGTTTCTTGCAACGTTCTTCGGACGAGATTCTGGGAAAAATCTCGCAGTTTCCGGCATATCCATCAGCAGGGCCGACATTCCTTTCGACCCCCAGGCAGGAGCGAAGGATCGTTACTCCAACCCAGCTTTCAGAGCGACGACCCCGCGTCCACGGGCGCTCAGTGCTGGTCGGAAACGAGAAGTTCCACGTGCGGGGAGTGACCTACGGCACCTTCAAGGGGCCGGAAGAGTCGTCCTTTCCCGCCCCCGAGCGGGTCCGCGAGGACTTCGCGGCGATGGCGGCGGCCGGGATCAACTCGGTCCGCACCTACGTGCCCCCACCCGCCTGGCTGCTCGACGCGGCGCTCGCGCACGGCATCTACGTGATGGTCGGCTTCGCCTGGGAGCAGCACGTCGCTTTCCTCGACGACCCTGAGCGGGCGCGGCGGATCTCCGCCCGCCTCGGCGACGAGGTGCGCGCCCTCGAGCAGCACCCGGCGATCCTCTGCTACTCGATCGGCAACGAGATCCCCGCCTCGATCGTCCGCTGGCACGGCAAGCGGCCGGTCGAGCGCTTCCTCGAGCGCCTGCACTGGGAGGTGAAGACGGCCGATCCCGAGGGGCTCGTCACCTACGTCAACTTCCCCTCGACCGAGTACCTCGAGCTGCCCTTCCTCGACCTCAGCGCCTTCAACGTCTTCCTCGAGCAGGAGGGCAGCTACGAGGCCTACCTGGCGCGGCTGCAGAACCTCTCCGGCGACCGGCCGCTGCTGATCACCGAGGTCGGGCTCGACAGCCGCCGCAACGGCGCCGAGGAGCAGGCGCGGGCGCTCGAGTGGCAGGTCCGCCAGGCCTTCGCCAGCGGCGCTGCCGGCGCCTTCGTCTTCTCCTGGACCGACGAGTGGCACCGCGGCGGCCACGACGTCCTCGACTGGGACTTCGGCCTCGTCGACCGCGAACGCGCTCCGAAGCCGGCCCTGGAGGCGGTTCGCCGCGCCTTCGCCGAGGTGCCGTTCACCGCGCGGGGCCCCTGGCCGCCGGTCTCGGTTGTCGTCTGCACCCACAACGGCCAGCGCACCCTCGACGAGTGCCTCGAGCGCCTCGGCGCCCTCACCTATCCCGACTACGAGGTGATCGTCGTCAACGACGGCTCCAGCGACGCCTCGGCCGAGATCGCCCGCCGCCACGGGGCGACCCTGGTCCAGACCGCCCATCGCGGCCTCGGCCACGCGCGCAACAAGGGGATCGAGGCGGCGCGCGGCGAGATCGTCGCCTTCCTCGACGACGACGCCTACCCCGACGCCGACTGGCTGCACTACGTCGCCGCCCTGCTGCGGGCCGACGGCCACGCCGGCGTCGGCGGCCCCAACATCCCGCCCTGCGACGACGGCTTCGTCGCCGAATGCGTCGCCGCCGCCCCCGGCGGCCCGATCCACGTCCTCATCTCCGACCGCGAGGCCGAGCACGTGCCCGGCTGCAACATGGCCTTCCGCAAAGACGTGCTCGAAGAGGTCGGCTGCTTCGACGAGCGCTTCCGGGTCGCCGGGGACGACGTCGACCTCTGCTGGCGCCTGCAGAAGGCCAACCGCACCCTCGGCTTCAGCGCCGGCGCCGTCGTCATGCACCGCCGCCGCGACTCGATCCGCCGCTACCTGCGCCAGCAGTACGGCTACGGCAAGGCCGAGGCCCTGCTCGAGCGCAAGTGGCCGACCCACTACAACCGCGCCGGCTCCTCGCGCTGGTCGGGCCGGATCTACGAGGGCCCGGCGACGCAGACGCCGCGGCGCCGCTCGCTGGTCCGCTACGGCACCTGGGGGACCGGCCTCTTCCAGTCGATCTACGACCCGCCGCGGATGCTCTCGGGGATGCTGCAGGCGCCGGAGGGGTTGCTGCTGGTCGCCCTGCTGGGGGAGATCTCGGCGCTCGGACTGCTCTGGCGGCCGCTGCTGGTGGCGGCGCCGCTGTTCTTCGCCGCCCTCGCCTGGATCCTGACGGCGGCGATCGCCAGCGGCTGGCGCGCCCATCACCCGGTGCCGGGCCGTTCCCGCGGCGAGACGCTGAAGCGCCGCGCCGTCACCGCCCTGCTCTTCCTCCTCCAGCCCTTCGCCCGCCTGACCGGACGGCTGCGCAACGGCCTCTCCCCATGGCGCCGCCGCACCAGAGTCGGCCCGACCCTGCCCTGGCCGCGCACGGTCGAGATCTGGAGCGAGCGCTGGTGCGAACCGAGCGCCTGGGTCGAGCAGCTGCAGGACGGTCTCGCCGCCGCCGGCGGCTTCGTCCGCAGCGGCGGCCCCTTCGACCGCTGGGACCTCGACCTGCGGGCGAGCGCCCTCGGCGGCGTCAAGATCCGCACCGCCGTCGAGGAGCACGGCAACGGCAAACAGCTGCTGCGGGCCCGGATCTGGCCCCGCACCACCGCTCCCGGCCGCATCCTCACCCTCGTCCTCATCCTGCTCGCCCTCGTCGCCGTCCACCAAGGCCGCCCGGCGGTCGCGACCGCGATCGCCGTCCTCGCCGTCCTCGCGATCACCTTCGGCCTCGAGGGGATGGCGACGGCAACGCGCCTGGCGCTGGCGGAGCTGGAGGCGCTGGGCGAAGCCGAGCCGGACGACGAGGTCGCCCAGACCTCCCCGCGGCCTTCCTTCGAAGCGAAGACGGGGCCGCTTGCCAAGGCACTGGTCGAGACCAGAGCGGTGCCGAGGGAGGAGCGGCGGCAGTGAGGCTCGGGCGAAGAAACCGGGAGGAGAAGGCGGGGCCCTGGGAGCTGTGGAAGTCGCTGCCGCGGGTGCGCCCTTACCTGCGGCCATACCGCAAGTACCTGATCGCCGTCCTCGCGCTGACCCTGGCCACGGTGGTCCTCGGCCTCGCGGAGCCGTGGCCGCTCGCGGTCATCCTCAACACCGTTCTCAGCGAGCACAACCCGACCGGGATCACCCGCTTCCTCTTCGGCGAAGACCCGACCACCTGGGTCGTCCTCGTTTCGATGGTCGTCGCCCGCTTCCTGATCATCGCGGTCGGCAACGGCACCACCGTGCTCAGCAACTACCTCGGCGCGAAGACCGAGCAGAACATGGTGATGGACCTGCGCAGCGACCTTTTCGCCCACGTCCAGCGCCTCTCCTTCACCTTCCACGACCAGCGCCAGACCGGCGCCCTGATGAGCCAGATCAACATCCAGGCCGCCTCGGTGGGGAACATCGTGATGGTCATCCCGCCGATCATCGAGGCCCTCCTCACCCTCGTCGGGATGCTCGTGATCGCGTTGCTGATCGACTGGGAAGTGGCGCTGCTGGCGATGCTGGTGGTGCCGCTCCTCTACTGGTCCTTCGGCCTCTACGGCTCACGGATCGTCCCCCGCCTGCGCAACGTGCAGCAACTCGAGTGGAAGTCGCTTTCGATCGTCCACGAGTCGATGGCGATGCTGCGGGTGATCGTCTCCTTCGGCCGCGAGGACTACGAGCACCAGCGCTTCCGCGAGCAGGGCCGCACCGCCGTCGACGAGCGGGTGAAGCTGACGGTCAGCCAGAGCATGTACACGCTCTTCGTGCAGACCACGACCGCGGCCGGCACCTCGCTCGTCCTCGGCCTCGGCGCCTGGCACGTGATACAGGGGAAGATCGCCGTCGGCGAGCTGATCGTGCTGATGACCTACATCTCCTCGGTCTACCAGCCGCTGGAACAGATCAGCACCACCGTGGGGATGATCCACGAGGAGCTGGTCCAGTTCAACGCCTCCCTCGACCTGCTCGACAAGGAGCCGGACGTGAAGGAGAAACCCGACGCGGTCGACCTGGGCCGGGCGCGGGGACGCGTCGTCGCCAGGGACGTCGGCTTCGCTTACAGGGGGCGCCGCGAAACCCTCAGCGACGTCTCCTTCGAAGCGCGGCCAGGGGAACGGGTGGCGATCGTCGGCCACACCGGCGCCGGCAAGAGCACGCTGATGAGCCTCCTGATCCGCTTCTACGATCCCGCCTCCGGAGCGATCGAGCTCGACGGGGTCGACTTGCGCGACCTGAAGCTCGCCTCGCTTCGGGAGCAGATCAGCGTGGTCCTCCAAGAGCCGCTGCTCTTCTCCGGCACGATCGCCGAGAACATCCGTTACGGCCGCCTCGACGCAAGCGACGACGAGGTGGTGGCGGCGGCGCGGGCGGCCAACGCCCACGAGTTCATCGAAGGGTTGCCGGAAGGCTACGAGACCGAGCTCGGCGAGCGGGGGGCGCAGCTCTCGGGTGGCGAGCGCCAGCGCATCTGCGTGGCCCGGGCCTTCCTCAAGGACGCCCCCGTCCTGATCCTCGACGAGCCGACCTCCTCGATCGACTCCAAGACCGAGGGGGTGATTCTCGACGCCCTCGACGACCTGATGGTGGGGCGGACCTCGTTCATGATCGCGCACCGACTTTCGACCGTCCGGCACGCCGACCACATCCTCGTCCTGCAGGCGGGGCGGATCGTCGAAAGCGGGCACCATGACGATCTGGTCGGCCGCGGCGGCGTCTACTCGCAGCTGCACGAGGCGCAGAACCGGGAGCGGAAACGGCCCAACCGTCCGGCTCTCGAACCCCGGCCGGAGCCGCAGCCGGCCCCGGTCGCTGCCGGTCCCTCGCCGGGCGACGATCCGCTTCCCCGGCCCGGGAACGGCAACAGCGGCTGGAGGCAGATCTCATGAGCGCGCCGAAGATCGTGCTCCTGGGGATGATGACCAAGATGCCGGTGGCCGGAGTCGTCTGGCAGAACCTCCACTACCTGCTCGGGTTCGAGCGGTTGGGCTGTGAGGCCTACTACGTCGAGACGCACGCGCGGACGCCGTCGATGCTGATGACCGACCCCGAGGACGACAGCTCGGCGCTGGCGGCCGAGTTCATCGCCGCGATCATGCGCCGCTTCGGGATGGCCGACCGCTGGGCTTTCCGCGCCCTGCACGACGACGGCCGCTGCTTCGGGATGAGCGAGCACCAGCTGGAACGGCTGTACGGCTCGGCGGACCTGCTGATCAATCTCCACGGCGGCACCCAGCCGCTCCCCGAGCTGGCCGCGACCGGCCGCCTCGTGTATCTGGAGACCGACCCGGTGCAGCTGCAGCTGGAGCTGCAGCACGGGCTGCAGGAGACGGTCGACTTCCTCGAGCCCCATAGCGCCTTCTTCACCTTCGCCGAGAACTGGGAGAGCCCGGACTGCCGGCTGCCGCGCAGCGAGCGCTTCCGGTTCCGCCCGACCCGGCAGCCGGTGCTGCTCGACCTCTGGCCCGACCGCTCGCCGCAGCCGGCCGACGTCTTCACGACGATCGGCAATTGGCGACAGGACTGGCGCGAGGTCACCTTCGAGGGCAAGCGGTACTCCTGGAGCAAGCACCAGGAGTTCCTCGGCTACCTCGACCTGCCGGAGCGCAGCGGCCAAACCTTCGAGCTGGCACTGAGCAGCTGCGACGAGAGCGAGCGGGAGATGCTGCGGCGGCGCGGCTGGCGGGTTCGCGACGGGGTCGAGATCTCGCGCGGAATCGACCGCTACCGCGACTACGTCGGCGGCTCCCGCGGCGAGTTCACGGTCGCCAAGGAGCAGAACGTGCGCTTGCGCACGGGCTGGTTCAGCGACCGCAGCGCCACCTACCTGGCTTCCGGGCGGCCGGTGATCACCCAGGAGACCGGCTTCAGCAACGTCTTCCCGACCGGTCGCGGCCTCTTCGGCTTCGACTCCTTCGAGGAGGCGCAGGCCGCGGTGGAGGAGATCGACCGCGACTACACCGCTCACGCCGGGGCGGCTCGCGAGCTGGCCCGCGAGTACTTCAGCCATGAGGTCGTGCTCGGCCGGATGCTCGACGACCTCGACGTGCGGCCGGGGGCCGTCGCCCGCTCGACAGCTGCGGGGGGGATCTTCCCGGCGGAGATGTCGCTGGAGCCGGTTTCCCGGCGGCCGACCGTGCTGCCGCGGGAGACGGTCAAGGCGGCAATGGAGACGCCGATGCCCCGCTGCGAAGGCCCCGCCGGGGCTCCCGGCGAGAGCGCCAGCGTCGTCGTCGTCACTCACGACAACCTCGTCTTCACCCGGCTTTGTCTGCGCAGCGTCCTCGCCAACACCGGGGGTGAGTTCGAGCTGATCGTCATCGACAACGGCTCGGCTGATGGCACCCCCGCCTACCTCTCACGGCTTGCCGAGCGCGACGCTCGCGTCAAGGTCCTGCTCAACGGCTGCAACCTCGGCTTCGCCCCCGCCTGCAACCAGGGCCTGGGGCTCGCCACGGGCGACCACCTGGTCCTCCTCAACAACGACACGATGGTCGCGCCGGGCTGGCTCGACGGCCTCCGGCGCCACCTCGCCGAGCCTGCTGTCGGGCTGGTCGGGCCGGTCACCAACCGGATCGGCAACGAGGCCGAGATCGACACCGACTACCGGACCTGGGGCGAGTACCTGGAGGCGGCATCGCGGCGGGCGCGGGAGCACGCCGGCGAATGGCTGGAGATCGGCACCCCGGCGATGTTCTGCCTGGCACTGCGCCGCCAGACCTACATGCGACTGGGTCCGCTCGACGAGGGCTACGAGATCGGGATGCTGGAGGACGACGACTATGCCGACCGCGCCCGCGCGGCGGGATACGAGCTGCGCTGCGCCGACGACGTCCTCGTCCACCATTTCGGCGAAGCGTCCTTCGGCCGGCTCGTCCCCGGCGGCGAGTACAAACGCATCCTCGAGCGCAACCAGCGTCGCTACGCGGAGAAGTGGGGCCGGGCCTGGGAGCCCTACGGGCGGCGCCCCAACCCTCGCTACGAGCGCGAAGCCGAGCAGGTGCGCGAAGCGGTGAAGGAGGCGGTGCCGAGCGGCTCGACCGTGCTGGTGATCAGCCGCGGTGACGAGGGGTTGCTGCGGCTGAACGGGCGCCGCGCCGAGCACTTCCCGCAGGCGGAGGACGGCGGCTGGGCGGGTCATCATCCCGCTGACAGCGAGGAAGCCGTCGCCCACCTGGAGTCGTTGCGCGACCGCGGCGCGGAGTTCCTCGTCATCCCGCCCACCTACCTCTGGTGGTTGCGGCACTACGAGGGCTTGCGCGAGCACCTCGAGCGCCAACACGAGCCGGTCGTTTCCGACGATCGTGCCGGCGCCATCTACCGACTGTCGGGAAGCGAACGATGAGCGGAGAGCGCCGCGCCTCGGTGGTGATCCCGGTGCACAACCGCGCCGGGCTGACCCGCCGCTGCCTGGAGCGGGTCCTCGCCGATCTGCCCGACGGCTGCGGGGTGATCGTGGTCGACGACGGCTCGACCGACGAGACCCCGGAGGTGCTGGCGGACTTCGGCGAAGCGATCGCGATCGTGCGGCTGGATCGGAACCGCGGCTTTGCCGCCGCCTGCAACGCCGGAGCCGAAGCCGCGGCCGGCGAGCTCGTCTTCCTCAACAACGACACCGAGCCGGAAGCGGGCTGGCTGCAGGCACTGCTCGACTACGCCGACTGCCATCCCACCGCCGCGGTCGTCGGCGCCAAGCTGCTCTATCCGACCGGCGCCGTCCAGCACGCCGGCGTCGCGATCGGCCAGGACGGCTACCCCCACCATCTCTATGCCGGCTTCCCCGTCGACCACCCGGCGGTCAACCGGACTCGGCGGCTGCAGGCGGTGACCGGCGCCTGCATGCTGGTGCGGCGGGCGGCCTTCGAGGCGGTCGGCGGCTTCGATGTGGGCTACGTCAACTCGATGGAGGACGTCGACCTCTGTCTCCGTATCGGCGAGGCCGAGGGGGAGGTCCACTACTGCCCGCAGGCAACGGTCGTTCATCTCGAGTCGGCCACGCGCGGGCGGTCGGACCGCTTTGAGGTGAGCGTCGAGCGCTACCGCGGGCGCTGGCGTGATCGGGTAGTGCGCGACGACCTCGCCATCTACGCCGAGGACGGGCTGCTCGAGGTCGAGTACCCGAGTGCGCACCCGCTGCGGATCTCGGTCTCGCCGTTGCTGGCGAGCATCGAGCGCGGCGATGGCCACGAGGCCGAGCTGGAGCCGGTGCTGCGGACACAGGCACGCCGCGGCGCGGAGCTGGAGCGCGAGGTGACGAGGCTGACCGTGGAGCTCGCCGATCGCGGTATCGAGGTCGAGCCGCCGCGGCTCGGCTACGAGGAGGAGGTCGCGGAGGTCCGCGAGCAGATCGAGCGCAGCGTCCCGGAGGGCGCGGCGGTCTCGATCGTCAGTCGCGGCGACTCCGAGCTCCTGCGCCTCGGCGGTCGCGAGGCGAGGCACTTCCCCGCGGGCGAGGACGGCCGCTACCTCGGCCGTCATCCCGCCGACGCCGAGGAGGCGGTCGAGCTGCTGGAGGCGCAGCGCGACCGCGGCACCGAGTACCTGGTGATCCCCGCCGCCGAGGGCTGGTGGCTGGACCACTACGCCGGCTTCGCCCGGCACCTGCAGACCTGCGCCGCCGCCGAGGCCCACGATTCCTGCACGATCTACGCGCTGGCGCCGAGCCGGGCGAAGGTGGAGGCGAGTTCGTGAGCACCGCTGCCGCCACCAACGGCACCCTCGCCTACGAGGATCTCGCTCCTCAGCTTTCGACGCTGGTCGAGGAGCTGACCCCCGTGGGCGCGATCGTGCTCGTCGTCAGCAAGGGCGACGAGGACCTGGTCCGCTTTGAAGGCCGCAGCGGCTGGCACTTCCCGCGTGCCTCGACCGGGCAGTACGCGGGACATCACCCTCTTGACGGGCGCTGGGCGGTCGAGCACCTCGAGGCGCTGCGGGCGAGCGGCGGCGCCTACCTGGTCCTGCCCTCGACCTACTACTGGTGGTTCGAGCACTATCCCGAGCTCGAGCGACACCTGCGCGAACGGTATGAGCGACTGTCCTCGCCGGAGGAGATCTGCCGTGTCTACCGCCTGCTCGAGCTGCCCGCGACCGCCCCACGCGTGGTCCCCGACCTCTCCCAGCGCGAGGAGCAGCGCCGCTGCCTGCCGGCGACGCGCTCCCTGCTCGCCAACCTGCTGCCCGACGAGGAGACCGTCCTAGTCCTCAGCGATGGCGACGACGACCTCCTCGCCCTGGAGCGGACCGCCTGGCACTTCCCCCACGACGCCACCGGGCGGCACGTGCCGCTGGAAGCGGGCGACGCTGAGCGCGCGGCGCGGCAGCTGCGGACGCTCGGCGACGGCGGTGTCCGCTACCTGGTGGTGCCGGCAGCGCTTCTCTGGGCGCTCACGCGGCGGCCGGCCCTCGCCGAGTATCTAGGGCGCGAGTGCCGTCTCCTCGCCCTCCGCCCCCGCATCTGCGCCGTCTACGAACTCAACACCGATCCTCTCATCTCAACCCACGATGCGCTTCGGCCGAAGGAGGCTGCATGGAAGTGAGTCCGAAAAAGGTCCTCTACGTCTCCCATAACCATCCCGTTATTCGCCCGGGTGGGGCCGAGGCCTACGCCTTCGAGCTGCACGAGGCGATGCGGGACCAAAGCGAGTGGGAGTCGCTCTTCCTCGCCCGCACGGGACCGCCTTTTTCGACCTCCTCGCGCTATCACGAGGGGACGCTGCTGACCGGGGTCGACGACCGGGACCCGGGCCAGTACTTCTTCTACACCGAGCTCAACGACTTCGACTGGCTGCTCAACGCGACCCGCGAGAAGTCGACGATCACCACCCACTTCCGTGAGTTCCTGCTCGCCCAGCGACCCGACGTCGTCCACTTCCAACACACCCTCTTCATCGGCATCGAAGCGATCAGGGAGGTCCACAACACGCTGCCGGACGCGGCGATCGTCTACACGCTGCACGAGTTCCTGCCGATCTGCCACCGCCATGGCCAGCTGCTGCGGGCGACCGACGAAGAGCCCTGTCTGGAAGAGTCGCCGCGCCGCTGTCACGAGTGCTTCCCGGAGATCTCGCCGCAGGAGTTCTTCATGCGCAAGCGGTTCATCCAGTCGCAGATGGAGTTCGTCGACCTCTTCATCGCCCCCAGCGCCCAGCTGCGTGACCGCTACGTCGACTGGGGCATCCCGACCGAAAAGATCGTGGTCGAGGAGTACGGCCGGCTGGCGCTGGGCTACGAGCCCGGCAACCCGCGCCGGAAAAGGCGCAACCGCTTCGGCTTCTTCGGCCAGTTCAGCCACTACAAGGGCGTCAACGTGGTCCTCCAAGCCGCCAAACGGCTGGCCGCCGACGGGGTCGACGCGGAGATCTACCTGCACGGCGCCAACCTCGAGATCCAGCCGCAGGAGTTCCAGGACGAATTCGCCGAGCTACTGGAGGCAAGCGGCGACAGCGTCACCCTGATCGGCCGCTACGACCACGACCAGCTCGGCTCGCTGATGGAAGCGATGGATTACGTGCTGGTGCCGTCGCGCTGGTGGGAGAACTCGCCGCTGGTGATCCAGGAGGCCTTCATGCACGGTCGGCCGGTGATCTGCTCCGACATCGGCGGCATGGCCGAGAAGGTCACCGACGGCGTCGACGGCCTCCACTTCCGCGTCGGCGACCCGGAAGACCTGGCGCGGGTGATTACCCAGGCGGCCGGCTCCTCGCAGTTGTGGAAGGCGTTGCAGGCGGGTATCCAGCCCGTCTACGCGATGCCCGCCCACGTGGCGAAATTGGAGCGGATCTACGAGGACCTATTGAGGGAGGAACCGGTGGACGAAGCGGTCGTGGGTGAGGACGTCGAGATCGGAGCGGCGTCGTGAAGGCGGAGATCGGAACCGGGACCGAGCGCGTCGTCGGCGGCGCCTTCGCCGAAGCGGGCGGAGGGCCCGACGGGCCGGCCGCGCTGCTGACCTGGCTGGCTACCGACGTGATGCTGCTCACCTTCGACCTTGCCGCCGAGGCGGAGCCGGTTGTCGAGCTGACGGTCGACGGCGAGTCGGCCGAGGTCGAAGTACGCCACCTCTCCCCCTACGCCGAGGAGGGAGGGGACGCGGCGATCACGCTGCTCACGGGCTGGGTGGCGAAACCGGTGGTCGGCAAGACCCTGGAGCTGGTCGTCCGTGTCGGCGACGAGGAGATCCGTCTCGGACCGGGCCTGGCGCCGGCGGTGGCGGTCGACCTACGCACGACGATCCGCGAGAAGCTCGCCGGCCGCGAAGCCGACGCGCGCGGGCAGATCCTCGGCTTCCTCACCGCCGCCCCCGCCGAGCACTCGCACACCCTCGACCCGCTGGGCCTCTCGAAGAGCCTGTTCGCGTTGCGTGAGGCGCTGCGCGATCCCTATCCGCAGGTCGAGCTGCGTGCGGACGAGTCGCAGGGCCTGCACATCGGGGCGGTTGCCAGAGTCGACGAGCGCACCTTCTTCGTCCGCGGCTGGGCGCGGGACGACCAGGCGCCGATCGTGCGTCTCGACGCGGTCTCCCCCGAGGGCAGCCGAGCGTCGATTCTGGAGCGGCTCTTCCGCGTCCCCCGTCCCGACCTCGAGGAGCTCTTTCGCTCGGCGCCGCGTCCGGTGCCGAAACCCGGCTTCGTCTCCTTCTTCGAGCTAGAGCATCCGAGCCGGCTGGCGGAGGGCTGGGTCTTCGAGCTGGAAAACTCGGCCGGGGTCGGCATCGAGGCCGGGGCGCCCGCCGCGACAGTGGACCCGCTGGCGGTCCGCGACACGATCCTCGGCGAGCTCGCGCGCGAGCGCCGCGTCGATACGCCGCTGATGGAGCAGCTTGCCCCGGCTGTAGTGCGGCTGCAGGAGGAGCTCGCCGGGCGGGTCGATATCGAGGAGGTGGACGAGTTCGGGGTGCTCCCCGGCGCTGCCGAGGTATCGGTCGTGATCCCGCTCTACCGGCGAGTTGACCTGATCGAGCACCAGCTCGCTCAGTTCGCCAACGACCCGAGCATGCTGGAGGCCGAGATCGTCTTCGTGCTCGACTCGCCGGAGCTGGCATCCGAGTTCCTGCCGCGGGTGGCGGAGCTGCACGAGCTCTACCGGGTGCCGTTCCGCCTGGCGACGCTCTCTCGCAACGGCGGCTTCGCCGTCGCCAGCAACCGCGGCGCCTCGATCGCGGGGGGCAGACTGCTGCTTCTGCTCAACTCCGACGTCCTCCCGGCCCGGCCGGAATGGCTGCCCGAGCTGGCGGCGGCCTATGACGCCCAGCCGGAGGCGGGTGCGGTGGCGCCGAAGCTGCTCTTCGACGACGGCTCGATCCAGCACGCGGGCATGGACTTCCGCCGCAATCCGGCAACCGGCGGCTGGGAGCTGGCCCACCGGTTCAAGGGTCTGCACCGCGGCTTCGCCGGCGCCGGCGAGCGGGGCCCCGTCGCCTCCCTCAGCGGCGCCTGCCTGCTGACCGAGCGCGCGCTCTACGAAGACCTCGGCGGCTTCTCCGCCGATTACGTAAAGGGCGGTTACGAGGACGCCGACCTCTGCATGCGATTGCAAGAGCGGGAGCTGGAGACCTGGTACGTGCCCGAGGTCGAGCTCTACCACCTCGAGGGCCGTTCCTACGTGCCCTCCTCCACCGACATGAGCAACCGCTTTAACGCCTGGCTGTTCGACCAGCGGTGGGGCGAGCGGGTGGCGGGGCTCGTCGCCGACGGCAGGGGGACCTGATGCCGGACCTGACGGCGACGGTCATGGTCAGCGTCGACTCGGTCGAGGTCAACCAGGGCGAAAGCGATTACGTCCACGGCGGCAACCTCGACAGCCCCACCTCCGGTCTCACCAGCGACTCCTACGGGCTGGCGCTGGAGGGCTGGTTGCTGAGCAAGCGGCTCGCGGTCGAGCACGTCGAAGTCCTCTACGAGGAGCGAGCGATCCTCACCGTTCCCCTCGACGTCGAGCGGCAGGACATCGCCGCGGGATTCCCCGAGGTGGAGGGAGCCGAGCGCAGCGGTTACCGGGCCAGGATCGGGGCGCTGAAGCTGCCTCCGAAGTTCGAGCTCGTCCTGCGGGCCAAACTCGAGGACGGGACCCGGCTGCCGCTGGCGCTGGTCAGGGGCAGGCGCCGTTCGCTGCCGGTGCCGGGCGGAGAGGACCTGATCCAGCCATTGATGGTGAACACGGTCGGCCGCAGCGGCTCGACCCTGCTGGTGACCATGCTCAGCTCCCATCCCGACGTCGTCGCCTTCAGCCCCTTCATCAAGGACGCCCGCGTCTCCACCTACTGGGCAAGCGTGCTGCAGGACCTGGCCGAGCCCTCCAGCTTCCTCGCCGCCTTCGATCCCCCGGACCTCGAAAAGCCGCACTGGTGGCTCGACAGCAACGCCGCCGAACTCGGCGACCCCGAAGTCGAACATTGGCTCGGCAACGAGGCGGTCGACTTGCTGGCGGGCAACTGCCGGGCTCAGATCGAGGCCTTCTACTCGCACCTCGCGGGTGAGGAGGGGGCCCGCTTCTTCGTCGAGAAGTACCTGCCCTACCAGGTGGTCCCCGATCTCCTCGCCGAGATCTACCCGGGCGCCCGCGAGGTGATCCTCGTCCGCGACTTCCGTGACCAGCTCTGCTCGGTGATCGCCTTCAACCGCAAGCGCGGCTGGAGCGACTTCGGCCATACCGAGGGCGGCGACGACGCCGAGTACGTGCGGAACGTGATGCGCCCCTCGCTCGCCATCCTCGCCGAGCGACTGCGAAGCCGCGAGACCAGCCCCTGGCTCGTCCGCTACGAGGACCTGGTGCTGGATCCCGAGCCGACCTTGGCCGGCCTCTTCGAGCACCTCGGTCTGCCCGGCGACCCCGAGCTGGTCAGCGAGACGGTGCGGCGGGCGCAGGAGAGCACCGCCGAGATGCACCACCACCGCACCACCTCCGACCCGGCCGCCTCGATCGGGCGCTGGCGCGAGGACCTGCCGGAGGACGTCGCCGCGGTCTGCAGCGAGGAGCTGGGCGATCTGCTGATCGAGTTCGGCTATGAGGAGTAGTGACCGACGTGTCTTGGAGGATGGAGGGCGTATGCCACTTGTAGAGATCAGCCGCGTCGAGCAGCACGAGCTGGCAGGCGGGAGGCTGCTCGGCTCCCGGCTCGACGCGCCGAAGCCGCAGGCACAATCGGGCACCTACGGGTTCGAGATCGTCGGCTGGGCGTTGGCCAAGGCGGCCCCGCTGGAGCGGATCGAGGTGCTGCAGGAGGGACGGCTGATAGCCGAGGTCGAGCCCGAGGAGCAGCGGCCCGACATCGCCGCTGCCTTCGCGGACGTCGCTCACGCCGAGCCCTGTGGCTTCCGGATTCCGGTCAGCGCGCTCGACCTGCGGCAGGAATTCGAGCTGACGGTGGTCGGGCAGGGCGCCGAGGGCATCCGGGCGCCGATCGCCCGGATCGAGGGCGAGCGGGCGACACTGCCAGCCGGTGGCGAAAATCTGATCCAGCCTTTGATGGTGAATACGATCGGCCGCAGCGGCTCGACCTGGCTGGTCTGGTTGCTCAGCTGCCTGCCGGAGGCGGTCGCCTTCAGCCCGTGGGCCCGCGACGCCCGCGTCGGCACCTACTGGACCAGCGTCCTGCAGGCCCTCTCGCGACCGCAGAGCTACCTGGCACAGCTGGTGCCCGGCCCGCTCGAGCAGCGCAACTGGTGGTTCGACCGCCCCGACCTCCGCTCCGGCGTCGGTGGCGACCGGGAGCTGGAAGCCTGGCTCGGCGGCGAGGGGGTGGAGTCCCTGGCGCGGTTCTGTCAGTCGCGGATCGACGCCTTCTACGCTCGCCTGGGCGAGGACGGGCAGCGGCCCCGCTACTTCGTCGAGAAGTTCCTCCCCTACCAGCTGACTCCCGACCTGCTGGCGGAGCTCTACCCCGGGGCCCGCGAGATGATCCTGGTCCGCGATTTCCGCGACATGCTCTGCTCGATCATCGCCTTCAACCGCAAGCGCGGCTGGGAGGCGTTCGGCCGGGCGGACGCCGCCGACGACGCCGAGTACGTGCAGACCACCGTGGCCAACTCGGCTCGCCGCCTGCTGCGGCGCCTTCGCGAACGGGGCGACGACGCTCACCTGGTCCGCTACGAGGACCTGATCAGAGAGCCGGCGGAGACCCTGGGCGGGATGATGGGGTTCCTCGGCCTCGATGCCGGCGAGGACCAGGTCGCCTCGGTCCTGGCGGCCGCCGAGTCCCAGTCGCTGGAGGAACACCGCACCACGAGCAAGGTCTCGGAGTCGATCGGCCGCTGGCGGCGCGATCTCTCGCCGGAGCTCGCCCAGGTCTGCGCCGAGGTACTCGACCCGGTGCTGACCGAGTTCGGCTACGAGCCGACGCTGGCCTCGACCTCGGGCTGAGCGCCGTCGTGAGCTGCGTTGCCGTCGGCGCCGCCCTCGCCCAGCGACCGGGCTACGGCGGTCACGCCTGGGCGCTGCTGAACTACCTGCTCGGCTTCCGCGCCCTCGGCCACGAGGTTCTCTTCCTCGACCGGCTGACGCCGGAGACGGCGGCGGACCCGTCCGAGCGCGATCGCTGCGTCGCCTGGTTGGTCGAGACGATGGAGGCGGCCGGCCTGGCCGATTCGTACTCGCTCTTCCTCGGGGAGGAGACCGTCGGGCTGCCGCGGCAGGTGGTGTTGGAGCGCCTACGGGGCTCGGAGCTGCTGCTGAACGTGATGGGCTTCGTCAACGACGAGGAGGTTTTGGCGACCTCGCCGCGCAACGTCTTCCTCGACATCGACCCCGGCTTCGGCCAGATGTGGCGGCAGCTCGATCTGCACGACGCCTTCGCCGGTCACGACGTCTTCGTCACGGTCGGCGAGAAGATCGGCGAAGAGAACTGCCTGATCCCCACCTGCGGCCTCGAGTGGGTGACGACGCCGCACCCGATCGCCCTCGACGAGTGGCCGGTGGTGCCGGGGGGCGAGCGGTTCACCAGCGTGGGCAGCTGGCGTGGGCCTTACGACCCGATCGAGTTCGAAGGGCGCCGCTTCGGCCTGCGGGCGCACGAGCTGCGGAAGCTGGTCGCGTTGCCGACGCTGGTCGAGCCGGAGATCGAGCTGGCGCTGGAGATCGATCCCGCCGACGAGGGCGACCGCGAGGCGTTGCTGCGGAACGGGTGGAGGCTGGCCGACCCCGGCTCGGTAGGCGGCGATCTGGAGGCCTACCGCCGCTACGTCCAGGGATCGGCCGCCGAGCTGATGGTGGCGAAGGGGATCTACGTCGAGGCCCGCAGCGGCTGGTTCAGCGAGCGCAGCATCGCCTACCTCGCCAGCGGCAAGCCGGTGGTCGCCCTCGACACCGGCTTCAGCGAGCGGTATCCGACGGGGGAGGGGCTGATCGCCTTCGACGATCTCGAGGGCGCCCGGGCCGGCGTGGAAGCGGTCCGCGGCGACTGGGAGCGGCACTCGCGCGCCGCTCGCGAGATCGCCGCCGAGCACTTCGATGCCCGCAGGGTGCTGAGGCGCCTGCTCGAGGAGGTGGCGCCGTGAGAAGGCTGAACTGGGGCTGCGGCGCCCACGTCGCCCCCGGCTGGATCAACTCGGACATCAAGGACGAAGGGGGCGTCGATCTCGTCGCCGACATCCGCGAGGGCCTGCCGCTGGAGAGCAACAGCATCGACTACGCGGTCAGCATCCACGCCCTCCCCGAGTTTGCGTACCCCGAGCTGGTGCCGGTGCTGGAAGAGCTGCGGCGGGTGCTGAAGCCCGGTGGCACCCTGCGGCTGGCGCTGCCCGACCTGCAGGGGGGAATTGACGCCTACCTGCGCGGCGACGAGGGCTACTTCAAGGTGGGGGAGGACGAGGTCAGGAGCCTCGGCGGCCGCTTCATCGTGCAGATGCTCTGGTACGGGTACTCGCGGTCGCTTTTCACGGTGGACTTCGCGCTCGAGCTGCTGGAGAAGGCCGGGTTCACGAAGGTGAGGGAGTGCTCTTACGGCGCTACCGCGAGCGGCATTCCCGAGATCGTCGAGCTTGACAATCGCGAAGACGAGAGCCTCTTCGTCGAGGGGACGGCTCCTCGTGAATTGCGGCGCCCGCGACCCAGGCGAAAGGTCTGGAAATCAGCAGTATCCGGATACAATCCCGGAGTGGCGCGGCAGGAGCGCATCAAGGTGATCGACGTCGCCGCGGCAGAGCCTCGGGACGGCTTGCGAAAGGCGCACCTGGACGCGCCGGTTGTCGGCGACGAGCTCGACTCGAACGCGCTGAAAATCGTCGGCTGGGCGCTCGGCAGGGAGAAGCCGGTCACCTCGGTCGAGGTGCTTGCCGGCGGCGAGCTCGTGGCGGCGGCGCCTTTGCAGATCGAGCGCCCCGGGGTGGCCAAAGGCTTTCCGGGAGTAGCCGGCGCGGAGCGGGCGGGATTCCGGCTGATGGTCCAGGGGAGCGGCGAGGGAAGGCACGAGCTTTCGGTGCGGGGGGTGCTCGAGGACGGGGAGCGGGTCGCCCTCGCCACGATCGCGCTCGAAATCCAGCGTCGCGGCCTGCTCGCGCGCATGTTCGGCAGTCGTTGAGGGCGCCGCTCGCAGTTACCGCCGTCGCTGAGCGCCCCGCCGCGCCGGGGGTGCGCGGGTGGCGGATCGACCATCCCGAGGAGGGAGTGGCGGCCGATCCCGCCGACCTGCGGATAGCGGGCTGGATCGTTCCCGAGCGGATGCCCGTCGCCGCCGTCGAGCTGACCCACGGGGAGCGTCGGGTGCGCCGAGCGGAGATCGGCGTCGAGCGACCCGGGGTGGCGCGGATGTTCGACGGTCCCCTCGCCGCCGCTGCCGGCTTTCGGGTCGGGCTGAACGTGGCCGCGTTGCGCGCCGGCGAGGAGCTCGAGCTGGCTGTCCGGGCGGTTCTCGGCGACGGTTCCCGAGCCGAGGTCGGCGCGGTCCAGATGCGGCGGGAGGGAAATGCGGCGCCGCTCGTCTCGGTCGTGATCCCGTGCTGGAACCAGGCCCACTACCTCGGCGAGGCGATCGAGAGCGTGCTCGCTCAGACCTATCCGAGCCTGGAGCTGGTTGTCGTCGACGACGGCTCCGAGGACAACAGCTCCGAGGTGGCCGCCCACTATCCCGGGGTCCGCTGCCTGCGGCAGCCGAACAGCGGCGTCGCCGCCGCGCGCAACCGAGGGCTGGCCGAGTCCCGGGGTGAATACGTCGTCTTCCTCGATGCCGACGACCGGCTGCTGCCGCAGGCTCTGGAGGTCGGGGTGCGGGAGCTCGCCGCCAACCCGGACGCGGCCTTTGCGGCGGGAATGCCGCGCGACATCGGCCGCGACGGGAGCGTCGTGCGGGAAGCGAGGCAGCCGCTGGTCACTCGCGATCACTACCTGAAGCTGCTGGAGGAATGCTTCATCTGGTCGGGCTCCTCGCTCGTCTACCGGCGCCAGGCGCTGGAGGCGGTCGGTGCCTTCAACGAGCGGCGGGCTGCCGCCGACGACTACGAGCTCTACCTGAAGCTCGCCCGCGCCTACCCCGTGGTCTGCCACGAGGAGGTCGTCACCGAGTACCGTCGCCATGGCTCGAACACGACCCGCAATGCCGGCCTGGTCCTCAGCTCTCAGCTCCAGGTCCTGAGCGGTCAACGCCGCCGCCTCCGCGGCCGCGAGGAGCACAACGCCCGTCGGATCGGTGTCCGCAACACGCGCGCCAAGCAGGGCGAGGCGCTGGTCGAGCGGGTCGCGAACGCCTGGCGCCGGCGCGAATGGAGCGTCGTCTTGCGGAGCCTTCGCACCCTCTTGCGCTGGGACCCCGGCGCCTTCCTCCGCTACCGGCGCCGCGGGGTCGGCATGCCGGGCGCGCGCTTCGAGCATCTCGCAGGAGGGATGAAGCAGTGACCGCGCCGGGCGCTCCACTGGTCAGCGTTGCCATGCGCACCTACGAGCATGCGCCGTTCATCTCCCAGGCGATCGAGAGCGTCCTCATCCAGGAGGGCCCGTTCGATTACGAGCTGGTGATCGGCGAGGACTTTTCCACCGACGGCACCCGCGAGATCGTCGCGCGGTACGCAGAGCGCTACCCCGAGCGGATCCGGGCGGTGCTGCCGCCGGCGAACGTCGGTCATGGCGAGATCCTGCGTCGGGTGCTGGATGCGACGCGCGGGCAGTTCATCGCCTACCTCGATGGCGACGACTACTGGACCTCCCCGGCGAAGCTGCGCCTCCAGGCCGAATACCTGCAGGCTCACGGAGAGTGCGCCAGCTGCTTCCACGACGCAAGCCTCGTCTATGACGCTTCAGGCGCTCCTTCGGGGGTCACGACCCCGGCGCTGGCCGAGGCGAGCTTTGCCCTCGAGGACATCCTCGCCGAGTGCTTCATCCCGTCGCCCGCGATGATGTTCCGCCGCGAGATCGCGGCCGATCTTCCCGGCTGGGCGTATGACTCGGCCTGGATCGACTGGTTGATCCACATCCGCTGCGCCGAGCGGGGGCCGATCGGCTACATCCCCGAGCCGCTTGCCGCGTACCGGGTCCATGCGGGCGGGATGTTCTCCTCCCTGGACCGGATCAGCCAGATCGAGGAGGATCTGAGCTTCTACGAGCGACTGCTGCCGGAGCTGCCCGCACAGGCGGAGTTGATCGAGCGGTACCGGCAGTTTCGGGCGGCGCAGCTGGCGGTCGAGCGCGTGGGGGTGCCGTTCAAGGCGTGCGTCGTCTTGGTCGATCCCCGCCGGGAGGTCAAGCCCTACTTCAACGGTCGTCACGCGCGCAACCTGCCCCGGCGCGACGGGCGCGAGGTGACCGAGCTGGAGGCGATCCGCCGCGCCGCCGCCGACCTGGCGCCGGCGCAGCCCGACTACCTGAGCAACGCCGAGGTCGCGGGGGAAGGAGGCTGCTTCGTCGTCGTCCCGAGCGGGGCGCGTCAGTGGCTGCGCGGCAGGGATGGGCTGCGCGCCTATCTCGAAGACGAGGGCGGCAAGGTCTGGGACGACGGCGACACTGTCGTCTTCGAGTTGCCGCTGCTCTCGGACGCGGGCTCGGTTACGGTGCGGCCGACCAGGCGGGTTGAGATCGTGCCCGATGAACCTGTTCCGCCGGAGCTGGTGGGGGCGAACCTCGAGGCGCCGGCGGCCGGCGCTTCGCTCCCGGCCCACGCGGTGACGACGATCGGCTGGGCCTTGGGCCGTGACGAGCCGGTCGAGGCGGTCGAGTTCTGGGTCAGATCGGAGCGCGTGTGGCGTGCTCCAGTGGACATCGACCGCCCCGACCTCGAGCGCGGGTTTCCCGATCGCGAGGTCGGCTCTCCCGGCTTCCGTACCACCATCAATGCCCAGCGGCTCCCTGCCGACGCCGAGGCAGCGGTCTTTGCTGTGCTCCCGGGCGAGCGACGGATCCGGTTCGCGACGCTGCGTTTCGAAGACGGGTCCGGCGGCTGAGAGAGGATCTGACCATGGGTGCTTTGATCGAATTCCTCGACGCGTCCGTTTCGCCGCCGCCGCAGCTGCACGGCGCCTACATCGACGAGCCGAAGCCCGGAGCGGTTCTCGACGCCGACGCGGTGGACGTGCTCGGCTGGGCGCTCGGCGAGGGGTCTCGCGTGGTCGGCGTCGAGTTTCTGGTCGACGGCAGGGTCTTCTGGCGCGCCGCCGTCCGGGCGGAGCGCCCCGACCTCGCCAAAGCCTTTCCCGACTACCCCGACGCCGGACGTGCCGGGTTCCGCACGACGCTCAACCTCGTCGGCACGCCGGCCGAGTTCGAAGTCGAGCTCTCGGCGGTGTTGAAGGGGCACGACAGGGTTCCCTTCGGAGCCATCCGCGCCCGTCACGCCTGGCGCCGCGACCACAGCAGCGAGTTCGCCGAGCTGGTCTCGGTCGTGATCCCCTGCTTCGGTCAGTCCCACTACCTCGCCGAGGCGATCGAGAGCGTGCTGGGCCAGACCTATCCCCATCTCGAGGTCCTCGTCATCGACGACTCCTCGCCGGACAATGCCTCGGAGATCGCCGCCCGCTATCCAGGGGTGCGCTGCTTGCGCTGCGACAACCGCGGGATGGCGGGCGCGCGGAACTTCGGCATCCGCAACACGAGCGGCGACTTCCTCGTCTTCCTTGACTCCGACGACCGCTTGAGGCCGACCGCGGTCGAGACTGCGGTGAAGCTGCTGCGGGAGCACCCCGAGGCGGCGGCGGTCGCCGGCAGGTTCCGTCGCATCGCCCAGGACGGGAGCCCGATCGAGACCTTCGAGCAGCCGATCGTGCAGCGCGACCACTACGCGCGCCTGATGACTGAAAACTGGGCCGGGTTCCCCGCCCGCTCGGTCTACCGGCGAGCCGTCTTCGAGCACGTGGATGGCTTCGACCCGGAGCTCGACGCAGCGGCGGACTTCGGTCTCAACCTGGAGATCGCCCGCCAGTTCCCGTTCTGGAGCCACGGTGAGCTGGTCGCCGAGCATCGCACCCATGGCAGCAACTCCAGCGGCGACGCGGGGCGGATGCTGAAGCAGAGCCTCGCCGCTGTGCGCAGGCAGCGACGCCATACCCGCGACGATCCGGAGCTGAAGACGGCCTACAGGGAGGCTCGCCGGTTCTGGAAGCGGTACTACGGGGAGCTGTTGGTGGCCCAGATCGGCAAATCGCTGCGGGATGGCAAGCCAGGCAGGGCCCTGCGCGAGATCGCCACCCTCGCCCGTTACAGCCCTCGATTCCTGAAGCGGGTTCCCGGCGCCCGGCGGCGACCGCTGCCTTCCTAGGGCGATGGCCGTCGCCGTCGTCGCCGGGGCGCTTGCGAACAAGCCGGGCAGCGGCGGCGAGGCATGGGTGAGGCTCTCCTGGGTTCTGGGGCTGCAGCGCCTTGGTTTTGATGTGTGTCTCGTCGAGCGGCTTCCGGAAGAAGACTTCGGGTCACAGCGGTTCTTCGAAGCGGTGGTGGCCCGGTTCGGCCTCCACGGGCAAGCCGTGCTGCTCGACGGGAAGGGCAACGCGCTCTACGGTCAGGGCGAGCGGGAGCTGGTGGCGATGGCGGCCGAAGCCGATCTCCTCTTCAACATCAGCGGCCACCTGGCGGAAGGCCCCTTGCTCGCCGCGCCGAAGCGGCGTATCTACGTCGACCTCGACCCCGGTTTCACCCAGGCCTGGCACGCCGACCCGAGTCTCGAGTTCACGGTCGCCGGCCACGACCGCTACCTCACCGTCGGGCAGAACATCGGCACCCCGGCGTGCCCGGTTCCCGTGGACGGAATCGAGTGGATCCCGACCCTGCCACCGGTGCTGCTCGAGGAGTGGGCTCCGGCGCCCGCTCCGCAGGGTCCTCCCGTCTTCACCACGGTGGCGACCTGGCGCAGCCCCTACGGCACGCTCGAGATCGATGGTAGGGAAATGGGCCTCAAGCACCACCAGTTCCGCCGTTTCGCAACCCTGCCGGAAAGGGTCGAGGGCGTGGAGTTCGAGCTTGCGCTCGACATCCACCCCGGCGATGCGGCCGACCTCGAGCTCCTGCGCTCGCACGGATGGAAGCTGGTCGATCCAGGCGTGGCCGCCGGGACGCCGGACGCCTTCCGCGAGTACGTCCGTGGCTCGGGGGCGGAGTTCTCGGTTGCCCAGGGCGTTTACGTCGAAGCGGCGACCGGGTGGTTCAGCGACCGCACCGCCGCCTACCTGGCCAGCGGCAGGCCGGCGGTGGTCCAGGACACCGGAATCTCGTCGGGCTCCGCGGGCCTGCTGGGTTTCGACGATCTCGATGCCGCCGTCGCCGCGGTGGAAGGGGTTCGCGACGAATGGGAGCAGCGAGCTGCCGCGGCGCGGGTCTTCGCCGAGAAGTGCCTCGATTCCGATCGCGTCCTCGGGCACGTCCTCGAGCTGGTCGGGGAGGGCTGATGACCGAGCGCCTGAGGATCCTCTTCAGCGGCATGGTCGCCGGCGACCCCCACCAGGGCGGCGCCACCTGGGCGGTCCTCCAATACGTCCTCGGCCTGCGCGAGCTCGGTCACGACGTCCTCCTGGTCGAGCCGGTCACCGAAGCGCGGCTCGACTCCGATCCTCGGATCGTTCCCTACTTCGAAGCGCTGACCTCGGCGGAGGGCGGTGCCGCGCTGTGGGACGAAGCCGCGGGCCGGGCCACGGGACTGGCGTCCCAGCGGGTGCTCGACTTCGCCGCCGAGGCGGACCTGCTGGTCAACGTCTCCGGGATGCTGCGGGACGAACGGCTGCTGGGGCGGATCCCGACCCGGGCCTTCCTCGACCTCGATCCGGGCTTCAACCAGGTCTGGCATGAGACCGGCAGCGAGATGGGCTTCGATCTCCACACCCACTTCCTCACCGTCGGCCAGCGCCTCGGCGAGGAGGGCTGCCCGGTGCCGGATTGTGGCCGCGACTGGTTGCCGACGCTGCCGCCGGTGGTCCTCCGCCACTGGCCGAGGGTGGAGGCACCGCCGCCTGAGGATGCCTATACGAGCGTCGGCCACTGGCGCAGCTACGGCTCGATCGAGCACGGGGGGATCCACTATGGGCAGCGCGCTCACTCGCTGCGTCGGTTGATCGACCTGCCTCGGCGCTCCGACGTCCGCTACCTCCTGGCCCTCGGGATCCACCCCGACGAGAAGGGCGATCTCGAAGCCCTCGACGCCAACGGGTGGGAGCTCGTCGATCCCTACCGGGTGGCGGGGGACCCCGCCTCCTACGCCGGGTTCGTCCGCGGCTCGCGGGGGGAGTTGTGCGTCGCCAAGAGCGGCTATGTCGATTCCCGTAGCGGCTGGTTCAGCGATCGCAGCGCCTGTTACCTGGCAAGCGGCCGGCCGGTGGTCGCCCAGGAGACCGGCTTCAGCAGCCGGTTGCCGGTGGGGGAGGGGCTGCTGGCCTTCTCGACCTCGACCGAGGCGGCGGCGGCGGTCGAGACGATCGAGGCCGATCCGGCCAGGCACGCGAGGGCCGCTCGCGAGCTCGCCGAGGAGCACCTCGACTCCGCCGAGGTGCTGTCGCGGATGCTCGATCTGCTGAGCTGACCGGATGAGGATTGTCTTCACCGGCGTCTGCCTCGCGGTCGTGGCGCTCGTCGCGGCGGCGGCCGGGACCGCGGCGCCGGCCGACTCGCTGCCGAATCCGCGCCTGCGGCCCATCGGCCTGCCGCAGCTGGTCTTCGACTGGAGCGAGGACGCCTGCGAGCCCTTCCAGATCCCTGACCTGCCGGCGCGGGCGTTCCGCGACGATCGCGGTCGCACCCAGTTGCTGCTTTCCCATTTCCGTAGCTTCCGCATGGTCGGCCCCTCGCTGGATCAGCTCCAGGTCGAGTGCGATCCGGTGATGTCCTCGCGCCTCAGCTCCCGGCCCGGCCGCTTTCGCGATCGCGAGTGGATTGCTTCGGTCTACACCGTCGACGGCAGGAAGATCTGGGCGCTGGTCCACGACGAGTACCAGGGCAACCGTCATCCGGGGCGTTGCCCCAGCGGGTCATACCTGCGCTGCTGGTACAACGCGATCACCCTCGCCCGCTCCATCGACGGCGGCCGCACCTACCGCGTCGTCCGGGGTGGCCGCCGCCTCGTCGCCGCGGCTCCCTATCGCTATCTCCCCGATCTCGGCCCGCGGGGCGTTTTCGCGCCGAGCAACGTCGTCGACGGTCCGGACGGAGCGTTGTACGTGTTGGCGAGGATCAGGGACAGGGGCGGCAGGAGGGGTACCTGCCTGCTGCGCACCGAGCACATCGCTCGCGCCGGCAGCTGGCGCGCCTGGAACGGAGAGGGCTTCGCCGGCCGGTTCTCCAACCCCTATCTCTCCCGGCCGCGGCCGCGAATTCCCTGCCGGCCGGTGGGGAAGGGCCTGATCGCCGAGATGGGCGAGAGCCTCACTTACAACACCTACCTCGGCGAATACCTGCTCGTCGGTCTCGCTCCCCCTGGTCGGCTCAGTCTCGGGCCGAAGAAGCCGGGCGTGTACTTCTCGACCTCGCCCGACCTGGTGCACTGGAGCATGCGGAGCCTGGTGCTGGGCGTGCCGACCAAGCAGAGCTTCCGCTGCGGACAGCGCTCCCCGATCGCCTATCCCTCCCTGATCGACCCCGCGAGCCCGTCGCCGACCTTCGCGGTCAGCGGACAGCGCCCCTTCCTCTACTACACGCAGATGCGCTACCGGGACTGTCGGATCACGCCGGAGCGAGACCTCGTGCGGATGCCGCTGGAACTCGTCCGCTAGGTATCTCCGAACTATCATCGCCAGCTTGCCTGACGCCACCATCGAGCAGGTAGAGGTCGAGCTGGACGAGGACTTCCGGAGCTTTGGCCGGGGGCACCTGCGTGCCATGGTCGACGGCGGCCTACTCACCATCCAGGGCTGGGCGCTGGGTCAGAACTCGATCGCGACCTCGCTCGTGTTAACCGACCAGGCAGATCGGCCGGTCGCCCGAATCCCGATCGACGCCCAGCGGCCGGACATCGCCGGGGGCTTTCCGGACGTGCCCGGCGCCGGCACCTCCGGCTTCAGGGTTGTCCTGCGTCCCAGTGGCAGCGGCAGCGGCCAGATCCGCGCCCGGGTCCAGTTCGAGGATCGCAGCGAGGCGGAGCTGGGGGGACTCGCCTGCAAGGTGCTCGACGGTGGCGCCGGGGTGGGAGCGGGTCCCGGCTGGTCGCCGGTCACTCCCGAGGACAGTGAAAGCCAGAAAGTCCTTTTCGGCAGGGAGGGCTGGCTCTACCTGCGCGGAGACACCAACGACATCCTCGGCCAGCACACCGGCAGGGTGAAGCTGGGGGAGGAGCGCAGGCGGCAGTGGCGACAGGTGCTCTGGGACCGGATGGCGGTGAGCGAGGCACTGGGTATTCCCTGGGTCTGCGTCGTCGCCGCGGACAAGGAGTCGGTCTACCCCGAGTACCTGCCAGAGGGGATATCGCCGTCGGCCCACCGTCCGGTGCATGAATTCCTCGAGCTGGCAGGAGCGGTCGGCGCCCCCGTCACCTATGCGCTCGACCGCCTCAGGGCGGCCAAGGAGGAGTGCGAGGTCTACGCGAGGACCGACACCCACTGGAACTTCCGCGGTGCCTATGAGGGCTATCGGATCTTTTGCGAAGAGATGCTCGGTCGGGGGTTGGAGCTGGAGCCGCTCGGCGAGGAGGACCTCGAATGGGTGGAGGGGACCGTCGACGGAGACCTTGGCCGCAAGGTCCAACCCGAGCCGTTGATCGGACCGATGGTCCGAGTTCGCTTCAAGCGCCCGAGCGGGCGGGTCGTCTTCGACAACGGCGTCCACAACCACGGCCGGGTGATGCGATTCGAAAGCGATCGCCCCGGCCCCACCTGCGTGCTCTTCGGCGAGTCCTTCTGCGACTTCCTGGTGCCGTTCCTGCAGGAGACCTTCGGGCGGCTCGTCTTCGTGCATACGAGCATGTTCGTGCCCGAGGTTCTGAAGTGGGAGCGTCCGGACGTGGTTCTCAGCCTGCCCTTGGAGCGCTTCCTGATCCGCGTCCCGAACGATGCCAACGCCTTCGAGGACCTGCGTGCCCTCGCGCTGAAGAAGGGCGGCGAGCTGCCCTGGTCGACAGGCAAGGCATGAAGCCGATCCCCTTCAACCGCCCCTTTGTCTCCGGGCGGGAGTTGGAGTACCTGGAAGAGGCGATCGCGCAGCGCGATCTCGCCGGCGGCGGTGAGTTCACGCAGCGCTGCCAAGAGTGGCTGCGGGAGGCGGCGGGATCTCCGTTGGCGCTGCTCTCGCACTCGGCCACGGGGGCTCTGGAGGCGGCGGCGATGCTGGCCGGGTTGGCGCCGGGGGACGAGGCGATCATGCCCTCGTTCGGCTATCCGACGATGGCGACGGCGGTGGTGCGGCAGGGTGCGACGCCGGTCTTCGTCGACATCGATCCGGAGACGCTGAACGTCGATCCCGAGCGGGTCGCTGCGGCGGTGGGGGAGCGGACGAAGGCGATCTTCGCCGTCCACTACGGCGGCGTCGCCTGCGACATGGAGCGCCTCGGTTCGATCGCCGGGCAGCACGACCTGGCGCTGGTCGAGGACGCTGCCCACTGCCTGCTGGCTTCGCAGGACGGTCGCGCGCTCGGCTCGATCGGCGACCTCGGCGCGATCAGCTTCCACGCGACCAAGAACGTGACCAGCGGCGAGGGCGGGGTCTTGCTGGTCAACGACCCGGCTTTGGCCGAGCGGGCGCAGGTGATCTGGGACAAGGGCACGAACCGCTCGCAGTTCCTCCGCGGCGAGGTCGAGCGCTACACCTGGGTCGAGGTCGGCTCCTCCTTCGGCGCCAGCAACCTCACTGCCGCCTTCCTCCTCGCCCAACTGGAGGCGGCCGAGGAGGTGACGGCGCGCCGGCGGGCGATCTGGAGCCGCTACCACGCCGCCTTCGAGGACCTGGAGCGCGAGGGGCTGGTGCAGCGGCCGCCGACGCCGCCCGGCAGCGTCCACAACGGCCACGTCTACTACCTGATGTTGCCGAGCGGCGAGGCCCGCGGCGCCTTCATCGGGCGGATGAGCGAGCAGGAGATCGCCACCGTCTTCCACTTCGTCCCCCTCCACAGCTCGCCCGCCGGAGAGCGCTTCGGCCGCGTCGCCGGCTCCCTCGCGCAGACCGAGAACGCCGCCGAGCGGCTGGTCCGCCTGCCCCTCTTCGCCGACCTCGGCGAGGGCGAGGTCGAGCGGGTGATCGAGGCGACCCGGGCCGCGGTCCTGAAGCTGGCGCGGTGACGGCGGCGCTGCCGGATCGGGAGCTGCGCGCGGCGCTGGAGCAGGCACTGGCGGAGCGCGGCCTGGAGCTGGTCGGCGAGGTGGAGCGCCGTCCCTCGCCCTACCGCACCAGCTTTCCGATCGAGGAGCTGCGGGTGGAGCTGCGGGGGAGGGGGCCGCTGCGGCTCGGCTGCAAGCGACTCGACTGGACCGCGCTCGAGCCCGAGGCGCAGCTGGCGAAGCCGCGGTTCCTCCACGATCCCGAGCGCGAGCCGGCCGTCTACCGCTCGCTGCTGCCGCAGGCGCCGCCCGGTCCGCCCGAGTTCTTCGGCGCGGCCGCAGCCGGCGAGCGGCATCTGCTCTTCTTCGAGTGGGTCGAGGGCCGCGAGCTCTTCCAGGTCGGCGAGCGAGAGCTCTGGGAGGGGGCGGCGCGCTGGCTCGCCCGCTTCCACGCGGCGATGGCGCCGGACCTCGATCGACACCGCCGGGAGGGGCGACTGATCGACCACGACGCGGCCTTCTACCGGGGGTGGATGGAGAGAGCAGGGCGTTTCGCCACCGAACGCGGTGGCGATGCGGCCACGACGGTCGCCTGGTTGCGCGAGCGCCACGGTCAGGTGGTCGAGGCCCTATGCGCTCTACCTCGAACCGTCCTCCACGGCGAGTTCTACGCTTCCAACGTGCTCGTCGCTTCCGATTTCGAACACAGCCCAGTGGGCCGAAAATCGGATGCGCGGGTGGCCCCGGTGGATTGGGAGCTGGCGGCCGCCGGTCTGGGCCTCACCGACCTCGCCGCTCTCGTTAGCGGGTGGCCGCGCGCCGAACGCGAAGCGATTGCCACCGCCTATGCGGCCGAACCCGGTGTCTCGCCGTTTGAATCCCGTGACCTCGATTTCGCTCGTCTCCAAGTCGCGATCCAGTGGCTCGGCTGGGCGCCGCCGGAGTGGGAGCCGCCGGAGGGGCGGCGGCACGACTGGCTCGGCGAAGCGGTCGCGCTGGCCGAGGAGCTGGGTCTATGAGCGGCGAGCGCAACCTCGTCGTCAACGCCGACGACCTCGGCCTCTCCGCTGCCGTCAACGACGGCATCTTCGCCGCCCACGACGAGGGGATCGTCACCAGTGCCAGCCTGATGGTGCGCCAGGGCGCCGCCCCGGCCGCGGCCGAGCGGGCGCCGGAGTTCCCCGAGCTGGCGATCGGGCTCCACGTCGACCTCGGCGAGTGGAACTACGAAGAGGGGGAGTGGACGCTCGCCTACTCGCACTGCGACGGCGACGACCCGGAGGCGGTCGAGGCCGAGTGCCGAGCGCAGCTGGAGCGCTTCCGCGCCCTGCTCGGCCGCGACCCCACCCACCTCGACTCCCACCAGCACGTGCACGAATCCGAGCCGGCGAAGGGGGTGGCGGAGGCGCTGGCCGCCGAGCTCGGCGTGCCGCTGCGCAACCGGGCGATCCGATACGAGGGCGGCTTCTACGGCCAGAGCGGCAAGGGCGAACCGTTCCCCGAGGGCATCACGTCTGAGCGGCTGATCGAGTTGATCGGCGCCCTGCCGCCTGGCTGGACCGAGATCGGCTGCCACCCGGCCGCCGGCCCGGTCCCGACCTCCTCCTACGATGCCGAGCGCCAGGTCGAGCTGGCGACGCTGTGCGATCCGGCGGTGAGGGACGCATTGGGGGAGGCGGGCGTCGAGCTTCGTTCCTTCGCCCAGGCCCCGCCACGGTGACCAATCTCTCTCGCTCCCGAGCCCTCGATGCCAGGTTCCTCCTGGTCGGCTGCGCGATCGCAGTCGCGGCATTCGCGCTTACCGCTTGGGCCGCCTTCGACGTCACCCGGTTGCACCGCCTCGACGCGCGAACGCTTCGCGCTCTCTCAGCCCATCGAGACGGCATCGTCGGCCATCTGGCCGCCGCGATCGGGCACCTCGGCGACCCCGTCCCGCAGACCCTGCTCCTGCTGATCGGGATCGCGATCGCACTCTCGCGCGGGCACCGTGAGGCGGCGCTCGCCGGAGCGATCCTCGTGCTGGGGGCCGATCTGACCACGCACTTCCTCAAGGAGGCGCTGGCCGCTCCGCGGACGGGCTCCACCCTGGAAGGGGGGCACATCTACGACAACTCCTTTCCCAGCGGGCACACGACCGCGGCGTTCTCGATGGCGGCCGCCTGGTGCATCTTCGTCCCCGCTCACCGGCGCCCACTCGTCGCCGCGGTCGGCTTCACCGCGGCCTGCCTGGTCGGGCTCGCCGCCGTGATCCTCCACCACCACTTCCCCAGCGACGTCATCGGCGGCTTCCTCGTCGCCGCCGCCTGGAGCTGCGGCGTGTGTGCGGTATTACAACTGTGCTCTTCCGCACAGGAAGTTCAGACCGGCAGCGCTACGTTCAAAGCATGATCCGTTCCGCCCCACCCGCCCCGTTCAAGACCGCGCTGCTGACCGTCGCGATCGCGATCGCGATTGCCGTCCTGGTGGCGGCGGCACCGCAGCCCTACTGAGCAGACGCCGGCCCTTTCAGCTGCCGAGCACCATCGCGCAGTAGCCGTCGGCGATCTCGGCGGGGGAGAGGCGGCCGTTCGGCCGCACCCACTGCGGGGTGTAGTTGACCATCCCCAGCAGGGCGAGGAGGGAGAGGCGGCGGTCGGCGAAGGTCATCGAGCCGTCTGCCTCGCCGCGGGCGAGCACTTCGTCGAGGATCTTCTCGAAGGCTTTGCGCTGGGCACGGACGTGGCGCCAGCGCGGCTGGCGCTCGATCGCCTGGCGCTCCTGGGTGAAGACGAGCATGTGGTGGCGGTGGGCGACGACGTGGGCGACCCAGGCCTCGACCAGATCGCGCAGCTGGGAGACGGGGGGCGCGTCGGTGGCGACGATCTCGCGGGCGCGCTCCAGCAGCGGCTCCAGCAGCTCGTCGCAGATCGCGATCAGGAGGTCGTCCTTGCTCTCGATGTAGTGGTAGAGGCCGCCGGCGGCGAGACCGGTCGCCGCGGTCAGCTCGCTCATCGAGGTCCCGTCGTAGCCGCGCTCGGCGAAGAGTGCGGCGGCGGCAGCGACCACCTCGCTGCGCCGCGCCTCGTAGCGGGCGCGCAGGGCGGGGCGGGTCGGGGGCGAGGGCAGCGGCATCCTGGGAAGGGTAAACCAAAAACCGAATGCCGCTTCGAACTTCGAACAGAGATTCGGTAACCTGCGGGTCATGGACTTCGAGCTCGGCGACGAGCACCGCCTGATCCAGCGCACCGTCCGCGACTTCGCGGTCGGCGAGGTGGCGCCGGTCGCCGAGGAGCTCGATCGCGAGAAGCGCTTCCCCTACGAGATCGTGCGCAAGCTCGCCGATCTCAACCTGATGGGGATCCCGTTCCCCCAGGAGTACGGCGGCGGGGGAGGGGACTCGCTCGCCTACGCGCTGGCGGTCGAGGAGCTGACCCGGGTCGATTCCTCGGTGGCGATCACCCTCTGCGCCCACACCTCGCTCGGCACGCAGCCGATCTACCTCTTCGGGAATGACGCTCAGAAAGAGGAATGGCTGCCGCGGCTGACCTCGGGCGAGATCCTCGGCGCGTTCGGCCTGACCGAGCCCGAGGCCGGCTCCGACGCCGGCAACGTCCGCACCAAGGCGCGGCTCGACGGCGGGGAATGGGTGATCGACGGCGCCAAGCAGTTCATCACCAACGCCGGCACCGAGATCTCGGGCCTGGTGACGATCACCGCCCGCACCGGCGACGACGAGATCTCCAACCTGATCGTCGCCAACGGCACCCCCGGCTACGAGCAGGGCGAGCCCTACCGCAAGATGGGCTGGAACGCGTCCGACACGCGGCCACTCACCTTCACCGACTGCCGCGTCCCGGAGGAGAACCTGCTCGGGCCGCGCGGGATGGGCTTCCGCCAGTTCCTGCAGGTCCTCGACATCGGCCGCATCGGCGTCGCCGCGATGGGCGTCGGCCTCGCCCAGGGGGCGCTCGACGAGGCACTCGCCTACGCCAAGGAGCGCCAGGCCTTCGGCCAGTCGATCTCCCGCTTCCAGTCGATCCAGGCCAAGCTCGCCGACATGGCGACCGAGATCGAGGCGACCCGCCTGCTCGTCTACAAAGCCGCGCGGATGAAGGACCGCGGTGAAAACTTCTCCCTCACCGCCGCCCAGGCGAAGCTGAAGAGCGGCCGTCTCGCGGTCCGCTGCTGCGAGGAGGCGGTGCAGATCCACGGCGGCTACGGCTACATCGAGGAGTACCCGGTCTGCCGCTTCTACCGCGACGCCAAGATCCTGACGATCGGCGAGGGCACCGACGAGGTCCAGCAGATGGTGATCGCGCGGGCCCTGGGGGCCTAGGCCGTCCGATGGCGATCCCGACCGCAGTCCGCATCCGCGAGGTCGGCCCGCGCGACGGCTTCCAGAACGAGCCGGAGACGATCGCCACCGAGGACAAGGTGCGGCTGGTCGAGATGCTGGCGCGCACGGGGCTGCGGCGCCTGGAGGTGACGAGCTTCGTCCGCGCCGACGTCGTCCCGCAGCTGGCCGACGGGCGCGAGGTGCTGGAACGGGCCGAGATCCCCGACGACGTCTCGGTCTCGGTCCTGGTCCCGAACGAGCGCGGCCTGGAGGCGGCGCTCGAGGTGCGCGACCGGATCGACGAGGTCAACGTCTTCCTCTCCGCCTCGGAGACCCACAACCGCAAGAACGTCAACCGCTCGGTCGAGGAGTCGCTCGTCAGCCTGGAGCGCGTGCTTGCACGCGCGACTGATTCTGGGCTGCGCTGCGAGGGCGTGATCTCCACCAGCTTCGGCTGCCCCTACGAGGGGCACGTGCCGCTGCGGCGCGTCTTCGAGATCGCCCGCAGGTTGAGCGCGGCCGGGGCGGTCGAGATCGGCTTCGGCGACACGACCGGGATGGCGAACCCGTTCCAGGTGGCCGAGTTCTTCTGGAAAGCCGCCGAGGAGCTGCCGAACGTCGAGCGCACGGCCCACTTCCACAACACCCGCGGCCAGGGCCTCGCCAACGTCTTCGCGGCGCTGCAGGCCGGTTGCGACTCCTTCGAGTCGAGCTTCGGCGAGCTCGGCGGCTGTCCGGTCCCGGCCGGGGCCACCGGCAACATCGCCACCGAGGACCTGGTCTCGATGCTGCACGAGATGAACGTCGAGACCGGGATCGACCTCGAGCAGCTGCTGGCGGCTTCGCGGGCGGCACAAGAGGTACTGGGCAGGCCGCTCGGTTCCCACACCCTCGTCTCCGGCCCGGTGGACTGGCATGAGGGATAAGCACCTAGAGCTGATCGCCGAGCTGGAGGCCGAGCTCGAGCGGGTGCGTGGCGGCGGCGGCGCGAAGTCGGTCGAGCGCCACCGCGGCCGCGGCAAGCTGACCGCGCGCGAGCGGATCGCCGGCCTCTGCGATCCCGGAACGGCGTTCCTCGAGCTCTCGCCGCTGGCCGCGCACGGGATGTACGACGACGCGGCGCCGGGGGCGGGGATCGTCGCCGGCGTCGGCACCGTCAGCGGCCGCCGCTGCGTGATCGCCGCCAACGACGCCACCGTCAAAGGCGGCACCTACTACCCGGTCACCGTGAAGAAGCACCTGCGCGCCCAGGAGGTGGCGCTGCAGAACCGGCTGCCCTGCATCTACCTGGTCGACTCCGGCGGCGCCTTCCTGCCGCTGCAGGACGAAGTCTTCCCCGACCGCGAGCACTTCGGCCGCATCTTCTTCAACCAGGCGACGATGTCGGCGCAGGGGATCCCGCAGATCAGCGCCGTGATGGGCTCCTGCACGGCCGGCGGCGCCTACGTGCCGGCGATGAGCGACGAGACCGTGATCGTCCGCCACCAGGGGACGATCTTCCTCGGCGGCCCGCCGCTGGTGAAGGCGGCGACCGGGGAGGAGGTGACGGCGGAG
>DASULV010000070.1:0-22782 GCA_036277955.1 Solirubrobacterales bacterium | reverse complement strand
TGAAGAACGCCTTGCGCGCGTGGCCGATCTCCACGCAGCGGTTCGCGATCCGCGCGTCGGCGTTCGGGGCGAACAGCGCCAGCCCGACCAGTCCCGCGACCACCCACCTCACGGGCTGCACGCTACTCGACGGGCGCGGGGCCGCCAGAGGTCACGGCCCCCGGGTTCTTCACCTTCACGTTGAAGAGCGCGGCGATGATCTTCTTCGCGATCGGCGCAGCGGTGTCGGCGCCGAAGCCGCCGTGCTCGGCGGTGACGACCACGACGTACTTGGGGGATGGGTACGGAGCCAGCGCCACGTACCACGACTGGTCCGGGCGGCCCGGCCCCTTCTCCGCCGTGCCGGTCTTGCCGGCGATCGGGATCGGGAAGCCGCCGAAGACGCCGGCCGCGGTGCCTTCGCCTTCCTGCGCGGCCGCATGGAGGCCTTCGAGGATGGCGGTCCGGTAGGCGGGGTCGATGTGGACCCGGCGCCGGGGCTTGAACTCGAATTCCTTCAGCACCCGCCCGGCCGCGTCCTCGACTTCGAGGCCGACGTGCGGGGTGACGATCTTGCCCCCGTTGCCGAGGGCGGCGTAGGCGAGCGCCATCTGCAGCGGGTTGGTCTGCAGGTCCCCCTGGCCGGTAGCCAGCTGAATGTTGTCGCCGGCTGACCAAGGCCGGTCGGTTTCTCCTTCCTCGAAGAGCTGGTTGCGCCACGCCTTGCTCGGCAGCAGGGTTTCGCCTTCCTCCGGCAGGTCGAAGCCGGCCGGGCGGCCGATTCCCAGTTTGTGCGCCTCTTCCTGGAGCTCGTTGGTCTTCCACATCTCGAGGCCGAGGAGGTAGAAGTAGACGTCCGAGGAGACCTGCAGGGCGCGGCGCAGTTCCACCGGCCCGTGGGCGACGCCGCCGGCGTTTTCGAAGGTGTCGCCGCCGACTTCGATCTGACCGCCGTCCTGGACCACCTCGTCGGGCGTGATGCGACCGTTTTCCAGTGCCGCCAGGGCGGTGATGATCTTGAAGATCGACCCCGTCGGATAGGCGCCTTCGGTCGCGCGATCGACCAGCGGCGCCAGCACCGGGTCTCTATACAGTTCGTTCACCTCCGCCTGGGTCGGTTCGATCAGGTCGGAGGGGTCGTAGGTCGGAAACGAGCCGAGCCCGAGGATTTCGCCGGTGTCGATGTTCATCGAGATGAACGCGCCCGGCAGCCCGCGCGCCGCCAGGCCCGCTTCGCCGGCGCTCTGGACGTCGCCGTCGATCGTCAGCTTCAGGTTCTTCCCCGGCGTCGGCGGCGTCGAGACCAGCTGCCCGCCCGGGGTCGGCTGACCGAGGGCGTTGACCTGGATCCGGGTCAGGCCGGGATCGCCGCGGAGGAACTTGTCGTAGGTGTACTCGGCCCCCGCCTGCCCGATCTCGTCGCCGGGCTCGAGACCTTTGTAGCTGGGGTCTTTCAGCTCCTCTTCGGAGATCTCGCTGACGCTGCCGAGGACGTGGGCGGCGCGGGCGCCGTCGGGGTAGTGGCGGACGAAGACACGCTGGACGCTGACCCCCGGGAAGTCGGCCTGGTTCTCTTCGATGTAGGCGATCAGCTCGTAGCCGACGTCGCGCCGCAAAGTGACCGGCGCTCCCGCGGCGACCTCTTCGCCTTCGCGGATCGCCTTGCGCACCTTCGGCAGGGACATGTGCGCGAGCTCGCCCAGCCGTTCCAGCTCTTCGCGCTGTTCGACCTGGCCTTCGGGAAGTTTGGTCGTGTTCAGCTGCAGCGCCAGGCTGGTCCGGTTGTCGACCAGCACCTCGCCTTCGCGGTCGAGGATGTCGCCGCGCGGCGCGATCACTTGGAACTCGTGGGTGCGGTTGTTCTTCGCCTCCGCCAGGTACTTGTCGCCGTCGAGGACCTGCAGGTTCCAGAGGCGGAAGAAGAGGACGCCGAAGAGGGCGACGGCGACGCCGCCGAGAACGGCTACGCGCAGGGAGAGGCGGCTGCCCTGCGGCCGGTCGTCGTTGCGCAGGTACACCTTTCTATGCTCCCATGGCCCGCAGTCGCCTGCCACGGCCGGGGCGCAGAACCCTCGCCCGGCGGCGCCGTCGCACGGTCGGCTCCTCCACCAGGGCCGGCCGCAGGACCCGCCGCAGCAGCGCGTAGATCCCCCAGCCGAGGAAGAAGGCGAAGATGCTCTTAAGGAGGATGTCGCGGATGACCAGGGTGCTGATCGGCGCGTCCACCCCCAGCATCAGCTCGACCGCGCCGAACCCGAGCTCGGCGAAGAAGGTCAGCGCCATGCAGAGCAGCGGCGGCACCAGGGCGCTGTGGATCTCGAAGCGCTCGCGGAAGAGGCCGGCCAGGTAGCCGGTCGCCAGCAGGACCAGCGAGCCTCCCCCCAGCGGCACGATCAGCAGGCAGTCGAGCAGGAACCCGGCCGAGAAGCCGCAGACGGCGCCGGTCAGGGAACCGCCGAAGAGGCCGAGGACGACCACCAGCGAGGGCAGCACGTCGGGGCTGACGTGGAAGAGCGCCACCTGGGAGAAGAAGGAGAGCTGCAGGATCACGCCGAGGATGACGATCGCGACCAGGCGGGCGAGGATGTTGGGCGTCAGGATCACCCGCGCGAGCCCCCGGTCAGCACCTGGACGAGGTCGAGTTCGCGGAGGTCGGCGAAGGGCCGCACGTGGACCTGCTGCTGGGCCTCCTGCTCGACCAGCGGGGCCGCGGAGACCTCCCCGATCGGCAGGTTCGGCGGGTAGTCGGATTCGATGCCCTGACCGCGCCAGCCGGCGGTGACCACCGACTGGTTCCTGCCGACCGGCTTTTCGCTGTCGAGGAAGTCGAGGATCAGGTCTTCGGGGTCGCCGACCGAGGGTTTCAGCACCCCCTGGATGCCGCCGGGGACGATCTTCGCCGAGACGGCGCTGGAGTGGTCGGCGATCAGGGTGACGCGGGCGCTGCCGCCGGTGACCGCGGCGACCTTGCCCACGAGGCCGTCGCCGGTGACCACCGGGTCGTCGACCTCCACCCCGTCGCCCGATCCGGCGTCGATCGTGACGTCGGCGAACCAGACGGTCGGCGAACGGCCGATCACGCGGCCGGTCACGGGGGTGTAGCCGGAGGGGATGGCGCCGCTTTCGTCGAGCTTGACCAGCTTGCGCAGCTGGGCGTTTTCGGCGATCGCCGACTGCGAGCCGACCGCCTGCTTGCGCGCCGCTTCCAGCTGCTCGTGCAGGCGCGCGTTCTCGCCCTTCGCGTCGAAGGTCTCGTCGAACCAGTTGACGAGGTCGCGGGCCGGCTTCAGGGCCCGGTCGGCGACCGATTGGATCGGGCTGAAGATGGTCGCGACACCGCGCTGGACGCCGTCGGACCCCTGCCCGTAGGTGACGCTGAGCAGGGCGAAGGAGCTGACGATCAGCAGCGCCAGGACCGCGCGGCGGCGGCGTACTTGCTTTCGATACATGAAGTTCGGGTTTGGGGGGTTCGTATAAGGAGCGCCTGGCTAGCGCCGGGGGCGGGCTCCGTTGTTCTTGCCGGCGCGGTGGATCGTCTCGACCTCCTCGAGGGAGATGCCGGAACCGACCGCCACGCACGTCAACGGCGACTCTGCCAGTTGACAGGGCATCTGGCACTCGTCGCGCAGGCGCTGCTCCAGTCCTTGCAGCAGCGCGCCGCCGCCGGCGAGGGTGATGCCGCGGTCCATGATGTCACCCGCCAGCTCCGGCGGGGTCCGGTCGAGGGTCTCCTTGACCGCGGCGACGATGTGGCTGACCGGCTCTTCGAGGGCGCCGCGCACCTCCTCGGAGGTGAGTTCGATCGTTTTCGGCAGCCCGGAGACGAGGTCGCGGCCGCGGATCTCGGTCCGCACCTCTTCCGGCAGCGGCGAGGCGGAGCCGGCCTCCAGCTTCACCTCCTCGGCGGTCTGGGCGCCGATCGCGAGTTTGTAGTTCGCCTTGCAGTGGGAGACGATCGCGTCGTCGAGCTCGTCGCCGCCGACCCGGATCGACTGCGAGACGACGATGCCGCCGAGCGAGATGACGGCGACCTCGGTGGTGCCGCCGCCGATGTCGACGATCATCGAGCCGGTCGGCTCGGCGACCGGCAGCCCGGCGCCGATCGCGGCCGCCATCGGCTCCTCGATCAGGTAGGCCTGGCGGGCGCCGGCCGAGAGGCAGGCCTCCTCGACCGCCCGCTTCTCTACCCCGGTGACGCCGGAAGGCACGCAGACGACCACCCGCGGGTGGGCGAAGCGGTTGGAGTGGACCGAGGCGATGAAGTGGCGCAGCATCTGCTCGGTGACGTCGAAGTCGGCGATCACCCCGTCCTTCAGCGGCCGGATCGCGGTGATCGTCCCGGGCGTGCGGCCCAGCATCCGCTTCGCTTCGACCCCGACCGCGTGCACCTGCCCCGAGACCGAGTCGATCGCCACCACCGAGGGCTCCGAGAGCACGATCCCGCGCCCCCGCACGTAGACGAGCGTGTTCGCGGTCCCGAGGTCGACCGCCATGTCGCGCCCGCCCAGTCCGATCTTGCCGAAAAGGCCCATTTACAGGGCCGATGATGGCAAACGCGTATAAGCGTTCTGTGAGTTTGCTCAGCCCCGCTCGAACAGCTGCGGCGCCAGCTCAGCCAGCACGTCGACGTGCGTAGTTGACCGGCATCTCGACGGCTTCGAAGATCCGCTGCGTAATCGCGTGGTGAACAACCGGCGGCCTTGGCCGGAGCCGCTGCCTGAAGGAACTGGAGGACCACGAGGCGGTCTCCACCTGGCCCGGTCGAGCTAGCCTGGCAATCGCCTCTGGCACCGGCAACAGGTCCGTGTCGTGGGAGAAGACGATCACGACATCGCAGTACCCCTTGAGCTTGGCCTCGATCGCGCTCACTGCGAGCGCCACGTCGACACCCTTCTCGGTCGGCGGCTGGTCCGGGTTATTGCGGTAGCGCAGGGGGCGAAGCCTCGGCATCACGACTCGCGGGTTGTCTGCCTTCCATGCCTTGGCCTGGCGGCGGGCTGCGTTGTATCCCAACGGGTCGTGCTTGTGAGAAGGGAGCCCTCGGTGCACTTCCACGCGAACAAGCCGACCAGCATGACCCCGGCCGTTAGCGGCCGCCAGCAGCTGGCCGAGTCGGTAAGGGCTGAAGTTGCCCCGCTCGACTGGCATACGCTCCAAGCGGAAGGCTCGGCGCGCCGCCCTATAAGCGTTCTGCCAGTCGATGAAGACCGCGACTCGGACGGTCTCAGGGGTCATCACTGCGGACGCCCCGCCAGTAGGGCCCGAGAACCGGACGGCGGGGAAGAATGAGAACTGCAGGATAGTGCACGTGACAGAGAGGTTCAGGCGGGGCCGAACTCTCCCCCCTCGCCCGTGCAATTTCCGGAGAGCGGCTCTAGGAAGGGCGCTCGAACAATCCCGGCGCCAGCTCCGCCAGCATCCCGACCGGAAGCCCCACGACGTTGGAGACGCTGCCCTCCAACCGCTCCACCAAACTCGACCCGAGCGTCTGAATCGCGTATCCCCCCGAGCGCCCTTCCCACTCCCCGAAGCGGACGTAGCGGTCCTTTTCCTCCTCGGACAGCTGCTTGAAGACCACAGTCGTCTTCTCCACCCCGACCCGCTCCTCGCCATCAACCACCACCACGATCCCGCTCATCACGGTGTGAGCTCTCCCGGACATGCGGTCGAGGTAGGAGTGCGCCTCCGAAGCGTCGGCAGGCTTCCCAAGCACCTCGCCGTCCAAGACCACGTCGGTGTCACAGGCAATCACCAGCTCGCCCTCCACCGCCCCGGCCTTGCGCCGAGCGTTCTCGACGACGAGGTGCTCGGGATCGCCCGCGGTCAACTCCTCGACGCCCGGAACGACGACGTCGAACTTGATCCCCAGCTTCTGCAGGATCTCCCGCCTTTGGGGAGATCCCGATGCAAGCGTCGCCTTCAGGACAACTCGGGGAACCAGATACCGATCTCACGCTCGGCCGACTCGTCGGAGTCGGAGCCGTGGACCATGTTGAAGGTCACCTCGAGCGCGAAGTCGCCGCGGATCGAGCCAGGGGCGGCCTCGACCGGGTTGGTGGCGCCGATCAGCTGCCGGGCCGCCTTCACCGCTTCCTCACCCTCCAGAACCATCGCCACCAGCGTGCCGCCGGTGATGAAGGAGACGAGCTCGCCGAAGAACGGCTTCTCGCTGTGCTCGGCGTAGTGCTGGTTGGCGATCTCCTCGGTCGCGCGCATCGACTTCAGGGCGGCGATCCGCAGCCCCTTGCGCTCGAAGCGGGCGATCACCTCGCCGGTCAGGGCGCGCTCGAAGGCGTCAGGCTTGACGAGGATCAGGGTCCGGCTCACGGCGGGGGCTCCTTTGCTCTTTGGTTGGCTCTGCCCCTTCGTTCGCCTGCGGCGCAGCTTTTTTGCGGCGCGGCGCGGCCTCGCCTCGCGGCGGCGGCGCCTGGCGCTCTTCGGGGTCACGACGTTTGCGGCGCGGCCGTTCCTCGCCGCCGCCACCGCGCAGGTTGGTCTCGCAGTAGGGACAGAGGCCCCAGCGCGGGTCGACCGGCTTGCCGCAGGTCGGGCAAGGGTCCTTGAGGCGGCGCTGGCAGTTCGGGCAGCGCAGGTAGTTCTTCTCGACCGGGTACTCGCAGTTGGGGCAACTCTGCTCGCGCAGCTGGCGCACCCGCAGCTCGGCGGCTTTGATCTCCAGCTCGCGCTCGTGCGCGTCCTCCAGGTACTCCGGCGGCCGCACGATCGCGTAGACGGCGGTGCCGACGAAGGGGAAGAAGGAGGCGACGGTGGCGCAGGCGACCAGGAACGGGTCGGAGATGCGCCGGCGCGCGTCAAGGTAGGTGTAGACGATCAGCGCCAGCCAGAGGACGACCAGCAGCAGGAGGAAGAGGGTCGCGGCCAGATTGAGGCCGTCGTTGTTGATGCCGAAGATCGCTAGGGACATGTTCTGGGGACGCCGCTGGGGGAGCGGCAGTCTACTTCGCCGTCGCCGACGCTAACCCTGTTCTCTACAGGAAGAGCCTTCCGAACAGGTAGCCGACCCCGAAGAAGAAGAGGATGACGATCGCCACCACGGCGGCGACCAGCCCCATCATCGAGAGCAGTTCGGAACCGGCGCTACGAGGACGATCCATGCCGAAATCCTCGCACAGTGCGGACAGGGGCGATGGCGTATTGGGAGCCGGCGACCAACACCAGGCCTTCGGGCTCCTCAGTGGCCAGGGCTACGGCGCGCTTCAGCGCGATTTCGAAGTCGGGCTGCGCCTCGGCCGGCAGTCCCGCCGCCTCACAGATGCCGGCCAGCTCCGCCGCCGGACGGGAACGGGCGCCGGGGCGGCCGAGGCCTTCGAGAGCCGCGGCAGGGAGCTCGGTGCAGATCGCGCGCTCCAGGGCGGGGGCCAGCGCCGCGACCATGGCCTCGGCGTCCTTGTCGGCGAGGACGGCGAGGCAGGCAACGACGCGGCGGTTGCCGGCCAAGGCAGGTAACGATTCGGCCAGGGCCTTTGCTCCCGCCGCGTTGTGGGCGGCGTCGACGAAGACCGGCGGCCGCTCGGCGATCTGCTCGAGCCGGCCGGGAACTGTGACCGTGGCCGCGACCTCTGCCGCCCGCTCGGGGTCGAAGCGGCCGAGGAAGGCCTCCGCCGCCGCGCATGCCAGCGCGAAGTTGCGGCGCTGGAACTCACCGGGCGCCCGCAGGGTGACCTCGAACTCCGGCTCCGGCGGGGCGGGTACCAGGCGCGCGTTGCGCTCCCGCGCCGTCTCCTCCGCCAATGCCCGCACCTCGTCGGAGACCGCGCCCAGCACCAGCGTCGTCTGGTCGCGCAGGACCGCGAGCTTCTCCGCCGCGATCTCGACCTCGGTCTCCCCCAGCCACTCGGTGTGGTCGAGGCCGATCGAGGTGAGGACGGTGACCTTGGACGGAATCGTGTTGGTGGCGTCGAGGCGACCGCCGAGACCGGCCTCGATCACCCCGGCCCGCACCCGCGCGTTCGCCAGGGCAACGAAGCTGGCCGCGGTCGCCGCCTCGAACTGCGTCACCACCTCGCCCTCCTCCAGGGTCCGGTTGACCCCCTCGGCCGCCCGCGCCACCTGTTCGACCGCCTTCGCCCAGGCCTCCGGCGCCACCTCCTCGCCGTGGACAAGCGTGCGCTGAGACCAGCGCTCGGTGTGAGGCGAGACGCAGGCGCCGGCGCTGACGCCGTGGGCCTCCAGCAGCGCCGCGGTCATCCGCGTCACCGAGGACTTGCCGTTGGTGCCGACGACGTGGATCGAGGCGAAGCGGTGCTGCGGCAGCCCCAGCGCCGTCGTCAGCTTGCGCATCCGCTCGAGGCCCAGTCGCCAACCGACCGGCTCGAGAGATTCGAGGTAGGCCTCCGGGTCGATCAGCTCAGCTCGGCGAGTTCGTTGCGGTAGCGCTCCAGCTTGCCCCGCTCCTCCTCGACCACCTCGGCCGGAGCCTTGGACACGAACTTCTCGTTGCCGAGTTTGCGCTCGCCCCGCTCGACCTCGGCCCGCAGTTCCTCGCGCCGCTTCTCCAGCCGCTCGGCGACCGCGTCGGCATCGAGCTGATCGGAGTCGAGGACCCGCACCGGGCCGACCGAGGCGACCGGCTCCGCCCCCACGCCGTTGAACTCGAAGCGGGCGAGGCGGGCGACGAAGTCGGGCGGGTCGACTCCGTCGATCACCGCCGGCAGCGTCGCGCCGACCGGGACTCCCGCGAGGTCACGCCAGGCGCGCAGGCGCTGGGTCAGGCGGATTCCGCTCTCAACGTCCTGCTCGGCCGCCTCGTCGAAGAGCGACTCATCCGCGACCGGGAAAGCGTGCACCGCGAGATGTCCCTGGCGAGCAGGGTGGTAGTTCCAGATCTCCTCGGTCACGAACGGCATCGTCGGGTGCAGCAGCGCCAGCACCCGTTCCAGCGCGTAGAGCAGCGTCGCCGAGACCTCCGCCTCGCCGTCGTAGAGGCGCGGCTTGACGATCTCCAGGTACCAGTCGCAGAGGTCGCGCCAGAAGAACGAGTAGGTCTCCTGGACCGCGTGGGCGAAGTCATAGGTCTCGAGCTTCTCGGTCACCGAGGCGATCGTCCGCTCCAGCCGCGAGAGGATCCAGCGGTCCTCGACGCAGGTCGGCCGCGGTGCCGGAGATACGTCAGCCGCGTTCAGCAGGATGAGGCGGCTGGCGTTCCAGAGCTTGTTGGCGAGGTCGCGGCCCTGCTGGACCTTGGCATCGGAGAAGCGCACGTCCTGGGTCGAGGACATCGCCAGCAGGCCGAAGCGCAGGGCGTCGGCGCCGTGGACGTCGATTTCCTCCAGTGGGTCGATCCCGGTGCCGAGGCTCTTCGACATCCGGCGGCCGTCGCGGGCCTGGATCACCGAGTGCACGTAGACGTCGCGGAAGGGGATGTCGCCGGGGAACTCGAGCCCGGTCATGATCATCCGCGCCACCCAGAGGAAGAGGATCTCCCGCGCCGTGGTCAGGAAGCTGGTCGGGTAGAAGGCGCGCAGCTCCGGCGTGTCGTCGGGCCAGCCGAGGGTGGCGAACGGCCAGATCGCCGAGCTGAACCAGGTGTCGAGCACGTCCTCCTCCTGGCGCAGCTCGCCGTTGCAGCTCGGGCAGCGCTGCGGCTCGGCTTCGGCGACGATCGTCTCGCCGCACTCGTCGCAGTACCAGACGGGGATCCGGTGCCCCCACCAGAGCTGACGGGAGATGCACCAGGGGCGGATCTCCCTCATCCATTCGAGGTAGACGCGCTTCCACTGCGGCGGGGTGATCCGCACCTCGTCGCGTTCGACGACCTCGATCGCCGGCCGTGCCAGCTCGTCCATGCGGCAGAACCACTGCAGCGAGATCAGCGGCTCGATCCGCTCGCCGGAGCGGTGCGAGAACGGCACCGAGTGGACGTAGGGCTCCTCGGCGCGGAGGCGGCCCTCGGCGCGCAGCGCCTCGACTACCGCCTTCTGCGCCTCGGCGGCGGTCATCCCGGCGAACTTCCCGGCCTCCTCGGTCATCCGCCCGTCGGGACCGATCACGCCGATCTCCTCGAGCTTGTGCCGGCGGCCGATCTCGAAGTCGTTGGGGTCGTGGCCGGGGGTGATCTTCAGCGCCCCGGTCCCGAACTCGACGTCGACGTGGTCGTCGGCGATGATCGGGATGCGGCGCCCGACCAGCGGCAGGATCACGTGCTTGCCGACGAGGTCGCGGTAGCGCTCGTCGTCGGGGTTCACGGCGACCGCGGTGTCGGCCAGCATCGTCTCCGGCCGCACGGTGGCGACGGTCAGCACCTGGTCGGAGTCCTCGACCGGGTAGTCGATCGAGTAAAGGGCGTCCTCGACCTCGCGGTTCTCGACCTCGAGGTCGGAGATCGCCGAGTGCGAGCCCGGGTCCCAGTTGACCATGTAGTTGTCGCGGTAGATGTAGCCCTTGTCGAAGAGCTGCTTGAAGACGCGGTAGACGGCCTTGACGTAGCCCTGGTCGAGGGTGAAGCGCTCGCGCTCGTAGTCGCAGGAGGCGCCGAGCCGCTTGTACTGCTCGACGATCCGCGAGCCGTACTCGGCTTTCCACTCCCAGACCCGCTCGACGAACGCCTCGCGCCCGAGCTCGTGGCGGCTCTTCCCTTCTTTCTTCAGCTCTTTCTCGACCACGGCCTGGGTCGCGATCCCCGCATGGTCGGTGCCGAGGATCCAGAGGGTGTTCTTTCCGCGCATCCGGTTCATCCGCACCAGCGCGTCCTGCATCGAGCCGTTCAGCGCATGCCCCATATGGAGCGCCCCGGTGACATTGGGCGGCGGGATCGCGACCGAGAAGTTCTCCTCCGGCGTCCCCTCCGCGTCCGGGTGGAAGTACCCGCCCGCGATCCACTCGGCGAAGATCCGCGCCTCGACCTCGGCCGGGTCGTAGCGGGTGGTGCTCTCCAGTTTTTGCCGGTCCCCCGCGCTCACGGGGGCGAGTCTAAAGACGCTATGCGGTTTCTTCGCTGAGGCCCGTGTCGGCCGGCCCGATGTCCTGCTGGACCGCCTCGGTGACGAGCGTCGGGCGGCGGCCCTCGGTGATCGTCTCCTTGGTGACGACGCACTTGGTGACGTCGCGGCGCGAGGGCAGCTCGAACTGGACGTCGAGCAGGGTCTCCTCGAGGATCGAGCGCAGGCCGCGGGCGCCGGTCTCTCGCTCCAGGGCCTTGTCGGCGATCGCCTCGAGGCTGTCGTCGGCAAAGACCAGCTCGATGTCGTCGAACTCGAAGAAGCGCTGGAACTGGCGGGTCAGCGCATGGCGCGGCTCGGTCAGGATCGTGCAGAGGTCGTCGCGGCTGAGCTGGTGGATCGCGGTGATCACCGGCAGGCGGCCGATGAACTCGGGGATCAGGCCGTACTCGACCAGGTCCTCGGGCAGCACCTGCTCGAACCATTCGCCGGCGTCCTTCTTCTGGCGCGAGGAGATTTCGGCGCCGAAGCCGATCCCGCGGTCGCCGACCCGGCGCTCGATCACCTTGTCGAGCTCGGCGAAGGAGCCGCCGCAGACGAAGAGGATGTTGGTGGTGTCGATCGTCAGGAACTCCTGGTGGGGGTGCTTGCGCCCGCCCTGCGGCGGCACCGAGGCGGTGGTCCCCTCCAAGATCTTCAGCAGCGCCTGCTGGACGCCTTCGCCGGAGACGTCGCGGGTGATCGACGGGTTGTCGGCTTTGCGCGCGATCTTGTCGATCTCGTCGATGTAGATGATCCCGGTTTCGGCCTTTTTGACGTCGAAGTCAGCGGCCTGGATCAGCTTCAGAAGGATGTTCTCGACGTCCTCGCCGACGTAGCCCGCCTCGGTCAGGGCGGTCGCGTCGGCGATCGCGAAGGGGACGTTGAGGATCCGCGCCAGGGTCTGCGCCAGCAGCGTCTTGCCGCAGCCGGTCGGGCCGAGCATCATGATGTTCGACTTCTGCAGCTCGACGTCGGTCTCGTCGGACTGGGCGATCTGGACCCGCTTGTAGTGGTTGTAGACGGCGACGGAGAGAGACCGCTTCGCCGCCTCCTGGCCGACCACGTACTCCTGCAGGACGTCGTAGATCTCCTGCGGCTTCGGCAGGTTCTCCAGCTCGAAGGCGGGCGGCGCGGTCAGCTCCTCGTCGATGATCTCGTTGCAGAGGTCGATGCACTCGTCGCAGATGTAGACGCCGGGGCCGGCGATCAGCTTTTTCACCTGGCGCTGCGACTTGCCGCAGAAGCTGCAGAGGAGCTGCTCGTTCGAGTCTGAAGGACGTGCCAGCGGGATCCCCTCCTAACGGGATGTTCTCTTGCCTCCGGCGGCGTCCCAAAGCTTAGTCGGGGACCTGCACCGGTTCGTGAGGTCGTTTACGGCATCGGCCGGGCTGTCCCTGCACATGAGCGCAGGCTTGCGTCCCGCTACCGTGGGCAGGTGGCCGCCGAGCTGCAAATCGCGCCGATCCACGTCGAGGAGTTCGAGGAGCTGCTGCCGCTGATTGCCGCCTACCAGCGCTTCTACGAGGTCGCCGACATCGACGAAGAACGCAATCGCACCTTCTTCCGCCGCTTCCTCGCCCCCAGTGAGGAGGGCCTCCTGCTCGGCGCCCGCCGCGACGGGCGACTGCTCGGCTATGCCTGTCTCTACTGGCACTTCAGCTCCCTGGAGGCGACCGAGAGCGTGCTGATGAACGACCTCTACGTCTCCGAGGAGGCACGCGGCGAGGGCGTCGGCCGCGCCCTGATCGAGGCGACCGCTGAAGTCGCCCGCGAGCGCGGTGCCCCCTTCGTCGAGTGGTCCACCGCCCCCGCCAACCACACCGCCCAGCGTCTCTACGACTCCACCGGCGCCGAGCGCTCGGAGTGGTTCAGCTACGAACTGCGGGTCGATGCCTGAGGTAACGCTGGAGCCGGTCGCCCGCGACGATCCGGAGGTGCAAAGGCTTTACGCGGACTTCGTCCGTGAGGCGGATGGGCCGTTGGTCTATGACCGCGAGGAGGCCGGCATCGACCTCGAGGAGGAGATCGCGAAGGGGCCGCCGCCGGACCTCGTGCCCCCGAACGGGGTACTGCTGATCGCGCGAGCGGATGGTGAGCCGGCGGGTCTAGGCGGCGTCCGCTACCTCGATACCGAGGTCGCCGAGGTGAAGAGCATGTACGTGGCGCCGCCTTTCCGCGGCAGCGGCCTCGGCCGTCAGATCCTCGCCCGGCTCGACGAGATCGCGCTCGAACACGGCTGCCGCGCCATCCGCCTCGACACCTCCGACTACCTCACCCCCGCCGTCAACCTCTACCGCGCGGCCGGCTACCGCGAGGTCCCCGCCTACAACGAGAACCCCAAAGCCGACCTCTGGTTCGAGCGCGCTCTGGGACAGGCCGACTAGCTTGCCGGTTCACCTCGTTTGGGTCACCGACGCATTGGCGTAGGGATTGCTAACAGGACCATTAGCTGAAACCTCCCTATATACTCAACTGTTTTTGACTTACATCACAGTTCGTTTTAACGTCAATCGACAATCAAGGGGGCACTCTTCAGCACTCATACCGCCTGCATGGAGTTGCCTTCGCTGTCGATAGATATTTAGGGAGAGTGGAGGATGAGACACAGTCGCCTCATATTCGCACTGGTTTCGACGTGTGTGCTGTTTGGAGCAGTTTGGAGCATCGGCGCGAATGCAACCGAATCCAAACCTGAATGGCAAGTCACTAAAGGTGGGGTTAAACAAACCCTACTAGCCGGGGAATCCGAAAATCTAAACCAAACGATAACGACCATAAAAAATTGGGTTTTCAAACAGACGCAGGGCGCCGGAATAACGGTGCAATGCAGCGGCCTCAAATTCAACTCGTCTGAAGGAAACCGCATTACCGGTCTCAGGGGATTCACGGCGGGCGCCGTCCTTTTCGAAGGCTGCAAAGTCACCGCGCCGGCTGGCGATACTTCCTGTGAAGTGCTCTCAACGGGCTTTCCTAACGGTCAGATCAGAACTCAGTCGCTGGGCTTCTCGGCCGAAGAAGCCCTGACGGGATCTACCACTACCCCTCGGGTGAGATGGAGGCCAGAATCGACGCGTGAAGAAATTGTCACGATCCAGTTGAAAGGGGCATCTTGTCTTCACGCAGGAAGCTATGAAATCGCTGGCTTGCTAGTAGCGAATATCGATACCTCCGCCCAGAAAAAAGCGCATCAGTGGTCCTTCACGAAAAACACCGGTACGCATCTCGAAATTGGGAAAGTGGAAGCTGAATTCTCAGGCACGGGCGAATTCAGCCTGAAATCTGGAAATGAATGGGGAGACGGATAGGAACCTCTAACGCTGTCTCGCAGTGGGGCTCCAGAGAAGGTGGAGCCCCACTCGCCCTCAGCTGTAGCGGTCCCAGCGGCGCAGGTCGGGTTCGGGATCGACCGCGACGCCTCTGACGTGGATCTCGAAGTGGAGGTGGCAGCCGAGGCCTGCCGCGTTGCCGGTTTCCCCGACGGCGCCGACCCTCTCCCCCTCCCACACCCGTTCGCCCTTGCGGACGCGGGCCGGCCGCGGCATGTGGGCGTAGAAGTAGCTGCGGGCCTCGCCTTCGCCGTGGAGCAGCAGGTAGTTGCCGTAAAGGACCGGGTCGTAGCCCTGCCGCAGGACCCGGCCGCCCCGCACCGCCACCAGCGGAGTGCCGCAGGCGGCGGTGATGTCGAAGCCTTCGTGGATGCGGCCGCCGCTGCGCGGCGCGTGGTAGGTGCCGACCGCTCCCCGCACGCCGTGCGGGCCCTGCACCGGGAAGACGTGGCCGAAGTAGGAGACGCCGCCGTCGCGACCTGAACTGGCGGCTGACGAAGGCGCAACCCCAGCGGCGAGAACCACCGCGACGGATAGAGCTGAAGCGAGGGCGCGCTTCAGTGGTGCTCGATCACGCGGTCGACGATGTTGTACTCCTTCGCCTCCTCCGCGCTCATGAAGTAGTCCCGCTCGGTGTCTTTAGTGACTTTGTCGAACGGCTGCCCGGTGTGGTGGGCGATGATTTCGTCAAGCCGGCGGCGGACGTCGATGATCTCTTTGGCGTGGATCTCGATGTCGGTGGCCTGGCCCTGGAACCCGGCCGAGACTTGGTGGATGAGGATCTTCGAGTTCGGCAGCGCCATCCGCTTGCCGGCGGCGCCGCCGCTGAGCAGCAGCGCGCCCATGCTCATCGCGATCCCGACGCAGATCGTCTGCACGTCGGGTTTGATGAACTGCATCGTGTCGTAGATCGCCAGCCCCGCGTACACGGAGCCGCCCGGCGAGTTGATGTAGAGGCTGATGTCCTTGTCCGGGTCCTCGGACTCCAGGTGCAGCATCTGGGCGACGATCAGGTTGGCGATGTCGTCGTTGACCGGGGTCCCGAGGAAGACGATCCGCTCGCCCAGCAGGCGCGAGTAGATGTCGAAAGCACGCTCGCCGCGCGAGGTCTGCTCGACCACCATCGGGACCAAGGGACTCATGGCCCGCACTCTATAGAAGCCGCTGGAGGTCCCTGAGGAGCGGTCCGCGAGCTCGATCCTCAGCGCAGCGGCCGGGCGGCAAGGTGGTAGACGTCAACGTGGACCTGACGCGAGAACTCGTTCCAGCCGAGGACCAGCCGGTCACCGGAGACGGCTGCCCGCACGTCGGTGGCATCCCCTCCGACGGGATAGCGCCGCACGCGGCCGCCGCGGCTGAACGAGAGCAGCGGCGCCTCCCCTCTGCTGAGGATGACAAGGACGCCGCGACGGGTTGGCACGATCGCCTTCGGCTCGGCCATCGCCGGAATCGAGGCGACGAGCCGGCCTCGTCGCCCGAAGGCGCGGTCGATCCGGCCGTTGTCACCGAAGCGCATCAGGACGACGCGGTACCGGTCACCGTCAAGGGCGACGCCCGCAGCGTAGATTCGCGAACCGCTGCGCCTCACCATCAGCGCCCTGGCGTCGCCGCCGGCGCGCGCAAGCGCCCAGCCGCCTACGCCGAAGCGGCGGTCGAGGCTGCCGTCCGCCAACAGCCCGGCGATCGCGAAGCGGCGTCCGGCGAGACCGCCCACAAGCAGCCGGCCGTCCTCCACGCCTCCAAATGCCCTCGCCTTCACCCGGGTGCCACCGACGGACCCGAGGGCGACCCTGCCACCGTGACCGAAGCGGGGGTCGGGCGTCCCGTCCGGGTGCAGGCGCAGCACGACGCCGGGTTCAAGAGGGCCGGCGACGTCGTGGCTTCCGACGATGACGACCTCGCCGACCTCATCGAAGCCGAGCGCCTCGATCCACACACGCCGCGGCAGCCACACTCCGCCGCCGTCGCCGAAGGAGAGGTCCGGCGCCCCGTCGGCGGTGCGCAGGAGCAGGCTGTTACGGGGGTATCCGCTGACCCCTACCAGCGAGCGCCCCAACCGATCGACCGCGAACCCGCTGGCGAAGCCGACGTCGCCGAGGGGTACGAAACCGCCGCCGCCGAAGGAGCGATCGAGGGCGCCATCGGCTCCGTAGCGGATCAGGACCGGGTGGCTTTGGAAGCCGACGTCGCTGGTGGCCGCAGCGAGCAGCCCGCCGCCGGGCAGAGGCGCGAGACCGGCAGCCTTCTGGATCGCCGGTCGCGGACTGCGCACGCGGACGATCCCCCCTTCCCCGAACCCGGGTAGTAGCGCTCCCTGCGGCGAGACGCCGGCGAGGAAGGCGACGGTCCGCGCCGGCGAAGCGCTGCCAACGGCGACGATCGAGCCGTTCGGCCTGCGCGCCATCGCCAGGACCCCGCCGCCCGACGAGCTCCCTGGAGTGCCCGCGAGGGGCGTGAGCCTGAGGGCCCCCCCTTCGCCGAAGCCGGGATCGAGGTTCCCGCCGGGATCGAAGCCGACCAGGAGCGGCGTCTCTTCGCAGCTCTGCCCGGCGACGCAATCGCCGCCCACCCGGGTCGTGCCGCCGACGACCACCGAGCCGTCGGCCGCCCAGATGGCAGTTCGAGCGCTCTCTTGGCCGCCGAAGTCGAAGTCGCGGAAGCCGTCGGGGCCGAACCCGGCGTCGGGAGTGCCTGCCGCCGTGAAGCGGAGGAGGAACAGGTCCTCGCTCGACTGGCCGGAATGCGAGCCGACCGCCTCCACCGAGCCGTCCGAGAACACGTGCGCGCCGGCCAGCACCGGCAGGTCGACCACCAGCCCGCCAGACCCGAAGCCCGGATTCGGCGACCCGTCGGCCCGCACCTCGAGCATGAACCCGCCCCCGGTCACCAGCGCGCCGCCATCGCCGGTGGGCGCGATCTCGAGCCCGCCGGCGAAGAAATTGGAGGGCGGGATCGATAGCGAGAGGACGCCCCTCGTTCCGACGCTCCGGTCGATGTTCCCTTCGAGGTCGATCAATTGGACGTTGACCGAGGCGGAGAGCACGTGGAGGCCGCTGAAGCTGGTGCTGGCGAGGAGGACCTTCCCCGAAGGAAGCTCCGCCACTGCTAGCGGTTGCAGGGCCAACTTGACGCTGCCGGTGCCGCCGAAGCGGGTGTCGACGCTGCCGTCAGGGTTGACGAGGGTGAGAATCCTTCCGTCGCAAATCAAACTCTTGCCGCCCGGGAGCGGAAAGACCTCATGGTCGTAGCGGACCTCCTGCGGCGGCGAGGCCGGATCGGGAGAGCCGTCGGCGCGGTAGGACTCGAGCCGACCGTCCCGGCGAGCGACGACGCCCCCGTCGGGCCGCGCCTGCACCTCGGAGAACACGGTTTCGTCGAAATGGTCACCGAGGCTCGGGACGACGACCCCGTTCTGGTCGAGAACGTCCGTCGGCTCGCCGGCAGCGGTAGTCGCGCCGGGCGCCACCGCCAGCGCGCAAAGCCCCGCTGCCAGCGCTGCGGTAAGTCGGTTGGCGTCGCGGCGCGCGCGCTTTCTCCCCGTCACAGCATCATCTACACGGCGGGGGCCGGAAAGTCGCGCTCGCCGAGTGCGAGCGGGTCTGGCTAGTCGCTGCCCGGGGTCCAGAGGCCGCCGGCTTTCGCGCCTTTCTCACCCTCCGGCGCGAGCAGTTTCTCTCGCGCCTCGGCTTTCTCCTTGGCCGCGTCGGCTTCCTCTTTGGGGATCGGTTTGGCGGCCTCGGCGACCAGGTCGATCGCCTTGCGGGCGCGGAGGTCCTCGCGGACCATCGAGTCGCGGCCGCTCTTGCGCAGGCGCTCCAGCAGTTTCTCGGGAGTGGTGCGTTCGTGTTCGGCGCTGTGCTCCAGCGCCTCCACCATTTCCTCCTCGGAGACCTCGATCGCCTCCGCCTCGGCGATCGCGGTGACGACCGCCTCCCGCTTCAGCTCTTTTTCGGCGTCGGGCTTGGTCTCGGCGATCAGCTCCTCGCGCGTTTTGCCCTGCATCTGCAGGAACGCGTTCGGGTCCATGCCGCGGCCGGCGAGCTGCCGTTCCATCCGCTCCCAGCGTTCTTCGGCCCGGGCGGTGGCCAGCTCGTCGGGCACGTCGACGGTGGCGGCGTCGACGGCGGCGTCGATCGCGGCGAGGCGGAAGTCTTCCTCGGCGCGGGAACCGAGAGCCGCCCCGACTTTCTCGCGGATGTCGGCGCGCAGCTCCTCGAGGGAGTCGAACTCCGAAGCGTCGGAGGCGAAGTCGTCGTCGAGCTCGGGGAGGACTTTCTCCCGCACCTCCTTCACCTTGACTTTGAAGACGGCGTCTTTGCCCGCCAGGTGCTCGGCCTGGTAGTCGGACGGGAAGGTCACCTTCACCTCGCGCTCCTCCCCCGCGCCGGCGCCGGTGAGCTGCTCCTCGAAGCCCTCGATCAGCTGCCCCGAGCCGAGCGCCAGCAGGTAGTCCTCGGCGGTGCCGCCCTGGAAGGCGGAGCCGTCGACGAAGCCCTCGAAGTCGATCAGCAGCGAGTCGCCCTCTTTGGCCTCGCGCTCGACCTGCTCCAGCCGCGCGAACCCCTCGCGGATGCGCTCCACCTCCGTGTCGACGATTTCGTCGGGAACCTCCTGCTCCTCTTTGCCGACCTCGAGCCCTTTGTAGTCGCCGAGCTTCGCCTCCGGCCGCACCCCCACCGTGAACTTGAACTCGAGCGGCTGCCCCTCGTCCTCCGGCGTCGAGACCATCTCGATGTCCGGGTCGCCGATCGGGCTGACGCCGGAGTCGAACAGGGACCCTTCGTACCACTCCGGCAGCGCCTCGCGGATCGCCTCCTGCAGCACGGCGCTGAAGCCGATCCGCTGGATCACCAGCGAGGCGGGCGCCTTGCCGGCGCGGAAGCCCGGCATCCGCATCTCTTTCGCCAGCGTGCGGGCGGCGCGGGAGGTCGCTTTGTCGACGTCGGCGGCAGGCACCTCGACCTGCACTTCGACGCGGGAATTCGGCAGCTCTTCAACGGTGGTTTTCATCGACGGGTGACCCTAGAGGATCGATCATCGCCGCCGCGCCAGCATCGTCCGCAGAGCGACCGAGAAGTCGATCGCGAAGGAGAGGCCCCGGCCGACCGGGCCGGTCACCAGCCAGGCCCGCAGCCTCTCCCCGGCTCCACTGATTCCTTCACTCATTCGCGTATTCCAGCAGGGAGGAGTCGACCAGCCACTCGACCGGGGCGCGGTCGTCGGTGTAGACCTCCCCGCCCGGCAGCCGCGGCGCCAGCCGGGCGGCCGCCTGCCGCGCCTCGGGGCGCAGGGCCGCCGGCAGCGCCGCCAGGTTGGCCTGCAGCCGCGCCGCCGAGAAGGCGCCGTCGCCCGCGACCAGGAGCGTGTTGGTCGGCTCGGTCGGATAGCGCAGGACCCGCGGGAAGGCGGCGGCCATCGTCCGCCCGAGGACCCGCTCCAGCTCCCGGCCGCCCTCCGGGTGGCCGACGTTGACGATCGCGATCCCGCCTGGCGCCAGCCGCTCGCGGGCCAGCTCGAAGAACTCCCTCGTCGCCAGGTAGAAGGGGATGTAGGGCTGGCGGTAGGCGTCGACCATGATCGCGTCGTAGCCGCCCGCCGAGCGCTCCAGCCAGGGGCGGGCGTCCTCGCCGAAGACCTCCATCCGCGGGTTGCGCAGGTCGAAGAACCGCCGCCCCAGCTCGGTCAGCTCGGCGTCGATCTCGACCGCGTCGACGGCGGTGCCGGGGAAGAAGTGGCCGAAGGAGCGGGCGACGGTCCCGGCGGCGTTGCCGAGGATCGCGATCCGCCGCGGCGGCCGCGCCGAGGCGGCCGCCGGCAGCACCAGCTGCCCGTCCCAGTAGTCGCCGGTCAGGTAGGAGCCGGGCCGGTAGAGCGAGTGGACCGCCTGGCCCTCGTTCAGCTCCAGGACCCTGGTCCCGTCGGCCCGTTCGACCACCCGCGCGTACTGGTGCGTCGTCTCCGCCTCGTAGAGGACGCGCCCGTCGGCGTCCCCCTTGATCGTGCCGACCGGGACGGCGACGAGCGTCAGCAGCGAGAGCGGGACGGCGAGCCCGCGCCAACCGACCCCCAGGCTCGCGACCAGCGCCAGGCCGAGGGCGAAGACGAGGAAGGTCCGCTGGGTGCCGAGCAGCGGGATCAGCAGCAGCGCCGAGACCATCGTCCCCAGCAGCGAGCCGGCGGTGGAGATCGCGTAGAGGCGACCGACCACCTCCCCCGAGCTGGCGACCTCGCCGACCGCGAGCCTCGCCGCCCACGGCGCCGCCGCGCCGAGCAGGGTCACCGGCACCGCGACCAGGATCAGCACCCCGAACAGCGAGCCGGCGAAGCCGCCGATGGACACCGTGTCAAAGGCGTCGACGGAGAAGCCGAGGAAGGGTCGGGCGGCGAACGGCACCGCAGCAATCAGGACGGCTGCAGCCAAAACCAGGACGCAGAGACCGCGCAGGTGCGGGTGGCGGTCGGCGTAGCGGCCGCCGAACCAGTAGCCGGCCGAGAGGGCGACGAGGACGACGCCGATCGTATTCGCCCAGACCACCGTCGAGGCGCCGAAGTAAGGAGCCAGCAGCCGCGCCGCCGCGATCTCCACCCCGAGGCTGGAGGCGCCGACCACGAAGACCAGCGCCGTCAGCAGCCGTCGCTCAGCCCGGGCGGTCGTCGCCGTCTCCTCCGGTAGCGAGCAGCTGGCGCTCGAGGCGCTCGCCCTGGCCGGCGGCGACCGCGCGCTGCGCCCGCGCCTCGTCGAGCTCCACGCCCCGCTCCAGCGCCAGGTCCAGCAGGCGCTGCTTCTCGATCCCCTCCCGCGACCACTCGAAGAAGAACCAGGCGAGCAGGCCGAGGCCGAGGAAGGTTCCCTCGACCATCATCACCACCCCGGCGGTGCTCTGGTCGGCCAGCGGCGAGATCCCCCAGTAGCGCTCGCCGGGGGCGTAGACGGGGTAGAGGACCGAGCCGGTCCACATCAGCACGTTGCCGAGGATCGCGCCGGCGAAGCGCACCGCGATCACGTAGCCGACCTTCCAAGGAGCGGTGAACCAGGCCGGCTTCGGCAGCGGCCCGAAGACCGGCATCCACATCAGGCAGCCGAAGAAGATGAAGCAGCTGTGCTCGAAAGCGTGGACGGGCGCTCCGGCGTAGGCGGCGTCGTAGAGCGAGGGGATGTGCCAGACGTAGAAGTTGAGCGCCCAGAGCGGCAGGGCGACCAGCGGGTGGGCGAGGACCCGCAGCCGGTCGAAGAAGCGGATCGCGAGGACCGGCTGCAGCAGCGGCCCGGTCAGGCCGAGGACCAGGAGCAGGGTCGCGATGTCGCCGAGCAGCAGGTGCTCGACCATGTGCGCGATCACCAGCTCCTCGGCGATGTGGGCGATCGGTGAGACGAGGGCGACGACGATCGTCAGCAGGCCGGCGGCGAAGCAGAGCTGGCGCCAGAGCGGCACCGGCCGGCCTTTCTCGGCCAGCGTGACCGAGCGTTTCGCGTAGAGCACGGCGGCGATCAGCAGCGGCAGCACCTCGAGCGGGGCGAACGTGGCGCCGACGTGGGCCAACAAGAGTTTCATGCGGGTTCAGCGTAGCCCGCTGCTAGCTTGGCATCGCCCGTGAGCTCCCCAGACGACCGCTTCCCCCCGATCGGGAGCTACGGCTTCCTCTCCGACTGCCACACCGCGGCGCTCGTCTCCTTCAGCGGCAGCGTCGAGTGGCTCTGCTGCCCGCGCTTCGACTCCCCCAGCGCCTTTGCCGCCCTGCTCGACCGCGGCGCCGGCCACCTCTCGCTGCGGCCGAAGGGAGTGATCGTCCCGATCAGCCGCCGCTACTCCCCCGGCACGCTGGTGATCGAGACGACCTGGGTCACCGACACCGGCTGGGCCGTGGTCAAGGACGCGCTGACGATCGCCGACTGGGTCCCGCCCCGCGGTGAACGCGACGAAGGCGGGGACAGGCGCGGGCGCCCCGACACCGAACACGAGTCCGACCGCTCGCTGCTGCGGACGATCACCTGCATCGACGGCACCGTGGAGATGGAGATGGAGTGCCGGCCGCGCTTCAACTACGGGGCCGAGGAGGCGCGCTGGAGCGGCGGCGAGCTCGGCGAAGCAATGGCGACCGCCGCCGACGGCACCGAGCTGCTGCTGACCAGCGACATGGACCTCGATCTCGCCGACGGCGCCGCCCGCGGCAAGGTCATCCTGCACGAAGACCAGCACGCCTTCTGCGCCCTGACCTGGACCGACGGCGGCCTCGGCGGCCCCCGCAGCGCCCCCGAGGCGCTGGAGCGGATCGACTCGACCGAAGAGTTCTGGCGCGAATGGCTGCGCGACGGCGACTTCCCCGACCACCCCTGGCGCATCCACCTCCAGCGCTCCGCCCTCGTCCTCAAGGGCCTCACCTACACCCCGACCGGGGCGATCGTCGCCGCCCCCACCACCTCGCTGCCGGAGACGCCGGGCGGCGAACGCAACTGGGACTACCGCTTCAGCTGGATCCGCGACTCGACCTTCAGCCTCTGGGCGCTGCACACGCTCGGCTTCGACCACGAGGCGCGC